>BPGU01000003.1:0-600000 GCA_026003195.1 Armatimonadota bacterium
CATACTCCGGAAGGAGGTAGCAGGATGAGAGCACATATCAAGTACCCGGTGTGGATGAAGCAGGAAGAGTTCCAGCCATTAGCCGCCTTCGGCGGTGAGGTGGCTGGACGAATCGGTCATATCAGCGATTCCGACCTGAACCATATCGGAATCCTGATTGAGACCGATAGCGGAAAGACCGTCTTCATCCACAAGAAGGAAGAAGGCTGGACCGCTATGGTCACAGCCGACGACTGGAAAACCGTAACCCATGAGAATGCCACCGTCAAGATAGAGAACGGCATCCTCCGGGTGGACGTGAAACTGTGGCTGTAGGAGGAAGGGGCGAATAGCCCCTCCCTTTCGAAGGAACCTTGACAGAACCCTCACCTTGTCCCCGCCCACCCGCCCCCAGCCACCGCCTTGAAAAGGAAACAAGGAAAGTAGAAAGTCAGATTTCGGAACCGGGACTTAGATAACCCTGTTCTGGAACAGTGGCTTAGATAGCCACACTCTGGAATTCTCTTAAGGAGGAGAAACGATGGAAGACTACGATTTCATCCCAACTTTCAACAACGCCTCCCTCAACATTGAGGGAGTGCAGCTGGACGTTGACGGGAACAAGTTCACCCTGCGCATCGAGAAGTTCTCCATCAGCTCCAGCATCGACAGCGACACCATCAAGCGGACCCAAGAGAACCTCATGCAACTCATCAGGGAAATGGAGGAGAAGATTCAGTCATGAAACACCATGTCACGTTGAAACAGATTGAACGTGAACTCCGAGCGATGGGACTTCTGGAAGACTGGCGTACAGAGCAATGGATTGCGAAGGCTGAATACAAGGACGAACGCCAGGCACTGAAGGAGTTCCTCCATAACTACGGGCTCTACATGGGAAAGGACGGAAGACTGCACCAGAGCCTGTAGTGCAAAGAAGGGGCTGATAAGAAAGCCCCTCTTTGGAATCAACCTTTACATGGAGGAGAATGATGAAGGAAGCAAAGGAGGACTTCGTGGGACTGTTGAAAGACCTGTGGACATTCCTGCGGCGAGCAGGGAGGGAAGCATCGCAACTAACACGAACCCTCATCGCCATCATGTTCACCGTGTCCCTCGTGATCGCATTCCCCGCACTGTACCCGCTGATGCACATTGCAGACCAGGTGCGGTGGGAGGAACTCACGAAGGAAAACTAACGCACCGGAAAGGGGCTGGAATAGACAGCCCCTCTTTGGAATCAACCTTTACATGATAAGGAGGAGAAACATGAACGCAAAGGAAGTATTCATCGCCAAGACGGAAAAGAGGGGCAGGGCAAAGGTACTGCGCATCGCAAAGGCATTCCCACTCTCCAAACTGCTGAACCTGGTAGGATACGAAGTGGAAGCACTGACCTTGAGAGGCGTGGAAGACGGACAAACCCAGCAAGTGACCGCGAAACCGGAAGAGACGACCGTCATCATCGCCGAAATCGTGTCGACGATGGGACGAAGGAAATCCGTGGCACTGGTGCATGGAAATGTCGTCTCATACCTCACTCCCACACTCAACGGCTGGAGACCGGCATTGCTGAACGACGGAAGCCGAGTTGTCGAACCCAGCTGGATTGTGGGGGCTTTCAACGAACCGAACGCGCAAGAACTGATTAGCACCGATGCAACCACGAAACAGGAACCGAAAGCGATCCCTGTGGACGAATTCGCCGACTAACAAGGGAAAGGGGGCGGAACAGCCCCCACCCTTGCACCGTAGCCACCGACGGGCAGACAGCCCACCCTTTTAGCAACACCCTTCACATAGCACTCCGATAACCTATCCTTTTAGCAACACACCTCACATAACACACCCGAGTACACCGAACATCTTCTCCTCGCTTCGCTTCTTCTCGCTTTGATCTTCTCCTCTCTGATGATATGTCTCCTCTCCTCTTCAAGGAATGGTCGCTTTAGATAATCCTCTTTCGGCTATCTGGCGCTTAGATAGTCTCGCTCTGCAAAACCTCGTTCAGGAGGTGGAACATGATCGTTCAGAAGGTGCTTCACACGGTGGCACCAAACCTCGCCGTACCGGATCGCGGAACCATCCTCCACGAAATGGTCACCGGCGAACCAGCACAGCTGGAAGTCTATGGCGACCTCATCCCCATCCCAAAGCCGAACCTGCCCGTAGACTATATCCAGCTGAACCGGTCCAAACTGCCCGTCGTGCAGCTGCGACCGCCCTTCACCACGCTCCACCAGATTACCATCGCCAAAGCGAAAGGGGAACCCTATCGGGGACTCCTTCAAGAACTGGCAAGACAGGTAATCGGAGTGGGGCGCAATCAGGGCGAATACGGTCGAGCACTGCTCCGCACAGCGCAGTATGAACTGCCGTGCGCTTGGGCGAAACTGGTAGGTCATCCGGAAGTGCCGGAAGGCGAAATCTGGATTACCTTCGGGAAGCCCACCCGCTTGACCGTGTTCCAGCGGTTTCCGCAAGCCAGCAGTTCCTCATGCAGGATCCGCCCGACCCGGAGAGTGACTAACTATCCGCACAGGGCAATCCTCGTCCATCCGAACACCTTAGTGGAAGACCTGCAAGGCGATTCGGATGGCGATGAGGGATTCGCCGGCTATATCTCAGGCGAGAAACCCGCACCGCGCGTCACCATCGCCCGCAAGATACATTTCGCAGAGTGGGACGTGACGCCGGAAATCCAGCCGAACGCCGAATTCGATGACCTGTATTGGGGATTCACCGCAACCCGATACATCGGTCAGGTGATTCAGGCGATATGGGTACTCCAGTATGCCCATGCTGCAAGGACTGGAGACCCGCAAAAGGCTGCCTGCGAGGTGTGGGATTTCGCCACGGCATTGATTGAACACGTCATGGACGCCCGTAAACTCAAAGCGGAATCCACCTTCGACGTGCGTCATGCCATCGAATGCATCCGCGGAACCGCCACGCCCGACGAATCTATCCTCAACCTGCCGTATGGGAAGGAGGTGATGAAGAGCGCGGAAGCAATGGCATGGATGATGCCCGAAGGCGGCGTGTTCACCGTACTCATGCGCCGAGCACGACCGCGCAGCATCATCCGCCACATCGAAACTCCGCCCGAAGAGCTGCTCAAACAGCTCTGGTCGGGCAAACTGGAGGAGGAGTACGATGATCCTGACTTCGCTGGTGATTTCCACGGAGACGTTTCCGAGTATCTCCGACAAACTACCGGCTGCGGGCTGGCTGATTACAACCCGAACGGGCACGAAACGCTGGTGCCCCGTGAAACTGCTGCCGGAGTATGATGAGTTCGGATACGTGAAACGTTTCCATGTGCTCACCCTGCAAGACCAGTTCGCACGCGCGGACGACAAAAGCGAGTTCATCAACGGGCTGGAAATCGTCATGACACAGAACCAGCTCGAGCAACTCCGCCGCGAAGTGGAACTGGACCTACCTCGCGACCAGGCACAGCAAGACGACTTCTACTATGTGCGCAAACGCAACGCCGTGCTTGCTGCTATGGACGTGCTGGGAGCGAACCCGTACATCACCGGTAACTCCCATCCGTTCCGTAAACTGTGCATCAGCGATGACCATTTCCGCACCGTCAATCCCAACTGGGATGCGTTCGCTGCCCACCGAACCGGACGCAAACTCCGGTCCGCATGGAAGAACGCTATCCCATGGCAGGATGAACGGAAGGAGGAACCGGCATGGGGCATCTGGAAACCACTGCGCACCCTCATCGCAGAAACCAATCTGCATGAGGGACCGGTGCATGACGCCATGCTGGTCACTCCAACCGGTATGAGCAAGATGCGTGCGGAAATGCCGTTCTCCACCAACATCAAGAAAGTGCGCGACCGCGAACGCAACGAAACGGTCGCCACCACCAACCGCTGGACGGCATACGGACAACTACCGCAACAGAAAGCGATTGGCGAGTATAAGGTGGAGAACATGACGCTGAAACTGATGGCAGCAAGCGGCATACAAGGCATGACCTTCCTGCTCGAACACGACGTCATCGTGAACGATGAACCCGTAGACATCATCGTCAGTCCACGTATGATACAGAAGAAATCCGCGTGGACGGTGCTGCTGAACAACAACATCCCACTGGATAAGGTTCAGGAGCACCTCGTCGAGTTCGAGCTGGAACGACGCACCGCACCAGCAGGATGGAAAGTGGATGAACGACTGCTGGTGCAGAAAGGCGTCGGATTGGTCGTCACCGAATACTGGGCAACCACCTCACATAATGAGGTGTATTTCGCACGGGACGACCAGACGCTCACGATAAGACCGGAACAACACTTCTGCGCAGGTCTGCCGTTCGACCCGCTGGAGATGATTGACCTGCGCGAAGTGAACGATTACTGGAATATGGCGAAAGTGCTCATCCAATACTACGAGTAAGGAGGTAAGTATGAACCCGATCGATATCGCCAAGAACCGCATCTTCCAGCACATCATCCGCTCACAGGCAATCCCGGCTACCAGCCACTGGAAGTTCATGGCGCTGAGCGATTGCCTGCCACCGACCGAGAACGGCAAATGCCAGATCGTCGATGAGATGACCGGCATTCCGTTCGAGTTGAGCGTGCCCGAAAAGGTGGAAGCGAACTGGTTCTATCCCACTCCCGACGGCGTGAACGACAACATGCAGCCCATCCGCCGCCGCGAAGCAGTGCCCGTCAAACAGGTGCTGCTGGGATACGGGCCTGTCCGAACCCGACAGGGCGATGTGCGCATGCGCGTTGCACTGGCAAAGGTCACCGGAGTGCCGCAGACCACCGGTGTCGTCACCATCAGCGTCGGCGCATACGGTGCATTCGTCACACCCAATCCGCAAACCGGTCTGTATGACGTCGACCCTGACCTGGTTGCCGCACTGAACCTCAAGATGCATGAGCAGTTCACCAACCTGCAGCCGATAACGATTGAGGTCAACCAGGGCGAGCAGGCACAGGAGATCGACGTCAAGACACTGCTGAACACCGAGCAGCCCGCAGAACAGACCGGCGAAACCAACAACGCGTAAGATTAGTCCAAATCAAAGGGGAGTGGGAGCCAACCACTCCCCAAGCATAAGGAGGAGAAAATGGTCATGGAACACCGAGAGATCTGCCAGACGGCGGAGAAGATTCTGCATAAGCCCGTACTCAACGATTCCGACCGCGCATTCCTGGAGATGGCGGCGGATCACCTGCGCAAGGCAATCAACGACGACAAGCTGAAGTCCACCGGTCTCGGTGCACTCGCAGGAGGCGCCATCGCCACCATCGCACTCGGACCGTTCGCCATCCTGCCAGCAGCATTAGCAGCTATCGCAGGTGGCTCGTTCGGCAAATGGACACACGAGGAAGGAAGCAAATACGAACGCGAACTGCTGGCCAAGATCATCGCCAAACTGAGCAAGCCGTAGCGATATGGGGAGGGGCGAAAGCCCCACCCTTTCCTTCATCCTTGACATAGCACTCATCTCAGGTCATCGCTTCTCCTCCAATGCAAAAGGGGGCGCGTCATTTGTGACGATAGCCCCTCTCTTTGAAAGACCATAAGGTGATTGTCGGGCGGGGACGGAAAAGCCCCCCATCCTCTCACGCCAGCCATTACGTCCGTCCCCGCCCATCTTCTTTCTTCTTCTCTCTTCTTCGTTGTCTCTTCCTCTGAATCATCTGTAATACCGTATATGAACACTCTCTCTGGAGGTCGTTATGGATAAGGAGACACGCAACCGCCTGCACAAGCATCACATAGCCAGCACCGCCATCGCTACGGTGCTGTTCATGATTACGTTCGTCTATGACAGGCCGGTGCTCACATGGCCGCTCGCACTTCTCATCCTCATCTCCGCATTGGGATTGGGATACATCACCGGCACTTTCTACCATTACGCAGTATACTTTGAGTACTATGATGAGGAGGAATACCATGCACAGACAGACGAGAGACCGCATGAACCACCACCGCGCGGACAGTATCCTCGTATCCGCCGCACTGGTAGCCATCGTTCTCCTGATTGACAGGTCTGGCACCGTCTGGAAATTGCTCGAGCTGGTCGTCATCTCACTGGTGCTGGGCTACGTCATCGGTACCGCCTACCACTACATAGTGCACTTTGAGTACTATGCACGAGATGAGAATGGACAACAGAAGTAACACGCTACAGAAGGGAGTACTATGATGAAGAGCGATACTCGAGATGACCTGAGCGAACACCGCACCAAAAGCATCACCGTAGCTTCTATACTGGCAGCAATCGCGTTCTCGCTCTACAACCTCAACTTCATCTGGTCAATCATCAAACTTACCCTTTACTGGATACTTATCGACATTGTCATCAGTCTGGAACTCAGCTGGAAACTCATTCAGCTTGCCATCGTCTCCATAGGATCGGGGTACATTACCGGCACAATCTATCACCACATAGTACGCTTCGTCTACTACAAGAACAAGGAGGTGTAAACCATGCTGGTCGGACAAGCCCTCAAAGGCGCCATTACCTTCGCACCCAAGATGCTGGTCAGAGCCGGCGCAAGCATCGCTAAACTCGCCACCAAATCACCACAACTATTGCAAGCCCTCAACCAGGTGGAAGTCAACGTAGAGAAAGAACTCACCCAACTCACACTCGTCAAAGAAGGCGATACCTACACACTCGTGGATAACGACTCCGGCCAAGTCGTACTCACCCTCAAGATCGAAGAGAACACCACACCGAACCCATAACACATAACACCTAACAAACACAAACCGAACACGACGTACATAACGCTCGACAAACCCGTATACCACTCACATAACGCTCGACATAGCACTCGACAGACCACCCGCCAAATGCACACAACTCACCCGTAATCAACAGATCACCAGTAAGGAGAAGAGACCAAACGCGACGAAGGCTGCGAAAACAAGGTGGGGCGGGGCTTGCATCGTTCATCCACCCTCCTCTTCACTGTACCCGGCCCACGCCAACCCTTTCTCAAAGCCGCCCTCCCTCGCACTGTACCCGGCCCACGCCAACCTTTCCTAGAGCCTGCCTCCTCTTCACTGTACCCGGCCCACGCCAACCCTTTCTCAAAGCCGCCCTCCCTCGCACTGTACCCGGCCCACGCCAACCTTTCCTAGAGCCTGCCTTCTCTTCGCTGTACCCAACCCACGCCAACCTTTCCTAGAGCCTACCTCCTCTTCGCTGTACCTTTCTCACGCCAACCTTTTCTCAGAGCCTGCCTTCTCTTCGCTGTACCCAACCCACGCCAACCTTTCCTAGAACCTGCCTTCCCTGTGCTGTACAAAACCCACGCCAACTCTCTCTCAAAGCCAACCTCTTCTACACTATACCTAACTCACGTCAACCTTTTCCTAAAGCCGCCCTACTTTTCGCTGTACATCACTCTCGTCAACCCTTTTCTGGAGTCGGCTTTCATCACACTGTAACTCACTATCGTTCCAGAGTTTGCTATGCTGTATCCGTTCCTCATCCTTTCCTTCCTGGCTTATCGTATACTGTGTTGTACCTATCTCATGTTAGTTCTACTTCTTTCTGCATTCGTTAACTCTTCCCTTCTTCGTTATCTCATTGGTATCATACTTCTCTCATTTGGCTGTATTCGAGGATAGGTGCAAGCTTATCCTCTCTCATACCAACATAAGGAGGTGATTTCCATTGGTAGAACATCTGGCAAAGCTGTATGGTTTCCTGCTGCGGCGTATTGCTCAGGCATGGAAGGATCTGCTGGCTCAGTGGGGAGTTCAGTGGTCTGTAGTTGCGGAGGTTCAGTCTTCCGCTTCTACGGTATTCATTGAACTCTGCCGTCATGTGCCTTCGAGCTTTGTGAGGACTGGCAAGGTTCCTCCGGGCTTGAAGGAGATGGCTGTAGATCTGGTTCAGCTGTACGTTCAGGCGCTGGAAGCCAGTTATGCAGAGTGGAAGAAGACAGGGCTGGACTTTACTGCTTCTCAGGTTAAGGCTGGTGCCGACAACCTTTTCATTCAGCTCTGTCGGAACTATCTGGATGTAGTGGAAGACTTACCGTATCAGGTAAGGAAGGAGGTGGAAGTGGAGGTTTAGGATGAGAAGGGGAAGGCGGGACTGGGTAGCGGTCTGCCTTCCCCACAAACCCTCTTGCACCCTCCCTTCATCCTGTGAGATTTCTCTTGCAAGTTGCGCGGGATTTGCAGGAGTCTTGCAGGCGCTTGTAGAAAGGTGGAAACTAAGGCAGAGCGACATACCTACAGGTTGTGGTGGGGCGCAAGCGATAACACCACATATAGTAGTCATTTGGTCGGATGGTGCAACGGTAAGATGCATCGTTGACAACGAGGAGGTCAGTGGTTCGAATCCACTACCGCCCACCATTTAGTTTGGTCTCCTCATTGTCGACGAGGTGGTGGATCCTTTCTCACTGCGTGTAGTTGTGGAAGAGCGCCAGACACTCCTTCAACTGCTCCCGAATGGGAATGTGCTGCGGGCAGTGCTGTTCGCACTCGCCACACTCCAGACAGGCATCCGCCTTTTTACCCTTTACCCACCGTGAGCCGATAGCGTTGTAGTGCTCTCGCGCGTAATCCTTCAAGCCGTACACCCGGTAGTAGTTCATCGCCTGGAAGATGTGCGAGATGTTCACCTCCTGCGGACAATGCGGCAAGCAGTAGTTACAACCGGTGCAGTAGAGGTCTGCCAATCGCTTGTTCTCGTCCATCGCGGCGTTGATAGCGGCGACCTCTTCCGGGCTAAGAGGTGACATGTTGGAGGCTATCGCCGCGTTCTCCTCTACCTGCTCGATAGCGCTCATGCCCGACAGTGCACAGTCCACATTGCGGTTGGCAAACACAAAGCGCAGAGCCAGCTCCGCACTGCTGTGTACACGGATGCCCAACCGCTCAGCGGTCTCCCGAGGCAACCCAGCCAGTCTGCCGCCGCCGACAGGACCCATCACCACCGTGCCCAGACCCTTCGCTTTGGCGTATGCCAGCGCCTCCTCATTGGCGCGGTCGAGCAGGTTGTACTGGCAGAGGACGGACGAGAAGATGCCCAGGTCTATCAGTTGCATCATCACCTCGGGCTTGTCGTGGAAGGAGAAGGAGATGTGTCGTATCAGCCCTTCCTCCTTCGCGCGCAGCGCCTCTCGGATGAATTCATCACGCCGTTCGTGTTTCAGAAACCATTCGCCGATGCCGTGGAAATGATAGAAATCGATATGGTCTGTGTCCAGCTTGCGCAGCTGTATCTCCAGCAGTTCGCGATAGCCCTTTTCATTACCGATGGGGTACTTGGTGGAAACGTATACCTTATCGCGCCAGCCCTTCAAAGCTTTCCCAACCACGATTTCGCTTTGCCCGTCGCAGTAGAACCAGGCGGTGTCTACATAGTTCACCCCCAGTTCGAAAGCGCGATGAAGCATGGCTATGGACTTCTCTTCGTCGACCACCCTCTGACCGTTTTTCTCGGTCATAGGCAGTCGCATCGCGCCAAAACCCAGCCTCGAGATGCGGATTCCCGTGTTGCCAAAGTCTCTGTACTCCATCCTCACCACCTCTTAAACGGTTTAGTAACGTTATCCATTTTATTATACAGGCTTAACGTGTTCATCAGGTATGTTTTCGCGAGGTTAGAGATGAAAATGAATCGAACGCTGCACATACCGATTCGTAGCCCAGACAGGAAGGAAGGCATCCACGGCGAAGCAAAAAGGGGAAAAAGAGATGAAGGAGGTAAAGGAACAATGCCCGTACCCACCGCCGTCACCCGCGCCCTCGCCAGGGGCGTGAATCTGAGCCACTGGCTCTCGCAACACTCTCTGGATGAGCCACATCTGCAATCTTACATCGGAGAACGCGATTTCGCCCTGATTGCCCGGCTGGGTTTCACGCACGTGCGCCTGCCGATAGACACCGCTCTGCTGCAATCGCCGGATGGACAACTGCGCGAGCAGGGCTTCGCGTACGTAGACCGCGCACTGGACTGGGCACAGGCGAACCGCCTCGGCGTGGTGATTGACCTGCATCCCGTGCCCGCCCCCAAAGTAGCTCGCGATAGCACTGCATACGCGCACTTCGAGAGGCTGTGGACGGGCATTGCACAGCGCTATCACCGCCGCCCGCTCAGCATGGTGTACGAGCTGCTGAACGAACCGGTAGAAACCGACCCGCAGCTGTGGCGTGAGACAAGCATCAAACTGGTCAAAGCCATCCGCTCGGTAGATAAGCGTCACACCATCATTGTTTGTGGACACAACTGGAGCGGACCCGACGACCTGCCCGCCATCCGCCCGATAGAGGATGATAACATCGTGTACACCTTCCACTTCTACCTGCCGCACGAGTTTACCCACCAGGGCGCTACATGGGGTAGCGCACACTGGCGTCCATTGCGTAACGTGCCGTACCCGCTGAACAGGGAGAACGTGCAGCCTCTATTGGCGGGTTTACCCGAAGGCTCTGCCTCTGCCCTGCGTCGTCTCGCCGAGGAGGGAGTGGACATCGGCTGGATAGAGAAGTGCATGTCGCCGGTGGTGGAATACCAGAAGCAGTACCGCGTGCCCCTGTATTGTGGGGAGTTTGGCGTGTACCGCGCCTTTTCGCCAGCCGATTCGCGCGCCCGCTGGCTAGCGGACGTAGTGAAGACGTTGCAGAAATACCGCATCGGCTGGGCAATGTGGGACTATAAAGGGGGATTTGCCCTGCTTCGAACGGATAAGCCAGAGCCGGTAGCGGACGAGGCGGTGGTGAAGGCGTTAGGGCTCGGTTGACAGACCTCTCAGTTGACGGATAACCCCTGTAACCGATATAATCTTCTACGCGAAACTCTGTGAGAGGTTGGGAGTATTAGCGTGAAGCTCAAAATCGGTTTGCCGAAGGGCAGTCTACAGGAAGCCACCTTCGAACTGTTCAAAAAGGCAGGGTTCGATTTCCACGTCTCGTCGCGCTCGTATGAGCCGATAGTCGACGACCCCGAACTGGAACCCTGGCTCATCCGTCCGCAGGAAATCCCACGTTATGTGCAGGACGGCGTGCTGGACGTGGGCATCAGCGGGAAGGACTGGATCGAAGACAACGGCGTGGACGTGATAGAAGTCGCCGACCTGACATATTCCAAAGTGACCCGCAACCCGGTGCGTGTGGTGCTGGCGGTGCAGGAGAGCAGCCCCATCCAGAGTGTCAAAGACCTGCAGGGCAAGCGCATTGCTACCGAATATGTGCGCCTCACCGAGCGTTATCTACAGCAGCATGGCGTGCAGGCAACGGTAGAGTTTTCCTGGGGTGCGTGCGAGGTGAAAGTGCCTACCCTCGCCGATGCCATCGTGGTCAATACGGAAACGGGCAGCAGCCTGCGGGCGCACAACCTGCGTATCGTAGATACGTTGCTGGTCTCTACCCCTCGCCTCATCGCCAACAAGCAAGCGTGGCAGGATGCGTGGAAGCGCGAGAAGACCGAGAACATCGCCATGTTGCTGACCGCCGCACTCAACGCGGGCGTGCTGGTGGGCTTGAAGATGAACGTGGAACGGGCGAACCTGCCTGCCGTGCTGGGCGTATTGCCTGCGCTCAAGAACCCCACCATCTCCCCGCTGTCGGACGAGGGATGGGTGGCGGTAGAGACCATTTTGGAAGAGAAGCAGGTGCGCGAACTGATACCGCAGCTCAAACGCGCCGGAGCACAGGGCATCGTGGAATATCCGCTCAACAAGGTGATTTACTGACCATGATTGCGCATGTGCGCGGCACGCTGGTAGAAAAGGACACGTCTGCAGTAGTCGTAGATGTGAACGGCGTTGGCTACCGCGTGCTGGTACCCGAAACGGTTTCGGCGGTGCTTCCCGCGGTGGGTGAGCAGGTACATCTGCTCACCACCTTTTATGTACGCGAGGAGGAGATGAGCCTGTACGGCTTCCTCACCAATGAACAGCGCAGGCTCTTCGAAATGCTCCTCAGTGTGAGCGGGGTGGGACCGAAGGCTGCACTGAGCCTGCTCAGCGTGATGGATGCCGAGCAGCTGGCGATGGCAATTGCCGCCGAGGACATCAAACGCCTCACCGGCGCGCCCGGCGTAGGCACCAAAATCGCACAGCGCATCGCGGTAGAACTGAAAGACAAGGCGGCGGAAATCGCGTGGGAGCGCAAAGTAGACCGCCTCGCGGCGAAAGGTAAGCCCTTGCCTTCCGACAGATTGGAAGATGCGGTAGAGGCGTTGATGGCGTTAGGATACAACCGAACCGACGCCCGCCGCGCGGTGGAAACCGCCGCCAAATCGCTTCCACCCGATGCCGACACCGCTGCGGTGGTGCGCAGTGCCTTGCAGGTGCTGACTGCAGGACGGTAACGGAACACCTTTTTCTGCCGTCTAAAATGTAGACAGATGTATGGAATATCCTCTCCCGGCACGGAGAGGGGTGAGGAATGAGGGAAAAGCGCACCATGCGCCGAACGGATGACGCCGAAGAACAGCGAATAGTGACCCCGCGTCGCAGGGTGGAGGAGGCAGAGGAAGAACTGAGCCTGCGCCCGCGCTGGCTGCGTGAGTTCATCGGGCAGGCGAGGCTGAAGGAGAACCTGGGCATCTTCATCGAGGCGGCGCGACAGCGCGGGGAAGCGCTGGACCATGTTTTACTGTTCGGTCCGCCCGGGCTGGGCAAGACCACCATCGCGCATATCATCGCCAACGAGATGGGTGCGCCCATTCGCTCCACTTCCGGTCCCGCCATCGAGCGACCGGGCGATCTGGCGGCGATACTGACCAATCTCGAACCGAACAGCGTGCTGTTCATTGACGAGGTGCATCGCCTGAGCCGACCAGTGGAGGAGATACTCTACCCGGCGATGGAAGACTATCAGCTGGACCTGGTCATCGGCAAGGGACCGGCGGCGCGCACGATTAAGCTCGACCTGCCCCCCTTTACACTGGTAGGGGCAACGACACGGGCAGGGCTGCTGACCTCGCCGTTGCGGGCACGGTTCGGCATCGTGCTGTACTTCCAGTTCTACACGCCGGAGGAACTGCAGACGATTGTGCTGCGCTCGGCGGAGATACTGGGCGTGCCGATAGAGCGCGAAGGAGCGGCGGAGATTGCCCGGCGTTCACGCGGTACCCCGCGTATCGCCAACCGCCTGCTGCGGCGCGTGCGCGACTATGCACAGGTGCGCGGCGACGGGGTGATCACCCAGCAGATTGCCGATGAGGCGCTGCAACTGCTGGAAGTGGACACGCTCGGGCTGGACGAGTTCGACAGGCGGTTCCTGCGTCTGATTATCGAGAAG
Source organism: Armatimonadota bacterium (assembly GCA_026003195.1). Lineage (NCBI taxonomy): Bacteria > Bacillati > Armatimonadota > Armatimonadota bacterium. The sequence goes on from BPGU01000003.1 coordinate 13,234, forward strand.
TTCGATGGCGGTCCGGTAGGCATCGATACCCTTTCCGCTGCAACCAACGAGGAACGGGATACCATCGAGGACGTGTACGAGCCGTTCCTGATACAGATTGGCTTGCTGAACCGCACATCGCGGGGGCGTGTGGCTACTCGTTTTGCCTATGAACATCTGGGGTTGTTACCGCGTAGCGAGAGCCACCAGCAGCGCCTCTTATAGGAGGTGAGAAAAGATGTTCTGCACGCAATGCGGCGCATACAATACCGATGACAGCCGATTCTGCCACCAGTGCGGGCATCGGTTACAGCCGGAGCGCAAGATACCCACGCTGGACGAGAGCGCGTTCCAGCTCGATTCGCCAGAACAACAGGAGAAGATTCAGCAGCTGCTGGACGAAGCGCTCACGCACGAGTCGGAAGGCAGACTGCACGAAGCAGCTCTGGCGTGCGAGGGTGTGCTGGTGCTGGACCCGGCGAACACCTCCGCGCATTCACTGCTGGGGCTGATTTATGAGAAGCAAGGCGATCTGGAGAAGGCGGTCGCAGAATACGAAAAGGTGGTTGCGCTGAATCCCAACAGCGTGGCAGATCGCGCTAAGCTGGACGAGCTGCGTCGCCGTCTGCGAATGCCTGCCCCCAAGCCACCCCAGGAAGAGCCAAATCAGCTGCCTTTGCTCATCGGCATCTTTGTGACCGTCGGTCTCTTTGTACTGGGACTGGCAGCGATGAACTATCAGGCGCGCCCCAAGCCTGCGCCGTCCACCTCTCAGACGCCGGCAGTCACACAGCCCGCACCATCTACGGCGTACGCCCCTTACAACTGGTATACGCCTGCTACACCGGGCTATACCCATCCTTCGATGCCGCAGATGCCTTCGGTGACGCCGGACACCCCATCCGTCACACCGCCACAGGAGCGTTCTGCCGAGCGGACAGAAGCGGGCACGCGCACAGGACGAACACCCCTGCCGCCGCTCCCCCCCATCACGGTAGTGCCTTCCCAGCCTGCCAACACGCCCGCGTCGAACAATCGGTCACAGGGCGGAGCGAGTAGCACCGAACCCTCTGCCGGAGGTTCGGTAGTGATGCCGGATGTGCCACTACAGCCGGGCGCGAGCGGGCAAGCACCGGAGCGCCAGCCGGTGATGGAAATTACCGTGCGTCCGGGCACAGGAGGCAGCGGCGGAGTGGTCGCACCGCCACCCCCGTCGATGGAATCGGAAGACCTGATGCGGGTGGCACAGCAACATCAGCTGGCGGGCAGGTATCGCGAGGCGATCCCGCTCTACCAGAAGGCGCTGCAAGGTGCAACCGATAAAGGCTTCATCTACCAGCAGATCGGTCTGTGTTACCAGAGGCTGGGCGAGCTGGATTCCGCCCGCAACGCCTATCAACAGGCTATCGCCGAGTACGAACGGCAGATTGCGGCGGGGCAGAACGTAGAGCGCGCCCGCAGAGGACTGGAAGCAGCCAAGCAGGGACTGGCAGCATGCGGAGGGTAGAACAGGATGATGTGGAGTAGAAGATGTGCAGAAATTACCTCACCCCCATCCCCTCTCCTCAGAGGAGAGGGGAGCCGTTCCCCCTTCCCACGCAGGGAAGGGGGTCAGGGGGTTAGGTGGAACACAACCGCTCTGTACCTTGTCCTAATACTCGTGCTCTTCAGCTTTGCCTCCTTTGCCCAGCTGCCGGCACGTCGTCCGCTGGTGGTCATCTTCCCCGAAAAGGTGGAGGCAAAGAAGGACCAGCCCGACCCGAACGTAGGCATCGCCACTCCGCTGGCGCAACTGCTGGAGGAAACCCGGCGGGTGGATGTTCTGATCTACGACCCCTCCGCTTCGTACATCCGTCGCCTCGTGCAGGAAGGCGCTTTGAAGACATCGGATATCGCCTCCCAGCTTTCCGATGAACAGAAACGGCGCATTGTGCAGGCTCTTGGGGGGGAGTTCGCGCTGACAGTGCGCGCTGCGTGGTCGAATAAACCACCCGTCCTGCCTAAAGGCAAAAAGATAGACCCCAGCCTGTTGCAGAATCTGCCGACCAGTTCGGTGATCCTGGTCTCTGCGGTATGGATGCCGGTGGCAGGTGGACGAGCATGGCAGGTGCAGCTGGAAAGTCAGCCGGTGCAGCGTGCTCTGGCTGGTGGCGGGATGACTGTAGACCCGGTGAGCACCGCCCGCACCGCTGCCAGTAATCTGGTGGCTCGGCTGATCGCCGAACCGATGGCAACGCTGGCGCGTGTAGACATCACCCAGAAGGAGGCGCAAACTGCTCTACAGGGCACCACCACCGCTACGGATGCTCAGAGCCTCATGAAGCAGTTTTTAGAGGAGGGGCAGAAATACGCCAGAGCGGGCGACCTCGCCAATGCGATCGAGTCTTACCGGAAAGCGGCGGACGCGAAGCCCACCGACCCCGAGCCTCGCCGCCGCCTGATAGAAGCATACCTGCAGCGACGGATGGAAGATGCAGCGGTTGCGGAAGGGATGCGCGCGGTGCAGATAGTGTCGGACAGTACACCGCTGTTGCTCGCGCTGGCGGATGCCTACATGAGTGCGAACCGTCTGGATGAAGCGGAGACCATGTACCGCCGAATGCTGGAGCGTGACCCGCAGAACGTTGCGGCATGGCTGCATCTGGGCGATTTGCTCTGGAACCGCGCCCGTATCACCGAGGCGGAAGAGTGTTACACGCAAGCCGCGCAGAAATCGCCTGCAGATACCCAACCGCTGATGCGTCTGGCGAAGCTGCACCTCGCTCGTGCCCAATTTGCACGAGCACAGGAGGCGGTGGATAAATTATATGCCTTGCTGCCTGAAGAGGACGAAAGCCGACGAGGCGAGGTATACAGCACACTGGCAGATGGCGTGGAGGCAGGCATCACCCAGCTGGCGCAACGGGTCCAGGAGGCGATAGCCTCCTACAGCAACGGCGACCTGACGCTGGAAACCCTTTTCAAGACGCTCAAAGGGCTGGAAACGCAGTGCAACGACCTGCAGCGGTTCACCCAGGCGCTCAAGCCTATCCCGCGCGTGCTGGACGCTCACCAGCGGTTCCTGCTGGCAGGTAGTCTGTTACAGCAATCATTAGGCAGCCTGCTTTCGTTTGCCGAGACGAAAGAGACGCGCTATCAGGAAGAGGGAATGCTGTTGCGCAGTGAGGCGTTGCGCGAGATGGCGAACGCTTCCCGTGCGCTGCGAACGGCACTGGCAGGACAGTAGTAACCATCTTCCCCTCTCCCGGTAAGTCTTGAGGAGAGGGGAAGAAGATTGTGCACAAAGCTATTCACCCTGCGGCTGGGTAGCCGTAGGGGTGCTGCCTGTCGGTGCAGAAGCTCCGGGTGCTGTGGACGCCGCGCCGGGCGGAGCCTTCTCCGCTACCTCCGCTTTCTGCTTCTGGCAGCCTGCTATGACCGTCGCTGCAGCAACGACGACCAGCAGCACGATTCGAAACCTCTTGCCCATTCTTCACCTCGCTATTCGATGGTTGGCCGATGCCACCATGCAGGACAACACCCAGTGGCGGAGCAGAAATCCGGCACCCACAGACTGGTGGGGATACCGTTCTCGTCCAACGCTGCCCACGGCGAGTTCTCGCTGGGGTTGCGTACCCACTTCACGTGTCCATCGGCATAGGCGTAGTTGCTGCCCTCGGCGTGCACACGGTGAGTGGCTTCGAACACCGTCGACCACCACATCTGAGAGGTGCACTCATCGCCTGTCTCGCTATACCGGTACAGCGCACCGCTAGGGGGTGGGAAGCCCGCTTTAGTGTGCGGCAGGGGGCTGACGGTAGCGAAACCGGGAATGGTCTGCTTACCCAGTCCCTCCCAGAAGGTGATGAGCTTGGCGGGTGAGGGTGTTCCGGCTATGGGCCATGCCTGCAGGTAGCCGTTCAGGGTGAAAGCTGCCGTAAAACGCATCGGGTTGGTTGACGGATCGATGTTAAAGATGTTGCGCTCTTGGGCAGACGGACAGGTGTAAACCTGCCAGTTTTTGATGTAGGGCGCGATAGAGTTGGACCAGAACCCCTGCCGTCGGGCATAGCCCAATGGTGAAGACGCCGTGCGATCCCAGGGCGTAGTGAAAAACGCACGCACGTTGTCCGGCGCGGTAAGCGGGAACGTCTCATCGTAGTCTTGCGTGTACATCAGCAGCGCCGTGTTCATGTTCTTGACATTGGACAGGCAGTTGCTTTGCCGTGCTTTCTCCCGCGCGTGAGCAAAGACCGGGAACAGGATGGCTGCCAGTATCGCAATAATCGCGATAACAACCAGCAGCTCAATCAGCGTAAAGGCGCGTCGGTTCATGTTGGTGCCTCCTTCACCTCATGAAATAGTTTGAGTTTGTTGCCGTGCTTGCATTTTATTCCAAAGAAAAGATTTGCTTATAGTCTACACGAGTACATCTTTTCTGTCAAGTTTTTTTGCCCGTGCAACTACGGTTTTTTCGGCAGTTGCTTTTTGTGCTCGTCTCCGGTATAATCTTGTGAGGAAAAACGTCCGATACCCTAACATGGAGTGAAGGAGGCATCTGCTTTGGCGCAGATTCAGGTTCTACCGAACGAGTCTTTGGACAGTGCCTTAAAGCGGTTCAAAAAGGAGCTGCAGAACGCGGGCATCCTGAAAGAGTATAAAGAGCACGAGCACTATACCAAGCCGAGCGACAAGCGCCGCAAACAGGAGGCGGCACGCAGACGTAAACAGCGTTCGAAATAGAGAACGGTTTTTGCCGCACCAGCACCGCGATGGTTTCTTTGCCGTCCAGCGAAACCCATGCAGCGGCATCCTGCTCGCCTGAGAGGGCATGAGGAGCTGAGCCAACCAGACCGATGAACAGACGAAGTGAACGTCAACGGCTACGCGCAGTATCTCACTGGCTGCGCTACCGCTTGCTTCCGCGCTGGGATTGGCAGCGACTGGGTATCGCCACGGTCACCATCGCGGTGTTGTGCCTTGTCTTCTCGGGGCGGTTTATCCCGGATAAAGTGACCCTTCAGGTGGGAGATATCTGCCCTCGTGAAATCCGCGCCCATCGTACCGTCCGCTATGTGGACGTGGAGGAAACCCGCCGCTTGCAGGAGATGGCAGCGAAGCAGGTAGAGACTATCTACGAACAACTGCCCTTCGCCCGTGTGGATGCTCAACGGAGCGTAAAGGACGCCTTTGAATCGATTGCCCGCGCCCGCACCATGCGCCCCCCCGAAGCGTCCCGCTGGCTGGCTCAGCAGCTGCCCTTCCTGTCCACCGAGCTGGTGCGCGCTGCTCTGGAAATGCCCGCATCCGACCTGCAAAGGGCGCAAGGTGTCGCCCAAACGTTGGTTGACGAGGCGATGCAGCGCGAGATCCGCGCCGACACTGCCGACCTGATGGAACGCAAGCGGGCAATACAGGCAGCCTGTATGCAGAATCTGGGACAGAACGCGCTGGGCAGGCTCGCCGCTGCGATATGCACCAACGCTCTGCGCCCCAACCGCGTGCCCGATGTTGCCCGCACAGAGGCGCTGCGAGAGCGCGAACGACGGGGAGTGCCCCCTGTGTATCGCACGCTGGTCGCTGGCGATGTGGTGATTCGGCGAGGCGAGCGAGTGACCGAACAGCATATCGAGATGCTTACCGCTCTGGGGATGCGCAACCCGCGCTTGCACTGGGCAAGCGTATTGGCTATTCTGATACTGGTGACGATGCTGGTGGTGCTGGCAGCTTTGCACATCGCCCACTATCACCCCCGAGTGTATCAGCAACCACGCCAGCTGTGGCTGATTTCGGTAGTGGTGACGCTCAGCGCGCTGGGGGTGAAGCTGGGTAGCAGTCTATTAGGGCTTCCGTTATCGGGCGTGCAGCTGGGCTACCTGACAGTGATGAGCACGACCATGGCGGGCATGCTGTTGGCGGTGCTGGTATCGCCGCACCTGGCGACGTTGCTGGTGGGAATGCTGGCGATACAGTCCGCTCTGCTCATGAACGGCGAGATGCGCTTTGCCGCCATCAGCCTGATGAGCAGCCTGGTGGGTATCTACTCGGTGTGGCGGCTGCATGACCGCTACGACTTACTACGGGCAGGTCTGTGGATTGGCGGAACCTCGCTGGTGCTCACGTGGGTGCTGGGCTGGATGAACCAGGAAACGATTACCGAAATGAGCGTGGGGTCGGCGTGGGCGATATTGATGAGCGTGCTGGCAGTAGGCGGTTTTGCCCTCTTTGTAGCGGTGTTGGAGCGTCCGTTCGGAGCGGTAACGCATCTGCGCCTGCTGGAGCTCAGCTCGCCGGAACATCCGTTGCTGAAAGAGCTGATGTTGCGTGCGCCCGGAACCTACGCACACAGCATCATGGTGAGCCATCTGGCTGACGCTGCCGCCAAAGCGATCGGCGCGGACAGCCTGCTGGCGCGAGTGGGGTGCTATTATCACGACGTGGGCAAAATGCGCCGTCCCGAGTTCTTTATCGAAAACCAGCGCATGGAGAACGTACACGACCGCCTGACCCCTTCCCTGTCTGCACTCATCATTGCGGCGCATGTCAAGGATGGCGTGGAGCTGGCAGACCAGTATCGCCTCCCCCGCCCCGTTCGCGACATCATCGCCCAGCATCACGGCACCAGCCTCATCTCCTTCTTCTATCAGCAGGCGCTGTCCGGCTGCGAAATGCAAACCCCTGTGCTGGAACAGCAGTTCCGCTACAGCGGTCCCAAACCTCAAAGCAAAGAGGCGGGCATCGTGATGCTGGCAGACGCCGTGGAGGCAGCGTCGCGCTCGCTCTCGCGCCCGACGCCCGCGCGCATCGAAAGCCTGGTGGAGCATATCATTCAGGAAAAAATCGCTGATGGACAGCTGGACGAGTGCAGTTTAACGTTCCGTGAGGTACATAAGATTCAGGAGGCGTTTTGCCGATTACTGGTAGCGATGCTCCATTCTCGGGTGGAGTATCCTTCATCGGCAGCGGTGACCCATGCAGATTACAGTGACGAATCGGCAGCCACACCCTCTGAATCGCTCGTGGATGCGCCGAGCGATACGCCTCTTACTGCGCCAGGAAGGCTGCAGTAAGGGGGACGTCAGCATTGTGTGGACGGACGACGAAGAGATACGTGCGCTCAACCGCATCTATCGCGGGAAGGACGAGCCAACGGACGTGCTCTCTTTCTCGCTGCGCGAGGCATCGGCAGAGGAGACGGTGGTAGACCTTTCCTCGCTGGAAGAAGAGCCGCCGCTGGGCGAGGTGTATATCTCCATCCCGACCGCCTTGCGCCAGGCGCAGGCAGGAGGACGCACGCTGGAAGAGGAAGTGGCTTTTCTGGCGGTACATGGGGTAATGCACCTGCTGGGCTACGAAGACGAAACCCAGCAGGGCTACGAGCAGATGTACCGCCGAGGCTGGGAGGTGGTACAAGCCACCCGACCGGGAAGTGATACCGTATGAGGATTGCCAAGAACCCACTGGATAGCTTCCGTTACGCCGTCGAGGGCATCATCTACACCTTCCGCACGCAGAAGCACATGCGCTTTCACTTTTTCAGTGTGGCGCTGGTGCTTCTGGCAGGACTGCTGTTTCGGCTCGATAAGGCAGAGATGGTGATCCTGCTGTTCACCGTGTCGATGGTGCTGGTGGCAGAGATGTTCAACACGGCTGTGGAAGCCATCGTCGACCTGATTACGGATACTTATCATCCGCTGGCGAAGCTGGCGAAGGACATTGCAGCGGGTGCAGTGCTGGTCACCGCTGTGAACGCTATCGTGGTGGGGTTCCTGCTGTTCCTCACCGAGCAGCATCTGGACGAAATTCGCCTGAACCTGCAGGAGCACAAACCCGAACCCATCGTCACGCTGGTGGTGGGAACGGTCTTGTTGCTGCTGATTATCATCCTGGGCAAAATCTTCGGGCGTAAAGGCTCGCTGCTGCACGGAGGAGTCATCAGCGGGCATAGTGCGCTGGGCTTCTTCATGGCGATGACCATTATCTTCCTCTCCAATAACCTGTTGATGGCGATACTCGCGCTCAGCATGGCAGCGCTCATCGCCCAGAGCCGGGTGGAAGGACGCATCCATAGCCTGCAGGAGGTGCTGCTGGGCGCGCTGGTGGCTGTGCTGCTGGCGGGAGCCATCTACTGGCTGGCATGAACGAGGAAGGAGGCGCAAGAACAACCTTGACAACGCAAAAGGATGAGTCCGACAGTCCCAGTCCCAGACCTTACCGCTGGATATGGCTGCTATTGCTGGTGGCTGGCGCGCTGTATGCGCAGGGAACCTCTCCGGCGGAACAGACCACCGAACAAACGCATGACCTTCGCGATCTGCTGTGGGTGGTGGTGCTGATACTGGCGACCGCCTTCTTTGCGATGGTGGACAGCGCGCTGCGCGCGATGCACGGAGCTCGGGTGCGTGACCTGGTAGAGGAAGGCGTGCCCAACGCGCGGCTGGTGGAGAAACTGCTTGCTGACCCCGACCGGTTCATCGCCACCGCGCAAATCGGCATGGTGCTGAGCAGTTTTCTGGCAGCGGCAGTAGCGGCAACGGGTCTGTCTCGAGGAGCTGCCCTGCTCCTCCAACTCCTCTCAGAAGCCGACTGGTGGCAACGGCACTCCGAGCCGGTAGCGGTGTTTCTCGTCACCGTGCTGACGGGCTTACTGGCGTTGATAGTGGGCACCCTCGTGCCTCGCACCATCGCCGAGAAATATGCAGAAAAAGTGGCGTTGCGGCTGGCGCGTCCGCTATGGGTCTGTGCGTGGCTTCTATCGCCTCTGGTGGTGGTAGTGATTGCACTCAGCAACGCGATAGTGAAGCCTTTGAAGGTGCGGGTAGACTTCTCGCCGCGCGTGCTCACCCCCGAAGAGATTATCAGTCTGGTGGACGCCGGTGAGGAACAGGGGGTCATCGAGGAGGAAGAGCGCGAGATGATTCAGTCCGTGCTCGAGTTCCCCGACACTATCGTGCGCAAGGTGATGACGCCACGCATCGACATGCACTGCGTGCCGGTAGAAGCCTCCCTGCAGGAGGTGCTGGACATTATCCGCAACACGGGGCATTCGCGTATCCCCGTTTACGAGGGCACAGTGGACAACATTATCGGCATCGTTTACGCCAAAGACCTGCTCAGGCTCTATCCGCATCTGGAGCCTTTCGACCTGCGCAAAGTGATGCGTCCACCGTACTTCATCCCCGAAACCAAGAAGGTGGACGAACTGATGCGCGAGTTCCGGGCGAAAAAGACACAGATTGCCATCGTGCGCGACGAGTATGGCGGCACCTCGGGGCTGGTGACGCTGGAAGACATCCTGGAAGAGCTGGTGGGCGAAATCCACGACGAATACGATACGGAAGAGACGCCTTTCGAGCAGCTGGATAGCCATACCTACCGTGCTGACGGACGCACACCGGTGGACGACGTGAATGATAAAACCGGCTTGCACCTGCCTACCGACGAATACGATACCATTGGCGGTTTCGTGTTCGGGTTGTTTGGTAGACCTGCGCAGGCGGGTGAGCAGATTGCCTACGGTCGCGCCAATTTTGTGGTGGAGGAAGCGGACGGCAGACGCATTCGCAAGCTGCGCATCGAGGTCACTCCAACGGAGGTAGAGGCAGAGGAGGCAGAAGAGCCGCAGGAGAGCACTCTGTAATCTCGGCGCAAAGGGTTCGATGGAGATGTACTGTGTGGCAAATCCGCGGCGACAGAAAACAACCCGTCTGGGAGGGACACAATGTGGTCAGGGGTGACGACGGAACGGGACCTTCCTGTGGTGTATACGAGGATTTTGGGAACAACGTCTAAAATGCTTGACATCCCCAAACAGGTTTGCTACAATAAAAGTGCTCTTAAACGATTAAGGAAAGAGAACAAGCATGTCCGTCCAGCGCAAGCGATGCACCATTAAAGAGGTTGCCGCGCGAAGCGGGGTGTCTGTAGCCACAGTATCCAACGTGCTACAGAATAAGAGCCATCTCTACTCCCCGGAAACCGCTGAGCGTGTGTGGAGAGCGGTGCGCGAGCTGGGCTATCGTCCCAGCTCGGTGGCACGTAGCCTGATTCGCCAGCGTACGGACACCATCGGGATCATCCTGGAGGAGCGGCAGGAGCTGGTGCTGGACCCTTACGTGATGTCGGTGCTGGAGGGCATTCTGGAATACACCGCGCCCCGCAATTACCCCGTTAAGATTATCAGCATGTTGTATCAACAGAGCCCCGATAGCTTCCTGGCGCACGTGGACGATGGTTCAGTAGACGGGGTAGTGCTCATAGCCCCCCGTACCTATAGCGCCGCATTGCAATGGGCGCAACGGTCAGATATTCCGGCGGTGGTTATCGGTAGTACGCCTCCCGACACTCCCCTTCCCTGCGTGGACGTGGACGACACCGCAGCCATTTACCAGGCGGTGCGCTGGCTGATTGAGCTGGGACATCGGCGTATCGGGCACATCGCCGGCCCGCAGACTCAGTGGAGTGCGAAAAGGCGACTGCAGGCGTATTATCAGGCGATGCGGGACGCAAGCATCGAGGTGCAACCCGACTGGGTTGCTGAAGGAAGGTACACTCCCCCTTCTGGCAAAGAAGCGATGGAGCGACTGCTGCACGTGTCGCCCCCGCTGACCGCAGTCGTGTGTGGCAACGACTGGATGGCGATGGGTGCGATGGAGGCGATTTACCAGAGTGGCTTGCGCATCCCTGAAGACATCTCGCTGATAGGCTTTGACGACATCGGCACGGCACAGTGGGTCACTCCGCCACTCACTACCCTGCGCCAGCCGGCACAGCAGATTGGCGCGAAAGCAGCGGAGTTATTGGTCAACCAGATAGAAACCGGCAAGCGCGGACGTGAAATCGCGTTGTTCTCTGCCGAGATGGTGGTGCGCCAAAGCGTCGCCCCGCCGAAGGGATAACATCCTCTAAAAGGACTTCCCCGTCCTCGTTCCGAATCGCTAATCAGAAAGTGACGAAAACTCACCCCATCGAGGAGGGATCACTATGGCACATCCGAAGAACCCACCTGTCCATCGGCTCAGGGGCGAACTGCCCAAAATCGGTATTCGTCCCACCATCGACGGCAGGCGGCAGGGCGTTCGTGAAAGTCTGGAAGGGCAGACGATGGCGATGGCTCAATCGGTCGCTAAACTGCTCACCGAGAACCTGCGGCACGCCTGCGGTCTGCCCGTAGAGTGTGTGATTGCCGACACCTGCATCGGCGGGCTGGCGGAAAACGCCGCCTGCGAGCAAAAGTTCCAGCGGGAGGGCGTTGGCGTGAGCATTACCGTCACCCCCTGCTGGTGCTATGGCTATGAAACAATGGACTTCGATCCCTATCGCCCCAAGGCGGTATGGGGCTTTAACGGCACGGAACGCCCGGGCGCGGTGTATCTGGCAGCGGTGATGGCGGCGCACGCACAAAAGGGCTTGCCTGCGTTCAGCATCTACGGGCGCGACGTGCAGGATGCCACCGATACCTCCATTCCCGACGACGTGAAGGAGAAACTGCTGCGCTTTGCCAAAGCGGGTCTGGCGGTTGCCACCATGCGCGGCAAAACCTATGTGTCCATGGGCAACGTGTCGATGGGCATCGCTGGCTCGCTGGTGGACCAGGACTTTCTGCAGCGCTATCTGGGAATGAGCGTGATGACCGTCGACATGGTGGAGTTCGTACGGCGCATGGAGCGAGGCATCTACGACGAAGAGGAGTTCCGCCGCGCGATGGCGTGGGTCAAAGAGTACTGCAAGGAGGGTGAGGACTACAACCCTCCCGACAAGCAGATGAGCCGCGCCGAAAAGGACCGTGCGTGGGAAATCAGCGTGAAGATGGCGCTCATCGCCCGGGACCTGATGGTGGGCAACCCCAGGCTGGCACAAATCGGTTACGAGGAAGAGGCACTGGGCTTCAACGGTATCGCCGGCGGATTCCAGGGACAGCGCCAGTGGACAGACCACCTGCCCAACGGCGACTTCATGGAGGCGATACTCAACTCGTCCTTTGACTGGAACGGTATCCGTCAGCCTTACATCCTCGCTACGGAGAACGACCACCTCAACGGTATCTGCATGTTGTGGGGACACTTGCTGACGGGCACGGCGCAAATCTTCGCCGACGTGCGCACCTACTGGAGCCCGGAGGCTGTCCAGCGCGTGACCGGCTGGACCCCCACCGGTTTGGCAGAGGGCGGTTTTATCCATCTCATCAACTCGGGACCCGCTGCCCTGGACGGCACGGGACAGCAAGAAATAGACGGTAAGCCCGCCATCAAGCCCTGGTGGGAGGTAACTTCCGACGAAGTAGACCGCTGCTTGCAAGCGACTACATGGCACTGCGCCATGCTGGAGTACTTCCGGGGTGGTGGATGGTCTACCCGATTCCGCACGCGAGGCGGAATGCCTGCCACCATGTTCCGCCTGGGACTGGTGCACGGTCTGGGTCCGGTACTGCAGATTGCGGAAGGGTATGTGGTGGAGATACCTGAAGAGGTGCACCGCAAGCTGGACGAGCGCACCAACCCCACCTGGCCCACCACCTGGTTTGTGCCCAAAGTGACGGGGCAAGGGGCGTTCCGCGACGTGTACACGGTGATGGCGCACTGGGCGGCGAACCACGGTACGCTCAGCTACGGGCACATCGGTGCGGAGTTGATCACGCTGGCATCCGCGTTGCGTATTCCCGTGGCGATGCACAATGTGCCTGCGGAGCGCGTCTTCCGTCCCCATGCATGGGGGCTGTTCGGCACTTCCGACCCTGAGGCGGCGGACTATCGCGCCTGCCAGACGTTTGGGCCCCTTTACGGATAGCCATCATGGGGGCACGGAGTAGCCGTGCCCCCAGTGTTGAGCACCCTTTCTGGAGGCTCTTCAGGGAATCACCACACCAGCACGCATCCCAGTGCAGGTAGTTCTGCAACCACTTTACCTGCACCAGCATTTCGAACCTCACCTGTCTCCGGTAGCCACAAACTGGCATCGCGTACCGCGTCAGGAAGCCTCAGGGTGCATTTCTTGGCTTGCTGGGACAGGTTAAGCAGGCAATACAGCGGTCTCCCGTCAAGGCGATAGCGAGCCACCCAGATTTCGGGTGAAGTGGGCTCTATCGGCACGCCACATCCTGCCTGCCGAAGGGCTGTAGCCATCTCCTCATGGACAGAGGGGAAGAGCCGGGCGTCACGTCTCAGGGACTGCACCAGCTGGTGTAGCCGCTCATCGCTTTCGTTGCGGCTGGCTGCATAGCGGGGCGGTTCCCCGACCAGCACCACGGTCACACCGTTCTGCGCCATCTTCAACACCTGCTGCAGGGTAGCGATGTGAATGGCGTCGGTGGATGGAATGACCAGCGCTTGGTAGCGCTCTTTTGCCACGCGGAACTGTTTCCTGCCCATTTGCGCTTTCTGCACCGCCGCCTCATCTACAATGTCGAAGTCTATTTGATGCTGCAGTAACCAGCGACACAGGTTCACAAAGCCATCGTCTATCTCGTTGAGTCGGCGACTGGGATGAGGCTGATACATCGAGAGCGTGGTGGGATAGAAATTCGCCTGCACCCCGGCGATGGGATAGAGCACCGCCACGTCGCATTCGTGTTGTGCCTCACGCAGCAGCAGGCTCAGCCGCCCCACATGCGCGTTGTATTCAGCGTAGTCGGCGCGACGTTGCTCGGTGTTGTTCGGGTGTGTCGCGCCGTAGAGGTCAGGGTAGTACGAGGTGATGGTATTGATGCCCAGCAGGTACTGCAGGCTGGCAGTGGCTTTCATTTGCTGCAAGGTGGCGCGTCTGCCGCCCATCTGCTCGGCGAAATCGGAAGTTTCACTCATGGTCTCGGTACGTCCCATGAGGTGCGCTGCCGAGGAGATCAGTTTGGGCACCAGAAAACCGTTGCCCGCTGCCAGTGCGAGCGGGTCGGAGGAGAGGATGTCGATGCCCGCGATGTCCATCCGCCTCAGACAGGTGAAGAGGTCGCCATAGTACATCACATGCCAGAGCAGTTTCTCTTCCGCCAGCAGGTGTCCGCTAGAGGCGATACCGTGCCTGCGGCACCACTGCTGAATCTGCCCCAAGTAGCGCTCCGCCACCAGCTGCGCCACTACCTCGTAGAAGTCACACCGTATGCCCCTGTAGTTGCCCGTGTCGGTGTACAGGCTCTCCAGATGGGGCATCAGGTCATAGCCCTTGCGCCGTTTGAACTGCTCAGGCAAATCCTCCACCCACGGCAGGGCAGGCAGCGCGTCGGCAGGTGGGCGGATGTAAGTGGTCATCAGGGAGGGTTCGTCGGTGAAGATGGCATGTACCCTTTTGCCCAGATGGGGCACGCGACGGGCGTACGCCTCATGGGTAACCTCGATGAAGATGCGCGTCGCCAGAGGATTCAGCAGATTGACGTAACGACGCTTCTTGTATACGTTCTCGGTGCAGTGCGTGCCCTCGTACATGCGCTGTACTTCGTATCGTGGCTTGCCGTCCGTGCCCACTTTGCGCACCAGACCAACCGCCTCCAGGTCAGGGTTGCGCTCCAGCACCAATCCGCCTGCTGCGCCGCTGGGATAACCCTCTTCATCGTACAGCCACAGATGCAGCCCGAGTTCCTCCGCTACCTTCAGCCCCGTGAGGAAGATGCGCCACTGCTCCTCGCTGCGCATGTAGTCCTTGAAGCTGACGTTACACACCAGCCCGCCAATACCCGTCGCCCGGAGCCATTCCAGTCGCTGGCGAAGGGTGGCTTCATCGCTCCCGAAGCTGTCGAAGTTGTGAATAATCTGCAGAGTGCGATACCGATTCGGCGGATGACGAAACTGCTCTTTCAGCGTGTCTCTTCCCTGTTCGCTCATTGCTTGCTCCACCTGCTCTGTGCATGAGGTTTTTCTCGTACTTCGTGACGGATGCACCAGCCACCTTCTGCTCCCCTCACACCGAGATGGAAACAGGAGAACACCCCTGGATCGACGAAATCTTTGGGTGCATGGAAAGAGACGTTCAGAGTTTGGACAATGCGATAGCTGCCGAACGACGTGCCGACCGCAAGGCGCGGGCTTTGATCTTTGCGGTGGTGCTGTTCACGCTGTTCCCTTATCTCTTCGGGGCATGGCTATCACTGGGACGCAAGTACTTCTGGATCAACCACAATATCGACGACAACTGTGTGTACCTCGCTTGGATACGGCAGGCACAGGAAGGACACTTTTTCTTTGAAAACCGCTTCACCACCGACCCTCAACCGCGCCTTTCCACGAACCTCTTCTTCTGGGCAATCGGCACCATAGCCCGCTGGACAGGGTTGCCTGTGCTGTTCTTGTTCCACGCGGCACGGATGGGGCTGGGCATCGTGTGGTTGTGGACGCTGTGGCTGTTATACAAACGGCTCCTGCCGGATGGTGCACGCATACCTGCGCTCTGGCTCGCCTGCGTCTCTGCAGGGCTGGGATGGCTGTTCTGGCGGGATGTGGGGATAAACGCTCCCATTGACACCTGGCAGGTAGAGGCGTTCACCTTCCTGTCGTTGTATCTGAACCCGCTGTTTGTGGTGGGTACGCTGTTGATGACCGCTTGCATCTACGACCTCTGGCGAGGGGTGCAGGAGAGGAGATGGGTATATGCAGTGCGGGCGGGGATCTGGGCATTGCTGCTGGGCAACATCCACTCCTACGACGTGATCCAGGTGGCAGTGGCATGGCTGGCGTTTCTCGTGGTCAGCAGCATCGTTCTCAAGCGCCTGGATCGGCAGCGCTGGTTCATGGCGGTGACAGCGGGAACGATAGGCTTCCCGACAGTAGCCTATCAGTACTGGCTGTATCGTGTAGACCCCATCTTCCGCCACCGCGCCGACGTTCCAACCTCTGCACCTCCGCTGTGGCACGTGCTGGCAGGATACGCGCCCCTGCTGATCCTGGCTGTGGTTGCCGTGTTCCTCACCGTGCGCGAACGGCGGCACCGCGAGGAACCCTTCTTGCTCCTGCTCTGCTGGGCGATAGTAGGCGTTGGCTTGCAGTATCTACCGAAAATCTTCGCGATAGCAGGTATCCATGTGCCCATGAACTTCGAGCGCAAAATGGTGATGGGAGCGCATCTGCCGCTCTGCGCTCTGGCAGGATGGGGGCTGTGGCTGCTGGTGCGCCATCTCCCCACACGACGTGCCCTGCTGGTCACTGCACTGGTCATCGCACTCACTACTCCCAGCAACGTTCGCTGGCTGATTCGCGATGCGCACAACCTTATCCGCAACATGGCAAATACCGGTATGCACCGCGCCTACATGGAGCCGGAGGAATGGGAAGCGATCCAGTGGCTGGCACAAAACACGAGCCCTGAAGAGGCAGTACTCACGTTCCCCTCGTTTGGGGTGTTTCTTCCTCCTTTTGCAGGCAACAAGGTGTACGCCGGGCACTGGGGAGAGACTCCACAATTCGCCGAGCGACTGCGCGAGACCCTGCGCTTTCTGGATGCTCGCCGAAGTGATGAAGAGCGTTATGATCTGCTACGCCGTGCGAAGGTGAAGTACATCGTCGCCTTCTCGCCGGAACTGGAGAGCTGGTTCGGAGTTCCCCTGCGCGATTTTGTGGCACAGCCACTTCGGGGTACGGAAGTGGTTTTCCAGAACCGATGGGTCGTGATACTGAAAGTGCTCTGAGGCGCCAGGGGGTATCTTCCGCTACTGCCAGAACTGATAGGTGGGCACGTCGTAGAGAATGCCCACGATGTTGGCAATGCTGCCCACCACGAACTGCCCCAGTATCAGCCCGAAGAAGAAGGGCAGAGAGCGTCGGTACAGCCTCAACCCACCGTAGCGCAGCAACAGCACTTTCACCAGCCACGCGAGGAACAGGGGCATCCAGACCAGATTCATCTCCCAGCTGCCGCTCACCGCAAAGCCCAGCGGGTGGAAGGGCCACCAGGTAAAGCGTGTGCGCATCCACTGCAGGAAAAAGGAGATCAGCAACCCCACACCGATAGCGAGTGTGGCGGTGATGTTGGCATCGGTGGGCATCTGCAACCACGTGCTCAGGCGGGTATAGGACTCGCCGCCGAAGGAGGCACGCGATTTGCTCACTGCGCCGTAGTCGTAGTTCAGGTGCAACATCGCCCAGAACGCCGCCAGCGATCCGATAACGCCAGCAAACATCATTCCCCAGTACCAGCCCCGCAGGTTGGAACGGGTCTGCTCTGCCAGCTTGAACGCTTCCAGCTGGTGGGGCATGGGATGGCTGCGGTAGGCACGATTCATCGTGTACAGGAGCGACAAGGCGGTCAGGTCAGAATGGCTGAACTGCCGCGTGCCGAACACTTCGGGCAGGATGGAATCGGGACCGGTGAAGTGCAAGTCGTGCACCGGCGTGCCGAACTCCGCCCTCATGCGCGTGATGGCGATGGCGAGCACGAAGTAAATCGCGAAGAAGGCAAGACCCAGCCCCCAGCTCATGCCCAGCAGATGGCCGAAGTACACCAGAAATGCCATCCCTGCGAGAATACCCATCACTGCCCAGCGGTAACGGATAGGTTCATCCGAGTCGTCTACAATGGAGGGTAAGCCTATCGCACGCCGCAGTACCTCGCGCAGGTAGTCGCGGCTCAGCCAGACGCTGAACAGGAAGAACATCAGATACGCGCCAAAGCACTGGTTGTTGTCGTAAGGGAAACGTGGGTCGCGATCCCACGCCATCGCCACCGACAACACCCTTTCCATCTTCCACACGATGTAAAAGAACCAGCAGGAGAAGAGGAAGTCCACCGGCAGCAACATGCCAAAGCCTATCATGAACGGATACCACGAGATGGGTGTCCAGCCGATGGCGTTCCAGGGCTTCTGGGTCACCAGCGGACCGAGGTCAAAATAGCTTAAATCCCCCATACCGGGACTGAGCACACGCGGCACGGAGGGAAACCACAGGTGCAGGATATTCAGCGTGTCCGCCGTCCCCGCCAGCAGGAAAGCGAACCAGAACAGGCGATTCCGGAACACAGAAGGCACACGCCCCTGTTCCACCCCTTCCGTCATGACCAGAGGCAGAGCGATGACGGGATAGGTCAGGCGTTCCCGGTGCGTCCATTGCTTACGCAATAACACGTTGATACACAGCATCACGAATAGCGAGACACACAGGAAGAGACTCCACATCAGCACCGGTATCGCCCAGCCCAGGAGATACTGCACACGGTAGAAGGTGTCGTTGCCCTGGAAATAGCCGGTGTATACCTTTGGATCAGAGACCATTAGCCACTTGGGCAGGTACTGGAAGAAGAGCTCCTGCCAGCGGTTGGAGGAATCGGCGAAGCGGTAGGGCCAGGCAAGAGTGGGCGTCAGAACCTGCACCATGTCGTGCCCACACAACGCGGAGCCCAGAGCGAGCATCATATATACCGCCATCAGCTCCGCCTGCGTCAACGCCCAGCGCGGGCGAATGCGTGCCACCAGCAGGTTCAATATCGCCAGCACCAGGATAATGAAGATGACATTGAAGAAGAGCGAAATGGTGGTGGGGTGCGCGGAGTAGCGGATAATCTCCATCTGCACCACCCAGTAGGCGTTGAGCGGAACCAGCACCGTGCCCAGCAACAGGGAACGCCAGGTCACCGCCCGCCCGGTCCATCGGTGGGCAGCCTGCCGCTCCGCTTCTGCAGACTGGATGGCTTCTACGGTTTCTACATTCGGCAATCGCAAAAGCCCTCTTCAGAACAAGCGCTTGCGCCCCTTCTTGCTGTGATTATTCTTCTCCCCAAGTTCTGTGAAATCCTTCAGAAGGATGTGCCTCTCCCTCCCGCGAAAACCCTTCTGGATATTTGACCGCAGGAGAGAAATCATGCGCGTTGGTGTGGACTACTACCCCGAACACTGGGACGAAAGCCGCTGGGCAACCGATGCCCGCCTGATGCGCGAGGCGGGTATCAGCGTGGTGCGGCTGGCGGAGTTCTCGTGGTGCAGGCTCGAACCTGAGGAGGGTAAGTACGACTTCAGCTGGCTGGATCGCGCGCTGGACGTGCTGCACAAAGAGGGTATTCAGGCAGTACTGGGCACGCCCACAGCCACCCCGCCCGCGTGGCTGCACCAGCGATACGATATCTATCCGCGTGATGCCCGTCGCTACCCGCTGGGTTTCGGCACGCGGTTGCAACGCTGCCTGAACCACCCTGTCATGCGCCGTTACTCCCGCCTGATTACCGAGGCGATGGTCAGCCACTACGCCAATCATCCCGCGGTGATCGGCTGGCAGACCGACAACGAGTTCGAAGCCAACCTCTGTTACTGCGACGTGTGCGCCGACCTGTTCCGCCAGTGGCTGCAGCGCAAATACGGCTCGCTAGAGGCACTGAACCGGGCATGGGGCACCATCTTCTGGAGCCAGGAATACACTAACTGGAGCCAGATCCCCCTGCCCTGGGTGGCGCGATGTGGACAGTCACACAACCCCTCCCTGTGGCTGGACTACCGTCGTTTCGCTTCCGAGTCCACCGTCAGCTTCCAGCGCGAGCAGGTGGAGATTATCCGACGCCTTGCTCCCCATCACTTCGTCACCCACAATTTCATGGGCTTGCACGATAGCCTGGACTATTTCGCGCTGGCGGAAGACCTGCACTTCGTATCGTGGGACAACTACCCCGGCGGCAACTGGAAGGAGGCAGGGCACGCCGACCTGGCGCACGATGTGATGCGCGGTATTAAAGGTAAAAACTTCTGGGTGATGGAGGAGCAAAGCGGCATCCCCGGCTGGGAGCGCATCGGACGCAGACCCGCACCCGGACAGATACGCGCGTGGGCATGGCAGGCGGTGGCGCACGGTGCAGATGCGGTGCTCTTCTTCCGCTGGCGGTCGTGCCTGTACGGAACCGAGCAGTACTGGCACGGTATTCTCAATCATGACGGCATCCCGCGCCGACGCTATCGCGAGGTAGCTCGCTTCGGTGAGGAGATGAACCGCCTGAGCGCGGAACTGGACGGCACTACCGTTAACCACGAGGTGGCTATCCTGAACTCCTACGAGCAAAACTGGGCACTGCAGATTCAACCGCAGGTGGAAGGCTTGAGCTGGTGGGATCAGGTGCGCCGCTTTTATTACTCCTTCCGCCGATTAGGCGCAGGAGTAGACCTCGTACCGATAACCGCCGACCTGAGCCGATACCGCGTGATAGCGGTTCCCAGCTGGTATATCCTGACCGAGCGGGATGCGCAGCGTCTGTCGGAATATGTGCGCGAAGGAGGAGTGCTGATTCTCAACCCGCGCACCGGCGTGAAGGACGAGCGCAACGTCTGCCGCACGGAACCCTTGCCCTCCCTGCTGAGCGAGGTAGCAGGCGTAGAAGTAGACGACTACGACCCGTTGGGCAACGACGAGAACCAGATTCGCCTGCACACAGGCGAGCAGTTCTCTGTGTCGGTCTGGGCGGATGCCTTGCTGCTCAAAGGAGCGGAGGGGGGTAGCGGTTTACACCCATTCCATCTTCGCGGGTGAACCGGCGATTGCGCGTCATCGCTACGGCAAAGGGGTGGTGTACACGTTCGGCACGTATGGCGAACCTGCGTTGTACGATACGCTGCTGGCACGCATTCTGGAGGAGGCGCAGGTAGAGACGCTGGCAGGTATTCCCGAGGGAGTGGACGCTCTCTGGCGCGTCAAAGACGGTGCACGCTATCTGTTCCTGATCAACCTGAGCGGCGAGGAGCGAGCTGTACCCGTGCCTGATGGTGCCACGACGCTACTGGGTACTGCCCCCCAGCAGGGGGTGGTAACATTGCCATCCCGCGAGGTAGGCATCTACAGGGTATCATAGAGGTAGCAGTTGGACGCGGAGGGGACACTGGATGAGGTGTGACATCTTGCAGGGAAAGGTCGCCCTGGTCACAGGTGCCTCGCGTGGCATCGGACGGGCATGTGCTCTGGCTCTTGCGGAGTGGGGGGCGACGATTGCGGTGCATTATCGCCAGAACGAGCTGGAAGCGCAAAAAACGCTCTCCGCTCTGGCGGGGGAGGGACACTTCCTGCTACAGGGTGACGTGACAGACCCGCAGGTATGCCAGAATCTGGTGGAGCAAACCGTACAGCGAACCGGTCGGCTGGATATTCTGGTGAACAACGCAGGCATCTACGAACCGCTCTCCTTCACTGAACCAAACTACGAACACTGGCAGCACGCATGGCAGCGCATGTTCGCCGTCAACTTCTTTAGTGCGGTGAACCTGAGCTACCACGCCGTAGCGGTGATGCTCCGGCAGGCAAGCGGCAAGATTATCTTCATTGCCTCGCGGGCGGGCATACGCGGCGAAGCCAACCATAGCCATTATGCCGCCTCCAAGGGAGCGATGGTGGTACTGGCGCGAAGCATGGCGGTAGAGCTGGCGCGCGAGAACATTCAGGTCTATGCGGTCGCGCCCGGCTGGGTAGCTACCGACATGGCAGCAGAGCCTCTGAAGCAGCGCGGGGAGAGTATCCTCGCACAGATACCGGTAGGGCGGGTGGCGGACCCGATGGACGTGGCGAAGGCGGTACGCTTCCTTGCCTCTCCCGATGCCGACTACCTGACAGGCATTACTCTGGACGTGAACGGAGGTTCGTACATTCGCTGATGGAATTGCAAGAGCAGGTCAACCGTTTTCGTGACACTATGCAGGCGTTACGTCAGCAGATTGGGCGCGTCATTGTGGGGCATGAGGAAGTGGTGGAAGACACCTTGTTATGCATCTTTGCAGGTGGGCATGCCCTTCTGGAAGGAGTGCCCGGTTTGGGTAAGACCCTGCTGGTGCGCACATTAGGTCAGGTGCTTTCGCTACGTTTCTCGCGCATCCAGTTTACGCCCGACCTGATGCCTGCCGACATCACGGGAACAAACCTGCTGGCGGAGGACGAGAGCGGTCGACGACGATTCCAGTTCCAGCCCGGTCCGGTGTTCGCCAACATCGTTTTAGCCGACGAGATTAACCGCGCCACTCCCAAGACACAATCCGCCATGCTGGAGGCGATGCAGGAACACGCGGTGACGGTAGCTGGCGTGCGCTACGAGCTGCCAGAACCCTTCTTTGTGCTCGCCACCCAGAACCCGATTGAGATGGAAGGAACCTATCCCCTGCCCGAGGCGCAACTGGACCGCTTCCTGTTCAAGCTGCTGGTGCAATCGCCGTCGGTAGAGCAGCTGAACGCTATCATCGACCGCACTACGGGCGTGGAGATACCCCAGGCGGAGGTGGTCGCCGACAGCGAGACGGTGCGGTGGATGCAGAAGCTGGCTCGCCAGGTACCCATAGCGGATGCCGTGCGCGACTTCGCCTCGCAGCTGGTGCACTTCACCCATCCTGACGTAGAAGGCGCGCCCGATACGGTGAAAAGATATGTGCGCTTCGGTTCCAGTCCGCGCGGGGCGCAGGCTCTGGTGCAAACCGCCAAAGTGCGCGCGCTCAGCAGTGGTCGCTATAATGTGGCGATCGAGGATATCGAGGCGGTCGCATATCCTGCACTACGACACCGCATCCTGTTGAACTTCGAAGCCGAAACGCAGGGCATCACGCCAGAGCAGGTCATAGATGCCGTGCTGGAGCATGTCCGCCAGCGTAGCGAGGTGAGGTTACCCCTGGTTGCGGAGACGACGGAAGGGTAGAAGTTCGTGAAGCCTTCGTCCTGGAGAGCGCTTTGCGAGCGCCAGACAAAACCGATACAATAAGGAGGGCTATCGTGGAAAAGGGTTGCCAATGAAAAGCCTCTGCCTGTATCGCCGAGTTCCCTGGATAACGGTGGGAATGTGTCTGCTGATGGTGGCTGGCTATGCCGCACAGCGAGCAGGCGTTCCCGTCCAGTCGCTGACGCTGATACCGCAACAGTTCTCCTGGTGGTCGTTGCTCACTTCCTGCTTCTTGCATGTGAACGCCGCTCATTTGCTGGGTAACTTGCTCTGGCTACTGTTGTTCGGCAGCATGGTGGAGCTGGCGGTGCGACGCTATGAGTATCTGCTGGTGCTACTCTGTGGAGGGATAGTGGCTTCGGCGGTGCAGGCGATAGTGGTTCTGGCAGCGCAGCCGGAGCGAGCGGATTCCCCCATCATGGGCACTTCGGGCATGGTGGCAGCGGTGATAGGCGCGTTTGCGGTGCGCTTCTTCGCGGTGGACGTGAGGCTGGGCAAGGTCTCCATCCCTGCTCTGTGGATTATCCTGCTGTGGTTGATACCCCAGCTGGCGGGAGCGGTGCGCACACTGGCGCAGGGCAGTCTGGGAACCGTAGGCTATTGGGGGCATTTGGGTGGGTTCGTCACTGGGCTCGTTCTGGCGCTGGCTTTACGGATGACGCGAGCGGGAGCACGCAGCTATCTGACACAGCAACTGGTGCAGGCACAGGCACGCGGTGATGTGCTGGAGGCGCTGCGCATCGCGCAGGCATGGTGCCAGATGGAACCCGAATCGGTGCAGGCGCATCTGACAGCAGCACGGGTGGCGCTGATCACGGGCGATGAGCTGCTGAGCCTGGAACACTATCGACGCTCGCTGGTGCTGTGCGAGATTCGGAACGATGTGCCAACAGGGGTGGCTATCTTTCTGGAGACGCGCCAGCATTTGTCGGCTCACCCCTTGCCGCGTGAAATGTGGCTGCGCTGGTCACTGCGGACGGCGCAGGCTGGATACCACACAGAAGCCGCCGAATCGCTGCTGCAGCTGGCTGAATCTGCTGTAGATACCCCTGAGGGCGAAAACGCCCTGTTGCAATCGGCAAAGATGACTCTGCAGCAGCTCCGCCAGCCGGACAGGGCAATATCCCTGCTGGAGCGATTCCTGCAGCAGTATCCGCACAGTGCCCTCACTGCATACGCCAGGGACCTCCTGAGGCAGGCGCGGGAGGCGCAGAGGGAAAAGAAGTAACCCTGCTACGTTAGGAACTGATAGATCGGCACATCGAATATCTTGCCGACCAGCGCCCAACCCGCTTGCGTCACGATGTCACCCAGCGTTACCCCCACGAAAAAGGCTAAGCTGCGCCGGTAGCCTTTGCTGCCGCCGAACCGCTCCACCAGCACTTTCGCCGTCCACGCAATCAGGAAGGTGAGGAAGAAAGCGTTCATCGTAATCGTGTTCGCCATCACGTAGCCCACCGGGTGCAAGGGGAAAAAGTTCAGCTTCATCCGCAGGCTAGCAAGCAACAAGGTGAAAAGCCCTCCCGCGCACGCTGCCAGTACACCGCTTTGGTCCCAAGCTACCCGCGTGCTGGCGAGGGAGTGCATCTGCTGCATCCCATACTGCACCTTCCACATGGCGTAGGCATTGCTTTTGGCGGTGGCTGCACCCAGCGCGTAGAAGTTGCTCAGGCTGCTCCACCACCCCACCGCCAGCGCCGTCGCCGTGCCTACTGCCACCCATGTCAGCACCGTACGCCAGCGCAAGCCCACCGAATCGGCGATTTTCAGTCCTTCCATCAGGTAGGGCAGCGACTGTGCGCGAATGTCCACATGCACCAGGTCAAAGTAAGCACCTGCGACCATCGCGCTTTCAGGGATATTCTGCGTGCCCAGCGCGGCGTTCGCCACGCGATGGGGCGTCCACGTAGCGGGAGCAAACGTCCATTGCCCGCCTGCCTCCGCACGGATGCGCGCCCCACTCAGTACATAGGCTACATATACACCGATAATCACCAGTGCAAACAGGGGTGGGATACCTGTTACCACCATCATCAGCGCGCAGAGCAGGGCACATCCCAGCGCCAGCCAGCCCAACAGGCGCACGGTACGCAATTCGTCGGGCGTCAGGTGGCGAAGGAGGCTCTTCCAGTGCAGTCGTGCTCCCCAGCCCACCATCAGCGCAAAGGCGATCCACGCGCCTGCCGCCTGCTCCTCTTTGTAGGGAAAGCGCGCCGCGGCGGTATCGCCTACCTCTAACCCGAACGCCGCCCCCACCACGTACAACAGCCGCGTGACCAGCCAGAAGAACCAGCAGCTGAAACTGATACTGCTCGGCACGAAGTACGCCAGCCCTACCGCCATAGGATAAACACCCAGAGGAAAGTCGGGGAAGGCGTTCCACGGCGGGGACTGGAAAAGGGGGATTTTGATATAAGTCGCTTTCAACTGCACCGCCGGAATGGCAGGATACCAGTCGTGCAGCACCAGCAAGCTCTGCAGCACCGCGGGAATGGCAAAACCCAGCCAGAACAGCGGTCGGCGCAGCAAGTCATCCTGTGGGTCCGTGAGCTGCAAGGGCAACACGGTGATGGGAAAGGTCAGCCGTTCCTGACGTATCCAGATGCGATGCAACACTGCCGCCAGCCCTATCCAGATGCCTGTGAGCAACATCAGGTACAAACTCCAGAAGGCAATCGGCGCTATCCACGCTTCCCACGGTACACCGCTCTGCCCACGATACAAAGCACGGATGGCTTCGGGGTCGTGCAGGATGGGCAGAGGAGAGAGATAGGGCAGGTAACGATTCCACTGAGGTTGTGTCTGCGCGAAGTAAGGGAAGAAGCCCATGCCTGGCATCAGGAAGCGCAACCCGCCGAAGCCGATGATAGGGATGGTAGCAGTGAGCACGATGTAGCCCATCAGAAGCTCCTCGCGCGTGAACGGCAGCCAGCGCCGCAGCAGGCGCACGAACAGCAGGTACAGGGCGGTGGGCATCATCAGCGAGTAGCATATCAGGTAGATACTGCGTGCGATCTCGCTGTCCGCCACCCACCATACCATCACCGCCTGCGTCAGCAGGATGCACAGGGCGAGGCGTGGACGGATCCCTGCGACCGTTACTCCACGCGGCTTCTGGGCAGATCGCTCGGCGCGCACCGCGCTCTCGGTGACCAGCTGGAAAGGTACCTGTCCTCCAAACATGATGGGAAAAGGTTAGATAGGCAAGAGAGCAGCTCCTGCTAGTACTCTGTCAAGGTGAAATGTTGTTATAGACCACCCGGCGACCGGAAGTCGCGGGCAATGTGGACAAAACCCCCTTCGGTGGTGGATAACCTGCGTGAGCAGGTTTCGTCCCCTGTTGCCCGCGATTTTCCATCGCTGGGGCAACATCAACATCTTAAAAAACATTTTTTGACAGACTACTAGTAGCTCCGTGCAGTATAATTCAATAGCATACCCGGTATGGACGAACCGACCGGACAAGGATGGTGCGGAACAGTAAATCTCTGATCCCTGCCTCTTCTCCCTGCAGGAGATAGGGGAAGGGAAGCGAGAAGTACCTTTTGGTGAGTGGTATCTATGAGCACACGTGCATCCATTATCACTGTCACAGGTAGTATACCGCCCGAGCGTTTGGGCGTTATCCTGCCACACGAGCATGTGCTGGTGGATTTCATCGGTGCGGACAGGGTGAGCAGGTCGCGTTACGACCCCGAAGAGGTGTATCGCGTCGTGTTACCCCACCTGCAGCGGCTGAAGAGGGCAGGATGTCGCACTCTCGTGGAGTGTACACCCGCCTACCTGGGGCGTGACCCGCAACTGCTGCAACGCCTCAGCCGGGCAAGCGGGCTGTACATTCTTACGAATACCGGGTGGTACGGTGCGGCGAACGACAAGTATCTCCCTGCCCGAGCACACACCCTCACCGCCCAGCAAATCGCCAGCGAGTGGATTGCGGAGGCGCAAAAAGGCATCGAAGGCACAGGCATCCGCCCCGGTTTCATCAAGATCGGCGTAGACCCCGAGCCGTCGGAAGTGGACATGCGCCTGCTGGAGGCGGCGGCAATCACCCACCGCGAGACCGGGCTGACCATCGCTTCACACACCGGACCGGGCTCCGCCGCGCGCAAGCAGATAGAGCGTCTGCAGCAGATGGGCGTGTCCCCCTCGGCGTTCATCTGGGTACATGCGCAGGTGGAAAGCGATCAGGCACTGCATGTGTGGGCAGCGGAGCGTGGTGCGTGGGTGGAGTTCGACGGCGTCTCCCCTGAAACCGTAGACCAGCATGTGCAGTTCATCCTGCATCTGCGCCAGAAGGGGTTGCTGGGACGAGTGCTGGTGTCGCACGATGCGGGCTGGTATCAGGTCGGTGAGCCGGGCGGAGGCAACTTCCGCGAGTACACCACGCTGTTCACGCACCTGATACCCGCACTGCGCAAGGCGGGCTTCTCCGAGGGAGAGATCGAGCAGGTGATTGCCAAAAACCCACAGAAGGCGTTCGCAGGAGGGGGGAGAAAAGACACCACGGCGAACAGGGTGTAAGGATTCGCCGGTCTCCCCGTTTGGGAAGTGGACAAAGGAGGAAGGAATCATGCGAGCAGGAGGGGTGCTGATGCTGTGGCTGGCACTGGTTTTACCTGCCGGGGCACAGAAGCCGTTTTACGAGTCTCAACATCTCTTCCCCCCCGAAAGGTGGCATAACCACGGTTCCTGTATCGTGGAGCTGCCTAACGGCGATTTGCTGGTGTGCTGGTACAACGGTTCAGGCGAGCGCACCGCCGACGACGTGAAGGTGGAGGGGATGCGCAAGCGCAAGGGTGCGAAGACATGGAGCGGTCGCTTCCTGATGGCGGATACCATTGGCTTCCCGGACTGCAACCCGTGCATGTTCGTGGACCCTCAGGGCAGATTGTGGCTCCTGTGGGTGGCGATTATCGCCAATCTATGGGAGACCGCTCTGCTGCGTTACCAGATTTCGGACAACCCGCGTGGCACGGGCGCGCCCCGCTGGACGCACAGCGACATCCTCATCCTCAAGCCGGGCGACGAGTTCGCGCAGATCGTGGCGAAACAGTGCGACGAGGATGAAAAGCGCATTGACCAGATACTGCCGCCGGAACGCAAAGCAGAGGGGCTGGCTTATCTCGCCGAGCGACGCAAGAACGCGGCGGACAAGTACTTCCGGCGAATGGGCTGGATGACGCGCGTGCATCCCTTTGTGCTGGACGGTAAGCGGATCATCGTGCCACTCTACTCGGACGGGTTCGATTTCTCCATCATGGCCATCAGCGATGACGGCGGCAAGACATGGCAGGCGAGCCGTCCATTAGTGAGCTTCGGAGGGGTTCAGCCCAGCCTGGTGCAGAAGCGCGACGGTACGCTGGTCGCCTACATGCGTGATAACGGACCACCTCCCCAGCGCGTGATGAAAAGCGAGTCGCGCGACGGAGGCATGACCTGGTCGCCGGTGGTGGACGATGACATCCCCAACCCCGGCTCCGGGCTGGAGGTGATTCGCCTGCAGAACGGGCACTGGGCGATGGTGTGCAACGACACCGAGCAGGGTCGGCACCGTCTTGCCGTGCTCCTCTCGGATGACGAGGGAAAGAGCTGGAAGTGGAAGCGGTATCTGGAAAACGACCCGCCCGGAGCAGGCTCCTACTCCTATCCCTCCATCATTCAGGCGAAGGATGGCACGTTGCACGTCACCTACAGCTGGAGCCAGCCGGGCAAGGGATCGTGCATCCAATACGCTCACTTCAACGAAGAGTGGGTGCTTCAGGGGGAGTAGATGGCAAAGGGAACCACATATCCCCACGAGCGCATCGAGTTCGTAGACGCCCGCACGGGCGTGCGCTTGATGCAGTTGACCAGCTTCCCCACCATGAGCATGGCGTTGCCCTACTTCGGGCGCAACTTCACGAGCGATTCGAAGACCCTGATCTTCGTTTCCCAGCGGGAGGCGTGTCGTGATGCCCCCTGGGACCTGTTCCGCGTGGATACAGACGGCACGAACCTGACCCAGCTCACCGAGTGCGAAGGGGCGGCAGGGTTTGTGATGTCGCCGCAGGACGATTGCGCCTATTTCCACCGGCAGGGCGCGTTGTGGAAGGTAGACATCAATACCTTCCGCGAAGAGGAGATACTGGCGCCGCACGGTGTGGCAAGTATGGGTGCAGGGGCTATCTCCCCGGATGGCATGTACTACTTCGCGCAGGTGGTTACCGCACACGACACCAGCGGCATCGTGCGCATTCGCACCGACGGCTCGGAAGCGGTGCTCATCGCCGAGGGGGAGCGGGGGAACCTTGCTCTGCACTCCGCCAGCCCGGGTGGCGCAGGGTTGCTGGTCTGGCGGATGCGTGAGGGCAAGAAGACGTGGCTGCTGCTGGACGACAACGGCACGGAGAGAGGCGTGTATACCAGCAGTTACGACTTCGCGCACTGCACCTTCCTGGGTAGGAGTGAGCGCGTGCAGGGATGCGCCCTTCCGCCTGACCGTGCGCTGGTACACATTGGCGTCGGAGAGGAACAGCCGACCACCATCGCGCAGGGAGTGTACTTCTGGCACTCCGCCTCCACGTTAGACGGAGAGTGGATTATCTCCGACACCAACTGGCCCGACGAGGGCTTGCAGCTGGTACACTTGCCGACGGGACGCTACCGCCCGTTGTGCTACCCGCGCAGTGCACAGGGGCATCCGCAGTGGACGCATCCCCATCCGCAGTTCAGTCCCGATGGGCGGATGGTGCTGTTCCATTCGGACAGGACGGGCATCTGCCAGATTTATCTGGCGTTCGTTCCTGACGACCTGCGCGAGCGCGTACGCACCGGTTCACTGAGCGTACAGGAGAGACGAGTGTGGTAGATCTGCGCTGGGCAGGCATATGGGCGATGCTGCTGGTGATCGCGGCGAGCATGACAGGGTGTCGTCCCCGTGAGGAGGGGTCCTTTCCCTCACGCACCATCACCATTATCTGTCCTCCTGCGCCGGGTGGCGTCTCCGATACACTGACGCGCGCGCTGGCAGCTTCCGCTCAGCCGGAGTTTGGCGTGCCGGTGGTAGTGGAGAACAAACCGGGCGGTGCCAACGCTGTGGGACTGAATTATGGAGCGCACGCCGCGCCCGATGGCTACACGGTGACCTATGTGGTTGCGGAGCTGGCTATCCTGCCGCATCTCGGCTTGAGTCCTATCTCCCCCAATGACTTTGACTTGCTGGCTCGGACCAACTATAACCCGGCAGCCGTGACCGTACGAGCCGATTCGCGGTGGCCCACACTGCAGCAGCTGATGGCAGACGCTCGCGCCCACCCGGAGGCGATACGCGCAGGCAACTCGGGCACCGGCTCGATATGGCATCTGGCGGCGGTTGCCTTACAGGAGGCAGGTGGAGCCAAGTTCAAGCACGTGCCTTTCAGTGGAGCTGCTCCGGCAGTGCAGGCGTTACTGGGTGGGCATGTAGACGTGGTATGCGTCAGTCCTACCGAGGTGCAGGCGCATGTGGAATCGGGAAAATTGCGGATGCTCACCGTGCTCACTATCCGGCGTGATCCCCTCTTCCCCGATGTGCCGTGTGCCCGGGAACTGGGCTACCCGCTGGATATCGGCGCATGGGGAGGGCTGGCTCTGCCCAAAGGCGTCCCGATGGAGAGGCGTCAGAAGCTGCTGGAAGGTTTCCGCAAAGCGTTCGGCAAGCGCGAGTTCCGGCAGCTGATGGAGGAACGGGGTGTGCGTCTGGCGTGGCTGGAGGGAGAACCGTTCCGTCAATTTGTGGAAGCGCAAAGCACGCTCAACCGTCAGATCATCGCCCGCATGGGCGTGAACCTCACGCGAGGGGATGTTGGGCATCTCTACTTTCCGGGACTACTGGCGGTCCTGGCAGTGGGGCTGGCGATGGCCATAGTCGGGGCACGTCTGGCGGGCGGACGCGGTGAGCAAGTGGAAGCCCACACTCCAGTCGGAAGACGACAGTCGGCGATGATGAGTACACTCGCTCTTGCTTTCATCGCCTTGCTACCTGTGGCAGGCTTTCTGGCTGCTTCTGCGCTCTTTGTGCTCGCTGCGGTAGCGCTCACTGGACGAGTCAGGTGGTGGCAGGCAGTGGTGTATGCCAGTGTCGTGAGCCTGAGCGTGTGGTGGTTGTTCGGCAACATACTGGGGGTACCTCTGCCATGAGCGACGCCTTCCAGCAGCTGTGGTCGGGCAACACGATGTGGCTGATGCTGGTGGGGGTGGTGGCAGGCATCGTGATTGGCGCTCTGCCAGGTTTGACTGCCACGATGGGCGTGGCACTGCTGGTTCCCTTTACCTTCTGGTTGCCCACCCTCCCTGCGCTGATGGTGCTTCTGGGCGTGTATGTGGGCGCGATGTACGGAGGAGCGATACCGGCGGTACTGATACGCACTCCGGGCACTCCCGCTGCGGCGGCAACCAGCCTGGATGGTTATCCGATGGCGCAGGAAGGCAAGGCAGGACTGGCGATAGGTATCTCGTGCATGACGGGCGTGGTCGGTGGGGTGTTCAGCACGCTGGTGCTAATGTTCGCCGCACCGCAGGTGGCTCGTTTCGCGCTAAAGTTTGGTCCTGCAGAGTACTTCGCGCTGGCGGTGTTCGGGCTGAGTGTGATCGCCAGTCTGTCGGAGCGTTCCCTGCTGAAGGGTGCGCTGATGGGTGTGTGTGGGTTGTTGCTTGCCACGATAGGCATGGACCCGATTACCGCCGTACCGCGCTTCACTTTGGGGTTGACCCCGCTTCTGGAAGGGCTGGCGCTGGTGCCCGTGCTGGTAGGTGTGTTCGCGCTGGGCGAGGTGCTGTACCAGAGTAGCCTGCCGGAACCCGACCGGAGCCTGTTCCGCAACATCGGCAGGATACTGCCCTCGCTCAACCACTACCGACGCATCGCTCTTCCGACACTGCTTGCCAGCATCACGGGCACTTTCATTGGAGCACTACCCGGTGTGGGGGGCGATGTGGCGGCGTTCGTCGCCTACGATCAGGCGAAGAAGGTCTCGCGCCGACCGGAGGAGTTCGGCAAAGGCTCCGTAGAGGGGCTGGCGGCGGCGGAGTGTGCCAACAACTCGGTGACCGGCGGAGCGATGATACCCATGCTCACTCTGGGCATCCCCGGCGACGCGGTGACAGCGGTCATCCTGGGCGCGTTGCTGATGCACGGCGTGCGTCCCGGTCCCGACCTGTTTGAGAAGCAGACCCATCTGCTGTCCGCCATCTTTATCGGTTTGCTGGTCGCAAACCTGCTGGTGTTGCCTGTAGGGCTGGCAGGCGCGAAACTGTTTGCGCAGACCGTGCGTGCACCTCGCCATTACCTGTTTCCGCTGATAGTGGTGTTGTGCGTCGTGGGCAGTTACGCCATCAACAACAGCCTGTTCGATGTCGGTGTCATGTTCCTGTTCGGCATAGTGGGCTGGGCACTGCGGCAAGCAGGCTTCCCGATTGCTCCGCTGGTGCTGGGTTTGATTTTAGGGCGCATGACCGAAGAAAACTTCCGCCGTGCACTGATCCTGTCGGGGGGTAGCTGGAGCATTTTTGTGAGCCGCCCCCTGTCGGCAATTTTATTGTTGCTGGCGGTGGCGTCGGTAGCGTTCTCGGTGTGGCAGAGCAGACGGGGTGGGCACAAGGCGTAGGCGCACCGGTACCACCATCGCCCGCCGCGGTACTTGCGCCACCACACAGGAGAACACAGTCTTCCAGCGAACACAGGATAGGGTCGTTTATCGCCCGGACGCCGTCCGAGCCGTCTGTGTCCTTTTGAGGATACGCCAACCCTCGCGGCAGCCTCTCTTGGGAGGTAGCTTCGCCGCGACACAACTTGCAAGGACACCTGAGACACGACCTCTTGCTGGATGGGACAAAACTTCTATAGAAGAGGCTCAACCTGTCAGGGGGTATACGATGATGCAGGGTACCACCTTGAAACCGATTGTGCCCGATGCACCGGTGATGAAACTGGATGAACTGGGATTGTACACCATTGGCTATGCCTATCGTGGGCAGGAGGAAAAGCTGTTTCCAACGGGTTACACCTGTTTCTTTGAGGAGAGCACGGGTGTTGTCTGTCAAATGATAGGGCTGGTCAACGGCAAACAGGCATTTATGCTGCACTGCCCGTGGCGTGGGGGTACGGGCATTACTTTCCAAACCTTTACCTTCCAGTTGCCCAGAGCAAAGGGCGCATTCCTTCGCGGGTTTGCTGCCTTGCGTCCCGATGTTGTGGACAAATCGGATGGTGTCACTTTCCGCATCTTTATCAACGGCAAGAAGGTGATGGATGAGCACCGCACCGACGGGCAATGGAAGCCGTTCCACATTGACCTCTCCCCGTATATGGGGCAGACGGTTGTCATTCGTTTCGAAACCGACCCCGGTCCTGCCGATGAGGCCTCGTTCGATCTCTCGTTATGGGCGGAGCGAGAGCTGGTGATAGAAGGCTATCAGCCCAAACCTGTTCAGCGTCCCGCACCGCCACCTTTGAAACTACAATCGCTCACCTCCTTTCCCAACAACATGGTTGCCCCGCGCAGTGCGTTTGCGAACAGGACGAGCGTACAGGTGCGCGACGACCTCGCTGTGTTTCGATACGAGGGTAGCGACGGTGTTATGGAGTATCGCTGGCGCAAGCCCGGCAAGGAAGACGCCTCACCGTTCGGAGAGTGGACGTTATGGGCGCAGATGAGGGGCGATTCGCCCGTGCAGGTACCCCTTGCCACCTCCGCTGACATCGTTTGGACGGCAGAAGCTTCACCGATAGATGTGAGCTGGCAAAAAGCGGGCGATACGGTAGTGTGCACGCGCCGTTATCGGGTGGGTCGTGACACCGCAAGCCTGCGTCTGACCGCCCGCCTCTTTCACAAGAGCCTTGTGCTACAGGTGGAGAGTGATCGTCCGGTGGTAGGCAGCATGTATGCTGGCGGCTGGGGTCCGGTGCTTCGACGCAAACAGGTTACCACGCCCTACTACAGCGGGCAGGTATTCTATCTGCCTGTGGAAAACCTGTTTGTGAACGCCATTCTGGACTGGACAGACAGCCACGCGACCAATCACGATGGCTTGCGGGCGTACTATGGCACGCTGACTGATGGCAGGCGCAACCTCCTGCGCGAGCGTGTGGTGTTCACTGCCGCGTGGCACGCCGCTGAAGTGTTTCCCAACATCCCCAACCCGCCCTCGCCTTTCCTCAAGCAGGTAGGCGACAAAATCGTGCTGGACATCTGGGGCGGGCGATATGTGGACATCGCGCGGGATTTCGAGCGGCTGGCGGAGTACGGCATCGATAAGTGCATTGCCATCATCCACGTGTGGCAGCGCAGTGGTTATGACAATGCCCTGCCCATGCACATTCCCGCGATGGCGGAGCTGGGCGGCGACGAGGGCATGAAGGTGCTGGTGCAAACAGGCGTAAAGCTCGGTTACTACGTCGCCCTGCACGAGAACTATGTAGATTACTACCCCAACTATGACCACTACGACGAGAACGACATCGCACTGGACTCACAGGGCAACAAACAGCTGGCGTGGTACAACCCGGGCACCAAAATCCAGTCCTTCGCAGTGAAGCCCAATGCCATCCTGCGCCTCGCCGCCACACAATCACCCGAAATCCACCGACGCTACGGCACCAACGCCTGTTATCTGGACGTACATTCGGCGGTGCCACCTTGGTTCCATGTGGACATGCGCTCTACAGAGGAAGGCGCAGGTATGTTCAAGCGCGTGTGGGAGGTGCACCGCGCGCTGTGGCAGTACGAACGCAAAACGCATGGCGGTCCCGTCTTCGGTGAAGGCAACACCCACTGGTACTGGAGCGGCTGTCTGGACGGTGTGGAGGCGCAGTTCGGCACTGGATGGACCTGGGGACAGGGGCTGCGGGCGCCGCTGGCGGTGGACTTCGACCTGCTGAAGATACATCCTCTGCAGTGCAATCACGGCATGGGCTACTATGAACGCTGGTGGAGCGACGCGAAGTGGGGCAGCGTGCCTCCCATGCTCGTCATGGACCAGTACCGGATGCAGGAGGTGGCGTACGGGCACGCGGGCTTCCTCGGCAGCGCGGTGTGGAATCTGATACCTTATGCCTGGCTGGAACATCACCTGCTGACCCCCGTGATGGCGCGCTACGCTACCGCCAGACCGCTGAGCATCGAGTACCACGTGGACGGCAAATGGGTGGACAGCACCACCGCCGCTAAAGCGGACAACTGGCAGCGCGTGCGCATCCGCTACGACAGCGGGTTGACTATAGTCGCGAATACCGCGAAGGAACCGTTACGTGCTGGCTCCATCACCTTGCCTCAGTTCGGCTGGCTGGCAACGGGGGCAGGGGTTACCGCCTACACCGCCCTGCGGCAGGGCGTGGTGGTGGACTACGCGGAGACCGCTGATAGCCTGTTCGTGAACGCTCGCCATATGGCGCACTGGAACATCAGCGGAATCAAACGCATCCGCCCGGAGGTAGCGCAGTTCGAGCAGACAGGCACGCGCACCTTCCGGGTCACCTACCGCTGGCGGGTCAACGACACACTGGACAGGGATTACTTCTGCTTCGTACACTTCAGCCAACTGCCGCCAGAACCCTGGGACGAGGGCATCAAGTTCCAGCAAGACCATCCTCTGCCCAAACCCACCAGCCAGTGGCGACGTGGCGAAGAGGTGGTGGACGGCGAATACACCGTGACTGTGCCTGAGAACATCCCGGACGGCGACTACCAGTGGACTATCGGCTTGTATGCGCCGGGCGGGGGTGGGCGTGTCAATCTGGAGGGTGAAGTGGACCGCCACGGACGCAACCTGCTGGGAGTGTTGCAGGTGCGCGACGGAGGCAGAACCATCCGCTTCGTGCCCGAAAGCAACACGGGCGAGTATCGGCTGGCACTGTACCGTGGTCACCTCAACGAAGAGGGTAAAGTGGTGGACTTCGGGGCAGTGCGCACCAACGGCAGCGTGCTGATACGCCGTCGGGGGCGTGGATGGTCACTGATTGCCTACCCACGCGAGGGCGATTTCGTGATAGAGCTGAACGCCTCCCGCTTCCCGATGCCGCGACGGGTGCAGTGTGTGGATGGTGATGTGCCTTTTGTGCAGCCGGTGCGGCAGGGTGGATGGTGGCGCTTGCGCCTGAGTGGAGCTCGGATGTATATCTGGGAGTGAGAGAATGAAACCGTTCGACATCGCGCCGTTCGCATTGCCGAACTGCGAACCGGGAGAGTATCGCTTTGAGGAGCCTCGCGATATCCGTCAGGTACGGGTGCGTTTCCGGGGAGGGATACCCTCTTCGCTAAACGTCTACTATCTGCGCAAAACATGGCCCGATGTGCGCATCGAGTACGCGCACGACCTGGACAACCCCTGTGGCTTCGGCTGGACGCCCATAGACGACCAGTTCAACACCCGGTGGCAAAAGGCAGCTATAGAGGTGCGTCCGGAAAGCGCCAACGCGGTCATCATTACCTTCAAAGGATTGAGCGCAGAGTTTCCCGACCTGAAGGATTATGATGTGACCTTCCGCCGAACACTGGGCATCAAAATAGAGGTGCCAGAGCCGAAACAGCTGCTGGCTGTGAACATCTTCACCACCTCCACACCTCTACTGAGCCGCTTGCGCGTAGAACTCGATGCTGGGCGCGAAACCCCTGGCAAACGCATCCGACTGAGCGCATACAACGCCACCATCCGCGCCGTCTTGTCTCCTAAAGGGGTGCGCTCATCCCGTCGCACGGTAGAACTGCTACCGGAGAAAGAGCGATCGTTCGATCTGTACGTAGTGCACATGCGCCCTGCACATCGCTACTGTGGCGACGAAGGGCATGTCACCTTCTCGCTGGATGACGACGTGTTCACCATCTCCCTGCAAAGCCTGAGTGAGCAGGGACCCATCTGGTACGCCGAGAAGGGCGTGTATATCACCTTTGCCAGTGACCCCACGCGCTTCGCGGACTACCTGAAGCGCATCGAGGGGGCAAAAACCCTCCATCAGCGCGTCAGGGAACATCGCGAGCAAACTTACGCCGGTGCGTTTTATGGACAGCCCCGCCCCCATGTGGTGAGCTATAATCTGGGTTGCAAGCATAACCGCCAGCGGTTCTGGCTGGAGGCGAATGGCGACCTGGTGCTGCACCGGTGGAACGTGACCAGCATCCCGGGTAAGGACACTGCACGCTTCCTGTGTGACGGAGATGCGCGTTTCTTCTTCGGTTTAGAGCACAAAGCCATTCTTGCCCGTTACACCGATACGCCTCCTGTGCTGGCATACCACATTCATGCACGTGACGGTGACCTCGCTGTCGAGCAGAAGAGCTTCGCGGTGCCGCTGGAGCGTTCCATCCTCGATGAGTCCCTGGCGAGCGACGATACGGTGGTAGCCATGGTGCGGTTCCGCTTCGAGAACCTGGGCGACGCGCCCGCGGTGGCGGAACTGCCCCTCTCCTACTCCCACCGTTCGGGCAGGTCCCGTAACGCCTACTCCAGCAACGGGCGTCAAGATGACTATCTGGTTCCCCGTGGCGAGCGAGAAGCGCTGCTGGTGGAGGGTAATCATATCCTCTCGGAGTGGAACGGAAAGAGGGTGTTTCGTGCGCGCTGGGAAGGCAGTATGCGCCCGGAAGTGCAGGAACAGCAGATTGTCTTTCGACAAACCCTGCAACCCGGCGAGGTGTGCGAGCTGCTGCTGAAGATACCCTATATCGCCATTGACCAGCCGCAAGAGCTACAGGCTCTGCAGAATCTATCTTTCGAGCAGTGCTACCGTGAGGTGGTCGCCTTCTGGCGGGCGCAGGCGCAGCAGGGAGCGCAGCTCGTCTGTCCCGAACCGCACCTGACTGCCCTGCACGCTGCGCATCTGAACCACGTACTCATCACCGACGCCCTCATGCCCGACGGTAGCGGACTGATCAACACCTCTGTGGGCACCTCTACCTACGGCAACTTCACCAACGAGGCGTGCATGGTCACGCACGAGCTGGACCAGCGTGGACTGCACGAGGAGGCTCGCAAGCGCATCGAGCTATGGGTCAAGTATCAGGGAACCGCTCCCCAGCCGGGCAACTTCACCGACTACGAGGGGATGTACTTCGGAGCGGGCGGATTCGAAAGCGGCGCGTATAACCAGCACCACGGATGGGTGTTGTGGTGCATCGGCATGCACTACTTCCTGACGGGCGACGCCGAGTGGCTGAACCGCGTGGCTCCCTCGTTGATTGCAGGATGCGACTGGGTATTCCGACAGCGACGCAACACCATGCACAACCTGCCCCATTCTCGCGGATGGGAGTATGGTTTCCTGCCCGCAGGCAGTCTGGAAGATGTGACCGATTTCCACTACTGGCTTTCGACCAACGCACTCACCTGGCGCGGGGTGGACACCGCAGCGAAGGCGCTGGAGGCTATTGGGCATCCCGAGGCGGCGCGCATCCGGCAGGAAGCAGATGCCTATCGTGCCGACCTGATACGCGGCTTCGAAACCATGCGGCAGCACAGTCCCCTCGTACGCCTGCGCGATGGGCGATGGGTTCCGCATTACCCCAGCCGCCTCTACCAGCGCAGACGCGACGTGGGCTGGATCCGCGAGGTACTGGAAGGTTCTGTTTACCTGCTGATTAGCGGCTTGTACGACGCTGACAGCGTGCAAGCGCAGTGGATTCTGGACGACTTTCAGGACAACCGCTATCCCACTCCGCCTTATGGATACCTGATCCCCGACTTCGAAGCGAACTGGTTTGACCGCGCGGGCTTTTCTATCCAGCCCAACCTGCTGGCAGGGCTGATGCCCCATTTAGAGCGTGACGAGCCGGAGATTTTCATCTGGATGTTCTTCAACGCATGGTGTGCCTGTTATCGCGAAGAGATTAACGCGATGGTGGAGCATCCGATGCCTGTGCTGGGCTACTCGAACGCAGCACACTTTAAGACCAGCGACGAGGCGAACGCGGTGTCATGGCTCCGAGCGATGTTCGTGTATGTCAGCGAGAAGGTGCTGCATCTGGGGAGGGCGATACCGCGTGAGTGGTTCCGTAGCGGCAAGCCGATAGCCACCTCCGGGGTGTGTACGCGCTACGGCACGGTAGGCGTGAGTTATCACGTTTCGGAGGAGGGCAAACGCATGAAAGCGGAGGTGGATTTGCAACTGCGAACCCAGCCTCCGAAGTTATTCGTGCGCTTCCGCCATCCAGAGAGCCTGCCCATCCGCGCCGTGCGCGTCAACGGCTCACCGCACGACCGCTTTGACCCTCAACGCAACGATGTGGACATCACCGGCTACTCGGGTCAGGTAACGGTGGAGGCGGAGTTTTAAATCTGGTGGGAGTCCTGGCGAGCTGCGAAGCGCCAAAGCAATCTGCTGTGCAGACAAGGGGGCAAGCGACCACTATTCCCACTCCGCCTGTGGAAAACACTGGTGCAGGAAGTGGCGCAGCTCTTCTTTTCGGGCGTAATCCACCTCGAAACTCTGGATGCGTTTCCATATCTCTCGCGTCTCCGGCTGCCATTGCAGGCGCGCAGTGGCAACGCACAGGAAATGCAGGTACGGCAGAAACCATGCCACGCGCGACCGTTCGAAACGATGGGTGAAGTGCTTTCTCCACGCCTGTCGGCGTAATCCATAGGTCGCTACGGACAAGACACCGGTGAGGAATATCTCGCTGTCATGGTGCGCAGCCATACATGCTCGCCAGACCAGAGCGATGGGTGGGCGCCGGAACTCCATGAGATATTGCGACCACAGCGCAAGCCATGTCATCATGTTCCCCCCGGAACCCTCTTGCGAACGAGGCAAGGGAGAACCGTTGAACCAGCTGGCAAGGCGCACGTCGTTCGGATACAGTTGCTGAAACCTCTCATCGGATGCTATTTCACCGAATAGACCCAATCCAAGCATGTACCATACGGCTACCCGTGCTGCTGGCTCAGGAACGTTCTCTCGCAACCGCAGTTCACCCCACCACTGATGCATTCTCTGGCGAGCCTCACTCAGCTCCCCTCTTTGCCAGAGCCACACACAAAATGGTGGTACTGTCGACAGATTCTTCTCCCTCTCCTCCCCTTCTGCCCCGAAAGTCAGATAGGGCACGATAGCCGGATGTGCCTGGAGATGGTGGGGAACGTGAGCGACCAGATACTTGTAGCGATGGAAAGACCTCTGCCACTCTTCATAAGACGCGGAACGCAGCAGATGCTCGAGGCTGATACGAAGAGCGCACTCCCACACAGCGCTGTCGGTTTCGTGCAAGCGGATACCTCTCCACAGCAGGAGCTGCGCCTCGTCGTACTCACCGTGAAACGCGAGGTTTTCTGCCATCAGAAGGAGATTTCGCTTGTCCTGTACACAGAGGGGTTCTACGTGACGTACCAGAGACACCATCGCGTGCGCTGGGAGAACCCAGAATGTGCGGCACACCTCGTTACAGGCTTCCTCGGGAGGCAGCTGTTGGGCAAGCTTTGCGACGTGATCTACCCAGCGGGGCAAAAGCTCCCGCTGGCGGCTTCTTCTCCCCGTCACCAAAGAGAGGACGTGTGCCCACAGGATCTGACGTGTGACTATGCTGCGTACACGTTGCCACATAGCCCGCGACGGAAAAGTGTATCTAAGAGACCAGCTCCTCCGGTGAGAACCACAACGCGATTTCGCTCTCGGCGGTTTCGGGCGAATCGGAGCCGTGGATGATGTTCATCTGTTTATCGCAGGTGAAGTCCCCGCGGATGGTGCCCGGTTGCGCCTGAAGCGGGTCTAACGCGCCCATCATCGTACGCACCAGAGGGATGGCGTTGGGCCCCTCTATCACCATCGCCACCACCGGTCCCGACGTGATAAACTCCACCAGTTCCGCGTAAAACGGCTTCTCGCGATGCACCGCATAATGCTTCTCCGCCAGCTCGCGCGAAGGCACCAGCATCTTCAATCCTACAATCTTCAGTCCACGCTGCTCAAAGCGGCGGATACACTCGCCAACCAGTCCCCGACGTACTCCGTCGGGCTTAATCATCACAAAAGTCCGTTGCATATCGCCTCCTTCTTGTATCATCTTGCCGAAGGAAAGTATACCTCTGAAGGCAGAAAAGATTCAAAGCCATGAAATACGTCTTCCTCACAACCTTTTGGGTGCTGGTGATGCTCTCGGTGGTGGCATGGCGCATCCAGCCTGAAAACACCGCGCAGGGCAAAATCCCGCTGGTGTGGGTGAGCGATGACAACCCCGCCCGCCGCGAGCAGATTGCGCTGTTCAACCGTTTGCACCCGGAATACGACCTGCGCCTGGACCCCAGCAACACGGGCATGGAAAAGGTGATCGTGCAGTCGCTGGCGGGCGTGGGACCGGATATTTTCGACTGCTACGACGGATTCCAGCTCTCCGCCTACGTGCGCTCCGGCATCGCGTGGGATGTAACTGAGGAACTGAAAAAGGCGGGCATCGATGTGCAGAACGAGGTGTGGAGGGCGGTGCATCCCAACATTATCCACGAAGGGCGCGTGTACGGCTTTCCTACCAACGCGGCGGTGAACGCGATATGGTTCCACAAGGACATTTTCGAGAAGTACGGTGTGCCTTACCCTAAAGGACCCTGGACGTGGGAACAGTTTTTAGAGGTGGCGAAAAAGCTCACCATCCGCGACAAGAACGGCAGACCGGTACAGTTTGGCTTCCTGATGGACTGGTGGAACTGGTACCACTTCGTGTTGCAGTGGGGAGGCAGGCTGTATACACCCGACGGCACACGATGCATCATCGATAGCCCCCAAGCCATCGCGGCGGTGCAGTTCATGCAAGACCTGGTATACAAGCACAAGGTAATGCCCAGTCCGGTAGAAGAGGCGGCGATGGCGACACAGGGTGGCTGGGGGTCGGGCACGATTACGTGGTTTGGCGCGAAGAAGGGGGCGATGGCGCTGGGCGGCAGGTGGTGGCTGTGCACCCTGCGCAGCTATCAGGGGTTGAAGCTGGGCGCGGTGGAGTCGCCGCATGGACCCTACCGTGTGTTTCGGGGTTACGGACGCGCCTCACTGATAAACCGCAACAGTCCCCGCCGCCAGCACGCGCTGAAGTTCCTGCTGTACCTGGCAAGCAAGGAGTACAACGAACTCATTAACCACCAGGCAGACGCCCTTGCGCCGGTGAAGAGGTATTCCTACACCGAGAAATACCTGCACGACCCTGCCTTCCCCGAAGAGGATTTCAACGCGGTGTGGCGCGACGCGATGAACTACGCCGTACCGGATGAGATTAGCCCCTTCGTGAACGGGCAGGCGGTACAGCGCATCCTGAACAAGCAGTTAGACCTGGTGAAATCGGGGCAGAAGTCAGCGGCAGATGCCCTGCGCGCCGCTGCGCGCCTGATTAACGAAGAGATTCAGAAAACGGTTCAACGCGACCCAGAACTGCGCAGGCGGTACGAGGCGCTGGTGCAGGCGAGGAAAAGTTGATACAGAGTTTGCCTGATTCCTGGGGATGGGTGGCCTGCGCGCGGTAATTTCTCGACTCGCTGGTTGCAAAGACGAGCATAAGAGTCTGGCTATGGCTTCGTACACGTCCTGCGCGCGCTCCTCGGTCCTGGTGACCGGCACAGCGTACCGACCGTACGGACGTATGTCCTCCACCGTGCAACCTCAACTTTCACTCTAAGATTTACCCTCACACCTGCCGACAATATTACCGGCTTCACGCCCCGCAAACCACACCGGAAAGGAGGTGAGAGAGTGACCCAAGCGGCACAGGTGGAAACCTGCAGCGTTTCCACGCCCATCGCCAGAGGAGAGGTAGTGCAGTCCAATGTGCCCAATGCTACGGCAGATTCTTGCCTCTTTGCCCAGCTGCTGGCGATAGCACAGAACCTGACCGTGCCAGCCGGGCAAGAGCCGCCTGCTGCGCTTCCGGCAGACGGTCCACCCCCGCCACAGCAGGAGGCTCCCTCTGCAGAGGAGATGGCGCAAATAGTCGCCTCACTGGGATTGCCTGCGCCCTCGCTTCCGATGCCTGTGGCGAATGCTCCGGGTGTCGAAACGCCGCTTCTATCGGCTCGGATAGCGCTTCTCCAGCCGATAGCCACCGACGCACCCCTGCCAGCGTATTCGCCGGTGGGAGCAGAACCGGCGCAGGCGGAAGCGTTTGCCCTCCACGATAGGACGTCCCGAACGCCCCTTGCAGGCGAAAGCGCGGACTTACCCACTCTCGACCAGCAGGTCAGTGCCACCCGAGAGCCGGTGCAACCAGCCATCGAGACGGCGACCGCAGTGCCGCCGCCTTCAGGCGAGAAGATGCCCGCTTCTCTGCCAGACCTGATGCACGCCCCGGAGCGGGAATCTCCCGCGCTCCCCGCTTCAGAAACACAGAGGTTGCCTCAGAACGCTACGGAAAAGGTTCAGACACCTTCTGAGGTTTCAGCAACCGCAACGGCAGCACCCGCCTCGGTAGCCTCTGCAGCTCAGACGGGCAGCATGGAGCAGCCGCAGGGGGAGGGCAAACGCGAGCACCAGAACACCGCGCAAACCGCTCCCGCAAGCGTACGCACACGGGCAAAGCGGTCGGCGATTTTTACAAACGCCGAAAGGTCATCGCCTACCCAGCCCACAGAAGCACCCCTGCATCCGCTACAGGGCGTGCACACAGCATCGACGGTGCATCGTCCCCAAGAGGCGATGCCCCAGCCCCGCGAGGTGTCGCCTGCGGAGGTGGTGAGGCAGGTTGCCCAACAGGTAGAGAGCATGGTCAGCAACCACCGCGCCAGCAGCGTGACCCTGCAGCTGGAGCCGGAGCATCTGGGCAGGCTGCGTGTCACCATCTCTCTGAACGACGGCGCCATCCACACCCACATCGTGGCGGATAACCACGCGGTCCGGCAAATGCTGGAAAGCAACTCCGCTCTGCTCCAGCAGGCGTTGCAGGAGCGAGGGCTACAGCTGGGCGCGCTGCAGGTATCCGTGCAGGGTGACAGTCGTCAGTTCCTGTGGCACCAGCCTTATACCCCTCCACCTTCGGCAATGGGCTGGCTGGAAGCGGAAGCGGTCTGGAACACCGCAGAGGCGAGTTTGGGGCGCACGACACCGGGAGGCATCAACCTGCTGGTGTAGCGCAAAGAGGAGGTTGAGGTTGATGACAGTGACAGCAAGCAGCGGCGTCGGTCAGACTGCCGCCACTTCGTCCAGCACGACGAAAAGCACCAGCAAGGACCAGTTCTTGAAGCTGTTCCTGACGCAGCTGCAGAACCAGAATCCCCTGGAGCCGATGCAGGACAGGGACTTCCTGATGCAGCTGGCGCAGTTCACGCAGGTGGAAAACGCCGAAGAGATGGCGCACACCCTGCAGAAGCTGCAAACGCTGGTCACCTCCACACAAGCCACCGCTCTACTGGGTAAACAGGTTATCGCTTTGCCGGCAGGCGAGGCGGTTCCCGTAGAGGGCAAGGTGAGCGCGGTGCGCTTCACCGCCGATGGCGTGTGGCTGCTGGTGGACGGCAAAGAGGTCAGCGTCGACAGTGTGGTGCAGGTGAACGGATAGTTCGGGAGGTGCAACATGTCAGAGGTTCGCCAGATAACAAGCGTTTCTGCACCCGCCGTTGCAACGCCCGCGCAACGTACAGCACAGGATGACGAGACATTCCGTGCGGCGTTACAGCAGGCGCAGGGAGGCGTGCGGTTCTCCGCACACGCACAGGCCAGGCTGCAGTCACGCCACATCGAGCTGGATGCCGAGGCGCTGCGCCGGGTGGAGAACGCGGTCGACAAGGCGGCACAAAAGGGCTCCCGTGAGTCCCTGCTATTGATGGACGACATCGCGCTGATTGTGAGCGTGCGCAACCGCACGGTCATCACGGCGATCGATAAGGAGAACCTGAAGGAGAACGTGTTTACGAACATCGACAGCGCGGTCGTGCTGTAACGGGCACCCGCCGGGGCGGGACCCCTCCACGCGATGGGGACGCCCCCCGCTCCCGAACGACTGAGGGAGCCAACCGTTACGATCACGTCAATAGTCGCAAGGAGGAGGTCATCAAAATGTTTCAGGCGATGTTCTCCAGCATCTCCAGCATCAAAGCGCACCAGGTGCGCATGGGTGTGGTCGGAAACA
The DNA here is from genome assembly GCA_026003195.1 of Armatimonadota bacterium. Lineage (NCBI taxonomy): Bacteria > Bacillati > Armatimonadota > Armatimonadota bacterium. Next base: position 57,819 of record BPGU01000003.1, read on the forward strand.
ATATCGCCAATATTAATACCACCGGCTTCAAGTCGGGAAGGGTCACCTTCCAGGAGATGCTCTCGCAGACACTGCGAGGAGCCAGCAGACCCATAGAAGGCGGTCTGGGAGGCACCAACCCGATGCAAGTGGGACTGGGCACGCAGGTGGGGAGCATCGACACCATTCTGGAGCAGGGAAGCCTGCAAGCCACCAACCGGGTGACCGACCTGGCGATTCAGGGCAATGGGTTCTTCGTGGTCAGCAACGGCAAGCGCGTTGCCTTCACGCGCGACGGTAACTTCGATATCGATGCCAACGGCACACTGGTACACAAAGCAACCGGCGAGAAGCTGGTCGGATGGATGCCCAACGCCGAAGGCGTCATTGACACCAACGAACCGCTGGGAGCTCACTCCGTCATCGTCATTCCGGTCGGCAAAACCATCGCCGGACAAGCCTCTACCAGCGCCAGTTTCAAAGGCAATCTGCAGCTGGACGGCACCAGCTGGACCACCAGCATCATGCTGTACGACGCTGTGGGGGCGCCTGTAGACCTGCGACTACAGTTCACCCGTTCTACCAGTACTCCCCCCAGCACACCATGGGAGCTACGCTACTCTGTGGACGGCGGCAGGTCCTGGACAACGATAGGTAACGTCGAGTTCGACGCGGAGGGACGTATTATCGGTGGCGCCAACCCCACCATGACTTTTACACCACCCGATAGCGGTGCACCGGACATGACGGTATCCATCGACCTGTCCCGCCTCACCCAGCTGGCTACCAGTTCCACTGTGGAACCCATCGCGCAGAACGGCTATCCGCCGGGCACACTAGAGCAGCTGACCGTCTCGCCCGACGGCACCATCAACGGCGTGTTCAGCAACGGTCTGAACCTGCCTGTCGCCCGCGTCGCGATGGCGGTGTTTAACAACCCCGGAGGTCTGGAACGAGCGGGCAACAACCTGTTCCGCGAGTCGGTGAACTCCGGAGTTGCCAACATCGGCACCGCGCAAACGGGTGGACGTGGCTCTATCAGCTCCGGTTATCTGGAGATGTCCAACGCGGACATCGGTAACGAGTTCACCAACCTGATAGTCACCCAGCGCGGTTTTCAGGCGAACACGCGCATCGTCAGCACCGTTGATGAGATGATGCAGGACGTACTGCAGATGAAGCGGTAGTTTCTCTCCTAGCCACCCCCTCTTCCACAGGGCGGGAGAGGGGGTGGAGGCAAAAACCATACAAAAAGGACGCTGAGAAGCCATGATTAAAGTGACCAGGCTCAACCACTCGGAGATTGTGCTCAATGCCGAGTTGATCGAAACGGTGGAAGCAACGCCGGACACTGTCATCACACTGACCAACGGCAAAAAGCTGGTGGTCAGCGAGGAGGTAGACGAAATCATCCGACGGGTCATGGAGTATCGTCGTCATGCTTACGGGCTATCGCCGAAATAACACCCGAGGCTCCAAGACGGATACCATCACTCTTGGTGGATTGCTTCTTGGCGTCGGCTGTCTGGTCGCTGCCCTCTGGCTGGAAGGCGGACATCTGCAGCAGCTGGTGAACGTGCCCGCAGCAATGATCGTGCTGGGAGGCACCTTTGGCGCCACCCTGATCGGTCTCAGCGCCCATCAGCTGCGCGACCTGCCCCATATTCTGCGGCAGGCTCTGGTCAGTCCAGCGTTTGACATCACCCAAACCATTCGCTGGCTGGTAGCCCTGTCAGATAAAGCGAGGCGCGAGGGGCTGCTCGCGCTGGAATCCGACGCGAACGCCGCGTCGGACGAGTTCCTCAAGCGTGCTCTGCAGCTGGCAATAGACGGTACCGACCCCGAGCTGGTTCGCGACATCCTGCAACTGGAGATTACCTTCCTGGAGGAACGACACCGTCAGGGCGAACAGATTTTCGTCAGCATGGGCGGTTACGCGCCTACCATGGGCGTGCTGGGCACGGTCATGGGGCTGATCCACATGATGTCTCGTATCGAAAACCCCAGCCAGATGGGTCCTGCTATCGCCACCGCCTTTGTAGCTACACTCTATGGCGTGGGCTTTGCCAATCTGTTCTTCCTGCCTATCGCCACCAAACTGCGCGCTCGCCATGCGGAGGAAGTGCTCCTGCGTGAGGTCATCGTGGAAGGCGTTCTGGCGATTCAATCGGGAGAAAACCCGCGCATTGTGGAACAACGTTTACGGGCGTTTCTCTCGGGACGACAGAAGCGTGCCCTACCCCCGTTGAGGTGGCACACGCACGATGACCAGAGCACGAAGGAGCACGAGGCGGCATGAAAGCATAGACCGCTGGCTCATTACCTACGCCGATATGATTACCCTGCTGGTGGCGTTGTTCATCATGCTCTACTCGATGTCGGCGGTCAATCAGGAGAAGTTCGGCGCGCTAGCGCAATCTATGCGGCGCGAGTTTCAGGCTCTGCCCGAACACCAGGGGGGCAAGATTATCGGCACAGGGCAGATTGTAGACCCTCTGGAGCAACAGGCGTCGCAACTGCAGCAGTTCTTGCAGCAGAGTGGATTGCAGACACAGGTGCGCGTGCGCCATGAAGAGCGAGGGCTGGTGATTTCACTGCTCAGCGATGGGACGTTGTTTGACCTGGGCAGTGCAGACCTCAAACCCTCCGCCCGGCAGGTGCTGGACCGCGTGGCTCAGGTGCTGCGTGCAGTGCCGAACCCTGTGCTCATTGAAGGGCATACGGACAACCTGCCCATTCGCACCGCGCAATACCCCTCCAACTGGGAGCTTTCGGCAGCACGTGCCGCGCGGGTACTGCGCTATCTGGTGCAAAAAGGCGGTATCCCTGCCTATCGGCTGATCGCCGTGGGCTATGCGGACACGCGCCCCCTGGTGCCCAATGACTCGCCAGCCAACCGTGCCCAGAACCGTCGGGTGGACATCGCCGTCCTCAAAACCTCGCAGAACGCTCTAAGATTCGGTTCGCGCTAAGCCGACAATAGAAGGTGGGGAAATGCTAATGACCCCTACTGATTCACTCCTGTCGAGGAGGTTGTGATGGCAGCAAAGAAAGCAGGTACAGAAGGTGCTTCTGGGGGAGGAAAGAGCAAGACCATCATCTTCCTGGTCGTCGGCGTGGTCGTCGGAGCGGTGATAGCCCTCGGAGCCAGTACGGTGATCCTCGGCAAGAACAAAGGGGAGAAGAAAGAGGAGAAAACCCTTCCGGAGCACACCATCGAACTGGAGGAGTTCGTGGTGAACCTCGCCGACGGCTCGCACTACGCGAAGGTGTCCATCGCGCTGGGGCTGGAGAAACCGCTGGGGGCAGGAGAAGAGGGCAAACTGGCTCCCAGCCTGCTCGCACCCATCCGCGACACGGTGATTACTGTGCTCTCCAGCAAAACCATGAGCCAGCTCACCCAGAGCGAAGGCAAAGAAAAGCTCAAAGAGGAGCTGAAGGAGAAACTCAACAGCCTGCTGGGCAAGGAGGCGGTGAAGGAAGTATACTTTACCTCTCTGACCCTGCAATAGTCCACTGGCAGGTGGAAGCGGAAAAATGGTGGAAATTCTGTCCCAAGAAGAGATAGAGGCTCTTCTGGCATCGCTGAGCGGTTCCGAAGAGGTCGCAGCGTCTGCCCCGACAGGCGCTCCTACAGCTGCCACTCCCCCCGTGGGTGGTGGAAAGGCGGACCGACGCGCTCCGATTGCCTATGAGGTGTACGACTTCCGCCGCCCCGACAAGTTCTCTAAGGACCAGCTGCGCACGATGCAGATGCTGCATGAGACCTTTGCGCGTCTGTTTTCGTCCACCCTCTCCGCATACCTGCGTGCACCGGTGCATATCGACCTGATCTCGGTAGAACAAATCCCTTACGATGAGTACATCCGCGCCATCACCAGCAGCCTCATCAATATCTTCAGCATGCAACCTCTGTCGGGGCAGGCGTTGCTGGAGATAGAGTTCGACATCATCATCAGCATGATAGACCGCCTGTTGGGCGGACCCGGCACAGTGGTGAAACGCTCTCAGCCTGCACTCACCGATATCGAGCGACCGCTGGTGGAGAACGTGGTGGACCGCGCCCTGGGCTCTCTACGCACCGCTTGGGAAGGTATTGTGAGTTTCACACCGGTACGCGAGGGGATGGAGACCAGCGCACAGTTCGTGCAGATTGTACCGCCCAACGATATTGTGGTCTCTATTCTGTTTGAAATCCGCGTGGGTGAGACACATGGAGCAATGAGCCTGTGTATTCCCTATCTGCTGCTCAAGCCCATCCTGTCCAAGCTCAGCGCACAGCGCTGGTTCTCCGGCAGCAAACGTGCTCCCTCGCAACACGCCGTGCTCATTGCCCAGCAGATTCAGCAAACGCGCGTACCACTGGTGGCGGTGCTGGGCAGCACCCGTCTGATGTTACGGCAGATACTGGACCTGAAGGAAGGCGATGTCGTGCTGTTGACGCGGCGTACCCACGAACCGATTGACATCATGGTGGGCAACCGGGTGAAGTTTCGGGCACGCCCGGGCTTGCGCGGCAAGCAGGTCGTCGTGCAGATAGAGAGCATCGTGACCAACCATGCTGCCGGAAAAACGAAATCATCCGCGTCATCTGCCTGAGGAGGAAGGGTAACCGATGGCATCTTTGAGTCTGGAACATATCAATACGATTACTGCCAAGCAGGAGAGCCTGTGGGGAACCGTCTCGATCTCTCTGTCGGAGGCGATCAACCGACAGGCGAACCTCTCTTCTCCTCTTGTAACCCTGCTGCCCCTTTCCGAACTGGAGAACACCTTCACCGGCAAGCGCGTTTACGGCATAGCCGCCCTTCAAACCACGACCGCCTACACTCTGATCATCACGCTTGAAACCGCGTCGGCGTGCATACTGGCGGATATTGCCGCGGGAGGCGACGGTTCCAGCCCGCCAGCAGAGATCGACGAGAGCGCATTACAGGTGCTGCAGCAGGTGTTGTTCGTTCTTGCCAGCGGGCTGGCGCAGGCGATTACCAACGTCAACGGTGTGGAGTGCAACGTGCTGCAGGTAGAGGCCCACGACGATGTCCTCCAACCTCCTATCGAATGGCTTACTCAGGACAATCTGGTGCGTATGGACGCCGTGTTGCAAGTGGACGGTGGTCCTGTAGGTGCGTTGACGGTGATAGGCGACGAACGGTTTGGGCTATGGCTGGCAGGAGAGGAGACCGAAACGCCTTCGGCACCAGCAGGCATCGGCACCGCGGAATCCAGCCCCTTCCAGATGCTGGAGGAAGCCGCAGCAGCATCTGCCCAGCCTTTCGTGCCGCTGGCTCAAGCGGCTTCGCAGCCTCTGCCTGCAGGTATCGAGCTGATACTGGACGTGCCCCTCGAGCTCACCGTCGAACTGGGGCGCAAGCGGATGTTCATCAAGGATGTGCTGGAACTGACCATCGGCTCTATTGTGGAGCTGGACAGAGTGGCTGGCGAGCCGGTGGATGTGCTGGTGAACGGACGCATCATGGCGCGTGGGGAGGTGGTGGTTATCGAGGACAACTTTGGCATCCGTATCACCGAGATTATCAACCCGCAGGAGCAGCTGATAGAGATTAGCCGGAGAGCGGTGGCATGAGCAGAGTCTGTGTCCTTTTCCTGCTGATGCTTGCCGTGGCGCCGGGGATGGCTTCACCGCCTGAAGCCGTTTTCTCCCCGCCCCCCGCCTCCGGCGTTTCCAGTCTGCATCTGGCGTCGGAAGCGACGCCACAGGATGGTTCTATCCCCGCTCCCCCTCGTTCGCAACCCACAGAAACCGCTGGTGAGGGCTGGAATGCCCTGCGACGTGAGCCCCTGCCCGAACCGGTCGGCTCCCCCACCAGTCAGGCGTGGCGGTGGTTGATCGGGCTGGCGATTGCGCTGGCTATCATCAAGTGGGGACTGCCACGTGCCCTCAACGGCCGCAGCAAAGGACGGGTTGCCCAATGGTTGACCCGCCTGGCTCCTCCTCAGAGCGAGGGCACTATTACCGTGCTGGATACCCGCTTTTTAGGGGCGGGGGCTGTGCATCTGGTCACCGTACGCGGGAGGACGCTGCTTATCGGCTCCACAGCGCAGCAGGTGAACCTGCTGATAGACCTGACCGAACAGCCGGACTCGGCGTCTACCTTTGACAAAGTGCTTGCGCAGTCTAAGCCTTTTACACCGGAACCCACCCTCGGCGACGAAACCAATGAGACCAGGCAGGTGCTCCACGATTTCCAGCAGCGATTGCGCCAGGCTCGCCAGCGATTGGCAGGCTAATCCCGGCTATCGCCGCTAAGGCAGGCAGAGTTTTCCCATCACCACGGCGCGCCGAGCCCCTGTGGCAGAGGGCAGGTTATTGGTGCATCCACGCATCCGCTGGTAGCCTAACACCGCAAAAGCCACCGCCTCCTTGGCGTCAGGATGGATGCCATAGCTGTCGCTGGTCTCCACCTGCAGTTCGGGGAGCAGTTCCCGCAATCGTTTCAGGAGCGTGCGGTTATGCACCCCTCCCCCCGACACAATCAACCGCACCGCCTGCGTCCTGGGGAACACGAAGCGACGGATGCCGTCGGCGATCGTGCGAGCAGTGAGCTCGGTGAGCGTGGGCACCAGCAACTCGGCTTGAGAAATTTTGTAGCGGCGCAGCAGTTTGCGCACCATCGCCTCACCAAAGGTCTCGCGTCCGGTGGATTTGGGCGGAGGCTGCGTAAAATAGGGATGTTGTAGTAACTCGTTGAGCCATTGCTCGCGCACCGGGTATCGCTGGGCGAAGGAGCCTTCAGGGTCATAGCGGTATTTGCCTCCGCTGGCAATCTCCATCGCCACGTTGATCAGCACGTTACCGGGTCCTGTGTCGAAAGCGATCACCTCTTCCGGCGAAGCGTTCGCCGGAATGGCGGTCAGATTGGCGATGCCGCCGATGTTGAGCAAAATGCGCCCCTCTTCGGGATGTCGGAACAACAGATAGTCTACGTAAGGGACTAACGGTGCCCCCTGACCACCTGCCGCGACATCCGCCACGCGAAAGTCTCCAACGACAGGAACTCCGGTGCGCTCGGCGATGACTGCTGGCTCACCGATTTGCAGGGTGGAGCGGATAGCCCTTCCCTGCCACTCTATCGGCTCCGGCTGGTGCCACACGGTCTGCCCATGCGAGGCGATGCAGAGTAGCTTTTCGGGAGCCACATTCGCTTGCTGCATCAGCTGCAGAGCAGCTTCGGCAAACAGCTCGCCCAACCAGAAGTTCAGGTGGCAGATTTCGGCGACTGCCGTCTCGCCGCGAATGGTGCGCCACAATGCCGCCTGTACGTCGGGGGGATAGGGTGTGGTGCGGAACGCCAGCGTCTCCACCTGAAAACGGTCGTTTGCCTCGTGAATGCGAACCAGCGCGGCGTCGATGCCGTCCATGCTGGTGCCAGACATCAAACCGAGAACCATGCCAGCAGATTCGGGGTGTGTCATCTGTTCAGAACATGCCTGCGTCGCGTTGCAGATAGTTGCGGAGGCGCAGTACCGCTTGCGTGTGCAGCTGATACACGCGCGATTCGGAGACCCCCAGCACCCTGCCGATTTCACGGAAGGTCAAGCCTTCATAGTAGTATAGAGCGATCACCAGCCGTTCGCGTTCGGGCAGGCGGTCAATAGCCTCCGCCAGCAGTCGGCGCATCTCGCGCTGTTCCACTTCGGCAATGGGGTCGGCGGTGGTATCCGAGAGCACATCGGCAATATGCAGCTTCTCGCCGGTGTCCTGTGTGCCCAGAATCAGGTCGTCCAGGGAAAGCAAGTTGGTGCGTCCCGCATCGCAGAGCAACTGGTGGTAATCTTCTATATCGATACCCAGTTCGTGGCTGATTTCCTCTTCGGTAGGTGGTCGCCCGAGACGAGATTCCAGCGCGGAGTAGGTGCGTTCCAGATTCTTCACGCGGTCGCGTACAGAGCGGGGCACCCAGTCTTCCGAGCGCAGCAGTTCCAGAATCGCCCCTCGAATGAGCGCAATCGCGTAGGTTTCGAACTTGACCTGGCGAGAGGGGTCAAACTGGTCCACCGCTTTAATCAGCCCCATGATGCCCGCGCTCACCAGGTCCTCGCGGTCCAGCGTAGGTGGAAGCGAGCTCACCACACGTCCTGCGGTGATTTTCACCAGATAGGCATAGCGTTCGATAATCTGGTTTCGCGCCTGGGGGTCGCCATATCGCTTATAGCGCTCCCACGCTCTGTCCATCTCCGCTGCCGGCATGACCTGCCCGTTCTCCTCCGAGATGTGTTGCTCCACGTGCTTTTAAGCCGCTTCTCGCTCCTCTTGCGGTTCTTCTGAGACGGGTGGTTCCTCCGAGACAGGTCGGTTCTCTACGGGCTGGCGCGTTGTCCGAGAAGCGTCCAAGAGAACCTGCAACACTATCATGACCGCTGCGAGCATCACGAACACGGTTGCCGCACGCAGGAGGCTCGTGGAAAGCGATATGCCACTCCAGCTCGCCAGGAACCATGTCCACAACGCGCCCCAAAGAGCCACAAACCACGTGAGCCGACTTGCGCTCATGCTCCTACTCCGCCACGATAGTTAGTATAACACAGTAACTGGAGGATTGCCAATTGCCGGCTCGCCCCATCACCCCGCGCACAGCGAGGAAATCCGCCGCAAAAGCCTTCTGAGCGTTCATTGCGAGCCGCCCCAAAGGCGGCGAAGCAATCCCCAACGAGAACACAGGACCGCTTCGGCACAAAGTGCCTCGCAATGACGCAGAAAAGGCTGCCCCTCTACGAGATGCTACGCCGCCTCCAGAACGGCTTTGCGCAGTTCCAAGGCGCGCAAGTACAGTTCAGCATACTCCCCGGCTGCGCGATTCCAGGAGTAATCCGAGCGCAGGGCGGTATCCACCAGCTTGCGCCACGCCTCTGGTCGCTGATATATCTTGAGCGCACGCTGGATAGCCTTCAACAGTTCCGCCGGGTCATACGGCTCAAACACGAAACCGTTGCCTTTGCCCGTGCGTGGCGAAAAGTCGGTGATGGTATCTGCCAGTCCGCCCGTTTTGCGCACGATGGGAATGGTGCCATACCGCAGTGCCATCAGCTGCCCCAACCCACACGGCTCGAAGCGCGAGGGCATCAGGAACATATCACTGCCCGCGTAGATGCGTTGAGCCAGGTCGGGGTCAAAGCCGATGAAGGCGCGCATCTGTTCGGGATGTTCCTTCGCCAGCTGTTGGAAGAGCTCCTCATAGCGCGGATCGCCCGTGCCCAGCACCACGAACTGAAATCCCAGCTTCAGTATCTGCTCCGCGATAGGAGCGATAAGGTCCAGCCCCTTCTGGTCTGCCAGGCGGGTAATCATCCCGAGCACAGGTGCGTTTGGAGCAACGGTGAACCCGCACTCTTTCTGCAAAGCCTCTTTGCATTTCGCCTTGCCCGAGGGGTCCTCTGCACTGTAATGGGCAGGGATGCGCGGGTCGGTGGCAGGGTTGTATTCTTCGTAGTCGATGCCGTTGACGATGCCCTCCAGCCTGCCCAGTGAGGCGATATACTGCAGTAGCCCTTCCATCCGACAGCCGTATTCAGGCGTCTGAATCTCCTTCGCGTAGGTCTTGCTGACAGTGTTGACCATATCGGAGTAGACGATACCGCCTTTGAGGAAGTTCACCTTGCCGTAGAACTCCAGCCGCTCGTAATGGAACAGCCACTCCGGCAAGCCTGCCTTCCACAGCAGCTCGTACCCGAACTCGCCCTGGTATGCCAGATTGTGGATGGTGAAGACCAACCCTACCTGCTGCCACTCCGGCTGGTGCGCATGGAGGATGCGGATGTACACCGGCACAAACCCCGTATGCCAGTCATTCGCATGGATGATGTCGGGCATCCAGTCCAGCTCTTCCAGCATCAGCGGAATGGTGCGGTCAAAGAAAATGTAGGGTTCGGGTTCCAGGGCATAAATCTTTTTCGACTCGGTGGCTTCGGTGAAGTACCGGGGGTGACCGACGAGATAGACCGGTGTGCCATCCTTCAATCGGGTGCGTCGGATCGTCGCCTCTTCAGTGGTCATGGGGTTGATAGGCACCGGCAGGCTTTTGATGATCGTGCGCACCGGATAGTCGGGGTTTTTCTCAATCATCCGGTAGCAGGGCATCGCGATGCGCACATCGTGTCCCAGTGCACGCAGTGCTTTGGGCAACGCGCCCGCCACGTCCGCCAGTCCGCCGACCTTCGCCAGCGGAGCAACCTCTGCGGAAACAATCAACACCTTCAAGCTACGAGCCATGGTTGTTCCTCCTCTTTCGGTATGGGCAGCAGAGCAGGTGGGCGCAGATGGTCCGAAAGCCGCGCTAAGAACGCATGGAGCCCTCTGCCCGCGCCGGGATGTGGCATGATTCGAGAACGAACCTCTGCTGCCAGAGCGGACAATCCCTTCGCCGCTGCGCTGTCGGGCGAGCAAAGCCAGAAACAGGCATTCTGCTCCGCTGCTGCGTTCACATAATTATCTTCCACAATACTGCCCATCATTCGCACTCTTCCCGAAAACTGCCTGGAGAGCAGCTGCTCGACCTGTGCGCCTATCTTCTGCGCCTGAGTGGGCGAGACACACCGGTTCATCACCCAGCCGACCTGCAGGTCCGCACGCTGGAGAAGCAGCCGCTTCACCAGACTATACGTGCGCAACAGACTTTCCCGTTGCGGCAGGGCTATCGCCAGCACCATATCCGAGGACAGCGCGTATGCCAGCGTATCGGTAGACTCCGGGTGACCTGTGTCGATGAGAACCACATCCGCCAGCACTTCCAGACTGCGCAGGCGCTCGATGATATCGCGCTGTCCCTGAGCGGGGAGGCGTTTGAGAGCGAGGATGCGTGTTGCTCCCGGCAGCACACGGATACCTGCTGCGCCAGACACCAGGATCTCCGGCAGGTCGCGCCTTTCGGCGAACAGGTCTTCGAGGGAATAGCGAGGCTCCGTTCCTAGTAGACGGCTACAGGTGAGCGCTCCCACGTTGCCGTCCAGCAACACCACGTGGCGCCCTGTCTGCCCCAGCAGAGCGGAGAGGTTCGTGGCAAGGGTGGTTTTGCCTGACTCCGGCGTGCCGCTCACCACGCTAATCACCCACGTGCCCATGCGCAAACCGGGCGTAATGCCCAGCACGCCGTCCGCAGGGCGTTGCGAGATAAGCCTCCGAAGCCCAAATGCCTGATCAGGAACAACAGTCACCGTCTACCTCCCTCTGCACTCTCTCACCTGTGAGAATTATCGGGTGAGTCCGGAAGTTTTTACAGGTCAGGCGGAAGGACGGTGCAGTTTTGGGGGCGTACGCCCTCCATATGCTCTGTCCCTCAATACCTCGCCGCTTCGTGCGCCACCTGATAGGCGAACTCCACTTCCTCCAGCGGGGTGCCGGGCTGTACCATGTGTGAGGTGCAGAAGATGTAGCCACCGCCGGGCTTCAGCGTGCTCATTACCCGGCGAATCTCATCCGCCAGTTGCTCGCGGGGCAACCCCCGCCCCAACATGGTGCGCACGTCCAGCCCCCCGTAGATGCCCAGTCTGCCGTAGTAATCACGCTTCACCTGCGCGGGGTCCATCCCCGCCGATTCCTGCACCGGATGCATCACGCGAAAGCCCAGATCCGCCACACCGTCCAGCACCGGGGTGATGTAGCCGTCGCTGTGCAGGGAGAGCAGTCCTCCCCGGCGCTTCACCGCATCGCAGATAATCTTCTCGGCAGGGTAGATGACCTCCCACCACGTTTGCGGGCGGAACATCAGCGCGTGGTTCATGCCCCAGTCGTCGGAGATATGAATGACGTCCGCGCCCAGTTCGAGGCAGTTCTCGGCATAGCGAGCAGACCATCGTGCGATGCGCTCATACAGTTGCCTGCACAACTCGGGGCGCAACGCCAGCTCCATCAGATTCTGCGCCTGCCCGATCACACCGTTTGCCGCCTCGAACACGCCCGGCGTCTGCACGAACACGGCTCGCCCGCGTCGCCCTTTGTGGTGCTCTATCTCGGCACGAATAGTGGTGTAGATTTCGGGGTCATCGGGATCGGTGAACTCCGCTTCCAGAGCCGCATCCAGCGTGTACACCCAGCCGTAGGCAGGTTCATACTCGGAATCAGGGCTGTTGGGCGGCGCCCCCTGTTTCAGAAACCCCCTGGCGGGGAATGCCTGCGTCATGTCCACATCCAGCGCATCACAGAAGGCTTCGAATGTGCCGTACTTTGCCAGAATATCGTCGATCACGCCGGGTTGCCCGAATATCCATATATAAATCGGCACACGGTCCGGCTCCTGAAAGTGTAAAGTCGTCAAAACGCGCTCGCGTGCAAGCATGGGTTCACCTCAATCCAGGCTCTCCACAAAGCCGAGATGGTCCATATACGCCTCCTGATATTGCGGATTGCCGGTCATCACCACATGTTTCATCTGCTGTGCCAACCATTGGGCACGCTTGCGCTCGCGCACGGAACGCAGGGCGATTTTCGCACCTGCACCTGCCGCGTTGCCCACTGGCTCGATGCGCTCCAGCGGGATGGGAGGCAACAAGCCGATGCGCTGTGCCGAGCGCAGGTTCACATACATACCGAACGCCCCCGCGACCAGCAGCCGCTGTACATCTCCCCACGTGATACCAGCCTCTTGCAGCAGCACCTCCATCACCGCGCGGATGGAACCCTTCGCCAGCTGCAGCTCGCGCACGTCCTTCTGGGTCAGTATCACTCCTTCGGGAGTACCCGACGCCTCTGGCGCGACCAGCTGAAACGCTTTCTGCTCGCACAACATGGTGAGATGGGAACTCCACCACACGCCGCCGTCTTCATTGCTCATACGCCCCGCCTCGTTCACCGCTCCAATGTCCAGCAGGCACGCGGCGGCATCAATCAGCCCCGAGCCGCAGATGCCTTTGGGCAGCCCACCACCGATGGTGGTCACATGCAGCCAGTGATTCTTGCCGTTGCTCTGCACGCTTATCTGCGAAACCGCCCCGGTCTCCGCGCGGATGCCCTGATAGATGCGCCCGCCTTCGAAAGCGGGACCTGCCGCGGCGGAAGTGCAGTAGTACTTGCTCCCATGCCGCAGTACCACCTCGCCGTTGGTGCCGATGTCCAGTGCCAGAACCGTCTCCCCATCAGGCTGATGCAGATGCGTCAGTGCCACTGCCACTGTATCCGCTCCCACATAGCCCGCCACGCAGGGCAAAGTAGTTAACAGGGCGGATGGGTTCACCCGCAAGCCAATCTGCCGCGCCTCCACACTCAGCAGGTCGGTAAACACCGGCACATACGGCGCGACGGCGATGGAGTTCGTGTTCACCCCCAGCAGGAAGTGCAACATGGTGGTGTTGCCCACCGCCACCACTTCAAAGATGTCGTGTGGGTCTACCCTCGCCGCCTGGCACGCCTCGGCGATAATCTCGTTCATGCCGCGCACGACCGCGTGTTGCAGTGACCTCAAGCCCGACGGCTCGTGATAGACGAAGGTCAGGCGAGAGACCACGTCGTCGCCGTACTGTACCTGCGGATTGAGGCGGGCAGCATGAGAGAGCTCCTTCCCGCTTTGCAGGTCTATCAGATACCCCACCAGCGTGGTGGTGCCGATGTCGAAGGCGATGCCCAGCAAGGGTGTAGCCTCGTCGGGTTGCACCGCCAGCAGGCGCGTTTCGTCGGGATGCTCCGGATCGTGGAACAGCACGACAAACGGGCGAAAATCCGTTTCTCGCAGCACTTGAGGCAGCTGCCGCGTGACGCTCAGCGGAACCTGTTCCACCTCTATCGGGATACCGTGTTGCTCGCGCAGAGCATCCAGCAGGCGACGCAGGTCGGAGCGCTCATCGGAAGTGCTCGGTGTGGGCAGCAGCAGAGGCAAACGGCGCACGGCGGGTTCCAGAGTGACGGCACGCTCCACGGCAGTGGTCAGCACCTGCGCGATGGCAGGACGGCTCTCCATTGGCACCTCCAGCTGCACATTGCCCATCAGCCGATGCCGGCAGGCGAGCCTCCAGCCCGCTGACAGGTCCTGGGCTGGGACGTGACGCAACTCCTCTTCAGTCGGTTCAGGAACCGCTCCGCCGATGAACCGTACCCTGCACTTTCCGCATACGCCAAACCCACCGCATGGTGTTTCGACAGCGACCCCTCCCTCCCACAGTGCACGCACCAGCGGCGTGCCTTCGGGCAGGTCTATGCTTATCTCATCAGGCAGAACAAACACTCGAGCCATCGGCAAAGGATACCTTTCTGCGCTTGCTTTGTGGTAAAGTTCCGAAAGGCGAGAGGAGAATCCTCTTCGGTTGCTACCGCTTCCATTAAATAGAAAGAGGGGCACTGCCGTGCCCCTGAGAGAGTGAGAGGGGGAGGGCTATTCATCGCCGATGGCTCCGAAGTTGCGCACCAGTATCCCGAAGTCGAACAGACTGACCTCTTCATCGCCGTCCAGGTCGGCATTGGGGTTCCAGCGGCTGTCTTCGGGGAAGCTTCCAAAAGCTGCGACCAGCATACCGAAGTCGAACAGAGACACTTCGTTGTCCCCATCGACGTCACCGTTGCGTAGAGAGGTTTCGATGTGCACCGTACCGTTCAGGTTGATCGAGGAAAGGGTGCGGCGCAACCAGTGCTCTCCTTTCAGCGATATATCGTAAACACCGCGCAAACGTGTGGTTACTTGCAGCCTGCCGTTGCTGTCTAGCGGAAGCAAGTGTTCCTCCAGCGGTTCGGTGCTACCCTGGGTGCGAATCTGCATCTGCACCTGACGTCCCTGCAGTGAGCCTAAATAGTCTTCCAGAACCACTTGCGCCACCAGACGAGTCTGTGCGCTGCGCACATGGATGGTCGCTGTCTGCATGGGCAGATGTTCACCAAAGCGATGATAGCGCCGCACACCGTCTGTAGCGAGCAGCGAATTGGGCAACACGCCACTGGCATCTGGCACACTGGTGAGGGTAACCGGTATCTGCGTACCCTCGGCAGTATCCTCTTTCACGCGCAGATAGATATGCCCTACATACCAGGGTTGCGTGAGGTCACTCCCACCGGGAGCCAATACCACCCAAAGCGCTCCGGTTGGGGAGAAGACGGCGCTGCTGACATCTTCGGGATGTAGCAGGTTCGCACGCAATGGTGGGGTTTGCTCAGATGCTGCTGCTTTTGCATGCGCTCGTAGCATCTGTTGCGTTACGTCGGGATGCCAGAAAGCGTTTTCCCGGATGTCGCTAGGGTTGGGCGTGACTATCTCCACAGCAGGATGGTTCACCTGAAGTAGTGCGCCCAGCAGATACCAGCGGGTGACGTCACCAACAGGCTGAAACTGGAAACCGACAGTCAACCTGACCAGGTCACCCGGCTCCACCTCCAGCGAAGAGACGGGTTGACTCGCTATGTGTGGCGTGGGTGACGAGTCCGCTATACTGGCAGGCGAAAGGTCGAAAAAGGCTCTGGGCTGGGCGTATACTTGCTGATGCCAACCTGCCCACAGCGACAAAGTCACCATGAAAGCGAAAAGGCTTTTCATCAGATAAACCTCCTCAGTCGTCCCTGCCTGGGTGGTGCAGGTCTATCCTGCCATCAGGTGTCCAGGTTTGCTCGAAACGGAGCCATCGGGCATGTCCGTCCACAAAGGTGTAGTTAGCTCCTCCCAGATGCCAGTTCATCGCCAGCTCATCCTCTGGCAAAAAGAATGTGCCGCAATCGTTCGGCCATCGCCACGCAGCAGAGTGATAATGGTCGATGGTGGCGTTTGGTTTTGCCTCCGAAATGTAGATTGTACGGGCAGGAGCCTTAACCGAAGCGAGTGTATTGTAGCCAGTACAGTGTGTAGTTAGCTCATCTACACCCAGCTGAGGCAGCATCCAGAAGTTCGTGATGTAGCTGGTCTTGCGCACCGTGCGGAAGCCTGGTAGAGGGGTTGTCCAGTTTGTGCTGGGGTCGGAAGGGCAGCGGTACAGTAGTTTGTTTTTGGTATACGGCTCCAGCGTGTGCAACCATACCCAAGGAGCATTGGTGCCGGTATGCGAGTCGAGCGGAAAGCTCTCGTCGTAGTCCTGGGCATACATGTTCACTGCCAATCCCATCTGACGCATGTTGCTCAGGCAAGAGGCTTGACGTGCTTTTTCCCGCGCCTGAGCAAAAACGGGGAACAGTATCGCTGCCAGTATAGCAATAATCGCTATAACTACCAGCAGCTCTATCAGCGTGAACGCCCATACTTGTTGAACAGAAAGACGTTTCATCGGCAATTCCTCCTTCTTGGCGGGGGGGCGCAAAGCCCCCCAACACCATAGTGATATCACATAGTCTGGCGGATTGCTAGCCAGCGCCGCATACAGGTCAGGGAAACAACTGACCTGCCGCGTGGTGTGATGAACACGTGTGCAACTTTCATCTCTTGCGCCTGCGCAGCAGGAGCGTGCTAACGCCTGCCCCTAAGATGGCGATAGTGGACGGTTCGGGAACAGGCTGGAACTTGATGGTGTACACCAGCGAGTTGCCCAGCGGCGTACCATCATGGGCAATGCCATTGGTCAACTGGAACTGGAAAAGGGACGGAGCAAACTGCGAGGTGGCAAAGATGACGTGCTTGTGCACCGACTCCGGGTCGTTTGGGTCATAGGTGAGCGTCAGCGCACCTGACGTGCCGATGCCAAACACCGGGTCTACCTCACCATCCACCACGCCGAACAAGCCTGGCGTGATGAACAGCTGCTGCAGGGTGACCTGCCTCAGCATTGGCTCGTGCTCATGCTGGGGATGATGCCCTTCCTCGTGCTCATGTGCGAAGTCCAGCCCGATGTCCACCACGAAGATGCCCAGCCCTGTTGGCTCCATCTGTACCGTTAGCCAGTAGGGTTCCTGCGTGATTTCATCGGGTGCGAGGATGGCAAGGATACCATTCTGGTAGCCCAGATGCAGGTCGCCCTCGTGTCCATGCTCTTGTGCGCTCAGCGGCAGCAGCACCAGACAGAACAGCGCCACTGGCGCGAACCACTTCCAGAATTTCATTGTGTATCTCCCTCCTTTTCGCATAGAGTTTTTTTAGCGCACGTCCTGCCCGCTCTGTCCATAGTTGACCAGCACGGCAACCACATCGTCCAGATTCACTCGTCCGTCACCGGTCAGGTCACCAGAAGGATGGTTCCTACCGAAGTGTTGCACCACCTGCGTAAGGTCTGCTTCATCAATGCGGTCGTCTTCGTTCGTATCCCCCAGTATGGGGAAAGACCAGTCCAGCCGCTGTGAGCCAGACAGGTTACGAGATACTTTCACCGAGAGATGTTTCTGCAGTTTCGCAGCCACTTCCACGCTGCCTGTAGTGTTGAAACCCACCAGATACGGGTAGATCGCCCATGGGTTCACAGGCTGTTCAAACCTGCCAGCTTCGTTGCCGCCACGCAGCACACGTACCTGCAGTATCAGGTCGTATAGACTGCCCACATACCAGTTAGAGGGCTGCACGTTACCATACAGCTGACTGGGGCTACCCGCCACCATGTAGATACGGTAGACGAAAGGCATATCCGCGAGGGAACGCCCCTGGTAGTCCATACCATTCACTGCCTTCAGGTCAAACACATATACTCCTGGCAAAGATGCAGCGAAGACGAAATGGTGATGCGGTGTGCCCCCGTACGGCAGGTCGAAGTAGTTAGGCGTTGCCCCACTGCTAAACACCGTGCCTACCCCCGATTTGTTGCCTACCAGCCCTGGCGAAATCCATACCTGCTGCACGCGACAGCGCTGGAGCATAAAACCTATCCAGCCGTCTGGCACGAAAAAGTCCATACCGACGTCCACCAGGTAGGTGTTCGCTTGTGGGCTGACCATGCGCCGAACAGGGTGTACCTGCGGCTGCATGACGGTTACTATACCGTTTTCATAGCCGTAGAGCAGGTCCAGCTCGTGCTGAGCAGCAGCAGGAATGCTAAAGAGGCACATTGCCAGTGCCAGTACTAGGCACGCGAGACGGATATTCATATGCAACCTCCTTCGGATAACCCTGCCCCCATTGCGGGGGCAGGGTTTTGTCTCCCTCACCGTTTACGACGATGGAGCCACATGCCCAGCAGCCCCATGCCTAAAACCGCCATCGTGGACGGCTCTGGAACAGGATAGAAGTCAAAGTGGAAAACGCCCGAATCGCGCAGCGGACGATAACCTGCCGTGTTGTTCAGGTCGATGAGCTGGAAGCTGGCAGAATATATCTGCACCGGTGCGCCCATGGCGACCGAGAAGACAGGCGTGAAGGCGAAATTATCCCCCGCGCCGATTTCATACACATTGCCGACGCTGGTGAGAATAGGTGTACCGTCTGGTAAGGTGATGCGCAGACCGGGTGTGATGTCTACCAGACGCAGACCGATACGTGCTTCTCCCAGCATTCCCGTCCAGCGTCCGCCCGAGGAGTTGTACAGTCGCTGGATAGCCGGATCGCCAGAACCTGCCAGCACCGTCGTCGGCTGCATCAACAGGTTGCTATACTCCTCACGCGCCGGGTCACGGATGATACCCGACTGGTAGTAACCTGCGAACGCACCGCTGCCAGGATACAGGTAAATATATTCCTGCCCTGTGGGGCGCTGATACAGTTCCGGTAGACGGTTATTGGCGTTGGTGTTATTCACCGCCGGGTTTGCAGGAGCACCGCTGTAAGACCACACGCCAATGGGATGATAGTGTTCAGTGCCAGGCGTGTAGTGAGCGAGCAGCAGGGTGAGCCTGCCAAAGTTTGGTTCCGGCAAGCCTGCGTAGGTGCCGCTAGGGATAGTGGTGCGGCCGTCTACGCCAATGAAATACACATCGTGCTGCGCTACAGCAGCGCGAGCGAACAAAGCCACCGCGATAGCGATGAGCCAGTGTGCGAATCGCTTCATTTTCACTTCTCCTCCTTATTGCCTGAAAATGTTGTGTTGAAAGCGACAATCGCTATCTGGATTGCAGAATGGCTACCTTATGGCAGCGCAAACTGGTGTCTGCCACCATCCAGAAGAGGAAAGAGGTTGCAAGTCAGGCAACAGGAGGAGCGCGGACAGGAGGAGTAGAGGTCCGGTCAGCAGGGTATATGCACGATGTCCAAACGACCAGCGATACACTCTCCAGCACTGGCAACAGTTCGCTGGAAGAGAACGTCACCAACGCAGGAGAATGATTCAGATAGCAGATGTAGCATTCGTGGTCGTCGGCATGTGCCGATTGCCATTGTGCCCCTGCGGACGAGACAACACGAGCTTCGTTGTGCTGGTGAAACACAGGCACAGCCACCTGCATCACCAGCCAGAGCGCTGTCAACAAACAGAATAGTATGTTGCTCCGCGTCCGCATAGGCATCGTTACCGTAAGTTTCACAGTCATTAATCCACCACAGGCAACGCGAGGCTGTCAATACTTTCAGCGCACAGAGGTGCTACTTTTTCGATATTTCGTGTTTCATCATCACAGTTTTGTGGTGTTACGTACTGTGTGGTAAGGCTTCTTGTTCCACACCGTGCGTTTCTGGTATACTGCGGCAAAGAGTACTCGCGAGGAGGCGAAGAGGATGAAACGAACCATACTGGTCGTCTGCGCGGTGTGCACGCTGGCAGCAGGTGCGTTTGCCCAGAGCATGACCCCCAAACAGGTGATGCAGCAGATTCGGCAGGCGTACGACAAAGTGCAGAGCCTGCGAGCCACCGTGCAGATGAAGAGGGGCGGGGAGACCTTCGTGGCGTCGGTGCAATTCGTGCGCCCGAAGCAGTTTCTGGTGCAGGTGACACAGAACGGAAAGCTGGTGCAGTCGTTCATCAGTGATGGCACTACCTTTACCACCTACGACGCCCAGAAGAAAACCTACATGCAACTGCCTGTGTCGGAGGACAAGCCCCTGGCTGGCGGACACCTGAACTTTGCGGGCTTCGCCGCGATAGCGATGGAACCCCAATTCGGGCAGATTCTGGAAGGGTTCGCGGAGAGAAGCTTTAACAAGGCGCAGGCGAAGGGCACACAAAAGGTGGGAGCCATCCCGTGTCGCGTGGTGGAGCTGACCGGTGAGGGGGGTACCATGACCCTCTCCCTGGGACAGAAGGACGGACTGGTGTATAAAATGGTCTATAAAATGTCCGACGGCGACACCTATGAGGAAGTGGTCACCGCTTTGCAGCTCAACACCCCTGTCCAGAAGACAGCTTTTGCTTTCAAACCGCCGGCAGACGCGAAGAAGGTAGAGCCCGGGCAGCAGGCGGAGCGCGAAGATACCACATCGCTCAAGGGGCAGGAGGCTCCCGAATTCACCCTGACCGACATGGAGGGCAACGAGGTCTCGCTCAGCAGCCTGCGGGGCAAAGTGGTGTTCCTGGACTTCTGGGCGACGTGGTGTCCGCCTTGCCGACAGTCCCTCCCACATACGCAGTCGCTCAGCCAGCATGAGAAGGCGAAATCGGGTGACTTGATGGTTCTGGCGGTGAATGCACGCGAGGAGCTGGACACGGTGAAGAAGTTCATGCAGGACAACAAGTACAGCTTCCGCGTGCTGATGGACAAAGAGGGCACGGTGCTCAATGCTTACAAGGTGCAGGGCATCCCCACCTTTGTGCTGATTGACCGCGAGGGGAAGGTCGCCTGGGTACAGGTCGGTTTCGGACCGGGCACCGAGAAGCAAATGGAAGAGGCGGTACAACAGGCATTGGGGCAGTAGCATTCTGAAGGATGATACTGCAGGTTCGACCTAACCCCCTGACCCCCTTCCCCCCAAGGGAAGGGGGAACCACAACCGCCCCTCTCCGCCCAGGAGAGGAGACGGAGGGGAGGTGGAATCTTTAAAAATTTCCCCCTACCCCCGCCCAAATGCTTGACAATCACGCAAGGATGTGATATTGTGTCACCAGTAGCGCAGCTCCCGCAGTGTGGCGAAAATCTCCAGAGGGCTTTTCATCACAACACAAAGGAGGGGGCTTACCAAAATGTTACGACGCTTTCCGTCTCTGCGCACACTGGCTACCGTGTGCATCCTGAGCCTCACCGTGCAGGTAGCCGCTCCGCTCTTCGCCTCCTCCGACATGAGTGGGGGTAGAAAGGACAGTTTCCTCCCTTTCCACTGACAAAAATCCCTCTTCCAGTAAACTGCTCGCCTGGACAAACGGGCTATGGAACCTCATCCTCTCCCATTTGCAATCGGGTGCACCACCTCTGCAACCTGCTCCAGGTTCCCCACAGCCCTGGCAACCCGCTTACCCCGTCTACAGCGGAGTAGCGAGGTGACGGCGGTGACCGACCCGATGGGCAGGCAGACGCAGTTCACGTATGATGCCACAGGCAACCTGACGCAGGTGCGTGACCCGCTGGGCAACACCACCCGTTACAGTGACCAGTGCTGTCGGGTGACGCAGCGCACGGACGCATTGGGCAGAGTGACCACCTACAGTTACGACGGTTGGGGCAGGCGGGTGCAGCAGGTCTCTCCTGCGGGCACGACGACGGCGACGTATGATGGGGCAGGCAGGCTGGTTCAGGTAGTGGATGCAGCCACCAACACGACCGAGACGTATGTGTGGAACGCGGACGGCACGTTGGCGAGTTTTCCGGGTCCGGGTTACACGCGGTTACTGGAGTATGACGAGGAGGGGAGGCTCATCCGCATTCGCCGGGATCACGGTGGTGGCAACGTGCGGTTGGCATACGAATACGCCTACGGTTTTGACGGCGGCAGGCGGTGGCGCAAGGATTACCTGAACGGGGTGTGGACACGGTATCCCTGTGGTGTAGCGTGCGGAGCGGGTGATCTGGTAGAGCAGCAGAAGCCGCTGGAGGGTGGCAGCTGGACGACGAGTGCCCTGTATTTGCAGGGTATCTCTCTGGTACGTCGAAACAGTGAATGGCATCACTCTGACCCGTTGGGCACGGCGGGGGTGATCACGAACGGGAGTGCACAGGTGGTGAGCAACAACCTGTACGATGTATTCGGGGTGTTGCGGTATCAGCAGGGCAGTGCGCAGACGCCGTGGAGGGATTCGATGTTTAGGGCTGCAGATGAAGGCTTCTATCAACTTCGTAGTGGAGTTTATGCAGTTGAAATATCCAAATACAAACGCGGTTGGAGAAAACTCTGCCGTGTGGTTAAAGACTTCATTGTAGACTGCGGCTTAGAGGTCTATGAGAAGTGCAAAGAGATCAAGGACAAGTGTGACCTCTTCAAGCCAGTTTTTGATTGCACCCAATGTGCTGCCCTAACGATCGAAGCAGGAAGGCAGTGTAATCACTGGCTGGACACAGATGTCGGTTTTGAGTGGTGTCTCAATCATCCCAAATGCGCAGGCAATAGTCTTTGCTGTGCACAACATTGTGTCAACGATTGGCTAGCCCAGTACGGAGGACAGACATGGAAGGACTGTATCGATCGATGCGTGGATGTGGTCAAAAAGTCTTGGGAGGTAGCAGCGCAATGAGATGGTCTTTTCTTGTCTGGATCTTTATTTCGGTTGTGTTTTTCACTCACAGTGTTACTGCTCAAAAGCCGCCCTTTTTAGTACTCCATCGCGAGGAACAGCAGGAGGCAGTACACACTACTAGGCAGGCAGTCAAGTGGTGGCTTGAACGAAAATATTCCAATCTATATTCGTTGTATTCATCAGCAGCAAGTTTTTTGAACAGTGAAGGCGTTCCCGAAAGCGAGAGGAAGGCGCGTTTTATCAAGTGGTGCTCGGCATGGCGAGAACGTAACCCTTATAACTCGCGTCTGTCCGAGGACGAGAAGATAGAGCGCCTCCGCACAGTGGACGTCAGCATCAAGTTACTGACGGGGTTCGTCTTGATGGGCATGAAAAGTAGCTACTCGAATGCTTTGATAAAAGGAACATGGCCTCGCGACACGAAGGTTGCCTTTGTGGAGTTTCACATCCGTGGTAGAAGATACATTCAGCCGCTTATTCGAGAGGACAAGAGATGGAAGATACTAGCCATACCCTTGACTTTTGATGAGCAGATGATACGCGAATATGAGGGAGTTCGGGAAGATGGCACTGATAGACCTCATCCCGCGAGGGGTGGAGCATCCGAACGATCACCTCGTTCCAGCCACAACCTGTATGACCTGTTCGGGGTGTTGCGGTATCAACAGGGCAACGCCGAGACGCCGAGGAGGTAGAAGGGCAAAGAGTCAGCAGAAGAAGGGTTGCTACGGAGGAAAACCATCGGTTATCTCCTCCCTGTCGCGAGATTACTGAACCATATTGTCACGGCGCAGTGAGCATACTCGGACGACTTCTTGAAGTGCCTGTACGACTGCTTTAACCGACGGTGGCGGGAGGAGGGGTTTCCATCTATTGTTGACTGAGCATGTCTCGTTGCGTCAGTGTGTTGTTTCTTGGCGCCGAACCCCTTCTGCTGCACTCCTGCCACTGTGTGTCTGGGTGCCTATGCTGGAAAGGCTTTCGGGATTATTACATGGTGTGCAGCCTACTGCGCAGGAGTACCGGTCAGCGTGAAACCGGTAATCCCCAAACCGATCGCCTGCTTACAATAGCTACGTCCACCGGTCGATGACACCACGTGCACCCAAAGGGGTGACGACAAGATGAAAGCAAAAAGAAACATGGCTTCCGCATGGATGATGGGGGTAGCAATATCGCTAGGATGGCTCGCCTATCGCGAAGCGCAAAAAGCCACTTCTCATGCTGCTGGAGCAGACCAGTCCATCGTCGTCTTGCTGCAATGGGGATCCCTGTCCGTCCTGGCTGTACTCCCTTTCTGGCGGTTATATGGTGAACCTCTTTGGCTTGTGTGGACGTCTATACTGACCTTGTTCGGCTGGCTGACTGTCGTCGCCGGCTACCCACTCTACGTAGGTGGTAACTACCACGATTTCAGCTGGAGCCTGACGGTGTATGCAGTAGTAGGTGCGATAGTGTACGCCTACTATCGCTCGCTGGACACGAGAGGCGAGACGACTGCTCCTCTGCTTTTGACCTCACTCGTTCCTTCGGCGGTGGTAGCGATAGTCGCGCTCTTGAATCTCGCCTGGCTCACTGCGCACGGATACTGGCTATCCACAGGAGCGGTAATGCTGTCACTCGTCACGGTAGTCGGAACAGTCACAGCGATGAGGGTGCTTAACAACCCCCCTGAAGCAACCCAACACCTGTAATCGTACGGTCGTCCATAACGCTCCTGATGGGCGCACACTGGCTCGGCAGGAGCCTCGCCCTCCAAAGAAGATGGCGAGAATCGTTCTTGCTTCCTGACTTCACGGGAACGAGCGCAAACGCTAGCCGCAATTCACCAGATGTGCCAGGTAGCCTGCTCCGAAGCCGTTATCGATATTGACCACCGCCACCCCGGGCGCACAGGAGTTGAGCATGGTCAACAGCGGCGCGAGACCTCCAAAGTGCGCTCCGTAGCCCACACTGGTCGGCACGGCGATCACGGGACGGCTGACCAGCCCGCCTACCACGCTGGGCAACGCGCCTTCCATCCCTGCCACCACCACCAGCACGTGCGCCCCAAACAGCTTTTCCGATTGCGACAGCAGCCGGTGCAATCCGGCAACGCCCACATCGTACAACCGCTCCACGCGACTGCCCATCTCCGATGCGGTTACCGCCGCCTCTTCCGCCACAGGAAGGTCGGATGTGCCCGCCGCCACCACCAGCACGTAGCGGTCTTGCGGTACCGCGCTCTCCGGCTCGCTTTCGCCCAGCGCCAGGATGCGCGCCACCTCATGATAGCGGACGCGGGGAAAACGCTCTTTCACGATCGCCGCCAGTTCGGGAGTAGCACGAGTAGCCAGCACCTTGCGATGGCGGTTGCTCAGCCGTTCTAAAATCGCCAGCACCTGCTCCGGCGTTTTTCCCTGACAGAAGACCACCTCGGGGAAACCGCTGCGCAGGGCGCGGTGTGTGTCGATACGAGCGAACTCCAGATTCTCATAGGGCAGAACGCGCATCCGCTGCAACGCTTCCTCTACCGAAAGCGTGCCCGCACGCACCGCCTGCAGAATCCCTTCCAGTGCGCTAACGTCCATCTGCCACCACTCCAACCGCGCCGGCGGGAATAACGCCCTGCTTGCGTAGCGGCTCGTTCAGGCTGCCCGTGCGGTAGCCCGCGAGGTCTAACGTCACATAGAGATAACCAATCTCCTTGAATCGGGTGACGATGATGTCTGCCAGATCCACCACGCGGGCGAGGTCTGCCTTCTCCACCTCGATACGGGCGATGATATCGTGATGGCGCACGCGGAACTGTCGGAAACCCAGCTCGCGCAAGCACCGCTCCGCCGCGTCCACCTGCGCCAGCAGTTCGGGGGTGATGGTTGTGCCATACGGGAAGCGCGAGGAGAGACACGCAAACGATGGCTTATCCCAGTTGGGCAAGCCCGCCGCCTGCGCCGCCCGACGGATATCCTCTTTGGTGAATCCCGCTTCGCGCAGAGGACTGCGCACGCCCTTCTCCGCCGCCGCACGCATTCCGGGACGGTAGTCGCCTTCGTCGCCCGCGTGCGAGCCGTCTGCTACCCAGCGGATACCGTGCTCATCCGCTATCCGCCGTATCACCCCGAACAGTTCGGTTTTGCAGTGGTAGCAACGGTCGGGGTTATTCACTCGGAAGTGCGGGTTGCTCAGCTCGTGTGTGCGTACGACTACGTAGCGCCAGCCGCGCTCCTCCGCCAATCGGCGTGCCTCTTCGATCTCGCCGGCAGGAAAAGCCTCTGAATCTCCGATGACCGCCAGCGCGTTCTCGCCCAGCACCTCGTGCGCCGCGTGCATCAGGTAGGTGCTGTCCACACCGCCCGAATATCCTACAGCCACACTGCCCATCTCGCGCAGGATGGCGAATAAGCGTTGCTCTTTCTCCTGCCAATCCAGCATCTCTATCCCCTCCATCTTATGGTACCCGAACGGCGCGTATCCACACGACGGCGATAACCGTTCAGCCTGCCTCTTCGGACGAAACGATTGGTCACCCAGATGAACGCTCCCAGTACCACCCACAGCGCGAGGCTCAGGCGGGTGACCATCCTCGCCTCTACCGCCGCGGCGACGGGCACTTTCGCCACCACCTTGCCGTTCAGCACCGCCTGCAGCTCCCCCAACGGCTGCCCCTGCTGGATAGGAGGTCGGGCAGAAGCCAGCTGCAGAACCGGTTTCACCTCGTTCTCCCATCGTCGCGGCACGATGACGCGCAAAGGCGCAGCGGCCACCACAGGTACCGCCTCTGGCTTGGCTCCCTCTACCTTCACTTCGCCAACCGTACCACCTGCCTGCGCCAGGTCAATGCGCGTGTACTGCTTATATGCCCACTCGATGAGCGCATGGGTATCCTTATCCGCGTCGGTGCTGCCCAGCACCACCGAAATCAGCCGCCAGCCGTTGCGCGTGACCGAACCCACAAAGCACCTGCCCGCCTTTGCCGTGTAGCCCGTCTTGATGCCGTCCGCACCCGGCAGGTGCTTCAGGCAGTGCGCGTGCGTAGTCACTACCACGTCCTGCTGGTTGACCGAGCGCAGGATGCGTGCCTTCTGCGTGCGCACGATATCGTTAAAGAGCGGGTTCTGGATGCAATAGCGAGCCAGCGTCGCCAGGTCGCGCGCGGTGGAGTAGTGATTCGGGTCGTCCAGTCCGTGCGAGTTGGCGAAGTGCGTGTTCGTCAAGCCCAGTTCCTGCGCTTTCTCGTTCATCAGCTCCACGAAACGCTGTTCGGTGCCGCACAGGTACTCCGCCGCCGCCACGCACCCGTCGTTGGAGGAACGCAGCAGGATAGCGTATAGCATATCGCGCAAGGGAATGGTCTCGCCGGGCGTCATGTTGAGGTTGGCGTAGCGCGTGCGAATGGCGTTCTCGGTGGCGACCACCAGGTCGTCCAGGTTGCCCCGCTCGATGAGCAAGATAGCGGTCATCATCTTGGTGGTGCTGGCGATAGCCCGCCGCTCGTCTGCCCGCAGCTCGTACAACACCTGCCCGGTCTCGGCATCCACCAGGATCGCGGATTTCGCCTTCAAAACCGGCGGCGGGATGGCGTACGCCACCCCTGCAATCAGAGACCAGATGAGAGACAGAATAAGGACTTGTCGCACCGCTTCACCGCTCCTCCTGCTTTTGCGCATCAAGCAGATTCCCCTCTGGGGCGTTCAGTTCCTCCAGTTCGGGGAGTTCCTCTAAAGAGTTCAGACCGAAATAGTGCAAAAACTGCGGTGTGGTGCCGTACAGCACCGGTCTACCCGCCGTCTGTTTGCGTCCCACTTCCTGAATCAGCCCCCGCTGGAGCAGGGTACGTATCACGCCGTCTGATTGTACCCCACGAATCGCCTCGATCTCAGGCAAGGTAATGGGCTGGCGGTAGGCAATGATGGCGACCGTCTCCAGCGCGGCACGCGAGAGCTTGCTCGGCTGCGGCTGCAGATAGCGTGCCACCACCTCTGCAAACTCCGGGCGCGTGCACAGCTGATAGCCTCCCGCCACCTGCACCAGCTGCAACCCGCTCTCCTGCAGTCGCTGCTCCAGAGCGCACAGCGCAGACTGAATCTGCTCTTCGTCCGTCTGCAACACCTCACCCAGCGTCTGGATCGGCACCGGCTCCGTCGCCACAAACAACACGCACTCTAACGCGCGGCTAAGCTGCGGGATGTTCATCCGTTCCCTCCCTTCGCGCCCACAGGGTAATCTCGCCGAACAGATGCTCTTGCCGCGCTTCTACCCGCTCCTGCCGCATCAACTCTAAAACCGCCAGAAAGGTCAACAGCACATCCCATCGGGTGAACGGCGCGTCCAGCAAATCCTCAAAGCGCAAGCCACCCTCCGCCGATTGTATCCGCCGCCACACCTCCACGATTTTGAGCCGGAGCGACAGCCTCTTGCGTGGGATGAGGATAGCGGGTGGCGGCGCATCTACCGCTTCCACCAGCAACCGTTCCAGTGCACGCAACAGGTGCTGTGGCGTGAGTTCGCCTATCGGGATGGGCAGTTCGTAATCGGGCATGGGCGCATCGGGGCTGCGGAAGAACCACTGCTTGCGCTCCGCTTCCCACGTTTGCAGGGTCTCCACCAGCGCTTTGTACTTTTGATATTCCACCAGTCGCGCCACCAGTTCCGCGCGGGGGTCTTCTTCTTCCTCCTCCTCACTGGGGCGGGGCGGTTTGGGCAGCAACATGCGCGATTTGATTTCCAGCAGCGTCGCCGCCATCACCAGGAACTCGCTGGCGATTTCCAGGTCTAGCTCCTCCATCAGGCGGAGGTATTGCAGATACTGGTCGGTGATAACGGCGATCGGGATGTCCGTAATCGGCACTTTGTTTTCGCGCACGAGGTGAAGCAGAAGGTCTAAAGGACCTTCGAAAATGGGCAGATGGAGCACCATCGGAGCCAGGGAGGGCATCAGCAAATAGCCTCCATTTATTGCGAGTTCCATGATAGCAGATTGCTTATAAGTCTATCTATTACACCAGCAAGCACCCATACAGGCTCTCCTTCCACAAGTACTCCTACCTCATGATTGACAACCATACCACCCCACGATAAGTTCGCCGAACCTATGACAGCTTTTTTTCTGTCTGCTATAACTACCTTAGCATGAAGTTCTCCTCCCCCTACATCGTCGAACGCGTAAATCTCCACGTGCGGAAAGCGTGCTTTCATGTCCAGCAGATTCTTCCGGACAACTGGCGAGAACGTCCATGGCTTGTTCAGAATAAAGATTACTCTAACGCCACGTGCTGCAGCCTGCTGAGCCTTCAATAACAGGTCTACAGCCGATTCTGCAATAAGGTATGCAATAATCGTCACCTCATCCTGTGCCGATAAGATGATCTCTTCAACTGCAGGCTGTACTGCGCGAAATTCGTGGCCGGTGAAGTACCTGCCAGTGACCAGCAGCTGGTACGAACTCATGGCGCGTTCTCCAGCAAAACCTCCCGGTCCAGCCACAGGTTTCTGTGTTCGCATGAGGTTTCCGATATGAGCGCACAGCCATAGCAGGCGGGCCCACTATACTTTCCTAGATAGAAATGATTTTCTGCACAGAGCGGGTCATTCGAGCATGCTTCCGCCAGTTCAATTGCTTTTTGTAAGATACTATCAAAGTACGGAACAAGAGAAATCAGCCCACCTGAGGAGCCCTCGCTTCCCGGCTGTGTGGCGTACAGCACAATTCCCCCTTTTGCGCTGTCCGATGTGCAATCTATACGGGTGTAAACGCGCTCACGTATCGCGGCAGAAGAGTAGCCGGCGTCGACAGAAATCGCTCTGATGAGAAAATGGGACAGCGTATGCCACCAGACAAACACAGGGTGCAATTCAACTTTTTTCTTGTCTCTGAAGAGGTGGTCAGGATAGTCGGTATGTCCGTTCTGCCACGCCTGCTTCCATTTCAGATTCAGAGGGGATTCGCCGCGGCAGTCAACTGACTCACTGATCAGCGAGATGAAAATACCTTCCCCTAAGAACTCTGTTCCGGGATACCACCTGTTATTGTCTTTATCCGTGAACGATACATCTACAACATCAGGAGGCTGAGATGTACCTCCCACCTCCCTTCTGTAACCTGTCTGCACTGTGACCGATCTCAGCCTCAGCAGGGGAGCTATCCTGAACTGACATTTCCTTCTCGGCCCCCACACACATTTTATCTTTGATAGATCCACCTCAAAAAGAACAACTCCAGACCGATCACGCTTGGGAGGGTATCCGTTAACAGATGCATTGAGAAGTTCGTCAAACTCTTCCAGTATTAGGTCAGAATAGTTCGATGATCGCAGCTGGCTGATATCCTGTAGTGCTTGCTGTATATCCTGCCAATCGTAGCTATTGATTTCTGCACACACAGAACGTTCCAGCAATCCCTCTTTCGCGGTCTTCTCCAGCTCGCTTATAAAGTCAGACTTGCTAGCAAAAGAATTTTTGCATGCAATAACCGTCCTTATAGTTCGAGATTCAAGCAAACGGTGAAGTCGTGTAGCACGAGGCGGGATGGTGAAAAGGGTACGCAGCTCAGGTATGCGCAGGTTAGCAGCCTGCCTTTGTATCATAAAAGCTTTTTCAGAGCACCCTGGACGCTCGGCACTGTTTCCGATACTCTCCCTTTCGGGAAAGCGACCGGAGCATTTCCATGCCTGCCTGTAAGCCCAGCCCAAGTTCACCTTTCTGCTGCACTCAGGACACTCAATCTGCACTTGGCTGAGGCTGCTACCCGCTTGGCACCAATTATAATACTTTGATTGTCTGGAGCACGAGTTTCCGCCATGTACAACAGCAAACCAGTCCACATCATCCAGATGCCCCTTCGGACAGGCAAGCACAAAACGTATCGCCTCTATATGACCTCCTTCGGTATGGCAAACAGGACAGGTTTGGCCGAGGTATAACACATAGCACCCCCGCGGGTGGCATACCGTGCACAGGTTCCAAGATGGAAAACTCTTTGTTTTGTAGATATCGCTCGACTCAGGTTTCCCCAGCTCAGCGTTAGAAGGTAGCCGGAAGACCCTAGCTCCAGCGAGCAACCCCTGAGAAACCCTCTGGTCCGAAATCTCGAAATCCTCCGGCAGGTGTTCGCCGTAGAACAGACCTTTATCCGGGAGAGGGATCAGACGGGGCCCGTGAACCCCTTCAATGATAGCACCAGGACCATAGGTATAAACGAACTGTGAACGTCTGATGTGCTGGGTCATTCTTCTCCTCCTCAAGTTTCAAAGCCGCAAGTTTCCTCGATATCCCTCAGAGACTGCGGAGCGTTTTCATAGACGACTTGGAGATCCTTATGATGCTGGTGCTGAGGATCGCCAAGAACCACATGATGCTTTGGAGCACTGGATATAGCGTATTCGACATAGCGAAGAGAGATCTTCTGTTGACGGGCAACCTGGTGCCACTTGTCCAGAAGTGCACCTGCTTGGTTTTCGACGTATCCTTCCGAAGGTTGTCGGTAGGGGGGCTGGGCCCGGGCGCGCCGTTCAAGCAGAACAGGTAAGGACTGTACCTCCTTACTTTGTCTCTCTTTGCTCATCTCCATAGCGTCATCCTCACGATACCATTTAACACTGGTGAACCGCTGATTTCTCAGCACCGCTACAGCAATTGGCCCCGCCGCACGCAGGACAACTCCCGGAGCAAAGGGGCTCACCGATATCGGCTCTACAAACCGGTGCAGCTGGGCGTGGTAACCACAGAAGAACTCATAGTGGCTTAGGTCTCTGGGACGGGTTGCTCTCAGGAAAGCGACCACCAGAGCACCTGTACGCCTCCCTACACGTCCTGTGGACTGGATGTACGCAGATGTTGTCTTCGGTTGCCCGTGAACGACCATCAGACTGATGCGGGGGATATCCACACCAGTGCCAAACATCGAAGTGGTAAACAGCGCCTCTGATGCATCAGGATACTGCCTGTTGAGCGTTTCCAGCACCGCCGGCAGATGAACAGACGGAGTACGGCTGGAAAGCTCCTGAACCTTTGCATCATCTATCTGCCTCACCGACACTCCTTCCATGGTTGCTATGTCCTGCAAGCGCTGGGGTATATCCTGTCGATACAGAGCGCGGGCACCACCCAGCTCACGAATTGCGTTAAAGTATCCAGTCAGCGTCCAGAATGGGTCTATTTGCGCAGAAGCACACTTGTTTGCCGTATGCAACAGGCGTGCCCAGATGCGTACAACAGGAGTCAACGGCCCCCTGCCGGGCGCGCAGACCCCAACGTACAAGCGCCCCGGCTTTCTATCCTGAAGTGGGTGCTCCTGAGCGAAACGGATAAAGAAGCTATCCTTCACGGTCAACCCGGGTGGGGGAAAGGTTTGCAACGAGCGGTTGAAAACAGACTTCACCTGTTCTTGGGCTCGCCTGACTGTAGCTGTGGAGGCAATATACTTTGGCGAATGGTTTTCCGCCTCAGAACACAGGAAGTCTACCGCAGTTTCATAAATACCCACGAGCCCTCCCAGAGGTCCCTCAATGAGGTGAAGCTCATCCTGTAGAATGAGGTCTGGGGGTTCGAGTGATGGAATAGAAATATAATTACGTGCATTTTTGCTACCGGTGGGGCTGGGGTGTTCCTGACTATCCTGCTGCGAAGGATGTGCATATGGACGATAATATCCCCAAATACAGTGATAGTGGTTTACATTGCCAAATAACGCCGAAGCACGGGGTTCGAAAGCGAGGCGAGCAAATTTGTCCACAGTTGCTATCACGATGGAAGGACAGCGATGATATACCTGCTCGTCCACAGTGTAAGCAGGGATGGGTACTCTATCGGAATAGTAAGGCTGCCCTTTGAGCCTGAAGGGTTCCTGCGCATAGATGCTCAGATTACCATCAGGAAGTTTACAAAGTGGTAGCTTCTCACTGTGGTACGCCTGATAATCTCCCATCGGAGCTCCTTCGAGCCAAGGTATGTGAAGTGGGCAGTTTGGATTGGGACAGTAGATATCAAAGTCGTAGACGACGGGAGTATCCTGTTTCCCGATGTATCTGCGCATGAAGTAACCGGGGCGAGAGGCACGTGCAAAGGCTCTTCTGCCTTTTAACTGGTTGAGAACCTTTTCCACAGCCTGTTGCCACCACTCGTCGACCTCATCCCCAGTCACTTTTTGTTTACACGATAGTTCAACCTGCAAGGTATTAAAACCCGGAGATAGAGGATCCACTTTCAGAAGGGTTACCTGAAAGGCACCTTGCTGAGGCTGCGGCAAGCTTGGCGGAATGGAAGACAGATTGCTGACAACATAGTAGAGTATATGTGATCCTGCTGAGAGATCAGAAAACGCCAGCAGAGTATTACAGGCTGGGCAGTTCAAGACCTGAGCCGGTTCTCCTGCTCCTCTGTTGCCATTTAATATGTCAATTGCTCCATAAATGTATCCTTTACCTCCCCATGTCTTACGTAGACGATTGGGAGTAACACCACCTCCGACCCATAATCCTGCACCGAAACGGGAAGACCCCCAGATGAAGTTATCAGTCATATTACACGTTCGCGGTCGCCAGCCGACAGTTCCACACTTGCCCAGACCATATACCCTGAGATATTCACAGGCTGTTACCATCTTGAGCGTGCGGCGGAACTGCTGGATGGTCAACAGACGAAGCGTATACCGCGAAATGACGGCAACACCAGCGCCTGTCCTGTCACCACTCTCCCGCTTTAGAGCTCTGCGCCTGCGGTAAGCCATGGTGAAGGCTGCCAGTGCAAGGTACGCCTCCGTTTTACCAGCTCCTGTAGGTACCCACAACAGGTCGCACACATTGCGTTCCGCTGATTGAGGATTGGCGATAGACTCCAGACACATCAGAATAAATGCGAGCTGAAACGGATGCCACTCCAGTGTTTTCTTACCGTTTCCTTCTGGCCATTGCGCCTGTACAGCCATTGCCTTCATCGCAAAACAGAAAGACAACCGAACATCATCGTTCTTAAGCAGAAGATTAACACCCTCCTGTATCCTGTTCGCAACTCGCTCACTTTCGGCTATCAGCTCATTAGCAATCCTTTTCTCGTCTAATGGTAGCGATTCTGCCTCAGCACGAAGTCCTCCGATCCACCGCTTGTATCCATCAACCAAGGGTTGAAGCCCTCTTTCCATCTGCTCTGGTTCCCATAGTTCCGCGAGTTTGTCTGCACTGGTTTCTGGACCCGGACCGTATTCACTGCACCAACTCAGGAGCGGCGCCTGCACAGCGTAGAGCGGCACAAACTCCGTTCTGACATCGGGAGGTGAGAAACGCTGGCGGTCCTGTTCCGACAGAAGATCTCCATCAACCCAGTAAAATGGCGGTTGTTTCTGTGCGTCGGGGAAATCCAGATTGAGGTTCTCCACCTTCGCCTCCGGGTCAATTTTTCTCCACACAGCAGAACACAGATACCCTCTCGCCAGAACAGGATACTCTCGATACAGAAAATGAAGTCGCTTATCCTCCTCGTCAGCGGAGGGACAGGTGATAAAGGAAATGATGTTTGTGCCCGGCAAACACGTGACACGTATCTGAGGTTGAAAAACACAGCATTCTGTAAAGAACCGCTTTTTTCCCTCGTCCTCCATACCTTGGTTCTGAGCACGCATTCTGTTTACGAGATACAGTATGATGATAAATGTATTGTCTCCCAGTTGTCTGCGGCGCGCGTATAGCGAAACTTCAGCCAGCATATTATTGCTCTGGCACAGTTTACCTTCTGCGTCAATCCACAGCTCCTGAGCTTCACACTGAAACTGGAGGCGCTGAATGCTAAAACGGGGTTTTCTCTCCCACTTTTCGCCCGAACCGCTCTGAGAGTAACGTGCCCAAGTGATGCACACTTCAATCTCTGGGGCTCCC
This sequence comes from Armatimonadota bacterium, assembly GCA_026003195.1. NCBI lineage: Bacteria > Bacillati > Armatimonadota > Armatimonadota bacterium. The sequence continues at coordinate 92,012 of BPGU01000003.1, forward strand.
TCTGCTTGAACAGCAAAAAACAAACCAATAGAGTGCGGTCGACTCTGCGGATCAAGTAATGGCGAGAGAAGAGGAGGTGCAAGGATGTCCATATCCGCCGACTCGTCTTCTGCGTCTTCGGTGTATCCTTCAGCAGGTAGATCTGCTGTCGCGTCAATATCGCGCTCAGGCTCCTCCTGTGGAGCCAGAACGCCAGTGATGTACTCGTTCACGGGACTCTGTAGTAGGGTTTCATACATCCCTCCACGCGGACCAAGTACATCCTTCACCAGTTCAGTGACAAACATCTCTCGCATGACTGCCGTGTTCCTCCTGTATTGAAACTGTACTCATGCCAGAAGAACAGTACATTCGAACCGGACACGATAGACACGCTGGATTGCGACTTCTACACACCGTTGCTCCCAAGTCGATGAGCGCAAAGTTGAAGTCTCTGGGACACTCTTTATCCAGAAGGCGGTTCAGCACACTCCGAAACAGCCTGCTGCGCCTTGAACCATCGGTAATCCGCAGACCAAACAATCTCCCAACAATCCTGACGGTGTTCGTATCAAGGAGAGCCTCAGGGTATCCCCATGCAAAACACCTTACCGCTGAGGCAATATAGTGGCTTATGCCTGGCAGCGATTGTAACTGTGCACTGTCTTCAGGCAAAGTGCCTCCGTGCTTTTCCACAATTTGCTTTGCCATCTCGTACAGCAACCGTACTCTCCAGATCAGCCCGGCTGACCGAAGCTCATCCTCAACTTCTTGGTAGTCTGCGACAGCCAGTCGTACAACATCTGGAAACCTGCGCAGAAAGCGATGATACAGAGAAACTACCTGCTCTGCACGGGTTCTGTGCAGCAGGATTTCAGCAACAAGTATTCTATACGGGTCGCGAGTCTGCCTCCACGGAAAAACTCGCTGATTATCCTTCCACCATCTGAGCAGATCGCGGCGGAAGGCGACGACGTCGAATTCCGCAGGGAGGTGCCACTCTAGTTTCTGTCTCTCTGCACTCAAGAACCATCACGCTCCAGCATTTCCCGAATGATTCGTGCACAGGACAATGATACCACCGGGCTGACAGCATCTGCAATCATCTGGTATTTTTTCGACATGGCAAGACCTTCTGGCAGGCGAAACCCCCGGTCAAAACCCATGATACACAGGGCTTCACGCACAGATATTACACGCAATGGGAAGCTGTTTTGTCCTGCTTCTGGATGCAGGATATAGGTCTTCATAATATTTCCAAACGAAGGGGCAGGTCTTTCATAATTCAACCGGTACCAGCCGTATTTACCCGTCTTGTAGTACTTTTCATAACGCCCGATGGTGTGAAGCTGTGGCCAGACGTGGTCTGGATATTCACCACGCTGAAAATCTCTCAGCCATCCTATTGCCGAACCCACAGTTGCTGGCTCTTTCTGGTTCATTTTAAGGCGCAGGAAGAACTCGCTTGCCCCCGACCGAGACCTTCGTATACCTATGGTAAACAAACGGTGCCTTGCTACAGGCGCGCCGAAATTGCTGTAACATACCACCTCACGGTCGACCGTATATCCGTTCTTGAGCATGTCCTCAACCGCACAACGATACCTTTCATCGTTCCGCAAGAGGGGAACATTTTCCATAAAGAAAATCTCAGGACGGATCTCTAAGACATGCACAAAAAAGATATCCAGCAAGCCACTGTCTGGGTGTTTGTCGCCACGACGCATTATATTCAGACTCGACCATGGGCGGCATGGAGGGCCTCCAATGACTACAGGGGTATTTTCGAAAGTTGTGTAGACGGATTCACTTACCAGATCAACCTGCAATGCAGTGCCGATATTGTTGATTTCGAATATCTGCTTCGTAGCTGGCTCAACGTCGACGCCCGTGACCCTGAAGCCAGCTTTTCTGAAACCTGCGGATAGCCCACCAACGCCTGCGAATAAATCGAGGACATTCAGCATCCTTTCTCAACCTCGTTGCCAGGTTTTCTGCTAACCTTTATTGGCGCAAGGAACTGCAGATTCCTCCAAGTGATATACACTTATATGTTCTTAGACAGGCGCATGAGGAGGCGAACATGAGGATTCGGCAGGATCACAAAAACGATGCTCTGTATCTGAGGCAGGATGAGGCGGCAATCGTGGACTCGGAAGAGTCCGTCCTAGTGTTACCCTGGGCTACGATGAAAACGACAATGTCGTCGGTATCGAGAGATTGGGTTTGAGTGAGCGTGTAGAATCGCAAAACCTGAACAGTGTGTAGAGAGAAACAATCACCTGAGAAACAAGAACCCCTCTCCCAAACCTCTGGGAGAGGGGCGAGGGAGAGAGCAGCACCCCTTACGGCACTATCACATCAGGATAGAGCCTGGGGCTGAATGTCTGGAAGAACAGGTCACTGGTGCCTGTGCGTGTGCTGCTCCAGAACAGCCACACCTTCGGTTCAAACTCGTCCTTCAGCGCGAACAGTCCGCTTTCGCTCGTGGCGCCAACCAGAGGCACCATCGCCTGCGAACCTTCGCTGGCTTCGGAGGTTTCGTCTATCCAGCGTACCACACCCACCACCGTGCGGGGCGATGCCTCCGGGTTCCCCTGCGCATCGAGGGCGGTGTAGGTGATGCTCACCAGTTTGCCTTCATCCGCCTCGGTGAAGTAGATCCGCCCTCGTGCAAAGTCCACCTCTACCGGTCCAATGGGTGTGCTGATGCCTGTTACCGTCACGCCCGACACATCGGGACGACGTTCACCCTGTCCATCGGTGATCACCGGGGTGAACACAGGTGCAGGAAGCTGCACGCCCAGACGCATGGTCTTCACCACAAACACCTCTGCTGGCGTGGAGCCAGTGGACTTGCGATAGAACAGCCACAGCCGGTCTACCGGAGGCGACTGCGTGGGGTTGTTGAGCGCGGGCAGGATGTACTTCCAGCGCGGGTTCTGCGACTTCTCCAACCCTCCGGTAGGTGCGCTGTTTGCGCCAGCGTAGAAGGCGATAGGCTGCGGAACCGGCACGCCATCGTTCGGCACGAGCGAGTTCCAGCCGTGATTGGCGGTCAGCCGCATGGCGCGCGGCGTGTAGTCCGCGAACACCACATCGGTGCGCGATGGCGCACGGTACGGGAACGTCACCGTGCCCGCCGACAGGTCAATCACCGCCTGCCAGTCGATTTGCGTGCGTGCGCTGTCGGTATAGCGCGTCAGGTACAGGATGCCCGTATTCGAGTCGTAACGCTGGTCGTACCAGTAGACTGCCGGGTCGCCCGATTGCTGGATATCGTTGGCTGCCAGCGGGTGCGGGTCGCCCACGCGCCAGATACGGATGCGCTGCCCTCGTGCCCACGACAGGTCGCGCGACATCCACACATTGGTGGTTCCGATGCGCTGCAACACCTCTCCGCGCACCGGCGGCAGGTTCACCGGAACCAGTCTGCCTCCACCGCCCAGCGTAAAGCGAGTGAGTATCAGCTCGTTGGTCTGCCGGGTCTTGGTGGAAGCGGTGTAGATGACGTCCAGTGCGCCCTGGCGCGGGATCGCCAGCGGTTCAAAGGCGTTGGTCACCACGGCGGGTACCGGCAGCTGCTGGTCGCGCGTCCACGCGCTGGGGTTCAGCGGGTTGCCTAAGCAGGCGTTGTAGTAGATGGTGTAGCGCCCGCTGGCACCGCTGTACCAGAACATCACCGGCGTATTGCCCACCACCACTACGCGAGGCTGGAAGCGCGGCAGCCAGACATCGTTGCCCAGCGCGACAGGGGTGCCTGGCACACCGTTTACCACAGGTGCAACGAAGGTGACGTTCTCCGTGAGCACGACGCCCGTCTCCTGCCGCTTCGCCGCCTGCCCCTGCCAGAGCAGGTAGGTTTGCCCGCCCACGACGAAGAAGGTGGGCGAGTAGTGTTTGATAGAGGACGGTATCACCGTGCCCGGCTGGGTGGTGAACAGCCTGCCGTACTTGTCGCGCACGGAGCTGTTCGTCGGGTCGCGCGGGTACTCCACGCCGCGTCCACTCCACCATTGAGTGGGCGAAGCAGCCGTCCACACGCCGCGCCCTGTATCGCGCGGCAGCACCGCCACGTGCAGGAACCAGGCATTGCTCCCCGAAGGCTGCGTCTCGCGATAGCTGTCGCTTCCGTCTTCGGTCACGCGGTTTCGGCTCCAGTTGCTGCTCCATGCCAGCAGCATCCCGTCAGGCAACATCAGCGCAGCGGGCTGCACGTTCGCGGCGAGGTAGCCGGGCTGCCCGGGCTGCGGTGGGGTGCCCTGCCATGCGGTGTCCAGCTGAGGCAGAGAACCGCTCGTCCAGCTATTGGTCAGGCGCGATTCGGTCACTGTCACCTTCACGCGCATGGTGGGTTCGCTGACGGGCTGTGCCGGCTCGTTGTTCGCCAGAATACCCAGCACGTACGGGCTCCACGAGGCGGCTTCGAAAACGCGGATGTAGTTGCTGTAAGTGCCCGCCGGCGTACCCAGCGGAACCTGCACACTCACCAGCGGTTTGGAAGTTGGTACGTTGTCGAACGCGCCTCCTGCCGCGCCCGGATAGGGCTTGTCGGGGATGGATAGCACCGTCGGACTATGGTCGGGACGCGGCTTGTGCAACGTATGCATGCCCGGAAAGCCCTGATACTGCGGCGGGCGGAACGTCAGCCACATCGGGTCGTAAACCAGGTCGAGCGAAGTAAACACGTTCTGCTGTACCACGCTGCCGTCCGATCGGCGCACCCAGCCTGCGGTGAGCGCGGGCTTGTGGAAGGTGAAAGTCGGGTCGCCCGTTGGGCTGACCTCCCAGTAGAACGGGTTCACCTGGTCGCTCACCAGCGTAATGGGCAGCGGGTTCTGGAACAGCGGGTTACCGCTCGCATCCAGATAGTCCACCGAGCCTGCAGCACGCACGTTCAGCAGGTTCACATTGCTCAGGCTGCGCACCGTGAAAGGCTTCCAGGCAGGTTTCAACGCCTGGTACCAGGGGTTCGTGTTGTACACAGGGTCCATATCCGACACAGGCGGTCGGAACGCGAAGTTCGCTGGGTCTGGATGTACGCCGAAACCGTGAGGCACCGCGCCGATATCGACGGTCTCCTCCTCCACCCGCAGGCGCATATCGGGCGGCACACCCAGCGTGATTCGGAACTCGCGATACGGCTCCTCGCGGGTAGCCGGAGGCGTTTGCCTCAGTGCGGCGCCGCCCGGCAGGTCCAGCTGACCGTTGTTGTTCACATCCACGTAGACGCGAATCGGTCGTCGGATACGGGTGGCATAGCCGCGTGCGGTGAACGGGTTCTGTCCGTCGAAGCCTACGAGGTTCGCTGGCTGGAACTGCGGCACCTGCACGTTGACCTCCCCCACCGTAGGAACCAGTGTCCAGCTGGTCCACTCCGGCTCCACACCTACCGGGTCGGTGGGAGCTGCCAGTGCACCGCCGCGCGATGAAGCGTACAGGTCGGCACCGCCAGCCGCCACCTTCACCGCCCGCTCGGGAATATCGGGGTAGTCCACACTGGTGTTGGGGATGCTTACGGGCAGATCATCCCACGGTAGCGGGTTGATCACCGCCAGCGTGCCGTCCTCGTTATTGTGCCAGGCGACATTTGCCCGCTGCAACTTCACACGCAGAGGGTCTCCACCCCGCAGGGCGACCTTCGATCGGTCGGCAATCTGTATCAGTCGCGCGCTGCTGGCACCATGTGGAACCAGTCCCAGCTCCAGCTGCAGGAACTTGCCCGCGTTGCCGTTGATGCTCAGTTCCTGCGGCACGGAACCTCCCACCACTGTTTGCCCAATCCAGCCCACTTCCAGATTCGGGTTCACCGTGCCGTCCGGGTTCAGGATGCGCAGTGCCAGCGGATGGGCGATAGTGAACTCGAAGTAAGGCTCTGGTGTGCGTTCCAGCGTCATGGTTGTCTGCTGCTGTCCGCCGCTTGTGGTGGTGGTAGAAGTCACCCGCACTGCGGCAGCATAGCGCGCGCCGGGCGTCCAGGCGTCGCCGTCCTGGGTGGGAGTGATGCGGAAGGCATGATATGCCATCCATTTCTGGTTCACCCCCACGTCGGTGCCATAAGGCACCACGCCGACGGTACGGTTGACTGTGGCAGCACGGCTGCGCAGGGTGAGGGTGACCGAACGCGCAGGAGGCACCAGCCCCTGCATGCCGTAGGCAATCACGTACACCGTATCGCCCCATTCGTAGCCGATTTTGCGCGTATGTCCACCGGACACCACTTCCTCTGGAGTGCGGGTGCGTCGCTGCACGATGTCGGCGTACTCCTGCGCGGTAAAGACCTCCACTTGCAGGTTCTGCAGGTTGGGACTGAGCGCCGCGTCTACCAGCTCCCCGCCTGGAGGTTCGCCCGGTGTCAGGAAACCGCCGGTGGGCGAGAACGCATAGATGATGCCGTCGTCGCCGGCGATGTACATCCAGTTGTTGGCGACGGCAGGCGAGGCGAATACTTGCTCACCCAGCGTTTGCCAGCCCCAGATGACGTCGCCGCGCACGTTAATCAGGTTGTTATTGTTGTCCAGCACCTGCCGGAAGGTGCCCGGTCCGCCGTTGAAGGCGTTGAGCGCAAGCAGCTTACCGTCCATCAAACCAAACACGACAGCGGGTAGCGGTGTCGCTCCTGTCGCCGATCGGCTCGGAATTATCTGGGTAAAGGTACACGAGGAATACACCGCTGCGCCCAGCGAGCCACTGCCCGACGGTTTGGGGTTCAGCGGGTCGGTCACATCCTGCCACACCAGTTCCGTCTTGCCGTTGCCCGTACCCTGTGCGTCCAGCGCGTATACTGTGCCTCCTCTGTCGCCAATGAATACCACATCACGCACGCCGATGACGGTGTTCACCTGCGCTGCCACAGTCGGTGAGGAGTACAGGAAGGGTTCCACCGGCTCCTCATCCCCAGCGGTGCTGACGGGTGGTCGCTGGGCGTAGGGCCACACCCACACGCGCTCGGTGCGTCGGCGACCCGTGCCCTTCTCCTTCACGCAGTACACGCGCCCATCCGCCGCCGCGAAGTACACCTTACTGTCAAACACAGCGGGCGTGGTGGAGATGGGATCCAGCGGCAGCTCTTCCGGCAGAGCAGGGTCATCCCCGGCAGCAGGCTCGTACTTGCCCGGGTACACCCAGCGCTCGGTAGTGGTGCCGTTATCCCCTTCCGCATCCAGAGCGTACAGGCGCCCATCCAAGCCGCCGACGAAAATGGTAGGTCCTTCACCCTGTGTACGGTTATAGGCTGGAGACGACACGAAACCATTCACCACCGCCGCTTTGTCCGCTGCAGGATAAATCCAGATGCGGTCGGTTGTACCGGGGTTACTCGTGCTGAAGTCGCCGTTGCCGGAAGCATCCAGGCAGTACACCCGCCCGTTAGAGTTGGCGACGTACACCCGCCAGTCAGGAGTGCCGCCCGTGCCGATGTTCACCACCAGTGGCGAGGAGTAACCAAACGAGCCCACCGCAGGCCGCTCATTCAGAGGCTCCTGCGGCCACACCCAGTACGAGAAGGTGGTGCCGTCACCGTTGCCCACCGCGTCCAATGCGTATACCTTTCCATTATTCGCCGAGAAGAAGACCACCTGTCTCTCCACGACCGTTCCCCCTGCCACACGCATCGGCAGCGTTTGCACTACAGGGGTGGAAAAGATACCGCTCGCGCCCGTGCCCTGCTCCACAAATCGCGCGGCGTCGGCAATCACCACACGCCCTTGGGTGAACTCGCTGGCAACACGGCTATAGTTGACCAGCTCCACGTAATTCGTGCTGCCTCGGCTCATACGATAGGTGCCCAGGCTGAACCACTGTCCGCCTGCGGTATTTTGCGTCTGGTCGACCTCCACCACCGTATCGCCCTCGTCGTGATGCACAATATACCGTGCGACCGTGGTACGCTGCACCGAACCGTCGTCCTGCGGCAGCCAGACGTAGATGGTGTATCTTGCGGTATCCGCGCCGTTAGACGGTTGCAGGTCGGGCTGCCAGCGCACGCGCGACCAGGCGGTGGGATTCGTGCTGGCGGTCACGGTCGTTTGCACATAGCTGGTGCTAAAGGGATCGGGTTGCAACACGCCGGGCACTGTCCAGCCGGGATCCGCCTGGAAAAAGGGAACGCCGTCTGCGTCATCCACCGTGACCGCACGTTGACCGGTGACGTTCAACGGATACCGCCACACCACGCGCCCTGCGTTGTCAAAGCAGTACATGACGCCGATTTCCACGCTGGCAGTGGGGTCATCATCCGAGGGAACCCGCTCGATGCGTCCGATGTACACCAGCTGTTCAGAGCGTCCCGGTGCCACCTGCAGTGTCGCCGCCACCGGCGAAGAATAAAACGCCCCCACATCCGGCATAAAGCGTACACCGTCAAACACCACCAGCCGACCAGCGTCGTCGAAATTGCCATTCTCGTCGGTGTGGGTGGAAGTATTGTAAGCATAGACCTCCACCGGGCGGCGACCGTCAAAGGGAAACATCAGGTCGCTGCGAAGCAGGGTACGCTCCCATTTGCCCGTGCTGGAGTTGTAAAGATATGCCGTGCTGCCGGCTGTTCCTAGCCGCACCCACCTTCCACCGGTTGTCTGGTCTATGACCAGGATAATCTCTTTATAGTCGCTAGCTCCTACCGGATAGCGAACTTTGACCACCGCCTCCCGGGCGTTCCGTCCGTTTGCTGTTCCACTGGAGGGGAACCATAGCGCCACCTGATAGCGAGTAGGTCTGGCAACGAGCGGGTTGTAAGCAGGATCGTTCGGGTCCAGTTCATTCGGTGTGGCGTTACGCCAGCGCACCACCACCGTTGCGCCGCTGGTCGGGTCATCCGCATTGCTGGGGTGGACCGCGGTGGCATAGTCATAGGAGTCCCGGAAGCAGTCGGTGACAGCATTGGTGTCGGTAATGTTGATGGTGGCCACCGAGCCCTGAACCACAGCGTAATCGCCCGCGCGATTGACGCCGTCGCGGTCTATCTCCAGCGTGATGCCCCTGTCCTGCTGGGCAGGCCACCACCAGCGCAGGTATGCCCTGCCCGGCCCGGGTTCTGTGCTCAAATTCGTTGCCCCCGTGCGCTGGGGGTCTCGGCGGAACATCGGAAAATCGTCTGCCCGAGATGCATATTGCATGAGCAGTACGATTCCGATGACACAAGCCAGTAAACATGCTCTCGCTGTTGCCATGTCTATCCCAACCTCGCTTCACTCGGCAGTGGTCGTTTTCCTCTTCCGTGCTTTTTGACGAGATTCGCAGGAAGTTCGTTCGCTAAAGTGCCCTGCGTTGTCTTTTGTAAGGAACGTATCACGGCTCGGCAGGAGCCTCGCCCTCCAGACAGGTGCGAGTACATCCGCAGAGCGTTTCCCTGTCATGCTGAGCGTCAACAAAGCACCTCCGTCTGTCGCCACGCAGAGATTCTTCGCTTCGCTCAGAATGACATATCGTTCAGCAAGAACCTTGCTAGAACGGTCTATCCGCAAAGAAGGGTGTATCCACCCTGTACGTATCACTGCTGATGACTTCGCTCACGTTTGCCCAGCTTTTTACCCTCCTCGGCGTCCACCATACGATGTCTTCCGGGCGCATCCCATCGGTCAGGTAGGTGTGTGGCCCGTCTATTTCGTTCTCGGTGCGCGTCGCACCCGGGTTGTAGTTGCTGGGGTCTATTTCGAACACCTCGCCGTTGAAGCGACTGCTATCGGGCAGCACTCCACGGTAGGCGTTGCATATCAGATAGTGTCCGTTCGACAACCGCACCGCGCTGACCGCCCAAAGCGGAATAGCACGACTGATGTACGTATCCACCGGCTGGGGTCCCCGGATGCGGTCACGCAGATGAGTGAGGCTTCGGTAGACCTCATCGGTCAATCGCCACCTGATGCGCCACTGGTTGGGAGCAAGGCGTTCCAGATCGAACACACCTTTGTCCGTCGCCAGCACGATGTTATACACGACCTCCCCTGTGCCGCTGTCATAGCGCACCGGATACACCTGCACGCTGTTGGGGCTGCCGATGGGCACACGGTTGTTCGAACCCAGTGGCTCGTTAGGCAGAAGCACCTCGCTGAATGCTTCGGTGATGTCCAGTCCGCCGCCGATGGTGCGCACCATCACCGTACCACCAACACCCTCTTCGCCCGTTCCATCTGGGCGTACCCGGTAGTTTGCTACCGTCGCCACCAGCGTGAATACCGGCGCTCCGCCTCTGTACCCCGAAACCACTCGCTGAACGCCCGTGTAGCGGTACTTTCGCCGCTCCGCACCCTCTGCGCTCGTCCAGAACAGCTGTCGCGCGGCGATGAGCGGACCGACCGCACCGGTGGTACTGTCTGCCGCGTACCGGTCTATCACATCCACCAGCCGCCCGTTGCCCGTATCGGCAATCAGGTAGTGCACCCAGAACTCCAGCGGCTGAGCATCCTCAAAGGGGTTGAGGCGGTTGCCGTTCGCCTCGCGAGGCACATACTCGGTATAGACGCTCACGTCCTGTGGCTCGCGCAGCTCGTGCGGGTCGCCCGGAGCCAGGGGGGCAGGAGGCTGGCTCGGATCAGTCAGGTTCAGGCGCGGCGGGTTCTCGAAGCGACGCAGTTCCGACGTGACGTTGCCTGCCTTATCCACCCACACGATGCGGTTATTGCCCGTATCCACCACAATCATCTCGTTCGTGCTGGTGCGATACACCCGGGCGGGGCGAGCCACCGAGGTGGGGGTGACGCTTACCACCGGCGCAGAGCCACCCGATGCTGCTCCCCAGAGCTTGCTGGCGTCCATACTCCACGCCACTTTGCCGCCGGGGTCCATCTCCAGCAAGCGATGGCTATCGGCAATCAGCGTCATCTGCCGCTCGAAGACCTTGATGCCCGTATCACCGACGGCTGCCAGCAGACCATTAGAGGCTGCCACCGCCGCAATGCCCTGCGTTCCCACCTGTGCCCGGCGAAGCTCATTCAAAGTGGCGTTCAGCAGGTTTATGAGCGACGGTCCCCATGTCGCCGGGTTCGTGGGCTCGTAGCCGTAATCGCCGGGCTTGCCCAACGCAGGCCAGAGCACGTGGTTCGGTTTATCCGAATCCTGCGTCATCAGAGGCACATCATCGCCCTTCTGGATACTGGGGTCGGTCGCAGTGGGGTCCGCCGAAACCGCAATCACCGTAGATACCTGCACCCCGGGAGCATCCACCTGCGCCGACAGATACACGACGTCGCCCGCCACCACCGGCGACGCCTTCACCCGCACCGCCGGGATGAACATGAACCACTTCAGGTTGCTGTATTCGGTGGGCTGGATGAAGTACTGGCGCGGAGGCTCGCTGCCTGCGGTCACCACTACCAGCGTAGGCTGCGACAGGCTAAAGGCGAACACCGCCCCACCTCCCCCCGCGCCGGGCATCATGTTGTGGATGGTGATGACACCGCCTGCACGGTTCACCGAGTATTGCGCTGGCTGCACGTAAGTGTACTGTGTCGTACCGCCTGCACTGCGTATCACGTCCACCTGCCGAATCTGCAGGGTAGCGTTGGCAGGGATGGATACAGGGTTGCCGTTCTCATCGCGCAGGCGCAGTTCTACCTTCGGGTTATTGTCGAACGCCATCAGCACCGTGCCCAAGATGGGGAAAGGAATACCGGGGAAGGTGCCCCTTGCCTCTGCCACTGCGTAGGTAGTGTCTCCGAACACAGCAGGTGGTGCGGTGAAGCCACCCGGTGTCAGCCCGACCTCAAATCCCGGTGGCACCGGAGTGCCAAACAGCGTACGCTTCAGCACCAGTGACGGAGGCACCGTGATCGACTGCTGGGGGGTAATCTGATCGGTGTAACCGCCGTGCAGTTGCCAGCGCCAGCGCATCACCGTGCGGTTTCCCGGCTGTTCCAGGACACCATAGATGCTTCCGTTGTCGGTGGTGTAAATCACATTATCGTTGGCATCCAGCGCAGGCTGCTCCATAATGGTCTTGCTGGGATTGGGAACGATATCCGCGATGCCCACCGTGCTGCGGATGGGCGTGCCGGGCGATTTACCCCAGTCGATAAAGTAGTTCATCACCACCACGGGGTTCGCCGCGGGCTGGTTGGCGAAGACGATAGTGCCTGCATTGACGGTGATGCGCGAGTCGGGCAGGTCGTAACGCTCTACCAGCACCAGCGAACCGTCCGTTTGGCGATTGTATACCCACACCACCGGGTTGAGGGCGGTGTAGGGGCTACTGGTGTCCGCCACGAAGATGTGCAGCTGTCGCCCCTGCGCCCGGGTGACGAAGGTGCGTTTGTCGTTGTTCGGGTTGCTGAGCACCTCGCCCTTCGTGCCCAGCCAGAAGGCGTACACCGAGCTCGTCAGTGTACCTGTCGTGGAGCTGGGCGCAGTGGAGGCATAAGCCATCAAGTCGTTGGCGATGGAACCTTCACCGGTTTGCCCCCTATCCTGCACATAGCCCAGCGTGACGCCGCCGCGGATCAGCGACAGGTTGGTTCGTGGCTGTATCCAGTCCTGTCCCGCGCTGCCGGAGTTCAACACGTCTCCCGTCGCTGCCCACAACACGTAAAGCCGTCCGTTGTTGCCTCCAGCACCCGACTGCACCGCGGGCACCACGATCAGTCCTTCCGCGAAGGCAGAAGCGGGCACCGTATCTTCATCGAAGGGCACGGCGTTGGGCAGAGAACGCTCCCACACCAGATTCGAGCCGTCGGAAAGCCCTGCAATCGGCGAGTTGATACCTCCAGCACGCGGGAAAGCGCGGTACGCTTGCACCGTTCCGTTTTTGAGCGTTACCACCACCAGCGCACGCCGCAGTGGGTCGTTACTGCCGGTAGGTATCTCCACAATCTGTGGCGTGGAGACAGGTTCGCTACCCAGCGGAGCCTCCCAAACCTCGTCGTATGGCGTGCCACGCTGCCACAGGTCGGGTAGACCGTCGTCTTCGTTGCCGTCGCCGTCCAGGTCTCGGCGAGGGTTCGCGTCGAAGCAGTACAGACGCAGGTCACCGAATGGAGATGCCCCGACCACAAACAGCGCGCCGTTGTAAAACACCGGAGCGGAGGCGAAGGTTCCCACCGCCTGCAGCCCGGTCAATCCCCACTTCTCCACCAGCGGCGCGCCGATGCTCTCGAAAGTGCCCGCCGTGCGACGAGCGTTCTTGCGCTGAGCGGTAAACGCCGACGCCCACTGTATCATGTTGTAGCCGAACTTCAGGTTCTGCGGCGCGGCTGCGGCGAAGTTCTCATTCGCTACCGGCACCCCCGGCGGCGCGACCGCGTGGCTGAGGGCATACGCAATGCCTATCGAGGAAACTACCACTGCCCCACTGCCATACTGCCCTGCCACCAGCACCGGACGGCGATTATCCTGACGCACCACAATCGGAGCCAGCACGCCGGGCGCAGGGGGCGCATTCAAATCCGCACCGACCGCGCTGAGAGAGCCGCGAATGCCCGCCCCCATCCGGTTGATTTCGCCCACGCCAATGGGATAGGGCGCGTTGACCAGCGGATGGGTAGGATACGCCAGCAGTCCATTCGTAGAGCCTTCGTCGTTGAACTGCAGGTCCAGAAAGAGCGGAGCGCGTGTATCGATCGTGTAAGCGGTCTGGTTATCGATCCAGAGCAGACCACCCGCGTCTACGAACTTGCGCAGCTTTTCGCGCTGTTCGGGGGTGAAGCCGACATTGCTACCCTGTGTGGCGATGACCAGCGCGTCGAATTTGCGCAGGTCTTCCATGGATATCTGGTCCAGGTTCACCACCCAGTAGGGCGCCATGTTCTTGCGGCTTCCCGGACCTGCCAGCGGGTTCACAAAGTCCCATCCGGCGGGTTTGTAGTCGGTGCGCCGGTCCAGCACATGCCACACGAAGGGCGTCAACACCGGATTGCTGCCCATTTGCAATACAGCGACGCGAATCTGTTTGCGCACGGCGGTATAGGTATAGGCGTCTGCCCGTGCCGTGCGAACGATACAACTAGCCAGGATACCCAGTCCTATCAGGAAAACCAGTCGGTTTCGCATTGTCATCACCCTTCTCTCGGCTCACAGAATCTGCTCAGGATCGATACCCATCTCCCGCAAGCGTTGCGCCAGCCTTTCGGCGCGTTGACGTTCCTGCTCCGCTTGCTGCTGCAGTTTCAGATAAGTCAGAAACCGTTGCCCGTCGGGGCGGATGATACGCAGGTCGCCGTTCTCCTTCTCGAAACGCACGCCCAGACGCGGGCTTGTCCAGCCCTCAATGGGGTCTATCACCTGCAGGCGACCGTCTTCTGCACGTATCCAGCCGGTGAAGTCGCCCGAGTCGGGGTCATACAGGTAGTACTCCTCCACGCCGTAGCGGTCGTAAAACTCCAGATTCTTCGCCATCTCCAGCAGGGAGTTACCCGGCGACAGCACCTCAAACACCACCTGCGGGGTGATACCTTCTTCCTCCCACTGCTTGTAGGAGCCTCTATCTGCCTTCGGACGACCGAACACAATCATCACATCAGGAGCCATACGGATATCAGGACGCCCCTCCACGGGGTACCAGAACAGGTCCCCTGCGACGAACACATCCTCGCGGTCGCGGAAGAGCGCCTCGAAGCCTCCTTCGAGGGTCACGATCCACCGAAACTGCTTCGTGTGTTCCGCGATCGGCTTCCCATCCGATTCGGGGTAGACGATTTGTTCCCTACGCGAAGCGACAACCGCCATCTCACCTCATCTCCCCCGTATAGAGCAGCCCGGGGCACACCGGCAAGCGGGGCATCGGAGGTAACCGGCGCCCATACGCATCAACTCGCACCACGCCCGCGCTGGTAAACACCGGGTCGTACTCCATGACCAGATTGTAGCCCATTGGCAAGGTGCGCGTCGGATCACGCGGGTCGCGCAGATGGAATGGCGGGATGGGAATACCGGAGTTGCCGTATTGGGGCGGTATCCATCCCCACTTCTTCAGCCATTCGCCCTGATCCTGTATCGCCCAGGGCAGGTTTTCGGCAATCGCGCCCCGAATCACGATGCGAATATCCAGAGGCTGTGCGTAGAACGGATACACTGGCGACATCACCCCATAGAGCTGCCTTCGCAGGTTCTGGTCTACGGAAGAGGGACTGGAGCCGACAGGGAAGGTATCGCGCGGGTCGGTATTGAACCACTCGCCCGGCAACACCACAAACGACCCCTCTTGCGCGTACATCAGTGCTTCGATAGCGATATCCAGAGGCTGCACCGCCACCCGGCTGAGGTGATATTCGTTGGCGGGCGCATTACCCCAGCCGCTGTTGACCTCGAAGGTCAGCCGGTTCTCCGCGCCGGGAGCGGTGTTCAGCACGTAATCGCTGCGGGGGTTGGTAGGATGAGTGGGCGGATTGGTGTTGAACGGCGACAGGTTGCGTATCAGCTCCAGTCCCAGATGCTCGTAGTTCACCCCCGAAGCGTTCACCAGATAGATGGTGGGCAATCCCAGCGCGTCCAGAACACCGCCCGGGAAGCGGTACAGGTCCTCGTCCAGAATGCCGTTGCCATTGGTATCGTTCACCGGGTAGTTCACGTGCAAGAAGATGCTGGTCTGCTCGTTCTCGATAGCGGCATGGCGCACCAGCAGCTTCAAGCCGTGCGGCCAGGTGTTACTGAAATAGTTGTTCAACGAGATCGCCGACGAGAACACAAACGATTGCCTCTGGGTGGGCAACATCGCCCGGTGCCACGAGGGGAAGTTCAACGGCGCGTCCTGCTCGTTCCAGCTGCCCGCCTCGGTGCCCAGCTCAGGGTCGATGAACAACGTGGTATTGACCACCACGTTCTCCTTCGCCAGCAGGGCGATGGCGCTGGTGTTATCGGGCTGTCCATTGGGCAGACGGGGCTTCATCAGGTTGCCCTCGATAAAGATATTGCCCCCAGAAACCACCGTCAGTTGCTTCCCTTGCGGGATAATACCGCGGATGCGCACGTTGCCCTCCGCGTAAATCACCCCCGAGAAGGGAGTGACAAACGGCAGTCCCACCGCCGCCTTGTTGAGAGAGGGGTCCAGCAGGTCCTGCGACAATCGTCCATCCGGCAGGTACATGCACACCATCGTCACCGCATTGGTGGGTGCACCGTTGGGAGCACGCCATCGCCCGCGCGTGAGCTGAATGGTGAACCCAAAGGGGTTCAGGCGGATAATCGCCCCCGGCGGCACGTAGTAGGGTCCCTGCCAGTTGCGCGTGTCTATCAGTCGCAGGAATTCACTGCGCACCGTAGGACCGCCGAACAAGCCCGGCTCGCGCAGCACATCGGCGCGGTTATTAATGTAGATGCCTCTGCCGAAGCCGAACAGCCCACTGTTGCGCCCGCCGACCAGCGCACCTGAGTTGCGCGTCATGCTCCAGTAGCGGTTCACGTTGGTGGCGGGGTCGGTCAGGTCGATGAGGGGCGGTTCCAGGCGCGTTGCGGAACGCGCTCCACCATCCACGCCGACACCGGTGCGCCCGTCGCGCACCACACCACCATAGGTATTAAAGGTGGGGCTGTTGCTGGGGAGCAGGGCGTTGTTGTTCACCGTCACCTGCGCCCGAGGCGCCAGAAGGATGTCGCCTGCCACCTCCAGCCGGTCTCCGGCTTGGGGATTGAGGGTCAGCTCCACCTCTCCGTACCACTTGAGGTTGCCGTTCACATGGATAGGCGCACCGCTGGTGCTATTGCCCCAGACCAGTCGCACCGGCAGAGGGTTGCCACCGGCGTCATGTCCGACGATACCTTCCGGCACACCGAGCTCCACCACCACGTTGGCGCGATTATCGCGGTTGGTCACGAAGCGCAGGTAGTCGGTAATGCCGATAGCCTTGTAAGCCACCATCTCACGCCGCAAGCCGGTCGCGGCGGAGGTGAGCATGGTCGGGTCATTGGGGTCCATCCGCCCCACCCGTCCGATGGACTCGATCTTGATAAAGCGCGAGAGGGGTCCCGACTCGGGGTCGTTGGGGTCATATGGGCGCGGGTTATAGCTCACCCGTATCAGTGCGCGCCCATTCTCAAAGAGCATCCGGCTGTAGCCCCCGCTCGGTCCGGCAACAGGCGTGCCGCACGGGTTCAGCGTGGAGGATTCGGTAGCGGCGTATGGACGCAGCCACGGGTAGTCCGGGTCGCGGCACTGGTCAGGAGGCAGGTTCGCCGGCACGGGACGCCAGTCTGCCCCCTCTTCGCTGAAGGTCAGCTGCTGGTCGGCGTACTGGATGCCCGCTTCCGCAAAGTACTGGGCATCGGTCACCCTGCCGCTACGTGCCGCATTCTCCAGGTTTCGCCCGATAATCGCCACGAACAGCGCGCCCATGAACATCATCACGAACATCACCACTACCGCCACAATGAGCGTCTGCCCACGCTGCGCGTACGCAGTTCGAGTCCACACCGCTTTCGTCCGCACTGGTTTACTCATTTTTCGCACTTCCCCCTCCCGCATTTATCGTAACAGGTTGCGCACCCGCACCTGCGTGGTCAGGGACATCAACAGCGGGTCGCCCGTTGTTGGGTCATACAGCTTGATGCTTATCGCCAGCGTGTATTGCGAGCGCGTCATGTAATCCACTTTCACCACATCGTCTCTGGTGTTCGCCTGTATCGCGTAGGTCACGCGCAACAGGTCGTAAGGCGTGCCGTCTGCTCGCGTGCCCGAAGGCACCTGCCACAGTGACCAGAACTCCACGTAGCCGGTCTGCAGGGTGGGATGACCGCTGCTCGTTCCCCGGTAGTTGATGCGATACTGGTTCGGTCCGGGCGTGACGTTCCAGGGGACGCGGGTGTAAGGCACCAGGCGAGGCTCCACCCCGGGTGGAGTGGTCTGGTCTGGTCCCCAAATCCTCTCCGAGCCGGGCACAATAGACACCGTCTGTAGCAGCTTCAACGGGCTCTGCCGGTTGTTCGAAGCGGTGTTATGGATGTCCGGTTCCGAAAGCAGCAGGTATCGCCTTCCGCTTTCATCCACCCGCGTATTGCGGGCAAGGTATTCAAACACCGGTCTCTCGCCCGGTCGGAACACCGCTACCGCAGGGATAGCGAAACTGACCATGCCGGAACGCGCGTCTACGCTGAACGGCAGATAGGGATACGGCGCGTTGAGCGAAGCGGGGTTCCGCTCCCACGAACCGCTCCCCTGTATCCAGGGATCGGGTAGGTTGGAACATACTCCTGCGTCCCACGTACCCTCGTCGTAACAGCCCGCCGATTGCATCAGCTGATAAGCGGTGATGTTGAAACGGAAGGCGTCGGAAGCCCCCCGCGCAACCATCAGCTGGTCGTTCACGTTTCCAGTCAGATACACGGTGCTGAAGCCGTTGCGATAGACTGTGACCACAAAGGGACTACTCCAGCCACCTTTTTGGGTCACGTATGCAGTAGGAATAGCATTGGGCACTTCGTTGGCAGCATCATCCAGACTGGTGGGCACCGCCGGGTCATCCGTGACCAGACCAGGCAGGAACTGGATCAAAGGCGTCACCTGCACAATCTGCCCCGTGCGCGGGTCGTACCGCACGTTCAGCAGGTCGATATCCTCCACTTCGGTCACCGGGCGGCTAACCTCCAGCCAGTTCTGCATGTACGACTTGCCGTTGGGTGCGGTGCTGGTATCATAGAAGAACCACGGCTCGTCGATAATGGGTTGACCGTTATCGTCCAGCTTAAACAGCCTGGTGTTGGGCACATACTGTCCATTGCCATTGCGTTCATACAGCACAAATTGCGCACGCCACAAGATGTACGGATTATCCGCCGACGCCGTAGCCAGCAGTTGCTCGTTGCGGTTGCTGTAGGGGCGGCTGGGATCCCGTCGCGCGATGAAATAGCGCACCACCGTACGCCCCGCCAGTACAGGCAGCAAAGGCGGCTTGCCGACCCGACGGTCTGGCGGAATGTAGTCGCTGCCATCGGTAGGATCGGTAATGCCAGTGCCGTTCGCCGTAGCACGTTCGGGCAACACGAAGTCAATCTTGGTATACGGCAGGTAGAAGGTGACCGGGGTACCCCGCTGGTCTATCAGCGTGAATTGCAGGGTAGCATCGTTCACCGGGTTGCTGGTGGTCAACGGGTTCAGCACGCGCGAGTTGTCAAACACGTACGCCGCATCGGCAATCTCACGGGTGATGGTCTCCATCAGGTCACGGGCGACGTCCTGTGCTTGAGCCACCCGCTGCACCCGCCGCGTGAAGTTGAAGCTTTGCAACATGGGACCCAGCAGCAGTCCCAGCATGACAGCGGTTATCGCCATGACCACCAGCAGCTCCACCAGCGTGAAAGCTGCCTTGAACTTCGTGTTGCCTTTCTCTCTCATCGGTGACACTCCTGTTTCACCCTTGTGTTTTCATTTTCTATCAGTGTTATTCCACTTCGCGCGTGAGGATGGTTTCCACCTCGTAGCGCTGCCAGCGATTGTTCTCCTTCCAGATAACACGCGCCTTGAACGACGCACCCTTCACACCACGCACGACGTATCCGTACGTGTTGTAGGCATCCAGGTCCAGCGACACCGCCGTGGGTTTGATGTCGCGGATATCGATGTAGCACAAGGGTCGTCCCGCCACTGTCTCGGTACGGTTGCTGATGCGTGCCAGCACGCCGCGCATCACGTCCTTGCCCAGCACGCTATCGACATAGTACACCTCCCCCAGTATCACCTGCTTGCCCGCGTCGCACACCGGGAAGTAGATGCGCGTTGGGGAGCCGCCGTCGGAACCGCCGCCCACGTAAAACTCGCGGTAGCTGAGCAGGTTGCCATACCGCTCGCGATAGAGCTCGTACGGCTTCAGAACCAGAACGCCCCAGTCGCCGTCCGCCTGATAGTAGAAGCGCAGGGTATGCCCTGCCAGGGTGGGGTCAAGCACATTCACAATGCCGTTCCGATAATCTACCTGATACGAGCCGGTATCTCCCTGTCCGATAACGGGGTCGATGACCTGTCCCGTCTGCAGGTCCACCGCCACAAAGTCCGGCTGCTGACGCACCGGGTCGTTGGGCGGCAGGGCGTTCCAGTTGACGCCACGGATCAGCCCTTCGTAAGTGGTCTGGTCATCCAGCTTGTCTCCGCGCTTGCGCAGAAAGCGCAGGTTCAGCCTGATTTCGGCAGGTACCGTGGGGACCAGACGGTCCTCGCGAATAATATGCCAGTCCAGCACGGTATAGTCGATGTGTGCAGTGAGCGGTACCACACCGCGAGCGGTGCGCTCGGTATAATCACGCCCCCGGGGGTTGAACAGCAAAACGCCCACATTGGCGTAGGGACCGATATTGCCATACAGTATCTTGAACTCGTAGGGGTCTTCCGACCAGGCTTGTGCCAGCGGAAGCAGCCGGAACTCCCGGCTAACCAGCTCGCTTCCCCCGCGCATGCGCCATCCCGACTCCAGAATGGGCTTGCCGTCGGGCCCGACATAACTGCGCAGTTCCATTTTCACCGGCTCGCCAGTCAGGCTCACGACGTTGGGAATAGTTTTGGAAACCGATTTCAGCTTCCACCCGTCGTTGCCATCGTAGTAGTCGTACGAGATGGTGAAGTCGCGCGGATAGGGTGTCGGATAGAACCATATCACTACGTCGTCATGCGAACCATCGTCGCTGGCGTCGTAGTCGATCGCGTACTGATGTGGACCGCGCAGAGGCGGCGGAGAGTCTTCTTGAGCCTGCCACAAGAGACGCACCATAGGCGAGCCGTACACGTTCAGATTGCTCAGTCGCCACACCTGCGAGACCGGGTCATACAGCGGCTGGTCGACAAATGGACCCGCTCCCAACACATACACGGAGCCCTGTCCGACCATTGTGGGCACAGGGATGGGGATTCGCACCTTTTCCCCCACCACCCGTCGCCAGCGGTTGATGTCGGAATAGTAGTACGGGTCGATACCAGCTGGCAACGAGGGCGTTGCCAGGTTATCGGGATGTGCCCCCACATCGATAGACTCCCCTGTGGTGCTGCCGTCGCTGTAAGGTGCCAGAGCCAGGATACCCGCAGGCAGCGCGGCGGCGCTATTTTTCCACCGCTCTATCTCCTGCTGAGCCAGTCGGCTGGCGAACGAGCGGTTCTCCGCCGCACGGGTCACGAAGAACCCGCCTGGGAACAGCTTCAGAATCACCAGAATGCCGATGGTCAGCACGGCGATTGCCGCCAGCACCTCAATCAGCGAAAAGGCGTATGTTGTTGTGTTTCTTCTCATGTTCGCCTCCACCGCCTTGCGTCTGGTGGGTTTGGACTATCGTTCCTGCCCTGCTGAGCACCAGTGAAGCATCTCATCTCCATTCTTCGCTCCGCTCAGAATGACACTGGTTTCCCTGTCCTGCTGAGCGCCAGCGAAGCATCTTCTCTACTGCCCCTGAGATTCTTCGCTTAGTCCAGGCACCAGAACTTATTTTGACCCGAGTTGCTGAAGTTCGGGTCGTTGCCGGTCATTTTCTGCGTGATAATGCGCGAGTCTATTACCTTCGCCGTGCCGCTCAGCAACAGCACAATATCTTTACTGCCGGATGTCGGCCTGCCCGAGCTATCGCAGCTGCGGTGATCGGATACCCAGGTGACGATCGTGTTCTCAGGCGGCAGGTTGTACTGCAGCTGGCACATATCGTCCAGCGGACCGGCAGTATTGCCCGTAGGCATGTAAGGGCGATACAGGCTGTAGTGCTGCTCGAACACTCCGCTGCCCGGACAGGTCTGCCCCACGTCCACGCTGTCGAGGAGGTAGAACGGGCGCGTGACCAGAACCCCGTTGATCTCGTTAGAGCGCATACTGGGGTTGTTGGGGTCGGGCAGCATCACCTCCACCGCCCGCCAGCTGACCTTGTCGTTCACCGGGTTGTTCGGGCTGCGGAAGATGTTGATGTCGCGGATGTACGCCTGATACAGGAAGCCACCGCGGACCCGGTCTGCCGGGATCGGATTGTTGTTGCTATCGAACTCCACGTAGCCCAGCAGCGCCTCGGGATACACCCGGTTATCCTGCTTGTACATCTTCAAAGCCACCTGTATCTGGTGCAGGTTGGACATGGTGGTGGTGCGACGTGCCTGTTCGCGCACCGTCGCTGCTACGGGAAAGATGATGGCGGCGAGCACGGCGATAATCGCTATCACCGTCAGCATCTCCACCATCGTAAAAGCTCTGGTGTTGTTCCGGTCTCGCATAGTCGGTCACCTCGTTCCTTTCCTGTCGGTTTTGACGACGCCTCCGGGCGTATTGTTCCCCTACGCGAAGAGGCGGTTGGTATCTATCTGCAACTCTGGCAACAATTCGGAGCGTACGGTGTCACCTCGCCCATACAATCCGACACGCCCGATGCCGGCTTCGCCGAGACGCAGTACCTCCACCGTTTCCGCTTCGGGGCTTACCACCCAGAATTCCTTGACCCCGATGCGACGGTAGTCCTCTATCTTCTCTTCGACGGATTGCCTTCTCTCACTCGGAGACAGAACCTCCACCACTAAATCCGGCACCACCTCTCCAGGAGGAGCTTCCAGCACCGCCTGCAGGTTCCGCCAACCGCTCTCGCGGAACAGGACTACCATAATGTCCGGCTGCCGAGTTCTGAAGGGTGAGCGCGAAACCACTACATCTACCGGGGAGCGCAACACCACTCCCTTCTCTTTGGACACGTATTCACGCAGCAGAGAGAATATCTCCCCGACGAGAAACTGGTGTATTAAGTTTGGCACAGGGGACATCCTGATCTCCCCATCGATAATCTCACACGGCTGATTGGTCTCCGGCATCTGCAGCCACTCTTCGTAAGTTATCTTCTTAGTCACAGCCTGCACCGCCATCACCGTCCCTCCCTAGCCGCCCCCGGTCGCCCAGCGCCAGTAGGCATCCCACAGCGACAGCACATAGGGCTTGCCGATAAGCGCGATGAGGGTAGAAGCAACGATGTACGGACCGAAGGGGATAGTGGTCAAGCCGGGTACAAACTCATCCTCTTCCAGAGGAGCTGCAGAAGGTTTGGTGGAAGAAAACAGGGAACGCACGCCATCGTAAAGGAACACCAGCACATCTATCGCCAGCAGCAGCGCGAGACTGTAGAGGAGCATCTGCCCCAGAGGTTGCACAGACGTGGGAGGAGCAGCCCCAGATGCAGAAGGAACCTCGGCGGGCGATTGTCGCTTCAGCGTGAGGAGCACCAGCAACCCTCCCACCACCGCTCCCAGCGCCACTGCGCCCGCAAAAGCCAGTAATACCAGTTTCAAAGGCATCAGCGTGCCGATAGCCCGCGCCAATTTCACATCTCCAAAGCCCATAGCGTCCTTTCGAAACATCACACGCCCCATCACAGCGATGGTTGCAAAAAGCAGCGTACACACTATCGCGCCTACCAGCGCATAAGGCAGCTGCCATCCACCGACGGTTATCCACGCCTGCGGGTCACCCTCTGCAATCAGCACTGCGTTGCGAGCAATGCCCAGCATCAGCATAAAAACGTTTAAACCGTCGGGTATTAAAAAGTGCTCCAGGTCTATGAAGAAGGCAGCAATTAACGCCGCCGTGAAAAACACATAGAAGACCGTATCCCAGCTCCAGCCGTAGCGCCAGTAGATACCCCAGAACAGCAATCCGGTGGTCAACTCCACCCAGAAGTATCGCCAGGAGATACGCGCGCCGCAGTACCGACACTTACCGCGTTGCCACAAGAAGCTGAGCAGAGGCACCAGATCTCTGGCGCGCAGCTCCGTCTTGCAGTTCGGGCAGTGGGAGCGTGGTTTGACGATGGACAAACCACGCGGGAGGCGGTAGATCAGCACGTTCAGGAAGCTTCCTACCACCGTTCCATAGATAAACACCACCAGCCCGATGTACCATTCCGGCATAATCTGTCGGTTTGTGACCTCCGCGGTAAGGAAGGGGGGGCGGATACACGCCCCCCGTGCTCACTATCCGCCGCCTTCGGCGCCTCCTCCCTGTCCGCCGGCAAGGCTCTGCACCGCCGTAATCAACGGCAGCAGCAACGAGATGACGATGAAGCCCACCATGCCGCCCAGCAGCACGATGAGCACCGGCTCAATCGCCGACGTGAGCGATTGCAGGGTGGACTCCACCTCGGACTCGTAGAAGTCCGCCACTTTGGACAGCATCTGGTCGAGCGCACCCGACTCCTCACCGATGGAGATCATGTGCACCACCATCGGCGGGAACAAGCCGCTCTTCTCCAGAGGTGGCCCGATACGGTCACCCTCGCGGATGCGGGCGCGCGCTTCCATCACCGCTTCGGCGATAATCTCGTTGGCTACCGTCCCTGCCACCGTCTCCAGTGCCTGCAGGATAGGCACACCGGAGCTCAGCAGGGTACTGAGCGTGCGCGAGAACCGCGCCAGAGCGATTTTGTGGTTGAGCGGTCCAAACACCGGCAACTTCAGTTTCAGGCGGTCGTAGAGCCTTCGTCCGATGCGTGTGCGCACAAACATGCGGAAGGCGATGACCACCAGTATCACGATGGCAATCATCACATACCATCGGCTGGTAAGGAAGTTGCTGAAGTCCATCAGCATCTGCGTCATTACGGGGAACTCCTTGATGCCCAGGTCCCTGAACACGTCAAAGAACTTGGGCAGGATAAAGGTCACCAGCCCGATGACGATTGCCAGCGCGGCGATCACCACGATGGTGGGGTAGGTCATCGCGGCGCGCACCTTACGTCGCAGGGCTACGTCCGCCTCGAGAAACGCCGCCAGACGCTGCAGGCTTTCCTCCAGAACACCACCCACTTCTCCGGCGCGTATCAAGCCGATGAACAGGTTGGAGAACACGTTGGGGTATTTGCTCATCGCCTTGGAAAGCGTCTGACCAGCCTCTACCTCCGCCTGAATATCCATCAGGATGCGGCGCAACTTGGGGCTCTGTGTCTGCTGAGACAAAACGTCCAGGCTGCGCACGATGGAGACGCCCGCATCCTGCATGGTAGAGAACTGGCGGCAGAAAATCGCCAGGTCGCTGAGCTTCACCCGTCCCCAACCACCACCGGGGCGCTGTGCGCGAATCTGGCGTACCTCGGTGACGGTAAAGCCCTGCTCCTGCAATCGCCTGCGCAGGGTTTCTGCGCTTTCCGCCTCTGAGGTACCCGAACGCACAGTACCCGCCGCATCGCGGAAGGTGTACGCAAAAGTTGGCATCGTTCATCCCTCCTCTGCGTGACCGGCTAGCGCCCGTCACTGCCATTCCGTTCGAAGCGCAGGCTCAAGCCTGCGGCTACCATTCCGTCTGTGCGAAGCTATCGTCCACGCGCGACCACTGTGCCCTCGGTCACGGTCGTGGGCGTAATCATCTTCTTCAGCTCTTCGGGGTTCATTGCCCGTGACAGAGCCTCTTCCAGTGTAATCCAGCCCTTCATGTACAGGTCGCGCAGCGACTGGTCCATCGTCTGCATGCCCACGTTCGCGCTGGTCTGGATGACCGAGGTAATCTGGTGCGCCTTGTTTTCGCGAATCAGGTTGCGAATCGCCGGGGTGGCAATCATCACTTCCACCGCTGGCACGCGCCCCGGCTGTCCCGCACGCGGAAGCAGCTGCTGACAGATGACCGCCTGGATACTGTTGGACAACTGGATGCGGATTTGCTCCTGTTGTCCGGGCGGGAACACGTCCACGATACGGTCAATCGTGGTAGCGGCGCTGTTGGTGTGCAGTGTTGCCAGCACCAGGTGCCCCGTTTCGGCTGCGGTGATGGCGAGTGCAATGGTTTCGGGGTCGCGCATCTCGCCAACGAGGATCACGTCGGGGTCCTCGCGCAACACTGCCCGCAGTGCGTTATGGAACGACTTGGTGTCCTGCCCCAGCTCGCGCTGGTTGATAATGCTGAAGCGGTGAGAGTGCAGGTACTCAATCGGGTCTTCGATGGTGACGATGTGCACGCTCCGCTCCATGTTAATCTGGTTAATCATCGCCGCTTGCGTCGTGGACTTTCCTGAGCCGGTAGGTCCGGTGACGATAATCAATCCACGAGGCAGGCGGGTGAGCTCTTCCAGCACGGGTGGCAGGTTGAGCTCGCGGATCGTGGGGATGCGGGTCGGGATGAGACGGAACGCCGCCGCCACCGCGCCTCTGTCGCGATACACGTTCACGCGGAAGCGTGCCATCTTGCCCAGCGAGTACGAGAAGTCCAGCTCCAGGGTGCTCTCGAACCGCTGGATTTGCTCGTCGGTCAGGATATCGTACATGAGCCGTTGGGTGTCCTGCGGCGTCGCTTTTTCATAGTTGGTAGGTATCAGCCTGCCGTCCACACGGATGACAGGGGGTACACCGGCGCACAGGTGCAGGTCGGATGCTCCCTTTTCGACGACGATACGCAGCAGGTCGTCGATGTGGGCATCCTCCAGACTGCGCGGGCGTACCGCCGTCGCCGCAGAGGTAGTACCCGGCTGCTGTCCAATGGTTGGTTCGATATCGAACTGCGTCGTCTGTTCCACGGAAACTGCTGCCTCCCTGAGTATAGGTTTAGTGCCCTGCGGTGAAGACCACGCGCATCACCTCGTCCGGCGTGGTGACGCCTTCCAGAACCTTCAGCAAGCCGTCCTCGCGCAGCTCATGCATTCCGTTCGCCTTGGCAGCGTCACGGATGTCCGCCAGCGGCGCACGCCGGACGATGAGCTCGGCGATTTCGTCGTTCACGCGCATCAGTTCAAAGATACCGATACGTCCACGAAAACCGGTGTATCGACACGCCTCACAGCCTCGCCCTCGCCAGAGCGTCACCATCTGGTCGGGGTGCTCCGGGCGGAAGCCAAACCGCCGCAGTTCGGCGGCAGGCACCTCATACGGTTCCTTGCAGTGCGGACAGAGACGGCGTGCCAGACGCTGTGCCAGAACGCCAATGACGGTCGCGGAGATAAGGTATGGCTCCACGCCCATATCGACCATACGGATCACCGCAGAGGGTGCGTCGTTGGTGTGCAGAGTGGTCAACACCAGGTGTCCGGTCAGTGATGCTTCAATCGCGATTTCGGCGGTCTCCAGGTCACGCATTTCACCGACCATGATGATATCCGGGTCCTGGCGCAGGAAGGAACGCAGAGCGTTCGCAAACGTCAGACCCGCTTTACGGTTTACCTGCACCTGGCTGATGCCCGGCAGCTGGTACTCCACCGGGTCCTCGATGGTGATGATGTTCTTCTCAATCGAGTTCAGCTTGTGCAGCACCGAGTACTGGGTAGTGGTCTTTCCAGAACCCGTCGGACCGGTAGAAAGCACCATACCGTTCGGCTGGATGACCAATTCTTCCAGCTGCGCCTGAACCTCCGGCGTGAACCCCAGCTTCTCCAGACCGATGAGGATGCTGGTTTTGTCCAGGATACGCATGACGATTTTCTCGCCCATGCCGGAGCTCAGGTGAACGGGGATAGAGGACACGCGCAGGTCATAGTCTTTGCCTTCCACACGGATGGGGATGCGTCCGTCTTGCGGCAGGCGTCGCTCCGCGATGTTCATTTCCGCCATAATCTTATAGCGCGAAATCAGCGGAGCCTGAATGTACTTGGGCAAGGTCATAATCTCGTGCAATACACCGTCAATACGGTAGCGGATTCGCACACCGCGCTCCTGGGGTTCCACGTGAATATCCGACGCCCTCTCCTTGACCGCCTGCTGGATGATGGTATTGGCGATGCGCACGATAGGAGCTTCCTCTGCCACACGCGCTGCGCTTTCCACATCCTCTTCGTCCACATCTATGCCCACGCTAATCTGCGCCATATCCGCTTTAATCTGCGCCATCATCCCCCCACCAACAGGCGCGGCTGCAGTTTGTGCTTCTGCCTCTGGTGCTTTGCCCACCACCGACTGGTAGGCGCGGTTAATAGCGTCCTCAATCGCATCGGCTGCCGCCAGCGCGGGGCGGATGGTACAGCGCGAGACCAGCCGCAGGTCATCGAACGCCAGCACGTTGTTCACGTCCGCCATCGCCACGGTCAACACGTTGCCGTCTTTGAGGATAGGAACCACCTTGTGCTGGCGGGCGATCCGCTCGGGCACCACGTTCACCGCGCTGGGGTCAATGGTGAAGGTGTTGAGGTCGACAAAGGGGACCCCCAGTTCCTGAGCACGCGCCTCCGCCACCTGCGCAGGCGTTGCCCACTGGTTGTCCACCAGTATCCTGCCCAGATCTCCGCCAGAGCTGCGCTGGATTTTCTGCGCCTGTTCCAGTTGTTCGCGCGTGATGTACCCCCGCTCGACCAGATACTCGCCGAGACTCTTCCGTACGGTTGCCATCGCTCTCTCACCCCGTTTGCTTGTTTCGCTCCCCACCCGTGCCAGAGACGGGTGTGCCCCGCGAATAGGCTGATGATTCCTGATTTCAGACTACACGATTATAGCACTTTGCTCCCAGCTACACAACCTCTACACCACCTGTCCTGCGAACTCCATGCCTAACGCTTTGCGCACCACCTGCTCCATCACATCCACAGGTGGATACTGCCCCGTCCACAACCGAAACGATTCCGCCCCCTGATACACGAGCATTTTTACGCCATTCATCGTCGCACATCCTCTTTTTTGCGCCTCACGCAGCAATCGGCTCACCGGCGGGTTGTAAATCAGGTCGTAAACGAGCATGTCCGAGTGTAATCCCTCCAGGGGAATGGGAGGCATCTCCTCCACATGAGGATACAGTCCCAGCGGAGTGGTGTTTACCAGTACTTGCGCCCGATGCATCACGTGCACCACTGCCGGATCGTTGTACTGCAGCGCGTGTGCCTCTGCTCCCAGTTCCCACAGCATCTGTGCCGCTCTATCCCGATGTCGGCTAACCACCGTGACCTTTGCCCCG
Organism: Armatimonadota bacterium; assembly: GCA_026003195.1. Lineage (NCBI taxonomy): Bacteria > Bacillati > Armatimonadota > Armatimonadota bacterium. The sequence continues at coordinate 120,703 of BPGU01000003.1, forward strand.
ACCTGAATCAGTGCGTTCGCCACCGCTCGCGCCGACCCACCCGTGCCCAGTACCACCACTTCCAGGTCTTCACCCACAGATATCCGTTCCGACTCCAGCGAGCGCAGGAAGCCAATGCCATCGGTGCTGGTACCATACAGTGTACCGTCTTCCCGTCGGCAGACGGTGTTCACCGCACCGATTTGCTTCGCCACCTCGCTCAGTTCGTCCATCAAGGGCGGTATCAACTCCTTCAGGGGCACGGTGATATTGGCGCCTCGAAAGCTCATCGCACGCAGCCCCGCTATCGCTTCCTGAACGTTTTCGGGTGGGGTGAGCAGGGGAACATAAATCCAGTCCATATTCAACGCCTCGAAGGCGGCATTGTGCATTGCCGGAGAGAGGCTATGCTCTACCGGATATCCCATCACGCCCACCACTTGCGTCCGCCCGGTAATCACTCTCACGAACCGACTCCCCCTTTATTCCTTTGACGTTCAAATGGTTTCGCTGGTTCCCGCTTCAATAACCCTGCTCGGCGATACACCCACAGTAATATTCGTTCCAGAAGGCGACTTACCCTCGTGCCGATGAACTCGCGCCGCGCCATCGGCAACACCAGAATCGTGCGCATTCCCATGCGGTTGCCCCCCCACACGTCGGTAAAAATCTGGTCGCCTATCATCACCGCCCGCTCTGGGGTAGACTGCAGCTGCGCCAGCGCCTGGCGCAAACCGTACCGGCGCGGTTTGAACGCTTTCGGCACGTAAGCGATGCCCAGCTCTTTAGCCAGAACCTCCAGCCTGCGCCGACGGCGCGTGTTGGACACCAGACACAGGCGTAAGCCTGCCTCCTTCATCGCCTCAATCCATTGTCGTACCGCATCCGGTACGTCCACCTTCTGCCAGGGTACCAGCGTGTTGTCCAGGTCTAGCAACACCGCCTGAATGCCTCGCTCGACCAGTTGTGCCGGATGAATATCCGTCACGCTAGAGACCACCTCATCGGGGCACCAGAGTAACCAGCCGCGTTTGTTCATGGTGTCGCTCGTGCTCGCTCTGCCCGCGCCCGCGCAATGGCGATGTGGTGTTCCTGCAGCGAGCGCGTGAAGATATGGCTGCCGTCCGGTCGCGCTACATAATACAGGTAATCTACCTGCGCCGGTCGCAACGCCGCTTCCACACAGGCGCGTCCCGGATTGGCAATCGGTCCCGGAGGCAGCCCTTTCCGCCTGTATGTATTATAATCGGAATCCACCTCCAGGTCACGATACAGCACGCGCGATTTGTGCCTGCCCAGCGCATACAGCACCGTCGCATCGATCTCCAGCTTCATTCCCCGCTTCAGACGGTTGCGAATCACGGCGGAGATCAACGGGCGGTCTTCGGGCACTTTCGCCTCGCGCTCAATCAACGAAGCGATGGTCAGAATCTGGTGAAAGGTGAAACCCGACCTCTCTATCTCGGAGCGGTATCTCTGGTACACCTCCCTGTCCAGCAGGGAGAGCATGCCCTGTATTGCAACGCGCGCTCCCGTGCCGCGAGGCAAGCGGTAGGTATTCGGGAAAAGGTATCCCTCCAGATTCTTCGGCAGGGGAAAGGAGGCGGTGAAGGTATCGCCTTCCTGAGTGGCAAGTCGCAGGAACTCCTCGGCATCCGCCACGCCGCGCTCTTGCAGGAGCCGGGCAATCTGCCGCACGGTGTAGCCCTCGGGAATGGTCACCCAGCTGGTTGCCACACGTCCTTCCGCTATCAGACGCGCGATATGCAGGGGTGACATGCTGGGACGCAGTTCATACGTGCCCGGCTTCAGGCGACCGCCCCATCCCTTCAGACGCACCACCCACTCGAAGGCGCGCGCGCTGCGAACAATGCCTTGCGCCTGCAGCTTCTGCCCAATCTGGCGGGCGTTCATGCCGGGCGTGATGCGCACCAGTCTCAGCGAGCCTTTCCCCACCGGCTGAAACTGCCACCAGAGCCATCCCCCTGCCGCCAGCAGTAATGCCAGAATCCCCAGCGCCACGCCCACCAGCAGCCATTTACGTCGTGTGCTCTGTGTCTCCATCCGCGCGTGCCCTTTGTGCGCTCAGATATCTTTCCAGAATCAGCGCGGCAGCCACCGCGTCCACGCTCTGTCGGCGTTTGTCGCGCCGCACCTCCGCCTCCCTCATGCGCCGGTCCGCTTCCACGGTGCTCAACCGCTCGTCCACCAGCACAATCGGGATATCGACCGCATCCCGCAGGTGGGAAACAAAGCGCTGCACCTTCTCCGCCGCCTGAGCCTGCTCGCCGCGCAGGGTGACAGGCAAACCCACGACGACCCTCTCCGCCTGTTGCTCGCGTACCACCTGCGCAATGCGTGCCACATCCTGTGCGCTCCCCTGTCGCAGCAGCACCATCAGCGGCTGCGCGAGGATACCTCTCTCATCGCTCACCGCCACGCCGATGCGCCGTTCGCCGATATCTAACGCCAGCACCCTTCCCATCGATTTCTCCTTATTGTACCGCAGGCACGGGCAAAGGGGCAAACGGACACACCCTTCCCGGAAACTGAAGAGGCGAGAGAGACAGAGTCCAACACGAAGTGCGCAACAAGGCACGGACAGGGATGTCCGTACCTCGTTCCACCTTCCCCTACGCCTTTGGCTGGGCAAGCGGGGTGTGCTTCTTCTGGCAGCTGGCGCATAGCGGACGACCGTAGCGGTTCTCCGACAGCTTGTACACGCCCTCGGTGATGGCGGCGCCACAGTCAGAACAGCGCAGCTCGCGGGTTGCCTCCTCGCGCTCACGCAGGGCGGCGACGGGCGTGTCCACCGGATGCACTACCCCGCCCTCCGACAGCTCGGGCGCAAACTGCGTGCCGAAACCCGCCACTGCTAACGCACGACCGATGGCTCCGGTCTCCGCTTTCTCGACGAAGTCCGCGAAGCCCTCGCGCGTCTCCATCTTGGTACCAGTAGCAATCACGTTACCGTCTTCATCGAGGACGCGCGCGCGGAAGATGGCAACGCCACGCTCTTCATCGATCTCCAGAGGCTCCGTTTCAATGCGCCAGCCGGGATGCTCCTCGCGGAACCACACCAGCCGTGCTGCCACGGGCAGGTAGTAACGCCCACCCTGCACCTTGATCAGATAGCGCTTAAAGTTGAACGGCATCGTTGTTTCTCCCTCCTGCATGAAGCTGAACAGTCCTCCCCAGCGGGGCACCCACCACGGTGACGCCCCGCAGCCGGAGAGCAACACCTGTGCCTGGGCATGACCACGTGCCATAGCACAGGAATTATACCATATTTTGTATACTATTCCCCGAAGAATGTAAAAGAATACTGTCGCCCTGCTCCAGAACGTGTAAACAGTCCCCCTGTTTTAGCAATGAGCACACATGGCAATGGAGATAGTACCAAGATTACACAAGACATAGACAGAGATGGCTATAGCCGTTCCCTACCAAACGAACCCCTGTCTTCGCAGGGTTATCAGCCAGTACAAGCTGACCCCATCTGGTAGGGAGCGGCTTTAGCTACAGGTACTTCGCTGTCGAGACCTTGCCATACATCTTAACGAAAGCGGTGGTGCGTCCAGGCTGATTGTTCTGTGAGTAGCAAGATAGCAACGCCATTCGTGTCATTCTGAACTTGACGCACTACTATGGCGTTTTCGGAAGCATCCTCTCGCGGATGCGTTGTTCCGTCGCTTCGTCTTTCAGTCTGCCGCTATCGGTCAGAATATGCGGCGTGACGAAGATGAGCAGCTCCGAGTTGATGCGGCTGGTCTTCGTGCCCTGGAACAGCGTGCCCAGTATCGGGATGTCGCCCAGAAGAGGTATCTTCGTGCGCGTTTTGTACTCCTGCTGTTGAGTCAACCCGCCGATGACGATGGTCTCGCCGTCTTTCACGCGCACGGTGGTCTGAGCGCGGCGTGTGGAGAGCACGGGCATACCCGTCTCGCGGTCCAGCTCGCTGATGTTGCTCACTTCGGGCTCGATGGTCAGTGTGATTTCGCCGTTGCCACCTGTCCACGGTCGCACGGAGAGCTTCACGCCCACATCCACTCCCTGAATACGCTCCTGTTTACCGCCGTACGAGGTCACTTCCACCTTGATGAACTTGGTCTGTCCGATGAAGATGTCGGCGTCCTGCCCGTTCACCGCTGCCATGCGCGGGTTCGCCCGCACACGCGCTTTGCCCTGTGCCTCCAGCGCATTCAGCTTCGCCCGAAAGTCTTCGGGCAGAGTGCCTATGGTGCGATACAGGAAATCACCGGTGCCCGAATCGGAGGAGGCGGTGATCCAGCTGTCTGTAAAAGATAGCCCGAGCGAGGCATCCAGGTCCTCGGTGGAGGCTATCTCCACCGCCAGCGCCTCTATCATAATCTGCGGCGGGGGCAGGTCAATCTTCTGGAAGTCGGCGCGGATTTTCTCCAGCATCTGCGTGGGAGCGGTGACCACCACGGCGTTCTGTGCCTCGTTCACGTGCAGGTAGCTGTACAGGAAGGTGGGCAGCAAGCCCGACGCCACCTGTGCCTTGATGTATTTCATGCGGAACGACTCCGTGCCCGACAGCCGGTACGGGGCAAGGTCGGTAGGCACGCCATCGCTCACCATGTATACCCCGTTCACCTGCGAGAGAGCCAGTCCGTAGGCGCTCGCGATGCCGCGTATCATCTCGTCCACAGGCAGGTTCTCCACCGACATAGACACCTCGCGGTTGCGTACCGAGTCGTCGACCGCGATGTTGACCCCCGTCTTGCGGGCGATTTCCGCCAGAAGCAGGTACAGCCGCGTTTTGACGCTGTGGATGGACAGCAAGCCGTTTTCGTATTCCACCTGTAGCTGGGTGGTGGCTTCGGTGCGGGTGGTATCGTTGTTGGCGCTCTGCCTGCCTACCAGCGTGCGCTCGCTGCTGACGGTGATGATGACGCTTTGCTGGTCGTTACTGCGTTCCACGTTCACCCGCGACGGCTCGAAAAGCGCCACTACCATCAACACCCCGACGCCTTCTACCGCGTTCTGCGGGACAGAGAGCTGGATGTAGCTGACAGGGAATTTGCTGACGTCGATGAAGTTCTTGCCGATTTGCGATTTGGCATTGTTAAAGCGGAGGGTGATCCGATTACGCCGCCCCCAAAGCCCACCTTCCGCCTGCCATTCCAGCACGCCGTCGGCTCGCACGGTAATCTGCACGCCGTTGCTCAGCTGGTCGGCGCGGATGTCGGTGATATTGCAGTACGCGGTAGTCTGCGCCAGCGACGGCAGAGCCAGAACCAGGCTCAACAGGATAAGGAGTATGTGACGTTTCATCGAATGCTGCTAACCTCCCTGTGCGGTGATGTCACGATACGCGGTGTGATGAAAACGGCTAACTCTGTTGTGGTGCGACGCCCTGTTCTCGCGCGAAACAGTCCACCAATCAGGGGCAGGTCGCCCAGTAGGGGCACTTTGCGCGTGATGGTGTCCTGCTGTTGCAGTTTCAGCCCGCCGATGAACAGCGTTTCGCCGTCACGCAACAGCAGGGTGGTTTCGGCGCGACGGGTGGAGACGGTGGGTAGACCGGTGACGACATCCAGCTCCGCCACGGCGGTCACCTGCGGTATCACGGTTGCCAGTATGACTCCCTCCGCGCCCACCCAGCAGTTCATTTCCAGGCTTACCCCCACATCCACCGGAATAACGCGCGTGATGAACGCCTGTGACCACTCCTCAAAGTAGTCCGCTTTGATGTAGCGTTGCTGTCCGCTGAAGATGCGCGCGCTTTGCCCGTTGAGGGCAACGGCGGTAGGAGTGGCGCGAATGCGCACTTTGCCTTCTGCTGCCAGCGCGCGCAGTCGGGCTTCGATATCCGTGCGCGGTGCACCGAATATCTGATAGGAGACATCGCCAGTTCCTGTGTTCATCCTCACGGTGTTGTGTGCATCGGCTGCGACAAGTCGCAAGACGTTTTCGCTCTCCTCGCTATCGGTTATCTCCACAATGAGAGCATCTATCTGCACGTGGGGCACAGGCTGGTCTATCTTGCGGATGTCCTCGCGCACCTTCTGCACCAGCGGCGCAGGTCCCACCACCGTCAGCGCGTTCTCACTGGCGTTCACGCGCAGGTATTTGAGCAGAAACTCCGGCAGACTGTTTCGGGCAGAGGCTGCGCTGATATAACTGAGAGGGATTTTCTCCAGCGAGCTTTCCAGATAGGTGATCATCGTGCTGATCGCTCCTTCTCCCAAAGCCCACGCGCCGTCGGTGCGTCCCAGCTCCAGCCCATATCCTGTCGCGATAGCGTGCAACGCTTCCTCAGGAGTGACTTCCTGCAGGCACAGGCTCACTGCCCGTTCCAGGTCGGGGTCTACCAGCACTTTCTGCCCGGTCTGTCGGGTCAACTCGCGGAGCAGTTCGCGCAGGTCGGCATTGAGGGCGAAGATACTCACGGTGTCGCCGTCATATTCTACCAGCAGTTCGGAAGGAGTTGCCTCGCCCGGTTTGCGTCGTTGCACGGGGGGCAGCGTACGTCTGTCACTGGTGACCAGAATGATCAGCGAACGCTGGTCCTGGGTTTGCTGTACGCTGAAGGTGGGACCGGCGTAAGGGATTCCGCTGAAGTCCACCTCATCGCCGCCCACCCGTCCCGAACGGATTACCGCCGGAGCAAACAGCACCACCTTCACGTCCACGCCCAGCCCGTCCGGCGTGTCGGCGGGCAGGGAGACCTCCACATGGCTGACGGGATAGATGCCCACGTCCACGAAGCTGCTCACCTGCGAGCGGGCGTTGGTCACGCGGAAGGGGATTTCCAGCACCGGTTTGCGAGGGTCGCTGACGCCTTCCTGCTGGGCGCGGGCGGTGTCCACGTAGCGTTCAGGGTCAAACTGCAAGCGCATCAGCCCATCGGCACGGATGGTCACCTGCACCGCATTGCCCACGCGCTGGCTCTCCACCGCTACGATGTTACAGAAGGGGACACGGCGTTGCTGGGCGTGAGCGGGGAGAAGAGTGAACAGGAGGAGCACAAAGCACGAGAGAGCCAAACCCACCCCCAGCCTCTCTCCCACAGGGAGAGGAGAACCTTTCTCTCTTCCCTTGCAGGCAAAGAGGGACAGGAGAGCAGGCTTTTTCACAGAGGCTCTACTTGCGCTCACGGCTATCCTCTTGCAGGAAGCGTTTCTTGAGAGCCTCCTCCTGCTCGGCGGGCAGATGACCGGTCTGCGACAGGATGCGTGGGGTGATGAATATCGCCATCTCCGTCACCGTCTCTTTGGTATCCTCGGAGCGGAAGAACTGTCCGAGCAGGGGGATGTCGCCCAGGATGGGCACTTTGGTCTTCGTGGACATCAGCTCGCGCTGCACCAGTCCACCGATGATGATGGTCTCACCGTCACGCACGCGTACAGTGGTGTTGGCGCGGCGGGTGCTTTTGTCGGGCAAGCCTGTCTTGGGGTCGGGTGCGCTCAGCACGCTGATTTCGGGTTGCACATCCACGATGATCTCGCCCTCACCACCTGTCCAGGGGGTGATATTCAGGCGCACGCCCGCGTCGATAAAGTTGGTCTGTCGGAAGAAGTAGTCGCCTTCCCCACGCCCTCCGCCGATGCTGACAGGGGTGCTGAGATAGCGCTGCTTGCCGATGAAGATACTCGCCCGCTGTCCGCTGACGGTAGCGATACGCGGGTTGGCATGTACTCGCGCTTTGCCCTGTGTGACCAGCGCACGCAGGCTGGTGAAGAACTCGGTGGGCAGGGTAGTTACCGAGCGGAAAACAACCTGCCCCAGAGGCGAGTCGACAGTGAGGCTGCGTCCGTCATTACTCCAGCCCCACTGTGCGCGGAACTCGCGCGCGGCGGAGTCGGTAAACTCCACCATCAGCACGTCTATCATCATCTGCGCTGCGGGGATGTCGAACTGCTGGATATCCTCCCGGAACTTTTTGAGCACCTCCGGCGGCGCGGAAAGGATCACCGCGTTCTGCTCGGCGTTGGTCTTCACGTGGTCTTGCAGGAAGACGGGCAACAGAGACTTGGCGTTGGGCGCCAGCACATACTGCGTGGTGATGGTATCGATATCGCTCAGCAGGTAAGAGGACGGACTGCGCGGGATGCCCTCGCTGAGCATAAAGATGCCGTTCACCTCACGGTATGATAACCCGTATGCCGCGGCGATAATCTCCAGAATGCGCGTCACGGGCATATTCACCAGGTTGATAGTGACCGTGCGCCGCACGGTATCATCCACGATGAGGCGAATGCCCGTCTCTTTGGCAAGTCGGGTGAGCAGCTCCTGTGCATCTACACCGACCGCGAAGACCGAAACCCCTTCCGGTCCGATAGTGACTTCCAGCGAAGGTTGCTGTTGTCCGTTGTTTTGCGCCGGCGTGGGCTGAGTAGCGACCGGAGCGGGGGAGTTGCCGCGACGCGGCGTGCTCTCTTGTGCTTGCAGGTGCAGGGTCAGCCCGACGATGAGCGATGCGACTACGAAAAGGCGAATCCGAGTGCACATGCCACAGTACCCCTTCTGCGAAATACGGAATTAGATTTAGCCTGTGCAGGCTCTGATGCCTGCTTGCTGTGGCGGAACTGCTGTATATAATGACGCGAGGGAAGGGGCAGAGTTTCAGCTAAAACACCTTCTGCTCAATCCCCAGCCGCTGGCACAGGCGCAAAATCTCCTCGTGGGTTAAGCCTTCGCCCTGTTCACCGCAGAGAAGGTTCAGATACTCGTAGCGTGCGCCCGTCTCAGCATATTCAATGCGGTCCAGAGCGCGCTTTACCGAAGCGTCGGAGCGTGCCATCACGCCGTGCTTTGCCCACACCACCACGCGGTGCTGACGCAGCTTCTCCATAGTGGCTTGCATGAGCTCCTCCGAGCCGGGCAACAGGAACGGCACTAGACCGACGCCCTCCGGCAGCTGCACGACGCTCTCCGGTTGCCAGCGCAGGATGTGCTGGTTCAGGTAACGCTCGTCCTGATAGCGCGGGATGTGGCTGAGGTAGGTAAGGTGCAACGGCTGGGCATGGATGAGTGCATGGAAGTTGGTGCCTGTGCGCACCACCTGGTCGCGATGTACCGCCAGGTGGGAGTTGAACTCGCTGGTGAGGCGCTCAAACAGGCGTTTGGGGGAGGTGTAGAGCGTGGCGGAGCATCCGTCGGGGTTTACTCTCACCGCACCAAGGTTGGCTTCGGGGTCGGTGCCGATTTCGCGCAGTCGCCGTCCGGAGCCTGTGACCAGGAACAGCCCATCCGCCAACTCGGGTACAGGCGTGGGGACGGAGATTGTTTCCTGCATCGGAAACTGCCTGCGCGGGTCGATGCTCCAGCCGATGTACACCGAGATATTGCCCGCCGCACCCTCGCTGGCTTCGATTTCGGCGAGACGTCGCCCCGCCTCGCCGATTAAGCCCATGATTTCCGTCAGGGTGGGAAAAGGTGGTGATACTGGCATAGCGCGTTACCTCACGCAAACCTGCCTAACCTTTTGTAGAAAGCCGTCTCCCAGCCGGTGAGGTCGCCGTCTACCGCCACGGCGACGCCCAATTCCCGTGCCGTTTCCTCTACACCCGGGTCTATTTGCTCCCCCCCTACCGCAGGAACACACGGCAATCCCGCTTTGCTCAACAGGTCGGCGCGACGGCTGGCGCGAGTGACATCGTTGCGCTCGATGCGTCCCGAGACTTCCATCAGCAGGTACACCTCCTGTTGTGGATCCGAGCGCAGTCTCGCTTGAAAAATCAGGTCGGCGCGGGACACGTCCTTAACCTCTTCTCGGGTCAACTTGGCGGTAATCGTCTCGTAGATTTGCTCGGGGTCGGCGCGTCTGATGCTGCGCAGGTATGTGCCGAAGTAGGCGTAAGCCCACTTCGCGTAGTTCTCTTCCAGCCGCCAGCCTACCAGTCGCCCCAAACGGTCTTCGATACGCTGTAGCCTCTGCTCTGCCAGCACCTGCCACTCGGTCAGGCGGCGAATAGACTCGGCAGTCTCCTCCGCCAGATCCTTGACGGTCTGTCGCAGTTCGGCAACGGATGCGCGCAGTTCGGCGACCGAGGCGCGTAACTCCTCTTGCCCCTGTGCCAGCGCAGCAACCGTCTGGCGCAGACCGTTGACCGCCTCTACCAGCTGTTCCACCACCCGTTCCAGCCGGGCAATGCGTTCTGACTGCTCCGCTTGGGCAGCAGCCAGCTGCTCCACGCGCAGCGGAAGGGCGAGGAACTCTTGAGGCAGCAGCGCAGCCAGCAGCCTGCGGCGGACATCGTCGTCGTTGCGCAGACGCTCTATCAGCGCATCGATATCTATCGGTTCAGAGGTCATCATGTGCGTTCTTCCTACGCCATTATACCACTACAGACGGTTGTCTGCCAGCTCGCCGACAAAGCCCCACAGGTGCCCTTCCACCGCGCGCACGCGCACGGTCTGACCGATCAGCTCACGCGAACCCTCGAAGTTCACCGTCTTGTTCTGTCGGGTCAACCCGGTCAGTTTGGTGGGGTCTTTGGGGCTGGGACCCTCTACCAGCACTTCATACACGTTGCCTACCTGCGACTGATTAATCTCGCAGGTGATGCGGTTTTGCAGCTCGATCAGCCTCTGCAGTCGCTCCATCTTCACCGCGCGAGGTATCTGGTCTTCACGCTCGGCGGCTTTGGTGCCGGGGCGCGGGCTGTAGGCGAACATAAAGGCGGAGTCGAAGCGGATGCGCTCTACGAACTGCAGGGTGTGTTCGAACTGTTCCTCCGTTTCGCCCGGAAAGCCGATCATCAGGTCGGTGGTGATGGCGATGTCAGGCATGGCGGAGCGCAGTTTATGCACGATGGATTGGTACTGCTCCACGGTGTAGCCTCGTTTCATCTCGCGCAGCAGGTCGTTGTCCGCTACTTGCAAGGGCAGGTGCACATGCTCGCACACCTTGGGCAGCTCTGCCATGGTCTCGATGAGTTCGTCGGTGAAGTCGCGCGGGTAGGGCGAGGTGAATCGGATGCGCTCGATGCCCGGAATGTCGTTAATCAGGCGCAAGAGTTTGGCGAAAGGAACCTTCCCCTCCAGCAGGTTCTTGCCGTAGGAGTTCACCGTCTGCCCCAGCAGGGTGACCTCTTTGGTGCCGTGCTCGGCAAGGTAACGGATTTCCTGCAAGATGTCTTCTGTGGGGCGGCTGCGCTCGCGCCCGCGCGTCAGCGGTACCACGCAGAAGGTGCAGAACTTGTCACAGCCGTACATGATGGGCACGAAGGCGCGCAGCTTGGGCTTGCGCTGGGTGATGCGCTGCGGGATGTCGGTGACGATAGCCCCTTTGCGAGGGGGCAGCTCCAGCGCAGTCATCAGCTTGCGGGAACGACGCACCTCCTGCACCAGTTCGGGGATGCGCGCGATGTTCGCCGTGCCGACGATGAAATCCACATGCGGAGCCTCCTTGCGCAACTCCTCCGAGCGCACCTGCACCATGCATCCACATACCCCAAGGATGCCGTTGGGATGTCGCTCCTTCCACTTGCGCAGCTCGCCCAGCAGGCTGAACACCTTGTCCTCCGGCTTGCGTCGCACCGAGCAGGTGTTCAGCAAAATGACCTCTGCCTCCTCGTCCTCCTGCACGGGGCGGTATCCGAGCCTCTCCAGATACAGCCCCATCTGCTCGGAGTCCTCTTCGTTCATCTGGCATCCCCAGGTGTATATCTTGTAGCCCGGTCTGGTCTTCTCCAGCACCTGCGACATCGCTGCAACCCCTTTTTCTTTCTTCTGCAAAAATATTATAGCACAGGGGAACCGAAAAGGATATTTAGTGTGTATAATAGAATGTACTCTCGGCAGTTCCTTAATGACAAACAAACAGGGAGGCAAATCATGCACAAGCGTTTGATGGCGACGGTCGCGGTGCTGGCATTGGGAGTCGCTACCGTGCTCTGGGTATCCGCGAATCCGCAGGAAAAGACATCGGTGAAGCCCGCGGTGATGAAGTCGGGTAGCTCCTGTTGTGCGCACGAGGGTGCAGCGAAAGCTGCTGCGGCGCAGACCAAGAGCGATGTGAAACCCGTCGTGATGAAGGAAGGCAAGGGCGAGTGCCCCTACATGGCGGGCAAGACGAAGGCGGTAGCAGCCAACGGCAAGAAGGACTGTGCGAATTGCCCTGAGACGAAGGCAACCCTGGCGGCAAAAGAGGGAAGCAAGGATTGCAGTGGTTGCCCGTATATGAAAGCGAACGATAAGGCGGCTACCGCGAAGGCAAAGCCTACCCCAAAGGCAACTCAGGCCAAAGCAACGAACGCCCAAAAGACGGGGAATAAACTGTAAAAACGCCAAACCAGCCTTTGCTCTTGGAACGTCGGGAGGGAGATACCCCTCCCGTATCACTTTCCGCTGCCTTTCGGCTTCGCAGGTTGCGTGGGCGCGCTCGTTTTGGGTGCTTCTTCTTTCTTCCGCGCACGTTCCTTCGCCAGTTCCGCCGCCCGTCGGCTTGCCTGTTCCACCAGCGGTTTCACCTGTTGTGCCGGGATGACGAACACCCCGCCGGTGCCGGAGCTGCCACCGCCGGAGAGCAGGCGCATAACCATGGTGAAGCCCATGGTGTCACCGCCTTCGTCCTTCACCTCCGGGGCGATGGTGGTTAGCACACCCACCAGTTCGCCGTTGAGGGTGAACACCGGCAAACCGAGTTGAGAGATGTCCCCCAAAAGCATCCACGCCCGGCGTGGCTTGGCGATCTCACCGCAAATCTGCCCCAGCGCGAAGTAGGGTGCGTAGTCGTAGCCTTTGGTCAGGCGCGAGATGGCGATCACCTGTTGTCCCATCTGGACGTCCACGCCGCTGCTGAAATCTACCGGCGTTAGCTGCCTGTCGCCCAGCCCTTCTACCTGGATAAAGGCGAGGTCCAGTCTGGTATCAGTGGCAGCGAGGAAAGCATCATACTCCTTGTCCTCATTGCCGAAGACCACCTTGATAGAGGTCGGGGTCATCTTGTAGTCCATGCCTGCGGGCATCGCCTCGCCTGCCAGCATCTCCATCATCCGCTTGGGGGAGAACGGGGAGTTCGAAACCATCATCAGTCCGTCGGGCGTCACCACCACGCCCTGCAGGCTCATTTTGGTCTCTTCCTCCATGCTCTCGCCACCCATCTTCATGGTGGTCTTCAACACCACTTTCAGCGTCGCGATGGAAGGTGCTACCTTCTCCACTACCGACGACACGCCCGCGATGTCGTTTTGTGCGTAGCATGTGCCAAACAGCACGAGGCTGATGACAACAGCCCAGAAGCGTCGATTCATCTTTTCTATCCTCCTTGCCAGTTCATTGCGGCAAAAGCTTCGCCCAATCGGGCTCGATGAACACAAAATGCGTGCGACCATCGCGCCGCAGGAAGATGCGGGTAACCTTCGGACGCTCCCGCACAATGCGAGCCATGACCTGCTCGAAGGCATGCGTATCGGCAATGGGTATACCGTTGATGCTCAGTATCAGGTCGTCCGCACGCAGCCCAGCCAGGTTTGCCCATCCGCCCATCGTACACTCGACCACCAGTACGCCTTTCTGGTCCCGGTTCCAGCGGTTTTCCATGCGGTCCATTGGCGTGATGTCCCGCACCACAAACTCCAGTTCTTTCTGGCGCACCCGCCGGGCGGTCTCGGCAGAGGCTGGTGTCTCTTCCAGCATGACGGCTATCTTCTGCGCCTTTCCCCCGCGCAGGATGGTGAGTGCCACCTGCTCGCCGACGGACATCTCCTCGATAACCCGTTGCAGCTCGTCTGCGTCCTGTGGGCGCGAGGCTTCCAGCTCGGTATCGTTCACGGCAAGGATGATGTCGCCTGTGCGCAATCCCGCCTTGCCTGCTTCGGTCCAGGGATACACCTCCGTGATGCGGAAGCCGCGCGCATCCTCCACGCCGACCGCTTTGGCGACCTCGGGGGTCACCACCTGTGTCTTGACACCCAACCAGGGCTTTGCCAGCTCGCCGCCCATGGTATCCGGGGGTGGTTCGGTCAGTTTCGCTATGGTGATCAGGTGCTCTTCACCTCGACGGAAGTGCACGACCGCTTCTCCACCCTTCTGTATCGCCATGATAATCGCCTTGCGCAAAGCGGTCAAGTGGGGAGTGGCGACGCCGTTGACCGAGGTGATAATATCGTTGCGCTTCAGGTTGGGACGCGCGTTATCGAACGGATAGCCGGGGCGCACGCCGGTTACCAGCACACCCTGCTGGGTGGGCAGTTTCCGCGCCACCATCATCGCGCGTGTGATGTTTTGCGCGGTAATGCCCGCCTCGCGGAACTCCTCTTCTTCGCCCCGAGAACGTTCCCACAGCGCGGTGGTGGCGGTCACGGTACGCTCTTTACCACCGCGTAGCAAACGGATGGTTACTTTCTTTCCTGCCGGCAGAGAAGCAATCTTCTGGTGGAAGAGGGGTATCTCTTCGAAGAAGCGGGCGTTGACAGGCGTCCCATCGATAGACAGGATGATGTCGCCGGGCTGGATACCTGCTTTGTGCGCGGGCGAGCCGGGGAATACGGAGGAGACCAGCACACCCGTTTGGCGTCCCAGCTTTTCCACCGGCAGCACCGTGACGCCCAGCCATCCACGCTGGATGCGCCCCGTTTTCAATACCTGCTGCAGCACCTGCCGGGCAAGGTTAGACGGGATGGCGAAACCCATACCGTTGCCACCCAGCTCGTTAATGCCGACTACTTCACCGTTCAGATTCACCAGCGGTCCGCCGGAGTTGCCCGGCAGTATCAGCGCGTCGTGCTGAATCCAGCGGGTGAGCAAACCGGTGCCCTCGCCCTCGTCCAGCTCTATCTCTTCAATCTCCGTTTGGGTGAAGTCGGTGAAGACGCGCCGTGTGTTCGAGACGATGCCCAGTGTGGCAGAGGAGGAGAGCATGAGTGGATTACCCATCGCCAGCACATACTCGCCCACCTTCAGCGCGTCGGAGTTTCCCAGAGCCGCATAAGGGAAACGGCGTTTGGGGTCAGCGCGCAGTTTGAGGATGCTCAGGTCGGTCAGCGGGTCGTGTGCCACCACAGTAGCTTCCAGCGTTTCGCCTGTGGTCAGCGAGCAGGTGATGCGGGTAGAGTTGCCCGCTACGTGATAGTTGGTGAGTACGTGCCCCTGCGGCGTGACGATCACCCCGCTTCCCCCGGAGGGCGAACGCTGAGCACGCCCCTCGCTGAAGTAGCGCGTGACCGCCAGAATGTTCACTACTGCGGGGTACACCTTATCGCGGGCGCGCTCGATATCGCGCCGGAGAGCATCGGGGTATGCCCGCTGGGCTGTGGCGACAGGTAACCAACAGGTAAAACAGGCGAGCAATATAAGAACTGTTGCTACACGGCAGGTGACCACAGGCATCCATATCCTCCCCGCTTCTCTGAGGCTATGCTGGGATATTCCATTCGCTTCTGTCTCGTTCGTTTCCTTTTCTCGTAAAGGATTCCGCCCGTTGCTGCGCTAAGCGTGAAGAAAAGCGACAACCGCAGGAGGCAAAGATGGAGTTCGACCTGTTGAAACGGCTTTGTGAGACACCAGGCATTCCTGGCAAGGAAGACCCTATCCGCGAGGCGGTCAAACAGACGCTGGCTCCGCTGGTAGATAGCATCGAAGTGGACGTGATGGGCAACGTGGTAGGCATCAAGCGGGGCAACGGCGCGCGCAAGGTGATGCTGGCGGCGCATATGGACGAAATCGGCTTCATGGTGCGATACATCGACGATAAGGGTTTTGTGCGCCTGCAGCCGCTGGGAGGGTTTGACGCCCGTCAGCTGTTCGCGCAGCGCGTGCTGGTGCATACCCGTCAAGGCGAGGTGCTGCGCGGCGTGCTGGCATACTCCACCAAACCCGCGCACATGCTCACGCCCGAAGAGATGAACAGGGCGCCGCAGATAGAGAGCTTCTTCGTGGACCTGGGCATGACCGCCGAGCAGGTGAAGGAAAAGGTCTCTGTGGGCGATATGGTCACTATGGACCGCACCACCGAATCGTGCGGAGACACCTTCTTTGGCAAGGCGATGGACGACCGCGTGGGCGTCTTTGTGATGATAGAAGCCCTGCGCCTGCTGAAGGACAAGCGTACGGAGGTGGACATCTACGCGGTGGCTACGGCGCAGGAGGAGGTGGGTTTGCGTGGTGCGACCACCGCCGCTTACGCGATAGAACCCGATATCGGCATCGCGCTGGATGTGACGCTGGCGAACGACTATCCGGGGCCCTCCGACACCGAGACGGTCACGAAGCTCGGACAGGGGGTTGCTATCAAGATTATGGACGGCAGCCTGATATGCCATCCGAAGCTGGTGGAGCACTTCCGCGAGATTGCCGAGCGCGAGCAAATCCCTTACCAGATGGAGATTCTACCTCGCGGTGGCACCGACGCGGGCGCACTGCAGCGCAGCCGTTCGGGTACGGTGAGCATCACTATCAGCGTACCTACGCGCTATGTGCATACGGTGAACGAGATGGTGCACCGCAAAGATGTGGAAGCGGCAGCCACGCTGGTAGCACGCTATCTCGAGGAGGCGCATACCAGGGACTACCGATTCTGAAACCGATCATCACCGGGATGAATCCGCCTGCTGGTCGTCGTACATCAGCAGGCGGCGCTCGCCCTCCAGAGAGCGCACCTCGGTCAGGTCCTGGGTGACTTCCAGGGTGCCCAGGTACTCACCCTGCTCGTTCCTGACGGCATAGTAGCAGATGTACACCAGCCTTCCATGCAGGTGAATCCAGAACCGGGCGCGGTCTTGCTTGCCCGACTTGAAGTCATTCAGTATCTGGTCGACGATGTGAACGCTCTTCGGGGGATGGCAATACTGCACTTTGCGCCCGAGGACGGCTTTGGAACGGCTGAAGATGCGCTCTTTGCCCGGGCTGAAGTAGCGCACTGTGTCGTCTTTGTCGACGAAGGTGAGGTCAAAGGGAAGAGTGCCCGCCAGTGCGATGAGTTCTTCCAGAGTCAGGCTTCCTGTGGGCATGCGAATACGTCCCCCTGAGGCTGTCGGCTGGCGAATCTGCATCTGAACGCCGCCTTCGGGTACCCACTCTCTTTCGGGGGAGTACAGGCAGTAGCCGTATTCGTCGCTCTGCAGGTAGATTTCATACCAGTCTTGCTCTGTCAGCAGGCTGAGAGCAACGGGGAACAGTATCTTCTCCTCTTTGTAAATCATCTCCTCGACGGCTTCTATGGCGGGCAGAACTGCCTGACGAACATGCTCTTTTGCCTCCGCTGCCGTGAAAGCGCGCTGGCTTTGCAACCGAGAGATGGCTTCACGCAAGAGGTGACGCGCTTCATCATGCTTGCCCCACATCACGGTCGGCGGTCCCATCAGGTTGTTCTTCTCAAAGTAGGGGAAGAGCAGATACTCCTTGCGCAGGTAATGCTTGTGGACATCGGTCAGTTCGTTCATCAGCTTCTGGATGGCGTGTACCTGTTCGGTGGCGTCTTGCTCATCGGGTAGAGTCTCTAACTGCTGTACCAGATGACGAATCTGTGCAGTCACACGACGCAGCTCGCGATTCTCCTGCAAGAAGGTATGCAACGGATGTCCCACAGGCACTTCTATTGCCTGCTGTCTGTCCAGCTGTGCTCGAAGCACGCGCGTGTGGGCATCGCACAACTGCTGGATGCTCTGCGGGGGAATACCCTCCTGAATCAGCTGCATCTCGGCGGTGAACACGTCGCTGTAGTCGAGGTCGGGAAGTAACTGTTCTATTTTCGCCCGAACCTCCGTTTCTTCCTCGCCCTGGTGGAGCTGCCGAATCAGCTGTTTGAGTATCTCGATCCGTTTCTGACGGTTGTTTATCAGCTCGCTCACGGTTGTATCCTCCTGAGTCTAATGAGTTATTCAGATAAAGAGATATTTTTGTCAATTATTAGCATACCACGAAAGACGGCAAAAGTCAATGGGTGAGGAATGCGGAATGCGTCCGAGAAATACAGGCGCATCCAGGTTTGCGAACACCCTCAGAGGGACGAGCGTTGTCAGGCGGTATACCCATGCCTAGATTGGGCAATCGCGGATCAAACCCCGGCAGGCGATATTTTGTTGCCGGCTGCAGCCGCCTTCGCCAGCCTGTCCGCAATCTGGTTCCGTGAACGGGGGATATGTTGCACGCTCGCGCTCTTGAACAGCCTCAGCAGTGCTCTGGCGCGGTGGAAAAGGGGTTGCAGGTGGGAGGAGTGCACGCCGTACAGCCCGTTGATCTGGCGCGCCAGCAGCTCGCTGTCGGTGTACACCTCTACGGCATCTGCACCCAACGCACGTGCCTCCTCCAGCGCGCGAATCAGCGCACGGTATTCAGCAACGTTGTTGGTGGTCTCCCCGATGGATTCGCTAATCTCTTTCAGCGGTTCGCCAGTGTCGTTGCACAGCAGCACGCCGATACCCGCCTTGCCCGGGTTGCCCCGCGATGCGCCGTCGATATACAGTTTCATAGTCCCAGCTCGTCCGCGATAGTAGACATGGCGTGGATGACGTTTTGCACGTGCTCGTCGAATGGCACGCCAATCTCCTCTGCCCCTTTGAGCAACTCCTCGCGGCTGACCGCGCGCGCAAAGGCTTTATCTTTCATCTTCTTGCGCACCGCCGCCACATCTACCTCTGCCAGCTTCTTGTTCGGGCGCACCAGAGCGACCGCCGTCACGAAACCCGTCAGCTCATCGCAGGCGAAAAGAGTGTGTTCCATGCGCGTCTGGCGCGGAATGCCTGTGTGGTCGGCGTGTGCCCCGACGGCGCGAACCACCTCTTCCGGGTAGCCTTTCTGCCTCAATATCTCCATGCCCACGAAGGGATGCTCCTCTAGCGAAGGGTGCTGTTCATAGTCCAGGTCGTGCAGCAGCCCGGTGATGCCCCACAGTTGCTCGTCCTCGCCCCAGAGCCGGGCGTAGTAGCGCATACACGCCTCCACCGCCAGTGCATGGCGGCGCAGGTTTTCGGATGGGGTGTACTCGCAGAGTAAAGCCCATGCTTGTTCGCGATTCACGGTGTACCTCCTTCGGCTGAACAAACTCCGCGCATGCCAAGTTTACTCTATCCTGACCTCACCCCAGTGCGCCCAGTCCCAGCCGTAGTTGCCCAGGGAATCGGTGGCCAGGTACAGCAACACCGTCTGCCCTGCCCACGGCGCGAGGGAGACCTCGAACGGTATCCATCCCTCGCCGGCGTTTACGGTTCGGTTCCACACTTCCCTGCCGTTTACCTCCACGCTGAAGCGCACGCCATCCGATTTGCCCTCCGCCCCGTCACGGATGCCGGCGCAGCCGCGCAGCGACGCACCCTGCTGGGGCAGCCGAAGCAAGAAAGCAAGGAAGGTTTTGCCATTGGGTGGGGGATGGGCAGAGAAGCCCTGTTGACGGACCCCACCGCATACTCCGGTGTCCACACTGGCGCGCAGGTCATCTACCGGTTCCTGCAGCATGCCGCCCCGCTCCAGCCCTGTGCGAAACCCCATCTGAGTCAGGTCTACCGGTGGGTTCACTGGTGCGCCCTGTGCGTAGAGCAAGGTGAGTATGGATGTGGTGGCAGGAAGAGTGAGACGGTAGCGATGGGGCGCGACCACTCGCCACGTCACCGCCGAGCCGTTCACAGATGCCCATGCAGGCAGATGCGGGGAGTAAACCTCCACCGGCATATCTTGTGCCTGATTCGCTACCACGCGCGGTCGGCTCCAAAAGCTCCAGTCAAAATCGGGCGAGGCGTTCGGACCCGGGTGCGCTTCCAGACGGAGGCGGATGCGTCGCCCACGAAACGCACCTAAATCCAGAGCGATGTGCTCCGGCGTTTTGCCGCGTACATGCCGAGTTGCCGACACGGAGGTGTTTTGCGCGAAGGCGGTGACGGTAAAGGTTACCCCGTCGCTTTTGTCGGCTGCTTCGGGCGAGGTGAAGCCCAGCCCGCTGCGGAACTCGCAGAGGCGATCGGCAGGGAGGGTAAGGGTGAACTCCAGCCAGACTCTGCCTCCAGCCTTCGTGCGCCAGGGAGGGTGCATGAAGATGCCGTCGCTGGAAGGACGCGCCACTGCACCTGTCTCATGTTCCACGAGGTATCCTGGCATCCGCTTGCCCAGTCCCTGTCTATCCACCACACAGTGGCTCACGTTGCCCCGCTGTTTCCACAGTTCAGCAATCACCACCTCGCGCGGTTCAAAGACGAAGCGCGCCCATTCCCCTTCCTGCACGCCCGCGGCGGTGACCATCACCGTGTCGGGTAGCGCGTGCAGGTGCAGGGCATCCATCTTCGGTGGTTCCGGCAGCCAGGGGTAGCTGCTCATCGGGTTCAGCCCCAGTATCTGCCTGCCGTTGTAGGCGAGCCAGCCGGGTATGGAGCCGCCCACCTGCGCCCGCGTCACGCCCTCGATGCGCCGATAGACCGTTACCCAGCTGGAACCTGTCTGCGCTTCCAGACACACCCCGCTCTTCTCCTGCCGGTAGCGGGCGAGGCGACCATCGGCTGTGCGATAAAGAAAGAGCGTACTTTTATCCCACAGGGCAGGGGAGAAATCGGGCAGGGGGCGGTTTGCCTGAAACCACTGCATCTCCTTCCACAGCGTCCGCATCGTCGCGTTGGGCTGCGATATCTGCTGTGACCAGGGTCCCGCCAGAGTAGGGAGCACCCCCGTTCGCTCGTACGCGGTGCGCCAGGCGACATAGTAGTCCCACATCACCGGATTGGTCATGCCCAGGTAGCCGTATAGCATCGTATGCGGGGTCAGCAGCGAAGAACTCACCGGATGCGCCATACGCACGGCATCCATATCCCACTGGGTGTCGGCGTGGTTGATTCCCCAAACGTGGCGCTGTGCGAAGCTCTCGTAGCGGAAGGAGATTTCGTTCAGCCCCTCGCCGGAGAGTGCCACATCGGGCAGTGCCTCAACCAGCTCACGGTGCAGGGCGATGTTTCCTTGCATACTGTTCATGCCGTCTATCAATCCGTTGGCATCGTTGTAAATGCACAGGGTCTGGTCCAAGTGCAGAGCGTCGGGCTTCAGCTGGCGACACAGCTCCACCATCCTCTGCACGAACAGCCTGCGCCACGCCCTTGCAGCGGGATTGATGTAGGCGAACTTGATGGGCGGGTCGGCGCGTTGCCAGTCCCAGTACATGGGCTGCTTGCTGAACGGGTCGCGGAAGTGGTACTGCTTCAGATGTTCGTAATCAGGGTTTTCGGGCGTACAGCCGAAATAGTTGACGTGCAGCATGATGCGGAATCCCAATCGGCGCGCCGCCTCCATCTGTTCGGCGAAGCCCTCGCGTGGGGTGTAATCGGGGTAGTTGCGGTCGTAGCCGTCCTTGCGCCAGTCGGGCACGTAGAGAAGAGTCTGGCGCGGGTTTAGCCGCTTCGCCAGAGCCTGCAGCATCTCCTGGTTATCCAGACCGGTGATGACCACCGTCTGTATCTCGCGTACCCATGCGGGCTGTGTTTGACGCAAGGCGGCGAGTCCAAACGCTTTTTCCGCCCATTCTCGGTACATTGCCGCGCCGTGCAGCCAGCTGCCTGCGTAGGGACGGATGCGCCAGCGCACCGATTCCGCCTGTTGCACCTTCTCGAAGGGGGCAGTGCACCATGTTTCGAAGCCTATCCAGAACTGCCCTTCGCGGTGTTGCACGAAAAGGCGTTTGAATCGTTGCGCGTTGTCTTCGGCATGGATCAGCACCCCACCACGCTTGCCCTGTATCAGCACAAACTGCGCTTCCCAGGTCATCGGGTAGTCGAACTGCATTGGCTGGTAATTGCTCTCCTTGCTGAAGCGCAAACCGCTGTAGCCCGGCACCAGCAGCTCCACCTCATCGGGTACGACCATACCCCATTGCAAGCCCACCAGCCCGGGCGATGCACACTGTGCTTGCTGTGTGACCAGCGCGTCTCCGTTCGGCAGTGCAGTCAGGCGTGTGTGTAGAGCGTGTGTACCGAGCTGACTGCGCCACCGAAGGGCGATGGTAACCTCCTGCGTTGAGGCTTTTTGTTGTACCTGGGCGCGGTCATTCCACAGGTCGCCGCTCTGCTGATGGCGGATGCCCGTCAGGGGCGGTACGCTCTTTACCGCAAAAGTCTCACCCGTCAGGCGGTTGACAAAGCGGGTGATGACTCCGCTTCGCACCTCCACCAGCATCTGCGGGGTGCTCAGGGTGGAAGGCGCAGCACAGACAAAGCCGGGCAGCATTATCAGCAAGAGTATTTCGATGCCAACGGTGCGCATGATCCGACCTCTTTTCTTTCAGATGTTCACCGCAGCGGGCGCGGAGAACGCAGAGAGAATGTTCTGAACCCCTCGGCGTCCCCTGCGTGCTCCGCGGTGCATTTCGTTACAGACAGCCACCTTCCTGCTTGGGTTTTCACGCGCCCTAGCACAAAAGGAGCCGTGATGCCCAGACGCGAAATAGGGTTCTCAGACGTTACGGAAAGGGGTATGCAACGATGAACTGGCAGGCGAAATGGATATGGCACCCGGGCGAAGAGGCGCCGCGCAACTTCTTCTGGGCAGCGCGAAAGAGCTTTGCCCTCCCTGCGCGTTTCGAGAAGGTGACCCTGCACATCACCGCCGATTCCCGCTATTCCGTGTGGATCAACGGCAGGTACATCGGTCATGGTCCGGTACGCGCCTTCCCGCACCGCTGGCGGTATGATACTTATGACATTACTCCCCATGTCTGCTCGGGCGAGAACGTGGTGGCGGTGCTGGTGCATCACTTCGGGCATAGCACCTTCCAGTATCTGCAGGCGCGCGGTGGCTTGCTGGCGCAGGTGGAATGTGACGGACAAGTGGTCACCGCTACCGACGACACGTGGAAAGGCACCGAGCACCCCGCATACGAGCGACGGATGCCACGCATGGCGTGCCAGCAGGCATGGGCAGAGATGTACGATGCCCGCAAAGCGCCGGCACACTGGACGCTGGCTGGCTTCGACGACAACGGCTGGCAGAACGCAGTGGTGGTTGGTGAGGTAGGGTGTGCACCGTGGAAAGAGGTGCTTCCGCGGGATATTCCCTTCCTGACGCAGGAACCCGTGCAGCCGGTGCGTGTGATGCGCATTCAGGCAGTGCGCCCGCCGAAGCAGGTGTGGACGTTTGACCTCAAGCCGAACTTCCTGCCGGGCGACCTCACCGCCAACCCGCGCGGATTTGTGGGGCTGGTGGCGACGGTGCTCCGTTGCTCTCAACCGATGCAGGTGCGCCTGCATTCGGTGTTCAACGGTTTCCGTGCGGTGCACATCGGCGGGCAGGAGTACACGCCTCAGCAGGCGGCGGAGGGTATCCCCCTGTCGGCAGGTGAGCACCTGTTAGTGGCGAACGTGTCGGCTTCCTTCTACCACGAGTGGTTCTTCGGCTTTGTCTTGGACTACGAGCAGGGGGAGCTGCAGCTGCGTTCGCCCCTGGGTGATCACAGCGACTATCCCTTTGTGAGCGTGGGACCCTTTCCTTCCCAGGAGGATACGCTCTTCGTGTCGGCGTGGCAGGCAAAAAGCCCAGAGCAAATCGCCAGCCATCCCGCCGTGCAGCCCATCCGCTGGGAGCACACCGCCGCCGCCAACGTGTTCGCGGAGACGGTTTTTGCCAGACCGGTGGACGTACCCCTGCACGTGGAGCAGCCGTATCACCTGGTCTCCGCAAACCCCGATGATACGGTAATCTATCCCCCCGCGGACGGCGATGTGGAGCTGCTGATAGACTTCGGCAAGGAGCTGGTGGGGTTCTTCGAGATAGACCTCTGCGCCCTTGAAGGTACGGTGATAGACCTCAACGCCTTCGAGTATATGGAAGACGGGCGCATCCAGTGGACATACGGACTGCACAACACCTTCCGCTATATCGCGCGGGAGGGCTGGCAGAGCTGGCGGTCGGTGATGCGACGTGGTTTCCGTTACGCAACGCTGACCGTGCGCTTCCCACAAGGAGCGAAGGAGCCAGTACGCCTGCGGTCGCTGCGTTGTCATCTGAACACATACCCCTACGCTTATCAGGCGCAGTTCCAGTGCAGCGATGCCCTGCTCAACGACATCTGGGAGATTTCACGCCATACGGTGCGCCTGTGCAGCGAGGACACCTTTGTAGACTGTCCCTCCTACGAGCAGACCTTCTGGGTGGGCGACGCCCGCAACGAGAGCCTGTTCAGCTATACTGCCTTCGGGGATGCTCGTCTGGCGAGAAGATGCCTGCTGCTGGCGGGCGAGTCGTTGTGGCGGTCACCACTGGTGGAGAGTCAGGTGCCCAGCGGCTGGGAGGACATCCTGACCGCATGGAGCCTGTTATGGACTATCGCCTGCGAGGAGTACTATCGCTTCACTGGCGACCGGGCGTTCTTGGAAGAGGTGTACCCCGCCGTGCGCCAGCAGAACCAGAACATCCACGAGCGGTTCATCAACGCGCAGGGCTTGCTGGAGATAGAGGCGTGGAACATGCTGGACTGGGCGCCGATGGATACACCCCGAACGGGCGTGGTGACGCACCAGAACATGTGGCTGGTGGAGGCATGGCGTCGCAGCGCGAAGATGGCGCGCATTCTGGGCAAAGATGCTGAGGCGGACCTGTATCTGCGCTGGGCGGAGGAGCTGAAACGGGCGATTCACACGCACCTGTGGGACGAAGAGAAACAGGCGTATATCGACTGCATCCATGCCGACGGACGGCGCAGCACGGTCATCAGCCAGCAGACACAGACGGTAGCCTACCTGTGTGACATCGTGCCCGACGACAAGCGCGCCCTGTTCGAGAAGTACCTCACCGACGTGCCCGAAGGCTGGGTGCGCGTGGGTAGTCCCTTCATGATGGCGTTCACCATCGAGGCGCTGGAAAAAGCGGGCGATATCGCGCGTATCGTGCAGCTGATACGCCGATGGTGGGGCATGATGGTACACGCAGGAGCCACTTCCTGCTGGGAGACCTTCCCGGGTTACCTGAGCCAGGAGTGGCCCACACGCAGTCACTGCCACGCCTGGAGCGCAGCACCGGTGTTCGCCCTGCCCTCGTACGTCATCGGTGTGCGCCCGCTGGAGCCGGGCTTTGCACGCTTCGAGGTGCGCCCGTTCCTGGGTGACCTGGAGTGGGCGAAGGGTATCGTACCCACGCCTCGTGGTGAGATACATGTTGCCCTACGCCGCGAAGGGGAGCGGATACTCGCGCAGGTCACCGTACCACCGGGCACGGTTGCGGTGATTGGCGGTCAAGAGTACGCCGAGGGGAGGCATGAGGTCACGGTGTAGCCTGTACCTGGAGGGCGAGGTTCCCGCCGAGCCGTTGCGGGAAGTGATGTTCGGCTCACTCGGAGGCTCGCCCTCCAGGTGAAGTTTGTGGAGGAGGTGCAATGTGAACTATCTGACTTGGGCGATTATCATGATGTCTGTCTCGGCAGTGGTATCGGCTGCGCCCACTATCGGCGTGCTGCAATGGGGCGGGCGGCAAGCGACCGCTTTACAGAACGCCATTCGCCGGGCGGAACCTGGCGTGCAGGTGGTGCTGGTATCGGTGGAGGACTTCGCAGGCGGACGCCTGCCTCAGGGGGTGTCGCTGCTGGTGGTGCCGGAGGCAGATCGCCTGCCCGCAACGGTTGGCGAACCCCTGCAGAGGTGGGTGCACTCCCGGAAAGAGGTGCTTTTCATCAGCAATGAGCCGCCGCTGGGCACGTGGCTCTACCGCGCAGGAGAGCGATGGCTGGAGCGGCAACAGGCTCTGCACATGAACGGCTCCTGGCGCGCCCTGTGGCAGGGACAACCTGCTGCTGCAAACGCCTGGCGGCGTGCCACCAACGCCCCGGAGATAGATACCTCGTGGTCGGTGGTAGATACCCCACACGGCAAGGGCTACCGCTTGAGTGTGCCCAGGCTCACCGGCTGGTGTACCTACGACCTGCGCCTCGACCAGCCCTTCCGCCGGGGCGAGACGCTGATGCGCTTCTGGGCGAAGGGCGATAAGAACACCCGCGCCCTTTCCATCGAATGGCGCGAACGCGATGGCTCGCGCTGGGTGGCGACGGTGCCGTTGAACGAGGGATGGAAACATTACGCGCTGGAGCCATCGGACTTCCGCTACTGGCGGGATAACCCCTCACAGGGGCGTGGAGGTGCGGGCGACCTTCTGAAGCCAGAGAACGCGGTGGAACTTTCCATCGGTCTGGCACACAGTTTCGCCTCCTATCCTGCCAATACTCCGCTGGAAGCCACCATTGCCGACATGCAGGTTGGCAGGCTCTTGCAGGCTCTACCCTCCGTGCCCTCGTTCCGGCTGGAGGGTATCGCTCCGTGGTACAAGTTCTATCGGGACTCGCGCGGGCGCTGGTGCAGCGTGATGCGCCATCGTGGGGTGGGCATCGGGGGGCAGGCTTCGGGCAGGCGTATCGTGCTGCCCCTGGGCGAGCGGGCGTGCCTGTTCCTCAGTGCGAAAGGCGACACGGAGGGCAGTGTGTGGGCATGGCTGCCGACCGCCGAGGCGAACACTCCAAGCCTCTCCGCGTTGCTACAGCCGATGCGGCGCGGCTGGCATCTGCTCCGAGCGGGCACAGAGCGGTTTGGCATCTGGAAAGAGCAGAAGATAGCATACGGCGCGGAAGTGGTGAACTGGCGAGGCGAACCCGTCACATTGCGCCTGAATGCTGAACTCTCTGCGCCGGGTAAACCGGGTGTCTCACAGCAGATGTCGGTACGCTTGCAGCCCGGTGAAAGGCAGCGGGTGCTCTTCCCGGAAGCCGATCTGTCCGAGGGGGAATGGCGCATCCGTATCACTGCGCACGCAACCGACGGCACACGCGATGAGCTGGAGCACCTCTTCCACGTCATCGGCAAACCGGCGGCAATGCCCCCCATGCGTGTGCGAGGCGGGCAATTCGTGCAGGGCGATAAGCCCTTCTACGCGCACGGCATCAACTTCTGGCCGTTGTGGATAGCTGGTCAGGAGCCGGACGAGTACTGGGGACACTGGCTCGGTCCGGAACAGTACGACCCTCACGAGGTAGAACGTGCCCTGCGCATCGCGAAGCAGGTGGGGTTCAACGTGCTGTCCATCCAGTACACCAGCCTCTCGCACGCGCCGCAGCTGGTGGACTTTTTAGAGCGGGCGCGTCGCCACGGGATGTACATCAACCTGTTCATCACCGCCGCGCACCCGTTTGGCTTTGACCCGCCCTTGCTGCGCCAGCTGATAGAGGCGGCGCGCATCCCGCAGTGGGATAACATCTTCGCCTACGACATCGCGTGGGAGCCTGTGTGGGGCAACCATGCCGAGCGCAAACGGTTTGACTCTGCCTGGCGCGAGTGGATTATCGAGCAGTATGGTTCCATCGAGAACGCTGAGCGCGATTGGGGCTACAGCCTGCCTCGTGAGGAGGGTGAGGTCACCAACCCCACCGATGAGCAGATACTGAACGATGGCGAATGGCGACGTATGGTGGCAGCCTACCGTCGCTTTCAGGACGACTACGTGAACCGCGCCTACTGGCGGGTGGTGCGCTTCATCCGCAGTCTGGATGACCGTCACCTGATAGGCGTGCGTACGGGATGGGGAGGGAACGGTAACCCGTGGGGGGACTGGCGGATGCCCTACGACCTGCTGGCGGGCGCGCCGTTTCTGGATTTCGTCTCACCAGAGGGCTATTCGCTGGACCAGAACTGGCAGAACTTCCGCGCGGGAGGATTCATCACCGCCTACGCCCGCTGGGCAGGCAACGGCAAGCCCGTCTTCTGGGCGGAGTTCGGCGCAACCATCTACCCCAACACCACCGCCGAACGCATCGCCTACCAGCGCAACGTGTACGAATGGATGTATCGCATGATTGAGGAATCGCGGGCAGACGGTAGCGCAGGCTGGTGGTTCCCCGGAGGCTACCGCACCACCGAGGATAGCGATTACGGCATCATCCATCCCGACGGCACGCTGCGTCCCGCCGCGCAGGTGGCGCAACGGTGGGCGAGCCGTCTGGCGCAACTGCCCGCCACACCCGATGAGCGTGAGATACACACCATTACCTTTGACCGTGACCTGCATCCGCGTGGCTTCTCGCAGGTGTGGGCACGCCATCGCGACGAATATCTGAAGGCAGTGGAATCGGGCAAACGGGTGGAACTGCGCACCGAGGGCACTGGCACCACTAGCGAGAACGTGCCGCTCGTGGCGGTGGGCAACGTGCCCTGCAACGGCAACAACCCGCCAAAGTACCTGAACGCGCAGATTCTGCGAGTGGAGGCGGTGAGGGCGGATGGCGGAGCCAGCGAGATAGAGCCTGACCAGCCCCTGCCGCCCGATACCGTGCGCCTGCGCGTGACGGTGATGAACACGGGCGAGGCGACGTGGGTGCCTGCTGGCAGACGGCGCATCGAGCTGGCAACCTCTTGGGGTGAGCACAAAGTGCTGGAGCAGCCTGTGGCACGCTACGAGACGACCGTGGTGGAGGTGCCATGTGTGGTCGCGCAACTCCGTGCGCCTGAGCAGCCCGCGTCGATACGCCTGCAGCTGGTCACCGAAGAGGGTAAACTCGTGCCCTTTGGGGAGCGACGCCTCTTGAAATAGTATACAAAATATGGTATAATTCCTGTGCTATGGCACGTGGTCATGCCCAGGCACAGGTGTGGTTCTCCGGCTGCGGGGCGTCACCGTGGTGGGTGCCCCGCTGGGGAGGGTTGTTCAGCTTCATGCAGGAGGGAGAAACAACGATGCCGTTCAACTTTAAGCGCTATCTGATCAAGGTGCAGGGTGGGCGTTACTACCTGCCTGTGGCGGCACGGCTGGTGTGGTTCCGCGAGGAGCATCCCGGCTGGCGCATTGAAACGGAGCCTCTGGAGATCGATGAAGAGCGTGGCGTCGCCATCTTCCGCGCGCGCGTCCTCGATGAAGACGGTAACGTGATTGCTACTGGTACCAAGATGGAGACGCGCGAGGGCTTCGCGGACTTCGTCGAGAAAGCGGAGACCGGAGCCATCGGTCGTGCGTTAGCGGTGGCGGGTTTCGGCACGCAGTTTGCGCCGGAGCTGTCGGAGGGCGGGGTAGTGCATCCGGTAGACGCTCCTGTGACGGCGTTGCGCGAGCGCGAGGAGGCAACCCGCGAGCTGCGCTGTTCTGACTGCGGCGCCGCCATCACCGAGGGCGTGTATAAGCTCTCCGAGAACCGCTACGGTCGTCCGCTATGCGCCAGCTGCCAGAAGAAGCACACCCCGCTTGCCCAGCCGAAGGCGTAGGGAGCAGATGGCACATAGAGTGACAATACTGTTCTCATGCTGGACGAACTACTTGCGCAGGTGCGTTTTCGCCACCACCATAATGCACGGTCCGCCGTGCACGACCGTTGCGCCTGCCTGCTGCGCCTGCTGGATGGCTTCCTCGTGTTCGGAGCCGGGTTGCATCCAGATTTTGCGAACGCCTGCCGCCAGCGCATCGGCAACCACTGTTCTGGTAACCTCCGGCGGCACAACGGTCACTATCGCCTCCGGCGTTTCGGGCAGTGCCAGCAGGTTCGGATAGACCGGGTCACCATCCACCTCATCCGCGCGAGGGTTGATGGCGAACACCCGCAACCCCTTTTCTTTCAGCGTCTTGTATACCTTATAGCCATACTTCTCGGGATCTCGCGACACACCAAACACCGCCAGCGACCGCGCGCCGAGGAAAGCGTGAATAGTCTCTTCAGAAAGCACTCCACCACCTCCCAGTAGTCTGTTTCGCGTGTTTTCTCCACCACCTCTATTTTACCTGAGCCTCTACTCCGGTGGTGTTGTGCGAACGGGTATCTGCAGGGGACGTCCCACGCCGTCGGTAAAGCGCACCGCCAGGTTCCAGAGATTACCGTGATTGATCACCTGGACCACCAGCAGATGCCACTGCTCTCCACCCCCGGCTACCGAGACGCGGTCCTGGTCGGGCTGGAAGCCCCGAGGTACGTCTGCCACCAGTATCGGCTTGCCATCCAGCCACACCGCCGCGCCGTCGTTGCTGCCTACCCTCAGGCTGATAGCGGCGGGTCCGGGCAGTTTGACCCAGCAGGCGGCGTATGCGCTCACCCAGGGGTCTTTAGAGAACAGCTGGCGCAGATCGAGTAGCCCGAATGGGTGGCTTACACTCACCTTTCGCCAGCCTGCTTCCCCGGACAGCGTGGAAAACCGTTGGGACAGGTTCACCGTGTCGATAGGGATGTCCGGTTTGTCCAGCTCGCCTGGGTAGCAACGGAAGGGTCCCACCACCTGCCACTCGGTGATGAAGCCCAGCTTGCGGGCGAACGCTGCACCCTCCGTTTGTGCTTCGCGCCATGCCTGCTCGCGCGCTTCAGTAGTAGCGTAGCCTGCATTTGCCAGCAGTTCCACGTACGCCTGCGCCTCGCTGCCTCGTTCCTGAGACTCGTGACGCGCCAGCCACATATCGATGATGTCGTGCTGACCGCTGTTCTGCAACTCCTGCACCATCTGCGCAAACTTTACATCCGCCTCGCGAGCGCGCATCAGGTCGCCAGCACGTCGGGCGGACGCCGCCTGCCATTGCACAGTGTAGACGCGATGCCCTATTTGCAGCTTGCGCACACGCTGTTTTACCGCCTCGGAACGTGCCTTCCTCCACGCCTCCTCCAGCAGCTGGCGACCCTGCTCCATCGCTTCCGCCGATGGATAAACCCACCAGTCCTCGTGGTTCTTCGCCTCTAGAGGCATACTTGCCATCAGGTTCTCGTACAGGGTGAAGTAACGGTATACCGGCTCAGCGGATTCGGCGAACAGGTGCTGGCAAAACTGGCGTATCAGCGCGTCGGTATCGAGTTGCGGGTTCCACACCAGCTTCACCGCCGCGAGTATGTTGAGTGGCTGCGTCCACCAGTCGTCGTGTGTCTCGCTGTTCAGGTGTTCAATGCCCACCTTCGCATAGAAGGGAATGTCCACCTTCAGCGTGTGCACCAGCGGCCACTGCCCAAACCACTGCCAGTGCCCATAGTAGTCGTAGATACCCACATGAGGACACAGCTCGCGCCAGCGCAGCACAATCTGCCGAAAGCGTTTGCAAGGGGCGCAGTCGGCGGTGATAGGATGGGCGTGGCAGAACTCCCAAGGTGTGTGACAAATCACCGGCATCAGGTTGGGATGGGGCTTGACCTTCTGGGGTGGGTCGGTGTGCGTGAGGTAGGCGTAAAAGCAGAGTATCTTGTCCGGGTAGCGCTTTGCCACCTCTTCCGCAATCTGGTTGAAGAACACCAGCAGGCGGTCGGTAAACTGCCCACCGGGTGCGAAGGGGTCTACTCCCAACTCTCGGTCCAGCGCACGGCAACGCTCGCACTGACAGAACTTGCCGAAATCGTTGGGCGATAGAGAGAAAGTTTTCGCCTGCGGGTTCTTTTCGAAATAGTCCAGCACTTTTTGGATGGCGATCCGGATGACCTCAGGGTGGGTGGTGCACAACTGCATCTGCCGTCGTCCGTCGATGAGCGCGAACCATTCAGGATGCTGCTCCACCTCCTTCAGCGAGATGATGCCCTCCCAGTGATGGCTGTGCCAGTATGGCTGAAAACCCGATAGCCGGTTGCGTCGCTTCCACTCTGCGCCTTTGGGTGGGTCTGCCTGATAGCCGCCGAAGCCCGTAACGCTGGGGATGGCTGGTTCGCGCGTCTCATCCAGCGCAGGCACGGTGACGGTTTTCCGTCGCGGCACATACTCACCCATTTCGCCCGGGATATACCAGTGCACGCCCAGATGGTCTTCCAGCAAGCCGTAAATGCCGTTCACCACACCCGCTTCGGTTGCCCCTTCGATGAAGAGACGGTTGCCCTCTACTCGCAGACGGTACCCGACTTCCGACAGCCCCTGCACACCGACGCGCAACACCACAGCCGTGCGGTTCGCAGGCGGTTCCGCGACCACAGGCAGGCGTGCACCGGACATCTTCTGGAGATAAACCTGCAGGTCGCTGATTGCCGCAGCGAGATCAGCCTGTGCTCCAGATGGCGCCACGATAACCGCCTGCGGGTTTCCATTGCGCACCAGCATCAGTGAAGGAGCTGCGTTCACGGGAGCCATAGCCAGCAACACACTGAGAAAGCAAAACCCTGTCATCAGATATACCTCCCCCTGTGTTTACGGCTAGAATTTCTCAGCGGATGAGGATTTGCCTGCAAACCCCGCGGTGAGCCTGAGCTGATTCCTTATCAGCAGCAGCGTGTTTGCCCCCTCTTGCGGCTCACCTGCTCGCTATTGCTGCCTGCCAGGGTTCGCGGTGCGTGGCTTCATAAGCGGCAATCTTGTGCTCATGCTGCAGGGTCAAGCCGATGTCGTCCAGTCCCTCCAGCAGGCACTTCTTGCGGAAGGGGTCTATCTCGAACCGGCAGACGAAACCATCACTGCCGGTGAGTGTCTGCGCCTCCAGGTCTACGGTCATCTGGTAGCCTTCCTGCGCGTTGACGCGGCGGAACAGGTCCTCCACCACCTCCGACGGCAGTTCCACCGGCAGGATACCGTTCTGGAAACAGTTCGTCCTGAAGATATCGGCGAAGGAGGGAGCGATAATTACCCGAAAGCCGTAGTCCAGCAGTGCCCAGGGAGCATGTTCTCGGCTGGAGCCACAGCCAAAGTTCTCACGAGCGAGCAGAATCTGTGCTCCCTGATAGCGCGGCTGATTCAGCACAAACTCGGGATTGGGCGAGCCGTCGGGTAAAAACCGCCAGTCATAGAAGAGGAACTGCCCAAAGCCGGTGCGCTCCACCCGTTTCAAAAACTGCTTGGGCACAATCTGGTCGGTGTCCACATTCGGTTGATCCAGTGGAGCCACCAGCGCGGTCATCTTTTCAAACGGTTT
The DNA here is from genome assembly GCA_026003195.1 of Armatimonadota bacterium. Classification (NCBI taxonomy): domain Bacteria; kingdom Bacillati; phylum Armatimonadota; species Armatimonadota bacterium. The sequence goes on from BPGU01000003.1 coordinate 153,373, forward strand.
CATCGGCGCAGTACCTCCTCGGCGATTTTACCTTCGCGATACCACTCGCGGATGTCTACAAAGTGCCCGGCGATAGCGGCAGCGGCTGCCATTTCGGGGCTGACCAGATGCGTGCGCCCACCACGCCCCTGTCTGCCTTCGAAATTGCGGTTGCTGGTGGAAGCAGAACGCTCACCGGGTTGCAGGATGTCCGGGTTCATACCCAGGCACATGCTGCAGCCCGACTCGCGCCACTCGAAGCCCGCCTCGATGAAGATGCGATGCAAGCCTTCCTCTTCCGCCAGCCGCTTGACACGCTGCGAGCCGGGAACCACCATCGCCCGCACATGCGGAGCTACCTTCTTGCCCTTCACGACCGCTGCCGCCGCACGCAGGTCATTCAAACGACCGTTCGTGCAGGAACCGATGAACACTCTGTCCACCGCAATCTCTTGAATGGGCGTGCCCGGTTTCAGCCCCATATACTGCAGGGCGCGCTCCGCCGCTTTTGCCTTCGTCTCGTCGGTGAAGGAAGCGGGATCGGGCACGCGGTCGGTCACATCCACGACCTGCTCAGGACTGGTACCCCAGGTGACCTGCGGGGCGAAAGTGGACACATCGAACCGCACCTCGCGGTCGAACCGCGCATCGGGGTCGGAGGGTAGGGTTTGCCAGTAGGCGACTGCCCGTTCGAACTGCTTGCCCTGTGGAGCGTAACGCCTGCCTTCTAGATAGGCGAAGGTGGTCTCATCAGGCGCAATCATGCCAGCGCGCGCGCCCGCCTCGATGGACATGTTGCATATCGTCAACCGCTCCTCCATACTCAGCGCGCGTATGGCCTCACCCATGTATTCTATCACACAGCCCGTGCCGCCCCCGGCGCCAATACGCCCGATGATAGTCAGAATAATGTCTTTAGCGGTAACACCCAGCGGGAGTTTACCCTCCAGCCGAATCGCCATCGTGCGAGGCTTCGTCTGGGGCAGAGTCTGCGTCGCCAGCACGTGCTCCACTTCGGAGGTGCCGATGCCAAACGCCAGCGCACCAAACGCGCCGTGTGTGGAGGTGTGGCTGTCGCCGCACACGATGGTCAGCCCGGGCAGGGTGATGCCCAGTTCAGGACCGATGACGTGCACGATGCCGTTGTCCTCACTATCAAGGTCAAACAGGGTAATACCGAACTCTTCGCAGTTGCGCCGGAGGGTTTCAATCTGTTTGCGCGAAATGGGGTCAGCAATCACCAGACGGTTGTCTGTCGGCACGTTATGGTCCATCGTGGCGAAGGTGAGGTCGGGACGGCGCACCCTGCGCCCCGCCTCGCGCAAGCCGTCAAACGCCTGTGGTGAGGTGACTTCGTGGACGAAGTGACGGTCGATGTATAGTAAAGCAGGTCGTCCCGGTTCCTCGTGGACGACATGCGCATCCCAGATTTTCTCGAACAAAGTGGGCATAGGCAGCTTCCTCCTTTGGGTTATTATTATACCATGTACGGCATGTAGAGGCACACCTATGCAAGTTTCCCAGCCTGCGCCATCATTTTGGGGGAATTCTTACTGTGGGTACGGTTCACCTATTGACTCTTTTGGAAAACTTGCGTATACTGAAGAGTAGAATACTTAATCGTTTGATGACAGCCGTGTTCGCCATTCTCCGGTAGTTTCCGCTGAAAGTCAGGGGCACATTGACAAAAAGATTTCACACGGAAGGAGGTCTCCCATGAAAAGCGGAAGGGCTTTCACCCTCATCGAGTTGCTCGTCGTGATCGCGATTATCGCGATACTGGCAGCGATTCTGTTCCCTGTGTTCTCGCAAGCACGCGAGAAGGCACGACAGACAACCTGCCTTTCCAACAACAAACAAATCGGTCTGGCGTGCATGATGTACATTCAGGACTATGACGAAGTCATGCCGCCGGGCTACGATTACCGACAGGGAGGCGACACCACTGTCTGGTACATGCAGCTACTTTATCCGTACATGAAGGACTTGAACGAGGGCGGTATTCGCACTTGCCCCTCTGCAACCTATCGTCACGCCTGGGCGTACGCCTATAATGACGTGGTCAACTATAAGTCGCAGGCGGCGATACCACGCCCTGCCGAGACCATCCTGCAGGGCGATACCGGACAGGTACCCGAATGGGGCGGTTACTGCTCCTCCACCTTCTGGAACTGGTGGACGCCGGAAGTGTGGCAGGACCCCGCTACGGGTCAGGTGCCGCCGCCCAACTACTGGGACGATAACCAGGTGAACCCGCAGTCGGTGCTGCTGTGGAAGCTGCCCGACGGCACCAATATCGACGACGACGCGCCCAACCCCATCCAGATTTGGAGCGCGGTCGGCAAGGTGGGTAACCTGCGCTATCGCCATAACGAGGGTGCCAACGTCACCTTCGCCGATGGTCATGCCAAGTGGGTGAAGCGCGGTGGCACGGTGAAGCTGTACCACTTCCGCTTCAACCTGCAAAACCGGCTGTAGCGCGGCTCGGCACACGGCTGTCATGAACGGGGGGGAGCCCAAAGGCTCCCCCTTAACGTATTTCCAGCTCTATCTGCGCCCAGTAGGCAGCCTCCCAGGACCACCCGCTTGGCTCGTTCAATAACTCCAGGCGAACATTTTGCCCTGCGTAACGCGAAAGGTCTACGGTCACATCCAGCCAGCCGCTTCGCGCCGTTGTCTCCCCCACTGTCTGCCTGAGTAGTTCTGCCCCGTTTGCCCGTATCACCAGCGTCCAGTCGCCCTGCGGATGATGCCCCACCGTGAGCCGAAGCAGAGCGCTCTTACCAGCAGGAAGTTGCACCGTACGCGCCATGAAGCAAGGGGTCTGCCTGTTCAGCGGATGCGTCATAAACACGTTTTGCCTGCCGTTCCACGAAGGGCGCAAACCGGGGTCCATGTCCTCACCGCAATCGTGCAACGTCCAGCCCGGCGCCCAATGCTCGAAGCTCCTCGCCAGTGCCTGTTTCCACGGTAGCTCACGGATACGCGCCATTTCGCGCGGCGAATAGCGAACACCCCTTGCAGGCTCAGGCGACCACGACTGCACAAACCGCGAGGGATGTGGAGCCTTCACAGCGATATGCCACATTTCCTTGCCACTCGCATCACGTTCTACCCTGCCTCCATAACGCACCACCACCTGCCGCGCCAGTTTCACACACACATCCACCAACCGCTCAAAAGTGTAGTCACTGTACGCGAACGTCGCTTTGGTGTCCAGATGGGAGGTAAACCGTTCCGGCAGGCGCAAGTAGCCGAGAGTGGTAAACAGGATGCCCGCGGCGTTGGAGGGGTTGCAATCCGAGTCCTGTCCGCAGCGCATGGAAATCATGATGGTGCGCTCGATATCGCCCTGCCCATACAGCAAACCCATCACCACATACGCCCCGTTCAGCTTGGCGTCGATGTTGAAGTCGCCCTGGGTGCAGGAAAAGCGGCGGAAACCGGGGTTGCGGTTGTATTTCCGTTCCACCAGATCCCAAGTGCGTTGCCAGTCGTCCGGATATTGCCGATACCAGCGCAGCACATCGCGAACGGTTTGTGCGTACTGGCTCTGCGAGGGGATACATTGCAGACCGGCTTCTACGATTTTCACCGGGTTCCTCTCGAAGAAGGCAGCGGAGTACATTCCGCCCACAAACTGTCCACCATACACGCCGTCGCCGTAGTTCATCAACCTGCCGAAGACTTCTCCGAGGTCTATTGCTGCCTGCGGGACGCCGGGAGCGATCAGACCGGAGAAATCCGCCTCGATCTGGTAGTCAATGTCGTCGGCGTGCGGGTTGAATTGGGGATGCCCCGAATCCGGCGGGGCAATGCCGCGGCGCAGGTTCTCGCGCCCCTGTCTGTTGGCGTGCCAGAGGGAGTAGCGGCTATTAGCGAAATCGATGCCCGTCTGCCGAATGCTCACACCCAACCCGTGCTGTTCCAGCGTACGCAGAAAGGTCATCTCCACGTACAGATCGTCCTGCCAAAACTGGTTGACCATCTCCGGCCGCCAGGCAGGCACCTCTTTCTCGGGGATGATAGAACCGACGTAACGGAACTCGGTGGACGCGCCCCATCCCACACCCACCATCTGCCCCAGCCAGCCCGCCTTCAACCGGTCTATATACTCCTCGGCGGACAGGCACAACCATCGGGCTGGCGCATTCCACAGGATACTCATTGGTTCTTGTCGGCTTCCTCCGAAAGGTTCTGTGCGTCGATTTTCGCTTTCAGTTTGCCGTCTGTACCGTAGAATATCACACTCTGCGTGCCGACAAGGGTGCGAAGCCTACCCTGTGCGTCATACAGCACCAGCAGAGTATCCTCTCCAGAGGTCTTCAACTCGGCGCGGATTCTGCCGTCCTTATCCACCAGTTCGATACGTTGCGTGCGCGTGGTCGCAGTGGTCGGTATCTTCGATTGCGCCCACAAGGCTCCAATGGTCAGCATCAACGCCACACCCAGCCACAGGATGATCCAGCCCCCCGTCTTCATCCTTTCGCCTCCTTTGCCGATTTGTTTCACCATAACATATTCTACGCACCGGAGGCAAGATACAGGAAGAGAATCTCTCTTCCGCGAAGTGCTGAATACACAGGTTGATGGCTGGGAGTCGCGTAACCCTGTGTAGCCATGATGGGACGACGGCTTTCGGAGATATGGAGGAAAGGAACCATGCTCAGGGCAGGAGTATGTTCGGTCACCTTTCGGAAGTTATCCGCACAGGAAGTGATTCGTCTGGCGGCACAGGCTGGTCTGCAGGGCATCGAATGGGGCGGCGATATCCATGTTCCGCACGGCGACCTGCAAACAGCCCGCGAGGTCGCACGCCAAACGCAAGAGGCAGGGCTGGCGGTCAGCTCCTACGGCTCTTACTACCGCGCAGGGCACGGGGATGAGCTGCCCTTTGAGAAAGTGCTGGCAACGGCGAAAGAGCTGGGCGCGCCCGTCGTCCGCGTGTGGGCGGGCAAACGAGGCACGAAAGACGCCACATCCGACTACTGGAAGCAGGTTGTGGATGACTCGCGACGCATCGCCGAGATGGCTTCTCGCGAAGGCATCACCCTCTGCTACGAATTTCACAGCGGCACACTCACCGACAGCGCAGACTCGGCAAAGCGGCTGCTGGAATCGGTGAACCATCCTGCAATGCGCACTTACTGGCAACCACGAGTAGAGCAAACCGCCCTGCGCAACCTGCGCGACCTGCGCACTGTCCTGCCCTGGCTGGTGAACGTGCATGCCTTCTGGTGGAGCAGCGCCGGTGAACGCCGCCCCCTGCAGGAAGGGGAAAAGGCATGGAGCCGTTTCCTGCAGGTGATCCACCTGTCCCAGCGGGAACACTGGATACTGCTGGAGTTCGTGCGTGCCGATTCCCCAGAGGCGTTTCTGCAGGACGCACTGACTTTGCAAGAGTGGTTGAAAACGGGATAGGAGCTGTTTTGCAGGTTCATGGGAGGAAAACTTTTTGTTTGCGCGAGCGTCTATGATGAGAGTGAGGTGATTCGAGATGACAACGATTGGCGACGTTCTCGCGGTGATCGGCATCGTGACGGTGACAGTGCTCTCCCTGTGGGCGCTGGTGATGGCGGTATCGGTGCTGTTCGGAGAGCGCACCGCGCGTGCCCGCGAGCGGCTGGAACATTCACCTGGGAAGGTCACTCTGCTTGGCGCGGTAATCGGGCTGGTACTGGGCGTTATTGTCGTGGCGCTCCTCAACCAGCCCGCTCCTGTGCTGAAACTCGTCGGCTGGATCATCTACCTGCTGATGCTGGTGGTAGGAGCCGTTGGCTTCAGCGGGATAGCGACACTGGTGGCGCACCGTCTGGCAGAGATCGAACCTGCCCTGACGCCGTACAGCGCCCTGTCGCGAGGCGCGCTGCTTTGTGTGCTGGCAACGCTGGTGCCGATACTGGGGTGGTTTGTAGTGGGTCCGCTCATGGGTTTCGCGTCGCTGGGCGCTGGCGTGGAAGCTCTGTTTGCCCGTTCGCACGCGGTAGCGCCTTCCCAGCCTGCCAACACCCCAGCCTCCTAGCCGAAAGAAGGTGAAGACGGTGCAACTGAGCCGCAGAGAGTGCCTGCGTCTTGCGCTGGCGGCAGGAGCGGGCTTGCTCACCGGCTGCCAGTCGGCTCTGCGTCGGGCGATGGCTCCGCCCCCGCTTGTTGCCGGACTGGCGATGCGCAAGGGGCTCCCGGACGATACCATCTGGCTCAATCGCGTCACCTTCGGTGTGACGCTTACGGAGCTGGACCGTCTGGCGGAGATGGGCAAGATTGCCTATCTCGAACACCAGCTGCATCCCAACGAAGAGGGCGAGGAATGGCTGGTGCGGCTGCGATGGCGAGGCTTCGAGATCTTTCAGACCGTGCCCGCCGAACTGGGCGACCTGCCCATCGCCGAAGTGCTGCGTCAGCTGCAGCAACACGCCATCCTGCGCGCCGTCTACAGCCGCTACCAGCTGCAAGAGCGCATGGTGGACTTCTGGCGCGACCACTTCAACGTCTACGCCCGCAAAGGGCTATGCGCCTACTACCTGCCCCAGTATGAGCGCGACGTGCTGCGCAAACACGCGCTGGGCAAGTTCCCTGACTTGCTGAAGGCAACCGCCCGCAGCCCCGCGATGCTCCTGTATCTGGATAACCACCTTAACCGTCGGGGGGTGCCGAACGAAAACTATGCCCGCGAGCTGATGGAGCTGCATACGCTGGGCGTGCATGGCGGCTATACCCAGAAAGATGTGCAGGAGGTCGCCCGCTGCTTCACCGGGTGGATGATAGAGCAACGCTTCCTGCGCCCGAAAGGCACGTTCCGCTTCGATCCCTTCCAGCACGACGACGGTGAGAAGCAGGTACTGACGCATCGTATCCCCGCTGGCGGAGGCATAGAAGACGGTGAGCAGGTGCTGGAATTCCTCGCAATGCACCCTTCTACCGCAAAACATCTCTGCCAGAAGCTGTGCGTGCACTTTATGGGACACGCGCCTGAAACCACCGTGCGTCGCCTGAGCGAGGTGTATCGGAGCACCGGCGGCGATATCGGCGAGGTACTGCGCGAGTTGCTGCTCTCGGAAGAGTTTCTGCAGTCACCGCCCGACTTCAAGCGTCCGTTCGACTTCATGGTATCCGCCCTGCGTGCGCTGTACGCCCTGACCGACGGCAACCGCCCCCTGCAGGAGTATCTGGAAAAGATGGGGCAACCACTCTACCAGTGGCCCCTGCCCGATGGCTATCCGTATGGCGAAGAGGCGTGGAAAGGAACTCTGCTGGCGAGGTGGAACTTTGCCATGGCGTTGTGCGCTAATGAGATACGGGGGACATCCGTAGACCTGCCTGCGCTGGTCGGCAAGAGGTCTGCCAGCGAGGCGTTGCTGCAGACCATCTTCTGCCTGCCGCCGGATGCGCCCTCGCTGCGCCCCCTGCGCGAGAGGTTGCGGGGTAGTCTGGCACAGCAGGCGGCGTTGATTCTGGCGTCACCGCAGTTCCAGTGGCGATACTGACGTTTTCCAGTGAGACAAATGCATGGAGGGCAAAATATGGGAAGGTACCTCGGCGAGGAAGAGCATTCTCCCATCAGACGCCAAATACTGCTTGGCGGCGTCTCTGCGATGCTGGGATGGTTCTTGGGCGGAGGGAGCGCACTGGCGCAAATCGTGCTGAACCCTCCTCGCACAGAGAGAAAGGGCGATGTGCTGGTATGCCTGTTCCTGCGCGGCGGCGCTGATGGTCTGAACATGGTCATTCCTTACGCCGAGGACGCCTACTACCGCAACCGTCCGTCACTGGCAATCCCCGCTCCCAAAGACCGTCGTCGCAGCGTCGGCGAACGTGCCATCGCGCTCAACGACCTTTTTGCTTTGCATCCCGCGATGAAACCGCTCTATCCGTTGTACACGGAAGGCAAGCTGGCGCTCGTGCACGCTTGCGGTTCGATGGAAAAATCGCGTTCGCACTTCGAAGCGATGTCCGCTATGGAACGCGGCGTTGCCGAGGCGAAGTCGAGCATCCACAACGGCTGGATCGCCCGCCATTTGCTGAGTGCGCCACGCTCACACTCTTCCCCGCTGCGAGCAGTTGCCTTCAGCAATGTCCTGCCCGAATCGCTGCGCGGTAGCACCGATGCGGTCGTGTTGCACACCCTCTCCGATTTTCGTCTCGCCATGCCCAAGACGATGGGGGTCACACAGGCAGAGGAGATGCAACATCTCCTGCGCGAAATGTACGCGCAAGCCGGGCGACACGCGGTGAGCCAGACCGCTCAGGACACCCTGCAGGTGCTACAAGCGCTGCAACGTGTAGACCCCATGCGTTATCAACCGTCGCGCGGAGTCGTCTATCCCAACAGTGATCTCGGGCAAGGTTTGAAGCAGGTCGCAGCGCTGATCAAAGCGCAGGTGGGGCTGGAAGTTGCGTGCCTGGATAAAGGAGGATGGGATACGCATGTGGCGCAGGGCAGTACCACCGGCTGGATGGCAGCGAATCTGGCGGACCTTGCCCAGAGCCTCTCCGCCTTTGCGAGGGATATGGGAGAGCAGATGCGACACGTGACCCTGGTAGCGATGACCGAGTTCGGCAGGCGCGTGCGCGAGAACAGCGGTCTGGGCACCGACCACGGACGTGCCGGGGTGATGCTGGTGCTGGGTGGAGGCACACGGGGTGGCAAGGTGTACGCTCGCTGGCACGGTCTGGAACCACACCAGCTGGAAGAACCGGGCGATTTGAAAGTCACCACCGATTACCGCGAGGTGCTGGCGGAGATAGTGTCTCAACGCCTGGGCAACCCCTACGTGGCAAAGGTGTTTCCGGGCTTTCGTGCGCGGGGCGTGGGTGTTGTCGGAGCATGACATGAGGGCGAGCGAATAGCTCTCAGCAAACCAGGAGAAACCGTAGCCGTTGCGGAGCCCCTGCCGCTTGAGGAATCTTTTCCCGGGGTGCCGTGTATCTAACTCTGTGGAAAAACGCACAGAGGACAGAGGGACTATGAGCAACCAGCCACGAGTGATTGTTTTCTCAACGCCGAACTGCCCGTACTGCAACATGGCAAAACGCTACCTGCGGGAGCGAGGTATTCGATTCCGCGACGTGGACGTGAGCCGCGACCCGGCTGCAGCGCGCGATATGGTGCGTCGGTCGGGGCAGCAGGGCGTGCCCGTTATCGATATCAACGGCAAGATCGTGGTCGGTTTTGACCGCAACAAAATCAACCAGCTGCTAGGACTAAAATAAACGTTCTCAGGAGGAGAGAAGATGAGTCACACCACCGATTCAGCCACTGGGTTCGCGCGTGCTGGTGCAACCGATAGAAGAGGAATCGCGCACGGCAGGCGGCATCTTCCTGCCCGATACCGCCAAGGAGAAACCGCAGCTCGGTCTGGTGGTTGCGGTTGGCGATGATGAAGAGATCAAGGTGCAGGCGGGAGACAAAATCATCTTCCCCAAATACACCGGCACCGAGTTTCGCTACAACGGCATCGACTATCTGATTATGGAATCGAGTGACATCCTGGCGAAGCTCACAGAGGGATAGGGAGGTGAGACGATGGATTTCAACATCTCGCTAAGCCCCTCTCTCCCAGAGCACGAGCAAGTGTACGATGTAGCGATTATCGGCGGTGGTCCTGCGGGCACCACCGCCGCCATCTACACTGCCCGCGCGAACCTGAAGACACTGGTGATCGACAAAGGCATCGCCAACGGTGCGCTGGGCATCACCAGCAAAATCGCCAACTATCCGGGCATCCCGGAGGAGATCAGCGGCGAGGAACTGCTGCGGCGAATGCGCCAGCAGGCGGAATCCTTTGGAGCCATCTTCGTGCAAGACCGCATTCAAGCCACCGACCTGCTCAGTGATCCGAAGGCGCTGTTCGGCAACAATGGAACCTATATGGCAAAGGCAGTGATCATTGCCACCGGCTCCATGGGGCGGGGCAATCGCGTACTCGGTGAAGACCGCCTGTTAGGACGAGGGGTATCGTATTGCGCCACGTGCGATGCCGCCTTCTTCCGCGATGCGGAGGTCGCCGTGGTAGGCAGCAGCGAAGAGGCGGTGGAAGAAGCGCTATTCCTCACTCAGTTCGCCAGCAAGGTGCACTTCCTGTCGCCCAAGAAGGAAATCCACGCCGACCCCGAACTAGTGAAGGAGCTCACCGAGCACCCGAAGGTCACCATGTACTGGGGAGTGGCTCTGCGCGAGGTGCTGGGTGAGGAGAAAGTGGAAGCCATCCGCTACCGCACGCCCATCGGCACGGAAGAAACCCTGCCCGTTGCGGGCGTGTTCATTTATCTACAGGGGGGACACCCCATCACCGACTTCCTCGGTGGGCAGTTGCCGCTCCACGAAGGCGGATGTGTGATGGTGGACTCGGAATATCAGACCGCTATTCCGGGTGTGTACGCGGTGGGCGACGTCCTGTGCAACCACATCAAGCAAGCGGTCGTGGCTGCAGCGGAAGGAGCCATCGCCGCGATGGCGGTGGAGAAACAGCTGCGCGGACGCAAGAAACTGGTGGTGGACTGGTCAAAGTAAAGGGCATCGCGGGTTCCCGCGATGCCCCGTTCTCACCATTCTACCTCCCACACAACTGCCTGATACGGAGCAATGCTCAACCTGCGCTCGAAGCGAGAGGGAACAGTGACCGTCTTGCCCGAATCGCTCTCCCCTTGCTTCTCTGTGAGCTGCAGTTGCTTCGCGCGGATGCCGTAGGACGATGGGCTGAAGCGCATCGTCGCCGTTACCGGCTCCTCCGCCACATTGATAAAGAACAGCACCAGCCTCTTCTTCTCAGGCAGCTGCCAGGCACCGGTGTACACGGCAGGCGCACTCACCCACCATTCGCCCTCCCACTGCCAGTCGGCGCGCACGGTGGGAATGTTGCCTTCCAGCCTGGGCGGACGCGCCATCTCGCCGTGCGTGAAGAAATCGCGATACCGCCAGCGTAGCCGCACTATCTGCCTCAGGAATCGGGCGTTGCCCTCTTCACGAATGATATTCGGGTCTATCCAGCCAATCTGCTCGCCGAAGGTGAGCTGCTGCGCTGCCTTCATCCGCAAGGCAAGGTCTTTGGTGTTGCCACCTCGATATGCCCGCCCGAACATCTGGATAGCCTGCGAGTACACGGCAGGAAAAACGGGAACCTGCCCTTCGTGCTGCCAGTGCCACGTCAGATAGCCGTCAAACCATGCTACAAATGGCTCGGCGTTGCACTCGGTAGTGAGGGCACGGTCGGCAGGCATCTCGCTGCGAAGGCGCTCTAACATCCGCCAGTAGCCCTCGTTCCACCAGTGCCCCCCGCCCAGCGGGTGCCCGTGCGAAGCGTCAAAGCACAGTACCGGCGGCGCAGCAGCGACCTGATCAATGTACACCGCGTTCACCCCGTACTCGCCAAACAGGCGCATCACTATCTCGCGCACCTTGTTCTGCCACAGCTCGGTCGTGGGACACATCACCGCCAGACGCACCGGGCTGCCGTCCGCCTCCTTGCTACCGTATATCTCGGTGTATGGGTTGCCGTTCTCGTCTTTGGTAGCCGCAGGTTTAGCGACCGCGCTGAACTGGAAGTCCTCCATCCCCTTATCGCGCGTGTCCCACAGCCTGCCGTTGATATAGGGCATCACAAACACCCCTGCCTCTTTCAGGCGCTTTACCCCGTCGGCGAAGCCCTCTTTGACAGGGAAGTAGTGGGGGTAGTCGTTGTCAAAGGGTATCTGGTGCCAGTAGTACCAGTGGAATCCCACCGGCACGCCACAGTATTTCGCGAACTCCTCCACGGGCGGCACCACCTCCTGCGCCCCACCGCTTGCCAGCGACCAGGCGGGCAGGTCTCGCATCCACTCGCGAAACGTCTTCAGAGGGCGCGGTGCGGTCCATGCGCTGACGTTGCCCAGACGCGGAGCGGCATTGCTTCCGCGCGGATACCATTGCGCCTCTTGCATCACCCACCGACGATAGATTCGCGCTGCGTCGTACCAGTCGCCACGCAGCAGCTGCCATACTGCCTGCCCACTGAGGGTGAAGGAGTTTCCTGCTTTGCCCATGTTGGGCACGGGGTGGTCGTAGAACAGCCGCACGCTGCGACCGGCAGGGTTGCTCTGTACGCCGATGTCTTTGGTGCTGCCCATCGGGTCGTGCAGGGCGAAGTACAGCCCCACCGGACGCGGGCGCTGCGCATACACTGCCAGCAGCTGCATACTGCACCAGCCGTTGGGGTAAGTGCTGCGATAGCCGAACTGGCTTCGCCACACCCCTTGCTGGATTTCGCCCGGACCGCGCGGGAACAGTACGGTGGCATCGTCGCCCGGCTCGGCAACCGCTATCTGCGGGAAAGTGACGCGCCAGAGGCTCCAGCGCTTGCTGGTGTTGTGCACCTGCAGGTTCCAGTGCAAGGCATGCTGCCGGCTATCGGTGCGTGCCTGTGCAGTTACGCTGACTCCTGCGAAGCGTTCGTCGCGAGGCTGGCTCCACTGCAGCACAAAACCGCCGCGTCGCCTCTCCAACGACACCTTTCGCCATCCCCTGTCCGCACCCAGAGTGAGCAGCTCGTGCGTTTCGGTATCTCGCAGGCTCAGGGTGAACAGCGGCGGATTATCTGCAGCAAGCAGCTCGCGCTCGCGCAGCAGGTCGTACAGGCTCTGCAAACGAATCCCCTCGTCCGTTTGCTCGATCAGAACGCCCAGTTCCCCTGCAGAGAACCGATGCCACCCTGAGGGCATCTGTCCGCTCAGCATCCTCTCTGCCCCGGCAAAATCTCCCAGTGCTTCCCGCCGCTCCGCCAGCGCAGCTGCCCAGAGCGACATCTGTCGCTCGCGCCCACGCAGGGACGATGCCTTTTGCCGAAAAGCCTCTAGACGCTGACGCAATGCGGGCGTGGTGACTACTGTGAACACGGGAAGCCCATATGCCTGAGACGCCTGCCTCACGGCGTTCACGGGGTCCTTCGCCGTACCTACCCACAACCAGGTGGACACCTGCAGAGCGGTGGCCTCCCAGCTCTGCCAGGTGGAGTGCAGGTAGGTACCGTATGCTCCTCGCCCATCGTGGATGATGAGAGGCTGTCCCCACATGCCGATAGCGTTCTGCTCGTTCAGCAGGGCACCCCACTGGTTGAATCGCACGCTTCCCCCGTCTGCAACCAGCGGCTCCTGGCGTATCGGCTCGCCGCCTGCCCAGCGGGTCAAGCTGGTGTCGGGGAAGTTGAACTCCAGGAAGTGAAACTCGTCCCATGCAAAGGGTTGCTTCTGCTCCGCCCGCGCCGTCACGTAAACCAGCGGCAACCGCTTGAACAGGAACCAGTGATACACCGCCCGGGGTTCCGAAGGGGGACGTTTGCCGTCCTGCTGGCAATAGCGTGCCCGTACGCGCACCACCGTACATATCTCTCCATCCGAGACCACCTCCGCACGCGCTTCGGGGTCGAAACGCAGGTGAAAGCTGCCCAGTGTGCGGTGGTGCACTCTGTCGTTCCAAACGAAGGTTTCCAAACGCTTGCCCGTTGCCCGGAACAGAATGGCTGAGGGGTAGCCTGCCTTTCGGGAATCGGTAAAGAGCATCTCGTAGTGCTCGGTAGAGACAACACCTGCCGGCTTGGCAGTGGACTTCCCACTCGCTTCTATCTGCAATTGCACCTTCCAGTCTCCAGCCCCCGGCAGCTGTGCCACCAGCACACCTTCGCCATCCGGCACAAACTGCACGGGAACCGGCTTTTTATCGGGCAGAGTGAAAGCGGTCACCGAAGGCGCTTCCGACCGCCCGACAAAAGACTGCAGGTTGACCGGAGCGACCACCAGTCCATGCGAGGGGACACCACGAGCTATCCACAATGCTTCTTTGGCAAAAGCGACACCCATTCCAACCTCCAGGAGAATCGTCAGGATAAGAAACCGACCTGCCATCGCTTCCTTAGCCTCCTTCCCAAGCAGATTCAACATGATTTTCGCGCGAAGAGGGGTACATCCTGTCATCAGGAGCCCTTCCCTATCCAGAGGGACGTTGCCGGGTGGGGTTCAGTGGTTTTTCCGGCGTGACCAAACGGCGCGCATTTACCGAGCACCTGCTGGGAGCTACCATTAGAGGGAGCATGACTGGCAGCAAAAAGGAGATGGAACACCACCCCTGTGCTGGGTCTCTATTTGCCTCAGCGCTGCCAGTCTATGCACCCAGAAACTCGTGCGCAGATTCTTCCTGTCGCACGTTTCTAGCGTACTCCGGGTTGCGCTGGTTGTCCCGGCGTGCCAGCACGAGGCTGCATCTGAGGTGTCAAGCTGGCGCCGGGTGGAGGCATCCTGTATTCACCGTGCAGCCGCTGCTGCTTTTCACGATAGTAGCCCAATGCCTGCCATAAAACTAGCACAATCGCAAGGACGAACAGGACGATGTGCCAGGGCTTGATCTGACCGCTGTTCTTCATCATTCCAATCCCCTTTGTTCCGATTCACGCCCCTGTCTTTACGACAGGGGCGTCTCTTCTCTCGCTAATCGGCATAGCGTGTCCACATGTTGGGGCGTGTCTGACGCAGGTACTTCACATGTCCATCCGCAAAAGCGTGATTCGCCCCCCGGTTATGGCGCTTGTCCACGTTGCCCTCTTTCTCACCCTGTATGTAACATCCCCAAGCGTACTCGTTGCCGTAAGCGTCGTACTCCACATCTTCATCCACAGGGTGCACGTAAATGGCTACCAGGTCTGTTTCCGTGTAGATGCGATCACACCAGAGTGCGGCATCCGAAAGCGCAATGGTGTTCGCTGGCTCCTCCACAGCAGCCATCGAAGCACCTACGTCCACCTCTCCTCCCTGAGGGGTGGGGATTCCGGTACTCACCATCCCGTGATAGCAGTTCAGTCCCGAATTGCAATCGCACCGGCTACAGAACTGGTTCTGATTGTTGTAGGCTTCGTTGTAGAAGTACCCAAGCCCCCAGGGTCTTGCGGAGGTGCCCAACTCCTGTCCCACCGCAGTGCCATACAGTGATGCAATGGGTGGGCAATTCAGGCGCCCATAGTCGCGTATGAAGACCTGCTGGGTGCGGCTGGGGCAGCTGAACATCTGCTGATTCTTGATGTAGGGGTAAATCATATCCTGCCAGACGAACATCGGGCACTGCCCCCAACCGTTTGGGTAGAAGTAGGAGCCCGGGTAAATCTCGTCATAGTCCTGAGCATACATCTGCAGCGCAAGAGCCAGCTGTTTCATGTTGCTCAGGCAGGATGCCGCACGTGCCTTTTCCCGTGCTTGAGCAAATACGGGGAACAGGATCGCTGCCAGTATCGCGATAATCGCGATAACTACCAGCAACTCGATAAGCGTAAAGGCGCGATGTCTCATCGTTCTTTCCTCCTCGAATATGGTTTGCACCCCTACGGATAGGATGCACTGCAAGCCTCTACTTTCATTCTATAAAATTTGATATAAAAAGTCAATACGATTCAATACAAAAAAGATTATTAAGTTGTTGAGTGGATATATTTGTGTTTAGTGATAATTAGTACCTTCTAAAATAAATAAATACAATATTTCGTTTAGCTGATGAAACACGGCATACGAGGCAGCAGGAGGATCACGCATTCGGAAAGTGCTTCGTAGCCCCGCGGCAATCCGGAACACAGCAACGTTCACACTTTATGGCAACAACGATTTCGCCCTCACTCAAAAGCATACAGAGTTCGAAAACTGCATGCGTTTTGTGTTCTATCACGGGGTTGCGTCCAAGAGCCCGGAAGAAGCCTCTTCCTGCGGCTAGCAGTTCGTCGAGGCTGTAGATTGCAATACCGATGTTGCTTTTTCAACTACTTTTGTCATGCTGAGGTCAGTGCAGCATCTCAGGCTGTCGCTACAGTGAGGTTCTTCGTTTGTGTTCAGAAGGACACGGTTGGCATTTCCCTCCTGCCAGCATCAGAACAATCAGGCTTGACGCACTGCCAGTCCTCAGAGAGAAGCCCACTTTTTGACAGACTGCCTGCTACTTGCTCAACCGAATCGCATCCAGAGAGATCTCGCCAGAAGGTTGCTCAGCATACCACATCAGCTCAGTGACCGCCGACAGGTCCATCTTACCCCTCAGCGAAGGGATGTCATACTCCAGCGTGTTGGCACCGGGTGTGATCCGCTTGTTCCATACCCAGTGCCGCCTCTGGTGTACGTCGGTAATGCGCAGGTTCAGCGACAGAGGCGCGCCTTCTCGGTAAACATCCACCTTCAGCACCCGCCATCCGCGCCAGTCCAAGGGGAAACCGCCGGAGTCGATGATGACGGTTTCGTTTCCGGGAGAGAGATTCAGGCGCAGGGAACGTTTTCCATCTGTAGCATGTTCGGTGACGAGAGCACGTGGTGCGGTACCGCCTACCATCGGTAGCATCGTCGGACGTTCGAAGGAGAAGAGCAGCCGCTCCGCAGCCGAGGGTTTTATCGGCTGCAACACTCTGCCGCATCCCGACGGCAACCAGAATATCACAATAGCTACCCCAACTGTCCACAGGCGCAGGTGCACAACGCGCAAGGGGAAAAGCATGTTCGCCATACCGTCGTCTTCGTATTTTACACCTGTTCAGGGTCAATGCCCAGTTCGCGTAGTTTAGCGGCAAGGCGTTCCGCACGTTCTCGCTCCGCTTCCGCCTTACGCTGCGCCCGCTCTGCCCGTTGTCGCTCCGCTTCGGCTTCACGCTGCGCCCGCTCTGCCATCTGGGCTATCTCCAGAAAGCTCCACATCCGCCTGCCATCAGGCAACTGCAGTCCTAGCTCGGTCTCCATCCCCTTGCCAAAGCGGATGCCAAGACGCGGGCTGACCCAGCCATCCATCTGCTCTATTGGCACAAAGTGTTCTCCCTCGCGCCGCCAGCCGTCCCATTCGCCGCTCTCCGGGTAGTAAATATAGTACTCCTCCACCCCATACCGCTCGTAGAAGCGCATCTTCTCTTCCATCCTGGAGAAGCGGTTGCCCGGTGACCATATCTCAAAGACCACCTGCGGGGGGATGTTGTCCTCCTCCCACTGCTTGTAGGACCCGCGATGCCCCTTCGGTCTTCCGAACACCACCATTGTATCGGGTGCTTGACGAATATCCGGTCTTCCTTCCACAGGATACCAGAGTAAGTCGCCCGCGACGAACACTTGCGGATCGTCGGCAAAGAGGAGCTCCAGGTTTCCTTTGAGGGTCACCATGCATTCAGACTGAATCGTATGGTCTGCCATCGGCTGCCCATCCGAGTCAGGATAGTGAACGCGCTGTTGAACCGCCGGGGAGACCGCCATATCACACACCCCCTCTCGTTGTGCGTGCACACATTATACCCAATCCGAGAGGCATCCCCTACTATCCTCTCGGTGTGTTCAACGCCTCTTGCAACATGCGTGCGCTCTCCACGTGCCAGATGGGCTGGATTTCGAACTCGGTGACGTTCAGCGGCGTCTCTATCTCCACGCGCGCCACGTAGCGATCGCCGACGGCGATGACCAGTGTGCGCCCCACGTTCTTCGAAGAGAACTTCCACAGCCTGCGTCGCCCCTCCTCGGTCAAACGCACCTTGACAATCCCGTAGTCGCCTGTCAATGGGGGTGGAGCGGGGGCGGTACGCAGCTCCGCATCAGGTTCAAACTGCGCTTCGGTCAATACGATGGGCGCACGCTCTAGCAGCTGCTCCACCATAATCGCTTTCGCGCCCGGGCGGATAGCGGGTTCCTCGCCTGCAGAGAAAGACTTCGCCTGCACGTCCCCCTTGCGATACACGTATACCGTTTTGTTTGCCACAATTGCCGTTAAGTCGTCGGGCAGAGCGATAAACATCACGCGCGATCGCTGCAGCGGGTTCTCCTCAATACGTTGCAGCTGCCACTGCGTGAAAAAATAGCTCCCGACGAACCACAGCGCAATTAGCAGGATAACCGGTATCACAAAGCGCAGCGACGGTAAAGCACGGAACATCTCTTTGTATCCCCTTCTCTTGCGTTAGTAAACGAACTCCCGAATGTCGTAGGTGGCACGTTGCACGCCAGCTGGCAGATGCAACAACGATTCTATCTCGCGCCGTTGATCGCGCATCTGTTCGGGCGAAAGAGGCTGAATCCCTGCCTCTTGCGCCAGGTGTGTATATTCACCAGCGAACGGTTCTACCAGTTCTGAGAAATACAGAATGTCTCCTGCGCTCCACGGCAGGCGGTTTAACAGAGCAACCGTCTCTGTTACATGTGCGCGTGCAGAGTAGTCGCCGCCTGCCCCCAGCAAGATAATGATGCCCACACCCACACCAGCCTCTTTGAGAGTGCACACCAGTTGCAACACCTCTTCGTTGGTCTGCGGTTTGCGCAGGAAGCGCAGCAGTTCTTCACAGCCGGTTTCCACTCCTATATACACCCGGCGCACGCCCAGTTGTTGCAATTGCCTCCACTCAGCGACTGTTTTCCGATACCCCGTGAAGGCGTCTACGAACGAGTATAAGCCGTCGAAGCGGATGGGATGTTGTTCTCGCCACCGCTGCAGCTGCTCTGGCGAGAGGTCGCTGGGTTCTATCGGAAATGCCTCGCGTATCACCTGTAGCAGTGGAACCAGCATCTTCTGCGGAGCCACCAGCGCGTTCGCATCGGCTAAGAAGATACGGTTGCGCAGGCGCAGTGTGTCGCCGAAGTACTCCTGCACCCCAGCGATATGCTCGCGCAGTTGCTCGGGCGTTTGGATAGCGAAAGGGCGGTCGCGGTAGAAATCACAGAAGGTGCAACGGTTCCAGTGACAGCCCTGCGTGACCTGCAGCACCAGGGCGAGGTATTGGTCGGGCGGGAGGATGCTGACCGGCTTGTACACCTGCAGGAATCGTTGTGCGTCGCGACGGTGTGCTTCTACATCCCATCGGCAGGCACTCTCCAGTGCTGACCTGCAGGCAGGATCGCCCTCCGCCGGGAAGAACTCCAGCGCCTGGCTGGCCATCTGATGTGCCCACCGCAGGATGCTATCCGATTCCTCCGGGCTTAAACGGCGCAGGTGCCTGGTGTTATCGGCTGTCACCCATTTGCATACCATGCGTCCGTCCAGCCCACGCTTGTAGTTCACCTCCTCGATATAAGCCATCCAGAGCCTGCCCACCGGGTCAAAGGTGTACACCTCACGCTGGTCCAGCATCAGCGAGAGGGCATGTCGCTTCACCCCCACCCACACGCGCTCTGCCAGAGGCGGGGCAGGATACTCGATATGGTGCAGCAGGCTGGGCGAAAGAGTCTGCACGGACATCGCTCGTTATGTCAACCTCACCGGCACGCCTCGCTCGTGCAAATATCGCTTGAGTTGCGCAATCG
The DNA here is from genome assembly GCA_026003195.1 of Armatimonadota bacterium. Taxonomy (NCBI): domain Bacteria; kingdom Bacillati; phylum Armatimonadota; species Armatimonadota bacterium. The sequence continues at coordinate 172,609 of BPGU01000003.1, forward strand.
TGTAATGCCCATCATGGACGATGCTGGCAATCAGCGCCGCATCTGCCATACCCTCGGTGAGGGCGTCGTACAGGTGCTCGGGCTTGCCTGCACCGCCGGAGGCGATGACAGGAATACTCACCGCCTGCGCCACCGCCCGTGTCAGTTCGATGTCATAGCCGATTTGCGTGCCATCGCGGTCCATGCTGGTCAACAGGATTTCGCCCGCTCCCAGTTCCTCCACCCGCTGCGCCCACTCGATGGCATCCAGTCCGGTGGGTTTTCGACCGCCATGCGTGTACACCTCCCAGCGCGGTGTGCCGTCCGGCTTCGTGCCGACCCGACGGGGGTCTATTGCCACCACCACGCACTGGCTGCCGAACCGTTCTGATGCCTCACGGATAAGGTCGGGGTTTTGTACGGCGGCGGTATTGATGCTGATTTTGTCCGCGCCCGCCTTCAGAATGCGTCGGAAATCCTCCACCGTACGGATACCGCCTCCAACGGTAAAAGGAATGAACACCTGTTCCGCCACGCGCGCTGCCATCTCCGCCACGATGTCGCGCTGTTCATGGCTGGCAGTGATGTCCAGAAACACCAGCTCGTCCGCCCCCTGCGCATCGTACAGTGCGCCCAGCTCCACCGGGTCGCCTGCGTCGCGCAGGTTCACGAAGTTCACCCCTTTGACCACCCTGCCGTCCTTCACATCCAGGCAGGGTATGATACGCTTGACCAGCATAGCACTCTCCTCAGGAGCCTCGCCCTCCAGAGGTGGGGGCAAGAATCATGCGAAAGGGGACTGCCCCCTTGTGCAGAGGTCAGTCCTGCGAGGGGGTCACATCGCTGAAGAACGGCAGATAGTTGCGCCACACCTCGTTCTTCGTGCCTTCGATATACTTGCTGAGGCTGATGTAGGGCACGTAGCGCGGTCGGCGCGGCTGCCTCAGCAGGGTCATCCCCGTCTGGTGCAACGGTTTATCGCCCTTCTTCAAGTTGCACTTGCGGCAACAGGTCACCAGGTTCTCCCAGTCATCGCTCCCACCGAGGCGACGCGGCACCACATGGTCCACCGTGAGGTCTTTCCCACGGTAACCACAGTACTGGCAGGTGTAGTCGTCGCGGGCGAAGATGGTGCGCCGTGTGAGTTTGAGCTCCGGCAACGGGCGCTTCACGTGATAGCGCAGCTTCACCACCGACGGCACCTGAATGACCCTGTCCACCGTGCGCAGTCGAACGCCGTCGGCGTGCAGCACTTCCGCCTTGCCCAGCAGTACGAGCACCAGCGCGCGCCGCACGTTGCATACGTTCAACGGCTCGTAGTCGTTGTTCAGCACCAGAACCTGTCTGTCCGTCTCCAACATCGATCCCTTCCTGTTGACGGGTAACGAAAAAGCCCACTGCGGACACGGCAGCGGGCTTGACCGACTAGCTATATCGGATACGCATCACGTGTCCGAAGCGATGAGAGCGCCAGTGTCTATCCTGCTGCACTGGCATTCCCCACCGACGCCACCGCCTGGCGATACGCAGACCAATCCTGTTGTGTTGTCGGAACTGGAGTGGCAACACTTCACCTCATAGAAAATATAGCAATGGTATTATAGCCACAATCTGGCGTTCTTGTCAAGAGACACTTGACGAGGCGGGATTTCTCTGATACCATGTAACAGGAAGTGTACGAATCGCTACGAGGCAAGCAAGGCGGTTCGTCGCGAATCTTGGTCCCAGAAGGAGGAGAGTCATGGCGGTTAAAGTCGGAATTAACGGTTTCGGGCGCATCGGACGACTGGTGCTGCGCGCGATCCTGGCGAAGTATCCGAACGATATCGAAGTGGTTGCCATCAACGACATCGTGGACGCCCATACCAATGCCCACCTGCTGAAATATGACACCAACTACCGAACGCTTCCCCACGAGGTCAAAGCGGACGATGAGAACATCTACGTGGATGGCAAAGCCATCCGCAGCTTCGCCATCAAGGACCCTGCTACCATCCCCTGGGGTGAGCTGGGTGCACAGATTGTGGTGGAAAGCACCGGGCTGTTCACCGACGCGGAGAAGGCAAAGGCGCATTTGCACGACACGGTGAAGAAGGTCATCATCACCGCGCCTGCCAAAAATGAAGATGTGACCATCGTCATGGGCGTCAACCACGAGATGTATGACCCTGCCCATCACCACATCGTCTCCAATGCCTCCTGCACCACCAACTGTCTGGCGCCGGTGATGCGCGTGCTGCAGGACAGCTTCGGCGTGGAAAAAGGGTTTATGACCACCGTGCACGCCTACACCAACGACCAGCGTGTGGCAGACCAGGCGCATAAAGACCTGCGACGTGCTCGCGCCGCCGCGATGAATATCATCCCCACCTCCACTGGCGCGGCGAAAGCCATCCACCTGGTCGTGCCCGAACTGAAGGGCAAGATGCACGGTATCGCTCTGCGCGTGCCCGTCGCCACGGTATCGGTGGTAGACCTGGCGGTGCAGCTGAGCAAGGAAGCCACCGAGAGTGAGATTAACGATGCTCTGCGCGCAGCGGCAAACGGCCCGATGAAGGGAGTGCTGAAAGTGGTGGACGATCCCGTCGTGTCCAGCGACTTCATCGGCGACGACCACTCGTCCATCGTGGACGCACCCTCCACGATGGTGCTGGGCGGCAACATGGCAAAGGTGCTCGCCTGGTACGACAACGAGTGGGCGTACTCGGTGCGTGTTGCCGACCTGATCGACTACATGGTGCAAAAAGGGCTGTAACCACCCTACAATCAGGGCGGGGCAACCCGCCCTTTTTGATGTCCAGCACGGGAGGTGCAACGATGAACAAGAAGACCATTGAAGATATCGACGTGAAGGGCAAGCGCGTGCTGGTGCGCGTGGACTTCAATGTGCCACAGGATGAAACCGGCAAAATCACCGATGACCGACGCATCCGTGCTGCCCTGCCTACCATCCAGTACCTGATGCGTCAGGGGGCGAAAACTATCCTTGTTTCGCACCTCGGACGTCCCAAAGGCAAACCGGAAGACAGGGAAAAGTTCACCCTCAAACCCGTTGCCGAGCGATTGAGCGAGCTGCTGGGCAAGCCGGTGCCTCTCGCTCCCGATTGCGTGGGACCGGAAGTGGAGAAGATGGTGCAGGCGATGCAGGATGGCGACGTGCTGTTGCTGGAGAATGTACGCTTCCATCCTGAAGAAGAGAAAAACGACCCTGAATTCGCCAAACAGCTCGCCTCTTTGGCGGAGTTGTACGTGAACGACGCCTTCGGCACCGCACACCGCGCCCACGCCTCCACGGAGGGCGTGACGAAATACCTGCCGGGCGTCGCCGGATACCTGATGCAGAAGGAGATTGAATACCTGGGTGGCGCGCTGGCAAACCCGAAGCGGCCGTTCATCGCGGTGCTGGGAGGCGCGAAGGTGAAAGACAAAATCCCCGTCATCGAGAACCTCGTGAGCAAAGTGGACAAACTTATCATCGGTGGGGGGATGGCGTATACCTTCCTGAAAGCGCAGGGGAAGGAGATCGGGCAGTCTCTGCTGGACGCCGACTCGCTGGACTTCTGCCGCGAGATGCTGGCGAAGGCAGGCGATAAAATCCTGCTGCCCTTAGACGTGGTAGTTGCCGACGGCAACCCCTTCGAAAAGGGACCCGACGCGGTACAAACGAAGGTAGTATCGGTCGATGCCATTCCCGCCGACTGGCAGGGGGTGGACATCGGTCCCGAGACGCAGAAGCTGTTCGCGGAGGCGGTGAAAGGCGCGGGAACGGTCGTGTGGAACGGACCGATGGGCATTTTTGAGTTCGACCAGTTCGCCGTCGGCACGCGCGCGATGGCACAGGCACTGGCGGATTCGGGCGCGGTGACCATCGTGGGCGGTGGGGACTCTGCTGCCGCAGTAGAGCAACTGGGCTTCGCCGACAAGATGACGCATATCTCTACTGGCGGAGGCGCGTCGCTGGAGTTTCTGGAAGGCAAAGTACTGCCCGGCGTGGCGGCGCTGCAGGATAAGTAAAGCCTGTATGATGGCTCTTTCTCAGCAACCTCTGTCCCCCTTCCTCCACAGGAAGGGGGACGATATTTTCTCTCGCTTCACAGCTCATGCGTTTTCGCTAGAGGCAGGGTCTCATCCTTGACGATGCGTCCATCTTCCAGCACCACCACGCGGTCTGCCTCTTGCGCCAGCCGTTCGTCGTGGGTGACCACCACGAAGGCGGTGCCCGTCTGGCGATTCATGAACCGCATCATCTCGAACACAGCAAAACCGTTTTTGCTGTCCAGGTTACCCGTCGGCTCGTCTGCCAGCACCAGCTCGGGATTGTTCGCCAGGGCGCGCACAATCGCTACCCGCTGTTGCTGACCGCCCGAGAGCTGCGAAGGGCGATACTTCAAACGGTCGCCCAGCCCTACTCGCTCCAGCAGATCCTTCACACGCTCGCGGTTCTGCTCCACCATCGCCTTGCTCACAATCTGGCAGGGCAGCAACGCATTCTCCATCACGGTGAACTCGGGCAGCAGGTAGTGAAACTGGAACACAAAGCCCATGTAGCGACTGCGCAGGGCGGCACGCTCCTCCTCGGAGAGCTCGGCGGCGTTCCTGCCAGCCAGCCATACCTGTCCGGAGGTAGGTGTATCGAGCAGACCGATCACATTCAGCAGCGTGGTTTTGCCTGACCCCGACGCGCCTAACACCACCAGAAACTCCCCACGTCGTACCTGCAGGTTGATGTCCAGCAAGGCTGGGGTGGGCACTGCTCCCAGGTAGATTTTGTCCACATGACGCAGCTCGCAGACGATCTCTCCGTTCTTCGCTTCCACTCTACACCCCCCGAATCACCTCTATGGCATTCACCCGCGCCGCCCGCCACGAAGGATACCACGATGCCGCCAGTCCCACCAGCACCGCGATCACAATCGCACGGATGACCAGGTCAGGTGTCAGGTCGAAGGGGAACACTTCAGCAGTACGCCCCGTCTCACTCACCTGCGTGCGGAGGCTGTAAAGGGCGAGGCTCAACGCAATGCCCTGTATCGCGCCTGCGATGGCTCCGAAGAACGCCAGCAGTGTGCCCTCAATGGCGAAAATCTGCAATATCTGGCGATTGGTGGCGCCAATGGCTTTCAGGATGCCGATTTCGCGCAGCCGGGTGACCACCGATGTAATCATGATGCTGGCGATACCAAAGCCCGCTGCAATAGTGGTGAACACCAGAATCAGGTTGGAAGATTGCGACTGCGCTCGCAGACCGCTCAGCAGTTGCTGGTTGTCCTCCATCCATGACCGTGCCTCGTAGGGCACCTGCAGGGCAATTTGCTGTGCCAGGTCTTTTGCCTCAAAGATGCGTTTCAGCTTCAAGCCAATGGTGGTCACCGCGTTGCCCACGCCGAACAGGCTCTGCGCGTCACGCAGAGGCACAAACACCGTCGCGCTGTCTACCAGATTGAACCCTGTGTCGAAGATACCCGCCACCGTATAGTTTGCCACGTTACCCTCTGGGCTGACGACGCGAATTTTGTCGCCCAAGCCCAACGCGAACTCATCCGCCAGCTTGAAACCAATGACCGCCTCGCCGCCGTTGAGACCAAAGAAGCGTCCCCGCACGAGTTTGGACTGGATGTCTACCACCTCGTTATGCTTCTCAGGAAACATGCCGACGACGGTCACCGCCTTCCGCTTCTCATTACGGCTTACGAAAGCCTGCCCTTCTACCACAGGGGATACCGCGCGGATGTTCTCGCTGAAAGAGGGCAGGCGTTGCTCCCACGTTTGCCAGTCCTCTATCTTGCGCTTCTGCTGCTGCAGTTTCACACGTGCGCCCAGATACAACTTGCCATCCCCCGCCGCCGCTACCTCCCATGCCGCGATCGGCTCGCGCTCGGGCTGGCGGATGACCACATGCGGTATCGCGCCCGTCACACTGCTGATGAGACGCTTCTGCAAGCCACCAATCAGTGCGCCCAGAAAGATGATCAACGTCACACTGACCGCCACCACGCCCATCGTCAGCAGCGTTTGTCCTTTGTAATACAACAGGTGACGTATCGCCACGCTCAGGGAGAAACGGTCTATCATCGGCTGCCTCCTGATACCAGCTGTGGGACGGCTTTCTGTCCTTCCCGCACCCGCAACGCTTGCTTCACCACCAGGTCCTGTGTGCTTACTCCCTCTACGGCGACCACATCTTCACCGCGCACCAGCACCTTCACCGGTTTGGCACGCACCCTGCCACCTTCTAATACGAACACTGTCTCGCCACTTCGTGCGAGAACCGCGCTGACGGGCACGGTGATGGCGCCAGCACGCTTCTGCACCTCCACGCTCACATCGACCGTCATGTCGGGGCGCAAGAAGGAGGGTATCTGCTCAGGCTTCAGCCGTACGGTCACCACACCTCGCTGGCTATCGATCTCGGGACCGACCTGTGTTACCCTTGCCCGAAACGGTTTGTCCCGATAGGCGGGCACCACCACCAATGCCGATTGCCCTGCAGACAACTTGGGGATGTTCGCTTCGTCGGTCTCCATCAGGATTTCCACGCGGCTCATGTCAGCGAGGGACAACAGGCTCTGTCCGGGCAGAATGCTCTGCCCCGGCTCCACATTGCGTCGGATGACGATTCCCCTCTGTGGTGCCATCACATCCCGCTGACGCAGCTGTTCCTCCACCAGACGGACGTTCGCCTCCGCCTGTTGCAGACGTGCTCGCGCGACCTCTACCTCCTCACGCAGGGGCTTGCGCCACAGCAACTGCAGATTCGCCCGCGCCGCCTTCACCGACTGCTCGTAGCTGGCGCGAGCCGATTGCACCTCCGCGCGTGCTGCCTCTATCTCCTCACTGCGAGCCGGTTGACGCGCCAGAGCCAGCTGTGCCCTGGCACTCTCCTCGGCGGCACGCGCCGCATCCAGAGCGGTCTCCGCCTTTTCCAGGTCCGCACGGCTCAATGCGCCCGCCTCATACAGCTGGCGGGTACGGCGCAGGTCTGACTCCGCCTGCTTGCGTCGCGACTCGGCTTCGGAAAGTGCCGCCTGTGCACGAGCAACCTCCTCTGGACGTCCCCCTGCCTCCAGTTGCTTCAGCCGTTGCATCGCTGCCTCCAGACGAGCACGTCCGACTTGTTCCGCCTGTTCGAGCTCCGCGCGGGCTCGGGCAACCTCCTCAGCGAGACTACCCCGAGATACCTGTTGCAGCTCACGTCGGGCGGTTTCTACGGCGGCACGAGCAGCGTTCATCTGCTCCAGAAGCTCCTCACGGCGCAAACGAGCTACTACCTGACCCGCCTGCACCGGGTCACCCTCGCGCACCAGCACACTTTCCACCACGCCACCTGTTTCGCTACCCACTTCACTCTGCACCAGCGCGCGTACCCGCCCCGTCGCCACCACGACCTCCACCACATCTTGTGACGTGGGGCGTATGACCTCCACTTTGGGGGTGGACAGGGCGTAGCGTGCGGCGAAGCCCGCTACCAGAAGTACCGCTATCAGCAGCAACGCCATCAGCTTTTTGCCCGGGCGTCTCATTCCTCACCTCTACCGTGTGTTTTCGCTATAAAAATGATACCTGTTGTTACGACACAGTGGTATGGCTACCATTTCGCAGTGCGGACGTGTTACAATAAGTCCTGGAGGTGGCTGGTTCTTATGATACCTTTTGTACGTGTGAAGGAAGCGCTACAAGCACCTATCGGAACCGAACTGACCGTCAACGGCTGGGTACGTACCCGACGTGACGTGGGCAAAATCTCCTTTGCAGAGGTGAACGACGGCTCCTGCTTGCGCAATATTCAGATAGTGATCGAAGAAGGCGTGGTGAGCGAAGAGCAACTCTCGCAGATTACCACCGGCGCGTGCATCTCGGTCCAGGGCACGCTGGTGGAATCGCCTGCGCCCGGGCAACCGGTGGAGCTGAGGGCGCACTCTATCACTATCCTCGGTCCCGCCGATGCGGCGACCTATCCGCTCTCCAAAAAGCGGCATTCCTTCGAATACCTGCGTGAAATCGCGCACCTGCGCCTGCGTTCCAACACCTTCGGAGCGATGTTCCGCATCCGTAACGTGCTTTCGTTTGCCATCCACAAGTTCTTCCAGGAGCGCGGCTTTATCTACGTGCATACGCCCATCATCACCACGTCCGACTGCGAAGGGGCGGGAGCGATGTTCGGCGTCACCACGCTCGACCTGATGAACCTGCCGCGCACAGCCGACGGAACGATAGACTACTCGCAGGACTTTTTCGGCAAACCCGCTTACCTGACGGTGAGCGGGCAGCTGGAGGCGGAAGCGTTTGCGCTGGCGTTTACCAACGTGTACACCTTCGGTCCCACCTTCCGCGCCGAGAACTCCAACACCCCTCGCCACCTCGCCGAGTTCTGGATGGTGGAGCCTGAAATGGCTTTCTGCGACCTGGACGGCGACCGCCAGCTGGCGGAGGAGTTTCTGAAATACCTCATCGCCGCCGTGCTGGACCAGTGCCATGAAGACCTGGAGCTGTTCAATAAGTGGATAGACGATACCGTATTCTCCACACTGGAGCACGTGCTGAACTCGCCTTTTGAGCATATCACCTACACCGAGGCGATAAAGCTGCTGCAGGAGTCGGGGCAGAGCTTTGAGTATCCACCACGCTGGGGTGCGGACATCCAGACCGAGCACGAGCGTTACCTCACCGAGACGCTGTTCAAACGTCCCGTGGTGGTCACCGACTACCCGAAGGAGATTAAAGCCTTCTACATGCGCCTCAACGACGACGGCAAAACCGTTCGGGCGATGGACGTGCTGGTTCCGCGCATCGGGGAGATTATCGGCGGTAGCCAGCGCGAGGAGCGGTACGAGGTGTTGCTGGAGCGCATCCGCGAGCTGGGGCTGGACGAGCGCAACTACTGGTGGTATCTGGACCTGCGTCGCTACGGCAGCGCGCCCCATTCGGGCTTCGGACTGGGGTTCGAGCGGATGATGATGTTCGTGACGGGCATGAAGAACATCCGCGACGTGATACCCTTCCCCCGCACGCCTGGCAACGCGGAGTTCTAGTCTCAGGTTTGTTCTACAGGAGGCGTCCGATGTCTAAGCTGGAAGTAGACTTACCAGTAACCGTCTCAGAGGATGAAGCCCGGTTGCTGCTCGCCATCAAACTGTATGAGGCAGGACGAGTGTCTCTCGGTAAGGCGGCGGAAATAGCAGGGTATTCCGTTCGGACGTTTATCGAACTACTCGGTCACTACAAAGTACCGATAGTTTGCTACCCGCCCGAGGAGTTACATAGAGAAGTCGAATGATGAGCAAGGTCGGCGTGGTAGACTCGAGCTGTCTTATTGGGCTCTGGAAGATAGGGCAAATTCACCTTCTGCAACAGCTGTTTGCACGGGTCGTCGTACCCGATTCGGTACAGCAAGAGTCCGACATCTTTCTAGACTGGTTTGAGGTCAGATCTCCACAGAACGAACAGTTAGTTCTTAGCTTGTGTGCGTATCTGGGCAAGGGGGAATCTGATGTTATGGCGCCGGGTGTGGAAATTGGAGAGTGTGAGGTGCTCCTCGACGACAGGAAAGCACGTAAAACAGCAGGATACCTGGGCTTAAAAGTGGTAGGCACGGTGGGCATTTTGCTCCGAGCGAAACGACAGGGTTACCTGACACACGTGAAGCCTTTTGGGGACAGGTTGACATCCGAGGGATTCTGTGTCTCACAGGAGATATACACGAAGGCTCTGGAGATAGCGGGAGAAGCATGAAAGAAAAACATGGTGGCAATAAAATCGCAATGGAAGCGCAAATAGCTGCTCTCAAGGCATTGCTCAAAGCCAAAAGGGCACAGCTAATGCGTCCAGTAAGCACGAATGTCCGGAATCTTACCCGTTATCAGTGGGTTCTCCTGCTTTTGCTATTGGTTGTCGCCCCTTTGCTCACTGGCGTCTGGTGGGGCAACCGTATCGAAGTGGCCCGTATCCACGTTCCCGTAGAGGGAGCCGGTGAACCCTTTCGCCTGGCGGTGCTGAGCGATATCCACATCGGTGCAGGGGGCTATGGTATGGAGCACTGGCGCAGGGCGATCGCTCTGATAGAACAGGAACAGCCCGACGCCATCCTGTTGCTGGGCGATTACATCACCTCTCACGTCGGTATCCCCGCCCTGAAAGAGGCGTTGAGTGGCATCCATGCGCCACTGGGTGTGTATGCAGTGCTGGGCAATCACGACCACTGGGCGGGGAGTAAAGCGATCGTGCGTATTCTGGAAGAACAGGGCATTCAGACGCTTACCAATCGTGCAGTGAGGCTGCGCCAGGGAAACAGCGAACTGTGGCTGGTGGGCATCGATGACCTGTGGTCGGGCAAGCCCGACTGGCAGAAGGCGTTTCGTCACGTGCCGCGCAACGCCCCCGTCGTCCTGCTCTCGCACAATCCTGACGCTGCCCTCTCTCCCTATCGTGAGCGAGCCAACCTGATCGTATCGGGACACACGCATGGTGGGCAAATGTGGCTGCCGTTAGCCCGCGTGCTGGCGCGAATGTTTGGGATCGCTCTCATCCCGCACAGCGAGTACGGCAGCCGTTATCCACACGGCTTGCGACAGGAAGGACGGACATGGGTCTACGTGACCAAAGGCGTGACCGCTGGCAACCGCCTGCCTCGCTGGTTCAATGCGCGGGAGGTGGTCCTCATCGAGATTCGACCGGTTACCCGACGCTTATCGTCCGCGTGGCTGCGTCCCACTCGATAGGTAGCTGCAGCGCATTCGCCAGTTCACAACACGCCACATGCCCTTTGCCGCCGACCAGCGTGCTTGCCAGGGTCAGCGTCTTCCCTTCGGCGTGGACCTTCACCTGCCCGCCCGATGCGCTGCCGATAGTCCATCCCAGAGCGTCCGCCAGAGGACGTATCGCCACGTAAGCCGATTCGTTCAACAACACCACAGGAAATCTCTTGCCGCCGATGGATAGTGTTGCTGCCGAAGGCTGTTCCCGGGGTGCCTCACCCCTCATCGCCTGTTGCACCAGCGCACGCAGATGATGGCCGACCTGCGTCCTGCTCATCTCGGGCGCCCAGGGCAGTACCATCGGGTCCCATTTGCCATGCTGCGGTATGCCCAGGTAGGTTTCCACCTCGCCATGCCCCAGCACCGTCTGCGGGGTCACGGGTATCTGGTAGAACTGGCACAGCTCTGCCACCACTTTCGCCATCGTTTCCCACTGCTTGCGGGTCATCGGGTAAGGTCCCGGCTGAAATGGCGAAGCCTGCGCCCCACTCATACAACACACCGACACACCGATAGAGCCGGTGTTACACCTTGCAGTGTGCGCCGCATAAACACCGTCGGCGGTAGAAACGTTATCGGCGATGCTGTGGGTGCCGCGAATCAGGTTGCCGTCGTCTTCGATGAGGAGATGGTAGTGGGCGCGGTCGAGGGAAGTGGCTTTGTAACCGCCTGCCGTCCAGTGGCAGATGATACGTTTCATGCTACACGCAGGTAGCCATTCCTTGGGTATCAGGGTCATCACGAACCTCCTTCCTTGCTAGATTGTAGCACACCTTCCTACCTCAGAGCTCCTGCAGGATTTCCCTTCCCCACCCCGAACTTTAGTGAAGCGAATAATCATCTTTCCAAAGGAGGAGAAATCATGGTACTGCTGAGTGTCGCCGCTACACTGACCCTTTCGCCATACTTCCAGCTCATCTCGCACCAGTATACCACGCGGCACGGCTTGCCAGAGCAACCGGTGATCGCCATCAAAGTACACGAGAGCAGAGTGTACTGCCTCGCAGGAGAGGTGTACGCGCTGGAGGGTGAACGCTGGCAAAAGGTGAACAATCCGCCGCTCACTGCGCAACAGCTGCTGCCCGAACCACCGCCGAAGCTGCAGTACCCCAAACGTTTCTATCCACACCAACAGATACCTAACTTCGACGGCGTGCCACAGTGCGCCTCGCGTGACGCCGCAGGACACTGGTGGATCGGCACCTCACGCGAACTGATTGTGACCAATCTGGACGATTACCTGCTGCCCATCAAGCCGGAGCCGGGTGGGTTACCTTACTTCAATGTGACCGCTGTTGCCTGTGACCACCAGACGGGCTGGGTATGGGTCGGCTTCAGCGAGGGGGCAGCAGTGCTACAAGAAGGCAAATGGCGATACTTCTGGGGGCGACGCTGGCTGCCGGGCAACCGCGTGTACGCCATCGCACTGGATGGAGCAGGCGGCGCATGGTTGGCTACCGACAAGGGAGTAGCACACATCGAGGCACGCAAGATGCGCTTGAGGGATAAAGCAGCGCACTATGAGCAAATCAACGCCGCCCGCCACAACCGCTACGGCTTCACCGCCGATTGCCAGCTGCTGGACCCCGAAGACCCCAGCAAGTTCCGCTATAACGCCACCGATAATGACGGGCTGTGGACATCCATCACCGTCGCCGCGCAGGCTTTCCGCTATGCGACCACGAAGGAACCCGAAGCGCGTGAACTGGCACGCAAAAGTATGCGTGCGATGCTGGAACTGGTGTACAAGACCGGCTCGCCGGGCTTCGTGGCGCGCGCCATCGCCCGTGAGGACGAGCAGAATGTGAACCTGTCGGACTTCAGCCCGGAAAACTGGAAGCCCTCGCCGGAAAAAGGCTGGCTGTGGAAGACCGACACCAGCTCCGACGAGATAGACGGTCACTACTTCGCCTGGTACATCTACTACGAGCTGGTTGCAGATGAACAGGAGCGCAAAGAGATTGCGGAGGTGTGCCGTGCGGTCACCAACCGCATCCTCAACGACAACTTGCTGCTAATCCGCCCCGACGGCAAGCGTACCACGTGGGGCGTATGGTCACCGGAATACCTGAACGACAACCCCTGGTGGTGGCAGGAGCGCGCGCTGAACGCCATGGAGATCCTCTCGCACCTGAAAGTGGCTATCCACCTCTGCGGTGACCAGCGGTTCAAGGACAAGTACGAGGAGCTCATCACCAAACACCATTACCTGCTCAACGCGGCGGAAGGGCGCGTCATCGACCCGCCGGAAGCCATCAATCACTCCGACGACGAACTGTGGTTCCTTGCCTACTACCCTATCGTCATGCTGGAGAAGGAACCGTCGCGTCGTGCACTGATACAGCTCAGCATCGAGCGGTCATGGCGTACCATCCGCCCCGAGCGCAGCCCACTGTATAACTTCATCTACGGACTGGCAACCGGCAAGCCCTGCGACGTGGAGGAGGCGGTACAAACTCTTCAACGCTGGCCCTGGGACCTGCGCGGCTGGGAGGTACGCAACAGCCACCGCACCGACCTGGTGATTTCGCAGTCGCGCAGCCGGTTTGGCGAGTGGATTTCCACTACCCCCCTGCCTCCTGATGAACGACAGGGTTTGAAGTGGAACGCCAACCCCTATCGCATGGACTGGGGGGGCAGCGGACACTCGGAAGAGTACGGCGGCGCGTTCCTTATCGCCTACTGGCTGGGCAGATATCACCGGTTCATTGAGGAGTAAACAAGACAAAGGGATGCAGATGCCGAAACGTCTTTCCATCCCTTCACCCGGATTCGACACAACCGGCACAAAAGTCAACCTGAGGAGGCGAGATGAACGTCCTGTTGATTATCCACGAATCGCCATACGGCTCTGAGCGGGCATGGAACGCCCTGCGGCTCGCTACCGCTCTGCAACAGGAGGCTCCCCAAACGCAGATACGCATCTTCCTGCTCTCAGATGGTGTATACGGCGCACTGCCAGAACATCACCGCCCGGAGGGCAATTATAACATCGGGCAGATGCTTGCCAACCTCATTGCCAATGGTGCGGAGGTGCTGGCATGTGTCACCTGTACCGATCAGCGCGGACTGTGGGCGTCCCGATTAGTGGAAGGTGTGCAGCTGGGCTCGATGGTAGAACTGGCGCACTGGACGGTGGAAGCGGATAAGGTGATAGTCTTTTAGTGCTCGTCAAGCGTCGTTCTTCTGGTGGGGCACATTGCGCTAGGACACTGTTGGACGCGACGGGGCGGCGAGGTGCCCGCCGAGTCTTGGGGGAGACGCTCTGTCTCTCCAATCGTTCGGAAAAGGTGGAACAAACTACCGGGGTGGACGTTGGATCACGTATTCGCCCGGTTTCAGCAACCAGCCGCCCATCACCTTCGGCAGGGGAACGGCGCTGCCTTTAGCGAAACACTGCGCCTCCTGCCAGCCTTCCATCTTGAACCGGAACAGGTGAGGTTGCTCCTTCAGCTCCGCTACCGGCGCGGCAAAACTGCCCCGCAAACTGTTGCCCACCAGCACCGCATCGGGGTTCAGCAGTAACGAGAAGGTGCGTTCATCCTCCTGCCGCAGGAGATACAGCCCACTTCCGGTATACTCCACAAGCGGCGAGCTGCCCGTCCCCACAATCCGCCTAGGCGATTTCGGCAGATTCAGCGGTCGCCACTCGTCGATGCCTCGCGCGTACATTAAGGTATCTTCGGTCACCAGCACACTCTGGTTGTGTGCGAACGAGGTCGCCATCAGTTCGGGCAGAACCAGCTCGGTGGTGGGTCGCTCATATCGGACGCCGCGTGGCAGGCGACGGAAGATTTCTCCAGCCAGCATGTAGCTGACCACCTTAGAAGGGGTGTACAGCCAGTTCAGCCAGTGCGCTTGCCAATCGGTGTTCCAGCGAGCGGTGCTCACGCTGTCGTACTGGAACTGACAAGCCACCTGCACCTCCCCGCTACGAAAACGCGCCGCCAGCGCGGGATACAGGTAGCAACTCACGTTGGTGGCTGGCGTGTCGAACTCGTACTCTAACCTTGCCTTGCGAGCGAATTCAACGGGCAACTCCATCGGTGCGGCTTCCGGCAACAGGTTGAATCCGTCGTTCACCCGTTCCCAGCCGCCCGGGTACTCCGCAGGGATGGTGATAGCATCGCACTCGGAATCGCCGATAGCCTGCACCAGCTCTCTGTCCGCTGCTCCGAAAAAGGCAATTGCCACCGGCTGTTTTGCCCCTGTAGAACGTATCGCCTCCACCATCTCGCGGATGTACTGGCGCATCAGCTCGTAGCGGAATAACGGAAAATAGGCAGGCGATTCGGCAAGCCCCCTTGTGCTGCACCACTCTTGCCACAGCCTGCGGAAGGTCGCTCGGTCACGCTCTATCACCTCAGGCCGCTCGCCCTGAGGGGTATAACTGCGCGTGAAAAGGTCTTGATACACGAAATAAGCGGGCTCGTTCATCACTTCCAGCAGCACGAGGCACGGTTCCTCGTGGTATGCCCGCCCGGTGTAGCGATTGACATGGCTCAGGAACTGCCGAAGGTAGTTCGCGGCGGCGCGTTTGGCTTCGGGCACGAACATCATGCCCGGCTTGCTGGTGTTGGCGGAGAAGGAGTCTGCTCGCTCATCCGGACCGCCCCACCACGCGATGGGCGTCAACATGAGGTAGATGCCCCGTCGGCTGCACTCCGCCACCAGATAGTCCAGCAGGTCTAAATGTTCGTTGTCCGTCAGGTTGCCCTGTCCGTCGCTGATTTCGCGGTCGAACACATGGATGCGGATCATCTGCACACCCATCAGCTGCAGGTGGTCTAAATCCTGTCGGATGGTGGCTTTCATATCCACACCCAACCGCTTCATGTTCACAAACTGGTGCCAGCTCTGCGGGTAGTAGTTCACGCCCCACAGAGCCACCTCGCCACCATCGGCGTAGTACAGCACGCCGTCACGTACCACCATCGGGCGCAGCGGAAGCGGATCGCCAATGGGGGAGGGCTTGGGGCGCGCCGGGACAGGAACCTGTTCCTGCGTAGCCGGTGTGACCGGTTCATCGCCCACCAAGATTGCCAGGGGCGCTTTGTACAGTCCACCGCCTGCGTAGGTGTTCTCTACCATCACCGTCAGCACGTTCTCCGCACCGTAATGCACCAGCGAATCGGGCAAGGGATAGTCACGGGGCAGGTCCCAGCCGTTGGTGCGTCCAATTGCCTGTCCATTCAGGAAGGTCACATCGTTGTCGTCCACCGCTGCCAGATAAAGGCGCAGTTTCTTACCTCGCCACGCCTCCGGCACGGTGAAACGAACCCGACACCATGCAGGGCGCAGGTCAAACCACAGATTGGGCACACCGAAAGTCTCCCATGTTGAATCGTCCAGACGGGGGTCTGTCAGTGAGGTGTCCACGCCGGTAGCATACAGCCGCTTCCATACCCTCTGAGTCAAGTCTATCCCACGTCGAACCGATATTCGTGCCACGCGGTTGCCGATACGCGCCTGCACAGTGGCAGAATCACGTTGAGGTGATAGCGATACCTGCGCGGTGACCAGCTGCCATCCGCCAGCAGGCAGACTCACATCGCGGGATGCAGGCTCTACCTTGCCGCCATCGCAGGTGAAGGCAATCTGTGCCTCTACCGATTGCTTCTCGGGATTGAGTACCAGAAAGGCGACCGGAACCGGTTGCTCTTCCGCTACCAGCACCACCGGCACAGAGGGACGCAGTTCCAGCGCACGGACACCCTCCAGTGGGGCACCCCATCCTGCAGCAGCCCACAGACCCAGCATCCACCAGACCGACCCTTTCATGGGGCGGTGATTCTGCACAAACAGGAATATTCCTGCCGAGGGTCGCTCTCGTACCCTCGGCTGCACTGCAAATGAGCAAACCGGTTTGCCTGCTTCGGCTACGGCTCGATCTTCGTGCCGAGCACCTGCAGGAACTTCGCCAGCCAGTCGGGGTGGGCGGGCCAGGCGGGCGCGGTCACCAGGTTACCATCCACCACCGCCTTGTCCACCGGAATGTCCACGTATTCACCGCCCGCGGCGTTGACCTCAGGTCCCACTGCTGGATAGGCAGATGCCTTTTTGCCCCTCAGCGCGCCCGCTGCGGCAAGCAGCTGCGCCCCGTGACAGATCGCGGCGATGGGCTTGCCTGCCTCAGCGAAGTGTTTAACGATGTTGATCACGCGCGGATTGAGGCGGATATACTCTGGCGCGCGTCCTCCCGGGATGACCAGCGCATCGTACTCCTCAGCCTTCACGTCGTCGAAAGTGTGGTTCAGAGTGAAGTTGTGTCCGGGTTTCTCGCTGTAGGTCTGGTCACCCTCGAAGTCGTGTACCGCGGTACGCACCTTGTCGCCCGCCTTCTTGCCAGGGCATACCGCGTGCACGTGATGCCCGACCATCAGCAAAGCCTGAAACGGAACCATCACCTCGTAGTCTTCCACGTAATCGCCGACCAGCATCAAGATACGTTTGGCTGCCATCTTCAGCACCCTCCTTCTCTCCAAAGTTGCCTACTCACATTATATCGCAGAAGGCAAAGGGGTAGTAAGATGGCGCTAAGCGAACTGTCGCTGGCTACCGATAATTGTGGCGGAGGTCGGTACGATGCACAAAGCACGCTTGCGGATTGGTGAAATCTTACTGCAGATGGGGTATATCACCCAGGAACAGCTGGAAGAGGCTCTTCAGCGTCAACAGAGCACCCGAGAGTTACTGGGCGAAGTATTGATTCGGCTTGGGTATATCCACAGCGAGCAGCTGGCGCAAGCGCAGGCATTCCAGTTCGGCGTGGAGTACGAGCGCGTAAACCTCAACAGCATCCCCCAGGAGGTACGTAACCTGATACCTGCCTACCTGGCGCGACGCCTGCGCGTGTTGCCGCTGCGCAAGGACAAGCACCGCCTTGTGGTTGCCATGCTGAACCCGGTGGACATTGTGGCGCGCGATGACCTGCAGCGCATTACAGGGTGCTACATCAAACCTGTTTACACTGCTCCAGAGGTGCTTCAGCAGGCAATAGACCTTTTCTACGCCAGCGATACGGTGCATGATGACCAGCTCGCAGCGCAAGAGGAAAGTTTGCAACTGCTGCAACCGGAAGAGGATACGCTTGAAGAGATCGACCACGTAGAGCAGCTGGTGCAACAGGCTCCTGTGGTGCGTCTGGTCAATGAGATCCTGCTGCAGGCGGTCAGGATGGGCGCGAGTGATATCCATTTCGAACCCAAGCGCAAGGGGCTGCGTCTGCGCTACCGCATTGACGGAGACCTCGTGGAAGTGCGCCAGATTCCTTTGTCGATGATGCAGGCGGTCATTGCACGAGTCAAGGTGCTGGCTGACCTGAATCTCACCGAAAGGCGGTTGCCCCAGGACGGCAGGTTCTCTTTTCAGGTAGAAGCCCGACGTATCGACGTGCGTGTCTCCACGCTGCCAAACCAGCATGGCGAGCGCGTGGTGCTGCGCCTGCTCAACAACAGCCAGGTGCAATACCGCCTAGACGCGCTGGGCTTCTCCGAAGTCAACCTGCGACGCTTCCGCTCGCTGATCAGTCAGCCCTACGGGATGATACTGATTACCGGTCCCACCGGGTCAGGCAAGACCACCACCCTGTACGCTACTCTGCGTGAAATCTCACGCCCAGAGATTAACATCATGACCTGCGAAGACCCCATCGAGTACGAAATAGAAGAGATTAGTCAGTCTAACGTGAACGAAAAAGTGGGTTTGACCTTCGCCACCCAGCTGCGCTCTATCTTGAGGCAAGACCCCGACGTGGTGCTGGTGGGCGAGATCCGTGACAGGGAAACCGCTGAGATAGCGTGTCGCGCCTCCCTCACCGGGCATCTGGTACTTTCCACCCTGCACACCAATGACGCCGCCTCCGCGGTACCTCGCCTTATCGACATGGGAGTGGAGCCTTTCCTGATCAGCTCCTCGCTCATCGGGGTCGTCGGGCAGAGGTTGTTGCGCCAGCTATGCACTTCCTGTCGCTATCAGGACATTCCCTCTCCCGAGGAACGCGCCTTACTAAGAGGCGGTGGGATGCACGTGTATCGTGCGAAGGGTTGTCACGTCTGCTTGCAGCGAGGATACAGCGGTCGTACTGCGGTGCATGAGGTGCTTATCGTCAACGAGCCGATACGCCAGCTCATCCTGCAGCGCGCCGAGGCGCAGCGCATCCTCGCCGAAGCCCTCCGTGACGGCATGGTGACCATGCAGGAGGACGCCTTGCAAAAGGCACTGTCTGGCGTGACTACCTTGCAGGAGGTTATCAGCAAGGTCGGCTTACCGAATGCATATATGGAGGAAGCACCCCCCATCGCTGCTTAGTAGTGCGTCAAGCATCATTCTTGCCTTTTACCCTGTGGAGGACGAGCTCCCGACGAGCCGATGGTATCCGAATCTAACCCCCTTCCCTGCGAGGGAAGGGGGAACCGCAATCCCTGGCAATCTGCTCTCAGAGGACAACCCTTGTCACAGCGCGAAGTGCATATACCAACACAGATCGCTGGAGGGATGTCCGATGAGCGACCAACTTGCCCTTTTTGGGGGAAACCCCGCTGTCTCCGTGCCCGTGCTGGAACTGTGGCAGTCTCCTAAAGAGGAGATGAAACGCGCCGTTTGCGAACTGATTGACGCCGATTTCCTCTCCGGTTCGGGCACCGGTCCTCCCAAACGGTTCGAAGAGGAGTTCCGGCAATACGTAGGAGCACAGTACTGCCTCTCGGTGAACCACGGCTCCACAGCTCTCGCCAGCGCGTTCTTCGCACTCCAGGTCGGACCTGGCGACGAGTTGATCACCCCCACGTTAGGCTATATCGGCACCTATGGGGGAGCCTTACACATGGGTGCACGTCCCGTTTTCTGTGATATCGACCCACATACGCTGCTAATGGACCCAGACGACGTAGAGAAGAGGATTACTCCGCGCACGAAGGCGATTGTGCCTATCCATCTGTTCGGCAACGTGTGTGAGATGGACGCCCTGCGAGACATCAGCGCCCGACACGGCATCCCGATTCTCGAAGACGCCGCCCATGCGCACGGTGCAGAGTGGGACGGTGTCAAGGTAGGCAATATCTCCGACATCACCTGCTTCAGCCTGCAGGGTTCACCTCCCTACGGCAAACCGATATGCGGTGGAGAGGGAGGACTGGTGACCACCAACAACCGCGAGTACTATGAGCGCATGCTGGTGCACTGCCACCTGCACCGCTTCGGCATTACGGAGGAACTCACTCTACCCGAGTACCGCGAGCTGGACTCGCAGGTGCTAGGGCAGAAGTGGCGGGCGCATCCTCTGGCGTTGGCTATCGCGCGGGTGACCATGCAGTCGCTGGACTATCGCAACGCCAAAAGCGCCGAGTTTCGTCAGAAGGTGTTCGCGGCTCTGCAAGCAATGCCCGGTATCGAGCCAGTGTGCTCCTATCCCAAAGCCAAGCCCGCCGGGTTCTACGCCGGGCACCCGCTGGTATACCATCCGGAGCAGCTGCACGGCTTACCTGCCGGGCGGTTCGTCGAGGCGTTGAAGGCGGAGGGCGTGCCGGTGTCCCTGTATGGCAGAAATCTGGAACACCAGAAGACCATTTTCCGCAAAGGGTTCGACCTGTGGGGGCGTGGCAGGGGACCACTTGGTGGTGAGTTTTTCGGACTACCGCCGTTCGAGGGCTACAAGGATGGCGACTTCCCGCAGGCGGAAAAGGTAGCGGGCAACATCCTGCATATTCGCCCGATTATCGAACCGGCAGAAGGACTGGTAGAGCAAATCGCCCAGGCGTTCGAGAAGGTGATCGCACACCATGAAAGACTGCTCTAGCCATTAGATTTGACAAATAGAACCGGTTGTGTTACACTGTACGTAAAGGTGTTACGCGATGGCGAAGCTGAAGCGGTTCGGAGTGTCTATACCCGCAGAACTGGTGGACGCCTTCGACCGCCTGATAGAGGCGAAGGGGTATCCCAACCGGTCGGAGGCGTTGCGCGACCTCATGCGCGACGCACTCGTGGAGAGCGAGTGGGAAAGCGACGCCGGCGAGGTGGTCGGCACTGTCACCATTGTCTATGACCACGAGGCGCGAGAACTGTCGCGCAAGATGACCCGGTTGCAACACCAGACGGTGGATGCGGTGGTCTGCACGACGCACGTGCATCTGGATGAGCACAACTGCATGGAGGTCGTGGTGGTGCGCGGCTCCGCTGCACAGGTCAGAGCCATCGCGGACAAACTCATCAGCATGAAAGGAGTCAAACATGGCAAGCTCGTGTGCACTACCACCGGCAAGTCGCTCGTCTGAAAGCGACTTTCTTTTTGTGCCAAATCGTAGCACGATTTTAAAAAAGAGGTTACAACCGTACGGTTTCACACTCATTGAGCTGCTTGTGGTTATCGCTATCATCGCGATACTGGCGGCGATACTTTTCCCCGTCTTCGCACAGGCACGGGAAAAGGCGCGCGCTGCCACCTGCCAGAGCAACCTCAAGCAGCTGGGGCTGGCATTCGCCATGTACACCGCCGACTACGACGAGGTATACCCACCCACCTACCAGTGGAAGAGCCGTCTGCAACCCTATATCAAGACCGTCGAGATAAACTACTGCCCCAGCCGAAGGCATTTGCCCTGGTACTACGGGCAGGGTTATAATATCGGCAACAGGGATCCGTACGTGGCTGGCTTCCCAGAGCGCAGCATGGCGGCGGTCGTGCAGCCAGCAAACAAAATCCTGGTCGTGGAGTGGGATCGATGCAACGCCGGTCCGCCCGTGGGACCTACAGGGCTATTCGCGGGTGGAGCCACCTGCTTCTGGGCGGTCACGCGCATTCACGGAGGCGGCTCCAACCTGTTGTTCGGCGATGGACATGTGCGCTGGCTGAAGCCCGACGTTTACCACAGCAATACCGAACGCGCCGACGATCAGGGTAATCCTCTCACGGTGAACGGCGCGCCGCTGGTGACCGTGCCGGAGAACGTCATGCGCTACTACTGGGACATCACCTATGAGGGCAATCCATGAGCAGGCGGAGCCTCTCGATAGCGCTCGTCCTGTGGCTTGGTGTGGCGGCAGCTGCGCCCGCCGAGTCTCTGCGCGTGGTGGCAACCACCAGCCTGCTGGCGAGCGTGCTGGGCGACATCGGTGGACAACGGGTGCAGGTCAGTGTGCTGATTCCGCCAGCATCCTGTCCGGGACATTTCGACCTGCGCCCCGGCGATGTCGCCACGATCAGCCGCTCCGGCGTGCTGTTCGCGCACCAGTTTGAGCGATTTGTAGACCGCATCGGTGAGGTTGCGGGGAAGCAGGTGCGGGTGTATCGCATTACGGTGCAGGGCAACGGGCTGGTGCCAGGCACTTACGCCCAGGCGGCGGAGAAGGTAGCAGGCATCCTCAGCCAGATAGACCCCGCAGGCAGGGCAGTCTACCAGCGCAATCTCAAGCAGCTGCGCCTGCGTGCAAGCAGGGTGGATACCGAGCTCAAAACCCGCCTGAAACAAGCGGGTGTCGCGAATACGCCCGTAGTGGGCTCCGAGATGCTGGAACCGTTGTTGCGGTGGATGGAGCTGAAGGTGGTCGCAACCTACGGACGAGCGGAAGACCTCACCCCCGCTGAATGGCAGCGGGTGACCGCATCCGCAAGGGGAGCGGGCGTGCGTCTGGTCATTGACAACCTGCAGAGCGGAGCAAACACAGGGCGGGAGCTGGCACGCGAACTGGGCGCACAGCATGTGATGCTCAGCAACTTTCCCGGCGGTTTCCCGAACACTTCCAGCTGGGAGAGTTGTCTGCGCGAGAACGTACGACGCATCATCGAGGCAGTACAAGCGCAGAAAAGGGCGAAACAATAAGATTCGTGGAGGGATGGCTTCGGCAGGAGCATGCCTCGCCACCACAAATGGTGCCATGGCGAACGACGAAGGAGCGAAGCAACCTCCCCTTTAAACCCAAGCTGCATCACCTTTGAGAGACATGAAACAGGCTGCTTGCGAGCTGCGCCAGGTCTGGGTGTCCTACGGCAAAACACCTGCGTTGCGCGGAGTATCTCTACAGGTGGCGCAGGGTGAGTTGTTAGGGCTATTCGGACACAACGGCGCGGGCAAATCGACCCTGCTGCGGACCTTGCTGGGGCTGGTGCCTGTGCAGAGCGGAGAGGTGTTCGTAGACGGCGTGCCCGTGCAGAAGAAGCACCTGCTGCGCTTGCGCCAGCAGATGGGCTATGTACCGCAGATACTGCGGGTGGATGCGGGTGCGCCTGTATCCGCGCGTGATGTGGTGATGATGGGACAGTATGCCCGCATCGGCTGGGGAAGGCTTCCCTCGCGGCAGCACCGGGAAGCGGCGCATCACGCCCTGCAGGCGATGGGTGTCGCACACCTCGCCGACAAGCCTTTCGGACACCTTTCCGGAGGAGAACAGCAAAGGGTGCTGCTGGCACGTGCGCTGGCGCAGTCTCCCCGACTTCTGTTGATGGATGAGCCGACGAACTCGGTGGACTGGCAGTTTGTGCGCGAGCTGGCAAGGCTTATCCGGGAGGTACATGAGGCAAATGCGCTCACCACTATCGTCGTTTCGCATGATGCGCCCTTCCTCGCCCGGTTGTGCGACCGCGTGGTGCTCATGGAAGGGGGCGAAATACTGGGGGAGATGCCCGCGTCTCTGTTGTGGAAACGGGTGGAGCAGGAGTTCGTGTGATGTGGTTCTCTCTGTGGAGTGAGGGCTTCATGCAGCGTGCCCTGCTGGCAACGGTGCTGTCGGGAGTGGCTTGCTCGCTCATCGGCGTGCTCATCGTCACCATGCGCTTGTCGTTTATCGGGGTATGCATTTCGCATGCGGCGTTTGCGGGTGCGCTGGTGGGATTGCATCTGGGAGTATCTCCCCTCAGCAGTTCACTGGTGACCAGTCTTCTGGCGGCAGGTGTTCTGGGACCGCTGGCAGACAAGGGCAATCTCAGCCCGGACACAGCAATCGGCGTGGTGTTCTCGGCGTCTATCGCGCTGGCGTTCCTGCTCCTCGCCCTGTTGCCCGGTCCGAAAAGCGAGGCTCTGGGCTGGCTGTGGGGAAATGTACTGACGGTTAGCCGCGAGAACCTGTGGCTGTTAGCAATCACGGCGGGCGTTCTCGCCCTGCTGGTACTGCTCTTTTTCAAGGAGTTACAGGCGGTTCTCTTCCATCGTGAACTGGCTGCTGCGTCGGGCTTGCCCGCGACCGCCCTGTTTTACGGCGTTCTGATATGCAGTGGCGTTGCGATTACCGCTTCGCTCAGCGCCATCGGCGGGCTACTGGTTTTCAGTATGGTCATTAACCCTGCTGCCACAGCGTACCAGCTCACCTATCGCCTGAGCCGACTGTTCCTGCTTTCGGTGCTGTTCGCGGTACTGGCAGGGTGGACAGGGCTTGCACTTTCTGTTCTTTTCAACCTGCCCAGCGGGGCGATGATCGTGCTGGTTTCCACTGCAATGCTGCTGGTAGCGGTTGCTCTATCACCCAAACGTCGTTCTGGAGGAGGAGCGCGTTGAGCAAACAGAAGTTCTTCGACAGGTTGGCAGCAACCTGGGATGCGGAGGAACGCCCGGACATCTCGGAGCGTCTGGCTCGAGTGGCTGCGCTGTCATGCCTTCGAGAGGGGCAATCTGTGCTGGACGTGGGAACCGGCACCGGCGTACTCATCCCTCATATCCTGCGAGCGATCGGTCAGAGGGGTATCGTGGTGGCGATAGACATCTCACGGGAGATGCTCCGCCAGGCGTTTCAAAAGGGCTTTCCTCTGAACGTCTACTTCCTGCTGGCGGATATGCACCGGTTGGGCATCAGGCACGAAGCATTTGACCGCGTGCTATGTAACGCTGTTTTTCCGCATTTTGAGCACAAGGAACGTGCTCTGCGCGAGGCATGGCGCGTGCTGGTACCGGGTGGGCTGCTGGTCATCTCACATCCTATCGGTCGGGAGGCGGTGAACCGCTTGCACGCCCAGTGTCACCCTGTCGCTGAGGACCGCGTGCCTACCGCAGCGAAAATGCATGAGCTGCTCACACGCCTCGGCTGGGTGGACGTGGAAGTGCTCGATGAGCCGGAGTTCTACCTGGCACGAGCGTGGAAGAGAGCATAAGCCCGCCTATTTCCATCCGAAACGGTAGCCGGCGATGCTCTTGTCGTTCGTCAGGATCACAAAGTCGGCGGCGCAGGCGGTGTTCGCAGGCGCCTGAATCTCCAGCGCGTGCGTGCCTTTCGTCAGCGTTGCCGCTTCCGTCCGCAACACATCCATGCCCTCTCTGCCGGTGGCATTCTCCAACCGGAGAGGCTTCCCATTCAGCACCACGCGCGGAGCCACCAGATTGCCTTCCGCCACGCACCGCACGAAGAACACGTACTTGCCGGGCACCTCGATGGGGAAGCGGGTGCGGATGGACTTGCCTGCTGGCAACCAGACACAGGTTTCACCCTCGCCGGGATGGCACTCTGGCAGGGCGCGCTTTGCGTTGCCGCGCAGGTCGGTAAAACGTTCACAGGGCAGCAGCAGCTCCTGGGGCTGCTCGGTGAAGGGAAGGAAGGCGATGCCTCCTGGCGGTATCTGCACACGGAAAGTGCCCGAAGGTGCGCTGCGAATCTGCGGAAAGGCACTGAACATTCCGGCAGTCAGGCTCCCTTCGCGAGTAACGGGCTGAGAGGTGCTGTTGTAGAAGAGGATGCGGTCGGTCTGCAGTGTCGTGAAGACGCCATCTTCGGTATCATCCACCAGCGGGGCGTTGCGATGTGTTGCCGAGATGTCCGAGAGCCGATACACCAGTCGGCGCAGCACCTCCACGTAAGCAGTGACACCGTCCTTTGCCCGTCGCACGGGGACGAATACGCATAGCCCCTTGCCCAGCTTCTGTGTCCAGCGGGTAGCCAGCGCCTGCTGGTCTATCTGGTAGAGATAGCGCCCCTGAGGGGCACCCTCCAGCGGAGGCTCGGAGCTGTCCACGGCGGTCAGTTTGACCTCCGCCACGCGCACACCCTTTGCCGGTTTCGCCTCGCCTCGCGGTGCGGCACGGATGGTGAGCAGTGCGCTACTGTCTGCCCTGGTCCACTCGGCAGGGATGACGAACTTGTACACCGTCTCCCCAGCGCTATCCAGATAACCAAGCAGGCTCTGTCCGAAGCGCACCTCGTAGCGCACAGACGCCTCTTCACGCGGTAGAAAGGCGCGAATGGTTAGACTGTATGTCTGCGCAGGTTTCAGCAACAACCTCAGTTGAGCGTTCACTCCCGTCCATCGCCAGGCATATTCGCCTTCCTTTTCGGGGGGCGACCACGTGCCCTGCACAAACTCTGCGGTCATAGGGTCCTCCATCCGCAGAGTGTAGCCGCCAGCGGGCACTTCTCCCCGGAAGGTGGGCTGCAGCATCTGCAGCTTGCCCGCATAGCCGAACAGGGTGCGCCAGGAGGAACCGTCCCCTTCCACATTGGTCACCTTCCCGAAGTCATAGGCGACAACGACCCCGCCCGCTTGCACCCACTCCACGATTTTGTCCAGCACATCCTGTTCCACCACCGTGCCTTCCCAGAAGACCAGCAGACGGTACCGCTGCAGAGCGCCATCGCGAATCATGCGTTCGTCTACAATGTCAAAGGCAAAGAGGTCACGTGCCCTCGCACACCCCTGTCGCATGGTGGGCGCCTCGCCGACGTCCGCCAGACGCACTGCAGTAGACGGAAAGAACATGGCGACATCCACCACAGGCTGCCCCACAGTGAGGTAGCGCAAGTTCTGCTCATACACCCACCTGTTCGTGGTAGGGTTTACCGCCCAGTCAAAGAAGCCAGACGCGCCCTGTGCAACGGCTTCAAAGAGCGCTTCCGTCTGGCGCTGAGCGTTCAGCGTACCCGGAGCCTCCAACCACAGGGGCGTCCCATAGAAACGGCAGGCAGAGGCGATTCGCGCCAGCAGGAAGCTTTCGTTCTCGGCGAGCGGCAGATAACCAGCATGGGTAGAACGCACCGCCACCCCATGACGCGCCGCGACCTTCACCAGCGCAGAGAGGTCCGCTCCGTAGCGCACGTCCTCGTCCGGGAAGCCGATGGGCAGGATGCGTAACGTGTTCGGGAAATAGCGCTGCGCGAGACGACAGACGACGTCGGTGAGATAGGTTACTCCATTCTGGTACCACTGCACAAAATCCAGCCACCATCGCCTGCCTTCCGCAGGAGACTGTGGATAGCGTATCTCTTCCTCTTTGGCAAACTGCGTGCCCCATGCCCGGTTCAGCGTGTTCAGGTTACCATATTTGCGCAGCATCGCCCGCCGGAAGCTGGCGCGAGCCTGATCGTCGCCACACCAGAAGCCTTTGTGATTGTGCGCTTTGCCGAAGCGTCGCTCCCAGTCTTCACGCTGTTCCCGGGATGCCATGCGCGCCCCAGAGAACAGCCCTGCCTCGCCGTAGTCTCCGTGAATACCCAGTACCAGAGCGTGCACGCGAGGTGTCTTTCCACCAAACTGCTTCGCCAGCGCCGACCACTGTCTGTCCAGCCAGGTGGAGAAACGGGGTTCCCACGGCGAAAGGGCAGGGATCTCCTCGCCGTGCTCCACGCAGCGGGTCAGTGCGGGTTGCTCCTTCTCGATGTACCATCTGGCGGGGAAGGCGTAGTGCGGAAAGAGGGCGAACAGAAACCCTTCTTGAGTAGCTTGTTCATACACCTCTTCGGCAGCTGTCCAGTCCCACTGCCCGGGCGCGGTTTCGTTGCTGGCAAGGTGGTCAGTGTCATATTGCCACACGGAGAAACCCAGCAGCCGTAGGGACGGAAACCAGTCCGGCTTTGCTCCACCGAAGCTGAAAACGATTCGTGACCCCGGACGAGCAGGCTGCACCAGAGCGTCTGCCGACGAGGGTGAGATATACACCCGCACAAACCGGCGGATATCTTTCTGCGGCGCACGCTGTCCCCCGGCGAATGCGGTCCACAAGAGGCCACTGAGAGCCGCTGCCATCCCTAGCAGAACCAGATGCTTCATACTACTGGGTTCGCCGGTGCAGGTAAAGTTCCTGCGCAGGGCGCACACCACAGAGGATGTCGCCCGCAACCTCTTCCCCTCAGAAGGGCAAGTCACCACAAAATACCCCCTCTCCTGCCCGCAGGAGAGAGGGACGTGTGCCAGGCTTCAGGCAACTACTTACGCCGATGTGCTATCAGAGGCACCGCCAATCCCATGCCGAACAGCAGTAAGGTCATCGGCTCAGGGATCACAGCACCCTGGGGGCGCAGTTGGCGGCTGACGATGGTCTGGGTGTATGGATTTCGGGGATTGCTTGTTGCGAACAAATAGCGTGCCTGATAGGGCCACACATCCATCTTCAGACTCGTCCCCGTCAAGTCCACCCGGTAAGAAAGGGTGACGACAGGCTTTGTCCCCACTACGGGAATGGCGATGTCGCTGGATTCTGGGGGCGCGTTAACGGTTGTGGATTCAAACTGTACCTTGCCCGCCTGAGGACTTGTACTGGCGTGTGACCAGCCGGTGGGCAAGCTGAGGTTGCTTACACTCGCCGGGTTTTGCGGGGAAACCTTCAGGTTGAACCAGTCCAGCCAGGCATTCTGCGTTCCTGTGTAGCCTGTGGTGTTGATGGTTACAGAGACGTCATAGAGATTACCAGAGACTGGCGTCACAGAAGCACTGTACTGGATGCCGTAAGTGTCGACATCCGTAAAGGTCACGGCGTGAGCGGTGCTGAACAACACCATACCTATCACCCACGTCATGGTAAACACAGCAAATCCTCGCGGATTCACCTTTGCACCTCCTTTCGGGGACAAATTGATTGTTTTTGAATTATACCACATCTCCGCAAGGAATGCAATAGCAAATACAACAGGCAACAGCGCTGCTTAGCCCATGCTGTCATGCGCACACTGTTGAGAGACTGCTTGCAGCCCCAGCCTCACGCCCACAACGCCCACCAGGCAGGAGATGACGCCTCCGGTAAGCCATGCCTTCTGCCACAGCAACAGTCCACCCAGTGCGAACAGACCGCCGTAGATGAGCAGTACCCCCGCCGACCCAGCCAAACAGCCATCCCCAGCCGATGCGCAAAGGAGCCACGCCTGCTTCTTGCGCGATGTTTGCCCACCAGCCGGGCGGACGCACCCGGCGGTAGAACTCCATCAGCTTCCCACGCGAGACGGGGGGCGTAAGGAAAGTGATCAGCAGCCAGGCTACCTGCGTGGCGCCCACGATAATCATCAGGCGGTAGGGAAAGCCCGCGGTCTCGATGAGCATGTCAAACGGTGCGACCTTCAGCCAGCCAAGCGCATAGATGACCGAGTTCACCACCAGTGCGGTGAGCATTGCGCCCAGCTCGCTCCACGCGCTCACCCGCCACCACAACCAGCGCAACACCGACACCGTGCCGATACCTGCGTTCAACCCCGCCAGCAACATCCACGCCTTACTGATGTCCTCCGTAATTAGCGAGACCCCCACCCCCAGCGCGAGAATGAAAGTGGTAGCTACCCTGCCTATCAGCACGTAGTGCCTGTCGGGAGCGTTTTTGCGGATATAGGCGCGATAGAAGTCGTTGGTCAGATAGCTCGCTGCCCAGTTCATATGCGTGTCCATCGTGCTCATGAACGCGGCTAGCAGGGACGCCACCATGATGCCCAGCACGCCTGCAGGCAGTAACCTGCCCATCAGCATCGGGTAAGCTGCTTCATCGCCGCCCAGCTGGGAGGGGATCGCTTTGGGAATGAGCAGCAACGACGCCAGCCCCACCAGCAACCACCACCAGGGACGTATCACATAGTGTGCGAAGGCAAACCAGAGAAAAGCGAGCGTGGCGTGTTTCTCATCGCGAGTAGAGAGTACCCGCTGCGCGATGTAGCCCTCTCCATCAGGACGCCCCACCGACCACCACTGCAGTAACACGTACGTCAGGAAAGCAATCCACAGCTCACGCATCTCGGGGGTGGGCACAATAGCCAGTCGTTCCAGCAATCCGCGCTCCGCCAGCTGGTTGACCAAGCCGGTACTGCCTCCCGCCGCGTTCAGCGCAGCGATGCCCAGCCAGACTGCCCCGGTTACCGCCAGAATGAACTGCAGCAGGTCGGTCATCACCACGCCCCACAACCCCGCGCTCAGCGTGTAGATAAAGGCGATGATAATCAGTATGCCCAGCGCCTCCCACGGCTCCCAGCCAAAGGTCGCCCGCACAATCTTGGACGCGCCCAAAATCACCCAGCCCATCACGATAGAGTTGTAAATGAGAGAGGAGTAGAGCACGCGGAAACCGCGCAGGAAGTGCGCTGCCTTGCCGTCGTAGCGTATCTGGATAAACTCCAGGTCAGTCAGCACGCCGCTTCGCCTCCAGAGTGGGGCAAACACGAACGTACCCAGCATGTTCGCGAACACACCGTTCCACCAAAACCAGTTTCCTGCCACTCCCTGCTTGCGCACCAGCCCGGAGACCGCCAGTGGTGTATCCGCCGCAAAAGTGGTAGCGACCATGCTTGTGCCAGCGACCCACCAGGGCAGGGTACGCCCTGCCGCAAAGTATTCTGCCATACTTTGAGAAGCTCGCCTGCCGAGCAGCGCGCCCACCACCAGAGCAAAAACCAGATAGGCGACAATAATGATGTAGTCTATCGTCGTGACGTGTACGGTTGGCTCCATCGTCCTCCTCTCGGTCAAGAGGGTTTTTCTTTGTCCATAATCTTGGCGAAAGACACGCAAATACCCTGCAAGCGGTAAAGAGGATGCTTGCCAGGCTGCAATGCCCCCTGGTGCACGGCGAATACTCTTGTCTTCTGCTTGCAGCCGTGCTATACTTTTGAGAGGATGTGCCCGGGTGGCGGAATCGGTAGACGCACGGGACTTAAAATCCCGGGCCGTAAGGCGTGCGGGTTCGAGTCCCGCCCCGGGCACTTGATACAGGCGAACACGTTTGCAAGGAGGAGCCATGCCACAACCCGAGGTACGAGATGCTGCCATTATGGAGCCGCCAGTGAAGACGGCAGAGCCTCTTGCTGAAGTTGAGCAGTTGCTGGAACGCGCCGCGCAGATGGACCAATCCCTTCCCCAACAGGAGGCTCAACCGCAGATGCGACGCTCCGAACCGTTTGATGTGGACGTCACGTTCATCGGTGCAGGACCGGGCGGATATGTGGGGGCTATTCGCGCCGCGCAGCTGGGCGGGCGCGTGGTGTGTGTGGAGAAAGAGTATCTGGGCGGGTGTTGTCTGAATTGGGGATGCATTCCGACCAAGGCGATGATCGCCGGCGTGGAACGCTATCAACAGATCAAACATGCCGACATATTTGGCATCAGCACCGGCGAGGTGAGCATCGACTTTGCGAAGCTGATGGCGCACAAAGACAAGGTGGTCTCCACCCTGCGCAACGGAATCGCCAGCCTGTTCAAAAAGAATGGTGTCCGTCACATGGAAGGCACAGGGCGCATCGCCGGACACCACACGGTGGAGGTGCTGAAACCAGACGGCTCGACGGAAACCATTCGCACCCGTGCGATCGTGATCGCTACCGGCTCCGCACCGGTGAGATTGCCCATCCCTGGATTGGAGGGCGAGGGCATCTGGACGAGCGACCATGCGGTATCGGCGAAAGAGGTTCCGCCTCGCATAGTGATTATCGGTGCCGGGGCGATCGGATGCGAGTTCGGCTACATCTACAATGGACTGGGCTCCAAAGTGACGGTCGTGGAGATTCTGCCCCAGATTCTGCCCAACGAAGACGCGGACATCGCTGCCGAGCTACAGCGCAGTCTGACAAGGCAGGGCATCCGATTCCTGCTGAACTCGCGCGTGACAGAGGTGAAACACGGCAAAAACGGCATCAAACAGGTCGTCGTGCAGACCGAGAAGGGCGAAGAGAGCATCGAGTGCGAGGTGGTGCTGGTGGCAGTCGGTCGCCGCGCGGTGCTGGATGGGTTGGGGCTGGAAACGGTGAACATCAAGACGCACGAGAAAGGCATCGCCGTCAACGACAGGATGGAGACCAGTGTGCCGGACATCTACGCCATCGGTGATGTGACAGGACGCATCCAGCTGGCGCACGTGGCGTCGATGGAGGGCATCGTGGCGGCGAGCAACGCAATGGGACAGGAGCGTCGCATGAACTATCGTGCCGTGCCCAGCTGCGTGTACACCGTGCCGGAAGTGGCTTCGGTTGGGCTCACTGAGAAGCAGGCACGCGAGCAGGGATACGAGGTGCGCGTGGGTAAATACGCCTTTCGTGGGCTGGGCAAAGCGATGGCGATGGGTGAACGCGAAGGGCTGGTTAAAGTGGTTACCGAGGCGCGCTACGGTGAGATCCTGGGCGTACATATCGTGGGACCCCACGCCACCGACCTCATCGGCGAGCCGGTGACCGCCATCCAGCTGGAGAGCACCATCGAGGAGATGACCCATACCATTCACGCCCACCCGACCCTTACCGAAGCGCTGCTGGAAGCTTACGAAGACACCGAGAGGATGGCCATTCACAAGTGAGCGAGATGGAGAGCGAGGAGAGCAAGCAGACTCCGCTACGACGTGCGCTGGTAGTAGGGCTACGCCTGCCACCGGATGTCATGGATCGCGCGGAATATATCGCCGCGCTTTCGGGAGCATCGCTCAAGGGGATGTTTCGCCGGTGGATTAGCCATGAGCTGCAGCGTGATCCCCGATGGAGCTCAGGGGTCATCGAGTGGAATGAGGCGAACGCGAAGCGCGCGCCTGCGTGTGCGGCGGTGTACCGCTTCCGTGATGCGCAGTATCAGGTGCTCTATGTGGGCTTCGAGCCGCGAAACCTGCAGCAGCGGTTGCTGGAGCACTGGCGAGATCAGGACGTGCCAGACGCTCGCTATGTGAGCTACCTGCCGGTGACCAGCACGGCGAAGGGAAAGGAGGTGCAGCAACGCCTGATTGCGCGTACCAAACCTCTCTATCAGACTCAGCAGGAAGACAGGGACGATAAAGAGGAGGAAGAGTCTGAGGAGTAGCAGTTTGCCCCATCTGAGGTTCTTCACAGGCGCTCGGAATGACATGTGGTTGCTTTTTGCCGTCATGCTGAGCGCTAGCGAAGCATCTCAGAGCGTCGTCAAGGCGAGATTCTTCGCTTGCGCTCGGAATAACCATTTGGAGACACTCTTACTGGGACGAGGTGTGCCGTGAGACCTGTTCATCTCTTGCTTCTGCTAAGTGCGCTCGTGCTGTTGAGCGCGTGCGCAAAGAAGCCATCCGCCCCCACGTCGGGGGAGGCTCCGGCGGAAGGGAAGAAAAAGCTCCGTGCGGCGATGGTCACAGACATCGCGGGCATCGGGGACCGTTCGTTTAACGAGTCGGCGTGGCGCGGTTTGCAACGTGCGCAAAAGGAGCTGGGCGCAGAGGTGCGCTACCTCGAATCCGCCAAGCTGCCCGACTACGAACAGAACCTGCGCCTGCTGGCGCAACAGAAGTACGACGTGGTCATCGCTGTTGGCTTCGCGATGGAGGACGCGCTCCAGAAGGTCGCTCCGCAATTCCCGAACGTCATTTTCGCCATCGTGGACGGCAACGCGCCTGACCTGCCCAACTGCGTGTCGCTCAAGTTCCGTGAGCACGAAGGTTCCTTCCTGGTGGGTGCACTGGCGGGCGCAATGACCCAAACGGGCACGGTGGGCTTTGTGGGGGGCATGGAGATACCGCTCATTAAAAAGTTCGAGGCAGGCTATCGCGCCGGCGTGATGACCACCAACCCCAAAGCGAAGGTGCTCGTCGGATATACCGGTAACTGGACGGACACCGCCAAAGGCAAGGAACTCGCCCTGTCGCAGTTTGAACGCGGAGCCGACATCGTGTACCACGCCTCCGGGCAGTGCGGGCTGGGCGTCATTGAGGCAGCCAAAGAACGAGGAAAAGGGCACTTCGCCATCGGTGTGGACTCGGACCAGGACTATATCGCCCCCGGCTTCGTGCTGACCAGCATGATCAAAAGCGTGGACAACGCGGTGTTCGAGGTGTGCAAGTCGGTGGCGGAAGGCACGTTCCAGCCGGGCACGCGCGACCTGGGCATCAAGGAAAACGGCGTCGGTCTCAGCCCGATGCGGTACACCAAGCACCTGGTGCCCCAAGAGGTGCTGGACAAAATAGAGACCCTGCGCCAGATGATAGCAGATGGCAAGCTGAAAGTGCCCCAGAGCGAGGAGGAGCTGAAGAGTTTTCAGCCTCCGTCGTTGCCGTAACGGGAGGAAAGAAGCGATGGCTGTGCCCAAATACCTGCCCCACTATACCTATGCAGACTACGTGCAGTGGGAAGGACGCTGGGAGCTCATCGACGGCATCCCCTTCGCCATGAGCCCCCAGCCCTCTTTCCGGCATCAGCGCATCTCACAGCGTATTGCTGCGGAGCTGGAAAAAGCACTGGAAGGATGCGAACGCTGTCGTGCAGTGCTGCCAGTGGACTGGAAAATCGCTGAGGATACGGTGTTGCAGCCGGATAACATGGTGGTATGCGGCGAGGTGACCACCGAAGCCTATCTGGACAGACCGCCTGTGCTCATCTTTGAGGTGCTCTCACCTTCTACCGAACAGAAAGACCGTGTAGTGAAAGCGGAACTCTACGCCTCGCAAGGAGTCCAATATTATGTGCTGGTAAACCCCGACCTCCTGCAGGCGGAAGTGATGGAGCTGCAGGACGGAGAGTACCGCCTACAGGCGACCCTGCACGAGGGAACATGGCGGTTTGACCTGGGTGAATGTCAGATAGAAGTGGACTTTGGTCGCCTGTGGAGGATATGAGAACCTTAAACGTTTCTTATCACAAAAGGCGTATAATAAAAGGTGCAGAACGTTCTGCAGAGGCGATGAGGCATGATTGTAGAAGCACGCAACGACACGGTTAACCTGCTGGGTGCGCTGACCAAAAATCACTGGCAGACCATTAAGGCGGCGGCGAACCTGCTGCTGAAGCGCAACCCCGCAGGCATTATCATCAACTGTGCGGGCATTACCGAGTGCACGGAGGAGGGAGCGGAAACCTTTGCCGATGCGCAGGCGTACATCCGAAAGCATGGCGCACGCATCGTGCTGTGCGACATCCCCGAGCATGTGATGGAGGTGCTCCGTCGGGTGCCGGGGGTGCGTTCGCAACTGCCCGTCGCTTGTACGATGTCTCAGGCGCGCGCCTCACTGGGGCTACCCAGCGCCTACGAGACCGCAGAAGCCCCCTCGGAGAAGATTGTGCTGCTGCCTGTTTGGGAGGGGATGAACGCGCCGTATGCCGCCCAGCACGCCCTGCACATGACCAAAGACCAGCACGCGGTGCTGCACATCGTGTACATTCTGCTGGTGCCCCAGAAGCTGGCTCTCACCACCCCCATGCCTGAACAGGAAGAAGCGGCGCATCGCACCCTGACCGAATTGGAGGAGATGGCTCGCCGCGCCCGGGTGAAGGTGGAAAAGCGTGTAGAACGCTGTCGAGACCTGGCGCGCGGGATTATCACCGCGGCGGAGCAAGAGAGGGCAAGCCAGCTGATTCTGGGCATCACGCCGGGCGACATGGCGGCGGCAAACGGTTTGCTGACCACCGTGTTGCAAAAAGCCCCCTGCGAGGTGCTGGTGGTACGCGCCCCGGCAACGGTGGGGCAGACGGGGTGAGCCTGCGTCCACTCCCTCCAGTGTTACCGTTTGAGAATCCTTTTCACGTCCAGCCAGTCTGCATACAGGATGGGTATTTTGTGGCGGCTGTCCCAATGCAGGCGGACACCTGCCGCTTGGCAAACGTCGCGCAAAGGCACGTAGTCCATCTTTCCTCGCCGTAGCACCCCCGCGTGCGTGAGAGGGCAACGCTTCTGCTCCGTCACGCGGTAAGGCGAGTTGTGCAACTGCGTGCTCATCGTGGAAAACATCCCGCAATAACGCACGCTCCAGTTCTGCAGGTCGCTTACAGGAGGCTGGGTGCATCCCGGATGAAGCCCGCTCTGGATGCTGAAACTGGTTTGGCGGATAGGTTGTGTAGAGTGCACCTGCGTCAGCTCTTGCAGTTCCGCCCGGTCGACAGTGACGTTGATGATAGGGAACTTGTACGCCACGAGGAAATAAAAGCACGGATTAGCCACTTCGCCAGATGTCACACATTGCATGGGCTGGCTATCGGTCAGATTGTTGTCCCATTGCACGTGGATGGCGGTGACGATTTGCTGGGCGCAGAGGGACGTAGCGAACCACAGGAGAAACGCACTCAGTACCCCCCCGTTGGAGTAGCAAAGTGAAGCGTTTCATTCTGGTTACCTCCTTGGAAGGAGTGTCGTACCTATAGTATAACACAGGGTGCAGGAAACATCAATCTACTGCGACAAACCACTCTGCCTACTTCCTCCCCTTACACAGCGGCACCAAGCTCATCTGTCGTTTCTCGAACACCGCCACCTCGCGGAAACCGATGTCCCACGCCATACGCACTGCGTCCAGTAGGCAGTGCGCTAACTCGTCGGGGTGGTGGGCGTCCGAGCCGAAGGTGATGAGCCTGCCACCGCGTTCATAGTACCACTCTAACGTTTGTCGGCAGGGGTAAAAGTCGCGGGCGTCCTGTCGCAGACCGGCGGTGTTTATCTCCAGCACCGTGCCCTTCTCCACCATCAGGTCGAACAGCGTGAACAGCAGGTCACGATAAGGCTGGGGGTCAAAGGTGCCAAAGCGAGGCACACCACGCCGTTTGGCGTACTCCAGATGCCCCACGATGTCAATCAAACCGCTTTCCACCGAGTGCAGCACTTCCTCATAGTAGCGGGTGTATGCCTCGCGAGCGGTAGGAAAACGCTCCACGTATTCATCGGTCATCAGCATCCGCGCATCCACGTAATGCACGCACCCCAGTACGTAGTCAAAGGGATACTGGCTGAGCCACACACGCACGTCGGGCTCGAACCACTGCTGATAATCTATCTCTACGCCGGCACGGATGCGCAGTCGCCCCCGGAACAGGTCGCGCACGTAGACGATGTCATCCATAAACAGGTCATAGTCGAAGTATTCCACCACAGGGTCGTTGGGGTCAAAGTCTTTGTGTTCGCTGAAGCCGATTTCGTCCAGCCCCAGAGCCATCGCGCGGGCGCAGTGTTCCAGCATCGTCGCGCGTCCATCGTGCGACAGGAAGGTGTGCACCTGATAATCCACCCGCGTATATTCTGCCCTGTTATTCCATCCCATTGACGCTTATTCCCTCAACATCTACCACGCGCCATTTTTCGGTGGGAAACACTAGCCACTTGCGAGCGGGCTCCTTACGCAGCTTCAACTGGATATCGGTCGGCTCATGGCGGCTGACCAGCCCTTGCTCTTCCCACCACGCCTCCACGCGCATACTCACCGTTGCCTCTTTGCCGATGATGTTGATGACCGGCGTGCTATAGCGGACATGCGGCTGGATGCCGCGGCGGAATGCCGACGCGATTTCAATGCGCAAGCGCTCGGGTGAGTAGCCAAAGGCGTCGAAATCGCTGGAGAGGGCTTCCATGAGCGTGTTCAGGTCGCGCCCCTCAATGGCCAGACGGATTTCCTCCAGCCGGTTTCGCACGATTTGCTCTTCAGGCGGTACGGGTGTCGCTGCGATACGCCACATTACCAGCACCACCCCGAGTAACACCATCGCGCCGATAAGAGCGAGCCACGTAGACCGCTTCATCCTTGCTCTGCCTCACAGGTGCATGCTGCTGAGATTATACCGGAAACATCCCGCTGTATCCAAACAGTGGTTGGAACCCAGGTTTGTGCAATACAAGATTGCGTTGTGCTTGGGCGAGGCTCCCGCCGAGCCGTCCAATTTGGGGGACATGACGGGATGCGTCTTTCCCAGCATGTTGCACAGGTTGCATCGAAAAGGTGAAGCGGTTAATATATAGTGGAACAGGGAGTATCGCATTCCTATCTTCGGTATAATAAGAGCCAGAATGGTGATCGAGTCGCCAAAACAGCCCCCTGAGTGGGAACAGGCACTGCAGACTCTGGCAGCACAGCGGGCGCGCGTGATGGTGCTGGGCGCACGGGATGTGGGAAAGACCACTTTCACCGCGCTGCTGGCGAACCGCCAGCTCGCTCATGGCATCCGTGTGGCGGTGGTAGATGCTGACGTCGGGCAGTCGGAGATTGGTCCCCCGACCACTATCGGCATGGGACTGGTGGAGGTGCCGATACCTACGTTGCACGCCGTGGTGCCCCGCGCTATCTACTTTGTCGGCTCCAATACTCCACGGGGACGGATGCTGGAGACAGTGAGCGGCGTGCGCGCGATGGTAGCCAGAGCTCAGGAAGCGGGAGCAGAGTCGATTATTGTGGACACCACCGGTTTCGTCAGTGGGGCAGCGGCGCGTCGCCTGAAGTGTGCTAAAGTAGAAACAGTGCGCCCCCAGTTTGTGGTTGCTATCCAGCGCAAGGACGAGCTGGAGCACATCCTGCGTCCGATAGAGCGCCGCAATCTGAAGATTATCCGTCTGCCCGTGCCGGAGAGCGTAGTTATCAAGTCACCCGAAATGCGTCAGCAGCGGCGGGTGATGCGTTTTTTCCGGTACTTTCAGGACGCTCGAACGCACACATTCGCCCTCGCCGACATTGCCTGCGAGGGCACATGGTTCCATACGGGCACACCGCTGGAATGGAACGAGATCCACTTCCTGCAGGAGACCCTGCGTTCGCGCGTGTTCTGGGCAGAACGCACCGCCGAGCACCTGTTCGTGATTACCGACAAAGTGGTAGACGAACGCGCACTGGTCATCGTGGAGGAAACCTTTCGGGTGGCGCACGTCACCACAGCGGGGGTGCACCGCTTTGTCAAGCTGTTGCTGGGGTTGCTGAACGCAGAGGGTGATTGTCTGGCGATAGGTATTCTGGAGCGGATCGACTTTGTGAACCGCACCATCACCGTCCGTACCCCTTTGCGAGATGCCTCCGGTGTGACCATTCTGCGCTTTGGTGGTTTGAACGTACGCCCTGATGGGAAGGAGATCGGCGTGGTGAAGCCGGGGGAGATTTAGGAGGAAGGGCATGGGCGAAAAGGCACGTTCTGGTCACTTGAGAGACTCCACCTGCGCTGTGCTTTATGAGGTGATAGGTCAGTGGTGTCGGGGCGAGCCGCTGCGCTGGCAGTCGCTGGACGAGGCGGACTGGCGATCGCTTGCCGAACAGAGCCGGTTGCAGGGGGTAGCCGGATTGCTGTATACACTCCTGCCGGACGACGCCCCCGATAGCGTTCGGGAGATGCTTCACGCGGAATACACCTCTCAGCTCGCCGCCAACGTGCTTTACCTGCAGCAGCTGGCGCCAATCGTGCCTGCTTTGAGAAGTGCTGGCGTGCGCTTTGCTGCAGTGAAGGGTTCTGCCCTGCTGGCAACGGTCTACTCCGATCTGGGTGTTCGCTTTATGAAGGACATCGACCTACTGGTACATCCTGAGGACGTGAACATTCTCAAGCCCGTCCTGCAGCATCTTGGCTGGCAGGAGGAAGACGAGGACATCGCAGGCAAGCATTTCGGCGAGCGATACCGGGCGGAGACCTCCTTTACCCGTCGGGAAGGTTCGTTAATGCTTCGGCTGGAAGCGCATCTGGACGCGCCCGGCTTCTATCCGCCATCACGGCGCAGTATCTGGGACAAGGTGACTACGGTTTGCGGAGGAGGCATCGACGAACTACCTGTACTGCATCTGCCTGCCCACCTGAGCTACCTGTGCGCTCACTACTATTACCATCATTGCGGCTCCGGCTTGAAATGGCTGGTGGACGTGGCTCTGCTGGTATCGCGGGTGCGTTCCTGGCACGATGTGGTGGTAGATGCCTATCAGTTCGGCACCACGCGCCCGGTGCACCTGGCGTTGCACGATGTGGCGAAGTATCTGCAAGTACCAGTACCCCAGCACATCGTGGAAACCCTGCGATTTTTGCCCATGCCACTCAGTTTGCGCCTGCTGTTCGAGATGTGCAAGCGTCCCTCTCTGCATTATCTGGGCATCCGTTTGCTGGACCTTTACCGCGCACCCAACTGGTCTACCCGCTTCGGTTATGTCTGGCGCAAACTCACCGCTCCCCGCTGGCGAAGACTCTCCCGTTGCGAATAGTGAAGTGACGTGCTATACTCTAATACACAGAGAGATACAAATAGAGGATGACACGTCGTGGACCTGCAGACATTCAAAGAAATGGTTTATCGGGAGTTCGGCGACCATCTGGAGCATGCCACTCCTGCCAACGTGCGCGAGTTTCTGGACAGATTGCAGATGCAGGAGGTGGCAGGCAGGTTGCCGGGGGAGCGGTTCGAAATCCATGAGACCGGCACCACTTACGAGGAGATTATCAAGGACTTTTTTGCCCGTGTGCTGGAGATGCCTCGTGATGATGCTATCATCTTACTGTGGACGCTGGCGATAGACCTCGCTTTTGCTGCCGTAGAACACCAGTATGCCGAGTACTTTGCTTCTCTGTTCAAGGACCTGGACCAGTCTTGAAGCAGGTCCGATGCTGCAAAGGCTGCGTGAACTGCATCGGGGACGCCAATAAGGATAAAACTGAGCAAAAAGCCCTCTGGCGAGGGCTTTTTTCTTGCTTGCATCTCTTGCACTGCGTGCACAGCGCAGGGTACACTCTATGCGTGATAAACACCAAAAACGAGAAACATCATTTTCGGGGAGTTTTTACATGGAACCGCTGGTAACGTTGCCGCTGTTTCCGTTGCATGCTGTCCTGTTTCCGGGGATGCCTTTGCCCCTATATGTCTTTGAAGAACGCTACCGCCAGATGATGCGTATGGTACTGGAGCAAGACCGGCAGTTTGGGGTAGTGCTCATCCGGGAAGGCAAGGAAGTAGGCGGACCGGCGGTACCCTATCAGTGGGGTACTGTCGCCCGCATCACCGCAC
The DNA here is from genome assembly GCA_026003195.1 of Armatimonadota bacterium. Taxonomy (NCBI): domain Bacteria; kingdom Bacillati; phylum Armatimonadota; species Armatimonadota bacterium. Next base: position 213,157 of record BPGU01000003.1, read on the forward strand.
TGCAGAATCTGCCCGATGGCAGCATGAACCTGTGGACAGTGGGCGAGCAACGTTTTCGCATTGTGCAAATCACGCAGTCTGAACCTTTTATGGTGGCGAAGGTGATGCTTCTGCCCGATGTCTGTGACGGTTGTGAGCACCGCATCCTGCCAATCGTACATCGTGCGACCGACCGTCTGGAACAGTACGTGCGTTTGCTTTTCAGCCCCGAAGGCGGTAAGCATTTTGTGATAGAGCTCCCCAATAATCCCCGTGTGCTGGCGAACACGATTGGCGCCATCCTTCAGGTTCCGCTGGTGCAGAAGCAGAAGCTTCTGGAGATAGACGATGTGGTACAACGGTTAGAGGCGGGGCTGGTCTTGCTGGAGGAGGAGATTGACAGCCTGCTCCTGAAAGCTACCGAGCGAGCGGGTGGTAGAGCGGTGCAGCCTTTCCGCCCCGAGCAGAAGGTGGTTTCGCGCAATTAGCGACGAAATCAGGAGGTCCCCGGTGATGCTTACGGTCACGCTCATCCCTGGAGATGGTATCGGTCCTGAAGTGGTGGAGGCGGCGGTGCGCGTCGTGGAGGCGACCGGCGTGCCGGTGCAGTGGGAGCGGTTTGAAGCAGGCACCGAAGTGATGAACAAGTACGGCACACCCTTGCCTGATGAAGTGTTCAACTCCGTATTGAGAAATCGTGTTGCACTCAAAGGTCCTATTACGACCCCTATCGGCACAGGATATAGCAGCCCCAATGTGATGCTCCGCAAGCGGTTGAACCTCTTTGCCAACGTGCGTCCTGCCAGGAACCTGCCGGGCGTGCGTACGCGCTACGAAGGTGTAGACCTGGTGGTGATTCGCGAAAACAGCGAGGACCTTTACTCCGGTCTGGAGCACCTTGTGGTGCCCGGGGTGGTGGAAAGCTTAAAGATTATCACCGAGCGTGCCAGCCTGCGTATCGCCCGGTTCGCTTTTGAATATGCGGTGAAGCATGGGCGCAAGAAAGTGACGGCGGTGCACAAAGCGAATATTATGAAACTGAGTGACGGGCTGTTTCTGGAATGTTGTCGGCGGGTGGCACGAGACTATCCGCAGATAGAATATGAGGAGCTGATTGTGGACAACACGTGCATGCAGCTGGTGACGCGCCCGGAACGCTTTGACGTGATGGTGATGGAAAACCTGTACGGCGACATCATTTCCGACCTGTGTGCTGGGCTGGTAGGAGGTTTGGGGCTAACGCCCAGCGCGAACGTTGGTGAAGAGGGCATTGTCGTCTACGAGGCGGTACACGGCTCTGCCCCCGACATCGCCGGGCGCAACCTTGCCAACCCCATTGCACTCATCTTCTGCGCTGCGATGATGCTGGAGGACCAGGGTGAGCGAGAAGCGGCGGAGCGGGTGCGTCAGGGCGTGTATCGCGTGCTGAGCGAAGGCAAAGTGCTCACCCGCGACCTGGGCGGCACCGCTACCACTACCGAAATCACCGACGCGATTATCGCCGCGATGACCGACTAATCCGGGCGAAGGATTACTTTGGCACACTTGCCGGTATCGATCAGCTCCATAGCCCTGCTCACTTCTGAGAAGCCCATCGTGTGGGTAATTACCGGGCGTACATCCAGCCTGCCCGATGTCAGCAGATCCTGCATCTGCTCCCATGTCTGGTACAGCCGTCGCCCGACGATGCCCTGAACCTCCAGCCCCTTAAAGATGACATCTTCAGCAAGGTCTATTTCTATCGGGTCGCTGGGGATGCCCATTAGGGTGACCCTTCCGCCCGGACGAGCAATGCGGAAACTCGTCCTGATCGCAGCGGGAGCACCCGACATCTCCAGCACCACGTCCACACCCTCACCACCCGTCTGCGCCATCACCGCTTTCTCCACGTCGTCTTTGGCGGGGTCCAGCAACACATCTGCGCCCATCTGCTCCGCCAGCTGCAGGCGATAAGGGTGCTTTTCCACCGCGAAGACGGTGCTGGCGTGACAGGCTCTGGCAATGCCCACACAAAATAACCCCAGAGGTCCACAGCCCATCACCGCCACCGTGAGCCCCTCTAAAGGTCCTGCCAGCGCAGCGTGCACCGCATTGCCCAGCGGATCCTGAATCGCCGCCACCTCCACCGGAATTTGTGCGGGGGTAGGACGGGCGTTTGCCTCAGGAAGAACCACCAGTTCCGCCCACACGCCATCGGTATCCACACCCAGAATGCGTGTATTGCGGCACACGTGTGCCTGCCCATGCCGACACTGGTAACACACGCCGCACACGATGTGTGACTCGCTGGCAACATAATCGCCCACTTTGCGCTCCTTCACGCCCTCGCCAACGGCAACCACTTCACCGGCGAATTCATGCCCGAGAATACGTGGCGGGTGGATACGGTGTGCTGCCCAGTGATCCCAGTGCCAGATATGCACATCGGTGCCGCAGATAGACCATGCATGAGGTTTAACGAGCACATGTCCAGGGGGGACAGTAGATAGGTCGGCAATATCTATCACCTCGCCGCCGGGTTCGGGGCGAGTCTTGACAATCGCACGCATCTCTGAGAGCTCCTTTCTACAAGCTTCACCGCTTTCATTATATGCCTTCGTTCGGGTTCTCGCAAGCCAGCGTGAACTTCTTGCCCTGCCTGACGTCTGAAAAGAGTGTAAGAACCTGTGGAAGGAGATGTGGAACATGCGCCGCTGGATCATCTGGATATCGGGCATGCTTTTGCTGCTTGCCGCGCTGGTGCTGACAGCCGCCCAGAGCCGGCAAAATGCATCTGCGCAGGGTGTGCGCAATATCATTCTCATCGGCTGGGATGGAGCACAGCGCGAGCATGTGCGCGAGTGCCTGCAACGTGGGGAGCTGCCCAACCTGGCGAAGCTGGCTTCCGAAGGCAAACTGGTGGCTATTGACATCCTGCGCACCACCGACACCAAAGCGGGGTGGACGCAGATACTGACCGGCTACGAGCCGGAGAAAACAGGAGTGTTCAGCAACGGGCGTTACCAGCCGATCCCCAAAGGCTATACCGTTTTTGAAAGGCTGGAACAGCATTTCGGCGCGGACAATATCGCGACGGTAGCAGTCATAGGCAAAAAGGGAAACGTGGACGCCGACCCGCCGAGCAAGGTGTTGGCGGCTCCCATTGAGCAACGGGCACGCGCGGGACGTGCTCCAGCGCAGCAGCGGCTCCGACAGGGGAAGATTATCACCGAAAACGGTGTGCGCTATCTGGTGGAACCGGGCAAGCCCTACTACAACGCCCGGCAGAGCATGGACGTTTTCCTCAACGGTCTGATGCGCGACGACGCCGTCGGCGCGAAGGCGCTGGAGATGCTGGAGCGCTACAAGGATAAGAGGTTCTTCTTCTTCATCCACTTTGCCGAGGTAGACCATCAGGGGCACCGGTACGGCGAGAACTCGAAGGAGTACAACGACGCGCTCATCTCCGGCGACAGGTGGCTGGGTAGAATCGTGCAGAAGCTGAAAGAGCTGAAGCTGTACGATAGGACGCTGATTTACGTCACCGCCGACCACGGCTTCGACGAGGGCATGAAAACCCACGCTGATGCGCCGTACGTGTTTCTGGCTACCAACGATAAGGGCATCCTCCGACGTGGCACCCGGACGGATATTGCACCGACCATCCTGGAGCGATTTGGGGTAGACCTGAAGCGCATCCAGCCACCGTTGGATGGGCATCCGCTGACAAAGCCCCATAACCCGCCCATCTGGTAGTGGCACACACGCAGACGCCGTCGGAGTCCGTTATAGTGGCAGAAGCCCGTTTTTCTGCAGGGTGAGATGCGCCAGCATGTAGGAAAGAACAGACTCCGCGCCGCCGTTCAGATTCAGCCCATGTGGCGTCAGGGCGTCGTGACAGAAGCCAGTTTCGGGTTCGTACACCTGGAGCATGTGGTCGTTCTTGCCCAGGTACCATTCGTAAGCCAGTAGCGCCTTTTCGCGATAGAACGGTTCCTGTGAGAGCAGGTAAGCGGTGGTACAGGCTTCTACCATCGCGCCTGCGTCTACCGGTTGCTGGTCCCAGCGGGCGGGCACTCCCCCTTTGAAGAACCAGCCATGGTTGCCAATAGGGCGGAAATGCCCGTCTCCAAAGGTGTGACCGATGAGCCAGCGCAGTGTGGCATGTGCGACCTCAATGCCTTCTGTATGGTGCAGGCGGTACGCTGCGACGAACAGTGCTTGAGGCAGGCGCGCGTTCTCATAGGTCACCACCGGCTCGAACCACCGCCACTCCCAGTCGCTATAATGGCGATATCCCGTTAGCAGTTGATCCAGCGTGCGGCGCAACAGGTTGACATTGCTGGTCTCCAGAGCGGCGAATGCCAGCGCACGCGGCGAGTGTACCTCCATCATCGCACGCTCCATGCGCCGTATCATGTGGCGAGCGCCCAGGTCTGACGGGTGATGCCTCGCCCAGAGATAGAGGCTCCATAGCGTGCGTCCCAGCGCATCATCGCTGCCGACCGGTTCCAGCCATTGGCCCTGCGCCGAACGGAAGTTGCGCACTCTTCCGTTCGGCAAGAAAGCGCTGCGGATGTAACGCATGCACCGATCGCACAGGGCACCATGAAGGGCGGCGGGCATCTGCTCTTTCGCCAGAGTCGCCACAATCAGCGCACGCGCCTGGTCGTCTATCGAGTAACCATGCTCGGGGGCGGGAGTGCGCAGGTTTGCATGCTGCCACACCCCCAGCGGACCGAGCAAGGTGTACAGATAGTCAAACCGCATCGGTTGCCCGCTCCCGTGCGGTGTTGGTCTGCGTGATATTCGCCTCCGGCGCGAACGCTGATGGCAGGTAGTACCCTGTGTAGTATACATTCGTCGCGTAGTATGCCAGCGCTATCCGGTTGAGCCACTGGCTAAACTGTGCCCCAACCGCCGACCATGTCATGTGCCGGCTGTAATGGTATGCCCGATAGCGCAATTGTTCGCGGTAGCCTTCGTCGCTGAGCAGTTTGTGGAGCGTCTCGGCGATGGCCTTCGGGCTGCGGAACGGCACCAGCTCTCCCCTACCGTCCGCAAGCAGTTCCTGCGCGTATAGATAGGGTGTGGATACCACCGCGCATCCGCACGCCAGCGCGTAAGTCAGTGTGCCGCTGGAAATCTGCCCCGGATTGGGGTAGGGTGTGATGTATATATCGGTCGCGGCGAGATAACGCAACAGCGTCTCCTGCGTCAGGTAGCTGTTGACAAAGCGCACGTGATTCTGCAACCCCAGCTGCTCTACCAGCGCCATCAGCGACTCGCGATAGCTCTCGCCCTCGTAAGCCCGCACGTTGGGGTGGGTTTGACCAAGCACAAGGTATAGCGCGTCCGGGTGTCGCGGTGCAACGTCCTGCATGGCAACGATAACATCCTCAATACCCTTCCCCCGACTAATCAGCCCGAAGGTAGATATCACCTTTCTGCCCTGCAGTCCCAGCCTGTTCTTAGCGATGTCGGTGCTGGTGAAAGGCACCTCTGGTGCGCCATGCGGAATCATGCGCACATGATGGGTGGGCACATGATACACCTGCTTGAGCAACCGTATCGCCGTGTGTGACATCACCATCACGCCCTGCGCGTGCGTCACGAGTTCCCGCAGGATGCGCTTCATAATGTCGCGCGGTTGCGGGTCTACCGTGTGCAGGGTAACCAGCAGAGGCACCCTCAGCGCGCGCACGAAGCGCAGTACCTCTTCACCCATCTCCCCGGCAAACAGACCGTATTCGTGCTGCAGGCTGACCGCGGTCGGCTGTAGTCGGTTCAGGAACTGTGCAGCCTGTTCATAATCCCCCACATGCTCCTTGCGGATACGCCATACCACCCGCTGGTCGGCATAATCCACCTCGCCCTTGTCGATGGCGATAACCAGCGGCGTCCATCCATACAGTTCTACTGCGTTTGCTAGATCTCTGGTGAAAGTGGCGATGCCGCATTGAACAGGTGGATAGGTGCTCACGAACGCGACGGTACGTCCTTGCGTTAAACGGCTCATTACCTCACCTCCTTTCCCAGTAATGAGTCGCTCCCGCTGGAGCGTGCACGTCGCCCGTGATGTCGGCAAGGATAGAAGGATCTAAAGCGGTATCACGGACGGGTAACGGCAGTTAGCATTATACCAGAGGAGATGCTGGTTTTGCAAGATTTTGACAGGTCAGGAGGGTGACACGAAAAAGCCCCTCTTGAAGAAGAGGGGCTGCAGCTGCTGTGTCTAACGTCCTGGAGAGGGTGCCGTCTGAATGGGGTTGGAAAGCACTCCTCCCGGCATCGGACGTCCTCGCTGACTGGGTGGTAGTTCGATCGGACCGGACGGTGGCGCAGGCGGGAGCTTCGGCTCATTGCGCGTGCTCCGCCAGTACACCAGTGCGATAACCGCCACCAACACTACGATGATTATCGCGGCAACCGCCGGCGAAATCTCCTTCTTCATCCGCGTTGTTCTCCTTTACCGTCAGGGTTCGGTCGGATGCAGGCGCACCTTGTAGTAGCCCCAGAATACCGGGCTCTCTTTGGTCAAGGTGACTCGCACCCATTTCGCGTGCCCGTCCGCAAACATGAAGTTCGCACCGCTGTTGTGGCGAGGCGGACCGTAGAACCATGTTTGCTGGTCACTGCTGAGCCAGTAGGTGCGCTGCACTCCATCGCCCGCGTCCAGGTAGTAGCCAATGTAGCTGTTCCAGGGCATGTAACCATCTGCCAGCACGCCGATTTCGGCGGGTTCGTTAATCGCTGCCAGAGGCCAGCCGCCGAATCGCAGGCTACCGCCCATCAGCAACTCGTTGTAGCCATAGCCCAGATGGTAATCTTCCAGGCTTGCCACGTTGGGCGATGGGGCAAAGCAGCAGTACGCGAGCCACGGATACCCGTTGAAGTCCGGCTCCTTGAAAATGGCTGCGTTTTTCACGTAGGGGTAGAGCTGGTCCGGGAAGTACAACTGGTTGACCGTCTGCCCCGTGTTCGGGTCGGTGTAGCAACCGGGAAAAGCCTGCCACCACAGGGTTTCATCGTAGTCCTGCGCGTACATCATGGTGGCGGTGCCCAGCTGCTTCAGGTTGGAAAGGCACACGGTTTGCCGTGCCTTGGCGCGAGCCTGGGCAAACACCGGGAACAAAATCGCTGCGAGTATCGCGATAATCGCGATAACCACCAGCAACTCAATCAGGGTAAAAGCGGTCTTGCGTCTGTGGTGATACATCGGTAAACCCTCCTCTAGGTTTGGTGGTGATAGGTACCGCTCGGCGACGTGGTGGACTGACGCACCATCAGATGCGTCGGTAGCACGACGCCCTGGCGGGGTGGTTCCGTGTTCTTCAGCCATTCGAGAAGTATCTCGGTCGCCAAACGCCCCATCTCATCCAGCGGTTGGCGCACGGTGGTCAAAGGCGGGCTTAACAGTGCCGCAGACACCGGGTCGTCGAAGCCTACTACGGAAAGGTCTTCCGGTATATGCAAGCCCTCCTCGCGAGCGATACGCATGACATCCAGCGCCAGATAGTAGCCCCCACAGAAGAAAGCGGTCGGACGCGCGGAAGAGCGAAGCATCCGCCGCAGCTTCTCGCGACCGGTCTCCGAAATGGAGATTGCCTCCTCTTCCATGAGGAGGAAGGCGTCGTCTATCTGGATGCCTCGTTCCTGCAAGGTCTCTCGGAACGTTCGGAGGCGGTCCTGAGTGTTGCAGGTGTTGGGCAGAGCGAACACGCCGCCGATACGCCGGTGCCCCAGACCGAGAAGATGTTCCAGCGCCGCCCGAGTTCCGGCAACGTTATCGCTGTCCACGAAGGGCACTTCCAGCCCCTTCCAGGAAGCACCGATAACCACCATCTTTAACCCTTCCCGGTAGAGCTGGTTGACCTTTTCCACATTTTGCTCCAGCATGTCCAGCACCAGCAAGCCGTCCAGCAGCGCCTCACGGATTTTCTCAATCTCGTGCGCGGGCACCTCGAGGATGGACAGACTGACGGAGGAGTTTACAATCGCGCGTTGCATCCCCCGAAAGAGCGAACCGAGATAAAAGTCTTCCAGAGCGTGCTCAGCGGGGATATGCGCTACCACGCCAATTTGCAGCACTTCGGGAGGCGGTGGGCAAAAGTCCTCTGGCACAAAGGTACCCCTGCCATGCTCGCGCCGTATCCATCCCTCCTTCTCCAGCTCCACCAGTGCTCTGTTCATCGTCATCTGACTGATGCGCAGCTCTTTTGCCAGGTCGCGCTCGCCGGGGATACGCTCGCCCGGGCGATACCTGCCCGAACGGATACGCTGCTGGATGATCAGCATCGCCTGCACATAGCGCGGTAGCGGGTTGTTCCTGTCGACCACTTGAATACTCATTGCTCCCACGACCATTGTTATAGTTTTTTAGAACACTGGTATTGTATATCGCTGTGCCAGAGGTGTCAAGCGTTTTCACACGGTTTTTTGCGAAAAAATTCGAGAAATTGGGAAGACGCCTGGAGATGGCACTACGATGCAAAGAATATATCGTGGTATGTTTGCGGCTGAAGCCGCACCCCTTCAGACAAAGCCAGCCTTCGCTGGCTGAATAGGGTTTGCGAGGGAACGGCCCTGGAAGGCGAGGCTCCTGCCGAGCCTTCTCCTCCCCGCCTGCGGGGAGGCAGGGTGGGGCTACCTGTTTCGGCTCGCGCGGAGGTTCGCCCTCCAGCCCCGTTCACCGCACCACCCCTTTGGTTTTCACATCTCGTCCTCCTCATCCAGTACGAGGCTATACCAGATTCTTCACGAGAAAACCATTTAGCCAATGCGTCTTGACCAGCTCTAATCTGTTTTTATATACTCTAATCGCCGAGAACCATAGGGAAAAGGTGCTCCTGATGGGCGTCCTCAGCGTAATGATGATGCTCACAATGTGGTTACTGTCCCCGCTTGCTTGGGCTCAGGATCAGCCTTCCGATGTGCTGGCTCCCTTCCGCTTAAAAGCATGGGAGGGCGACGGCAGGCTTGCCCGGCGTATCAACGTTTCGGTATCCGGTCGGCCACTGGCAGAGGCGATACGCCAGATAAGCCAGAGATCAGGGGTGTCTCTGCGCGTCTCGCGTGATGTGGCGCAGTGGCGAGCAGTCATTGATGTGCAGGAAACGCAGCTGTCCGACGTGCTGGCGGGAATCGCTTTCACCTTCGACCTTGCCTGGCGACAGATACCCGTCAAAGAGGGCGAGCCGCCCGCCTATGAACTGTTTCAGACACCCGCGCAGAAGAGATTACAGGAGGAGTTCCTGAAGGCGCGGGTGGAGCTGGCACAGCGGATGGTAGGCGAGGCGCTGAGGCGTGCGCAGTGGATGGCGGCTCAAGGCGTTCGTCCGCCCGTACCTATCAGAAAGGAACCTCCGCGTAACGAGGAAGAGGCGCTGGAAATGCCCACTTTCTGGCTGATGCATGACCATCGCCTGCGCATTGTGTTGGGCAAGCTATCCCCAGAGGAGTGGAGCCTTCTGTTCGCGGGAGAGCGGGTGATTTTGCCTGCGTCGCGCTTTTCCACACAAGAAGCGCAAGCCGTCGCCGCGCCCACTCCCCCCACCCCGCGTGAATGGCTCGCGGAGGGCGCGGAACCCGAAGAGCCCGCCGAGGCTGGCGAACGGCAGCTGGTAGGGGTAGAGCTGATTTACGACCCATTCCATAACCGCATTCAGGCTTTCAGCGACTATTGGAGGCTCGACAGGAACCACACACACCTGCGTGAAGGAGCCTCGCTGAGCTGGTGGAACCCTGTCTCCTCACCCCTGAGCATGGAGGAAGCGTTCACTGTGGGCAAGCTGCTGACCAGTGAGGAACTACGGCGCAAAGACCCCTCTCCTCCCGCCCACTCTCAGGAGACGATAGCGGAGAGGTTACATCGCCTGTCGCGAGCAGTACGGATAGGCGTGATTGCCGAGTACTATCCGCTGAGCATGGACCCAAACCTACAGGAAGGGGGAGGCAGTACGGCGCAAGAGATACTGCAGCCGCTGATGTGGGAATATCGCCCAGTGCGCTCGGGCAACCTCCTACTGTTTCCTGCGGTCGGCTCTGCGCGCTACTACCATCGGCTGTGCGATATTCCAGAGGCGTTGTTGGTGCGCTGGTTCGGCGATGACCGGAGGTTCGGTTTTAGCCTCCAGGCGTTGGGCGAGATGATGATGCAGCTTTCACCCTACCAGAAACGGGCACTGTCACTGTGGAGTATGTTCGCTGCCCAGTACTACGCCACGCGCTCGCCAGCGAAGGTGGTTACACTACACCAGTTCTACTTGGGGCACGGTGGAGGCGCCGAACTGATGCACCTCTTCCTGAGCCAGCCGGAGTGGCGCAGAGCGTTAACAGGACACCGGATTGCCCTTGACCCGATGCATCCCAACGTAGTCGCTTTTCTTTACCACCTTCCGACATGGACCTCTTATGCTCAGGAACCACCTCCTGTCCCACCGAACGTTGCACTCTGGCTACGCATAGAACGCCAAATGGAACAGCGGTGGGCGTACGACGCCCTGTCGCGCAGCGTGGAGTCGTCTATGTTTGTGGCACCGGACGATCTGTGCCTCAGCAAGCCGAACGAAGACCTGCGAGCGTTTCAGGCGCGCCTGCGCAAAGAGCACAAGGTAGAAGAAGGGCGTTGGTTGCATGTGGAAAGGGAGAAGGTTACCCTGCGCTTTGGGATGGGAGACAGGGAGATGATCAGTTTACCGTTTGAGCTGACTCGCTTTACGCGCGTTCGGTAGGTTCTTAGACCCATAGGGTAGCGCAACAGCTGCAAACTCATGCCCCTGGTCTGTACAGTGGCTTCTCGTCGGGAAGTCGTGGGATTATGATTGCACTTCTGCTCGGGGGGCAGCCTGCACCAACAGGTTTCGCCCCCCACAGGAAGTTCACCCCCTCGTCAAGAACGATTTTCCCGAAAACGACACGCGGCAAGGAGCCTTCATTATGCAACGCAACACACATCGGGCATCGGAAACCCTGCCGCTGGTGGGGGCGGCGTACTTCTACTGGTACGAATGGGACACGCACGCCGGTGAATGGGGCAACTGGATCAACGGCATCCACAACACGCCCCTGTACGGCTACTACGACAGCCGCAAAGTGGCAGACAACGTGCGCTCGCAGCTGCTCGCCGCCGACTGGGGGATGACGCACCTGTACATGGACTACTGGGGACAGGGCTGGCGCGGCGAGGGCGGGGAGCCTCGTGAAGCCACTGTGCTGAAAGCCACTGAGCATGTGCACGCGCTGGGCTATCGCCTCTTTATGGGATTATATCAGGACGGCGAAAACTTCGCCATGCGCGAGTTCTGGCGTAACGTCAGCGAACAACGCGACACCGTTTACTGGATGCGCCGATACGCTCGCTCGCCCGTGTGGACATGGCTGGGCGGAAAGCCGTTCCAGCTGGTCTATTCGCGCAATGGCACACCGCAGCTCACGGAAGACCATCGGGGATTCCAGCAATGGCTCCGGGAGCGATACCGCACTATCGAACAGCTGAACAGCGAATGGGGCACCCGTTACAGCGATTTTGAGCAAATCCGCATGGACGTGAACAGTACCGGCTTCCAGCGCGCGCTAAGCATCGAATACCAGTACGAGAGGTGGCAGCGCGATTGGCAAAAGCTGGAGGAGCTGATTCGGCAGGAGCTCGATTTGCCCGGTCTGAGTGCCTCTTTCGACGTGGGCTATGCGCCCTTTATGGGCTTCGGTTTCGAGCGGTTTGCGCGTGTGTTTGGCGGGGCGCACTCGTATGCGGGCATCTTCGGTGTGCCGCAGGAGCAGGACGCCGAACGCTTTCTGCAGGCGGCGGTCACACGCCAGTGTGGAGGCGTGTTCTTTGACCACCTGAAGCACCGCTATTTGGACTGGGGCATCCGCGTACCAGGCACCGGCTACCTCCCCGAACCACACCACTACGACCGCTTCTGGGTGGGGAACCTGATGCGATTCGTGGACGGCGTGTTGCACCTCAGCTGGAACGAGTGGTGGGAAGGCTCCAACCTCGAACCAAGCTTCGAAGGCGGCAAACGATTCTGCGAGACGAACCTGCTGTACAGCACCCTCTGGCAGTTAACCTACCCGCGCCCACAGGCGGAAGCAACCGTCGCCCTGCTGGTCAACGACTGGATTTTCGAATGCGGCACCGGTGACCCCAACGACCTGTACCACGCCGTGCAGGCTCTTCGGGCGATTCAGGCTCCCTTTGAGGTGCTTCTGCAGAGTGAGGCAGACACAGAGCATCTGCAGCAGTACCGCGTGCTGATAGCGCCTTCCGGTGGAGTGGGCTTCGGGCTGAACGGCAAGCGAGAGCGCATAGCGGAAGTGCTGAAAGGGTGGCTTCGACAGGGCGGTCGCACACTAATCGTCTCGGCGTGCTCGGTGGACTGGACCGGCGAAGCGATGTCCGTGGCGCCTTCCGCGCAGACCGAAACAGCCGGACGGAGGTTCAACTTTCTGGCAGACATCGGCACTTGGGGTGACGAGCGGGTGTTGCAGAGCGGATTCAGCGGGCGCGAGGACTGGGGCAAACTGCCTGCAGGCGCTTACGGTGCAGGCACATCAGCCACCGTGCGCTGGACGCCCGGCTCGGGTACGGTAACCACCCTTCTGCTTCCCGCCTTGCCGAATACCGACCTGCTGTTGCGCTGGCATGGCAGCGTGATGTGGCAACACCGGATGAGCGTTCTCGTCAACAATGAACGGGTTGGTGAGGTAGTGCTGGAACCCGGCTGGCGCGTCTACGAGGTGCGTATCCCCGCCTCCGCCATCGGCGCATCGCGTGTTGCAGAGGTGCAGTGGCAGTTCTCGGAGGCAATGATCCCGCGCGAAAAGGAGCCGCAACGCTTCAAAGACGAGAGCCGAGCCTGCAACCTCGCGCTGGACTGGGTGCAAATCTCCACTCCCGACGTGCCCGCAGGTGAAAGGCAAAGCGTGGAATGGCGACCGACAGACATCGCCCGCTTCGCCGAAGGCGGGGGGGACTTCCATGCTTCCCTGCAACGCCGTCGCAGTCGCCTGCCGGCGGGCGAAGTGCTCAGTCGCTACAGCGACGGCTTGCCGCGCGACGTGCTCACCTCCGTCAACGGCTCCCGGCTGCTCACGGTGAACGGCATCTTCACCGACGACCCCCGCTGGTGGGCGAGGGTACTGGACGATCCAGCAGGAGTGCCATGCGGCAAGGTGGTCCGCCTCGCCGATGGCAGGCTACCCGACAGCCCTGACCTGATGGGTGCCGTTCTGGAAGCGGGAACCACCTGCTTCTTACTGCTGGAGAACCGCACCTGGCAGGGGCAACAGGTTCGTCTGCACCCACCGGAGGTGCATGACCTGCCTCTGGCGGAAGTGACCACCCTGACCATAGACGGCAGGCACTTCCTCCCGCGTCAGGTGACCTCCTTGCCCTTTGAAGACACTGTGCAATATGTCTCCGCCTACCAGCTGGTGTACGCGCCGGTGCGGGTCACCACCCCTCGCTGGATGGGTTTCCCCGGCAGCCAGTTACAATTGCCTCTCACGCTGAAAAACCTGCTACCCCAGCCGATAACCGTCACCCTGCAGATAGGTGCGAAGATTGCCAGCGTGAAAGGGAAGCCGATCACCGTCCGCCTCGCCCCGGCGGAAAGCAAGCAGGTGCAGCTTCCCTGTGAGGTCAAACCCTTTGCGGATTGGGGCATCAAGACGGTATACCTGCAGGTCTCGTGGCGAGGACGCGATGGGCAGGAACGAACAGCCTACTTCCTGCGCCCGCTGACGGTGGGGCGCAACGCGGAGGTGCGGCTGGGGAACGCCTCTGCCTCTTCGCATGCACCCACCGTATCTGTCGTCCATGCACCCAGCACCCCTCACGGCGAGATGCGCTGGTGGCATCCTGCGCTGGACGTGCCCGGCGAAACCGCCCGAGACGTGGAGGTAGTGTTCTCCGGCAGACGTCTCCGCGTCGGCGACTTGCGTGAGGGCGAGCGCAAAGAGGTGCGTCTACCGATACCGTTCACCTCCCGGGTGCAAACTCGCCAGGCAACCGTCACTATCCGCTGGCGCGACAGCGCAGGCATCCGCGAACGCACCGAGCCACTGACCGTCGCCACCGCGCCGCCTCGCCTGCGCAGAACTCGCCCGGAACAGGTATCCTCCCTGCTCATCGCCAGCGCAGACGAGGCGCGAGGGATGCCTCTCTCTGTGCCTCTGCCTGCCGGTTGGCTTGGGCGAGCGTGGCAGTTACGCCTGCCGGATAGCACTCCCCTGCCCACACACATCGCCGATGGCAGATTGCATTTCATCGTCCCACCGCGCACACCGAGCTGGCGCATCGACATTGGCGCTCCCGGCGACGAGCAGGTGCTTGTGCGCGGCATGGCTCAGCGCGAGTCCTGGGCGCAGGGCAATACGGTGCGCTGGATACCGGGAGAGGGACGCGAGACGGTGCTGCGTGTGCCGGTTCCTGCTGGGGGAACATACCGCCTGCTGCTTCATGGACAGGTGTTGTGGCAGAATCGGCTCGCCGTGTTCGTCGACGGGCGGAAGGTAGACGAGATCGATATGCGACCGGGCTGGCAAACTCTGGCGATCAACCTGCCGCCGCGCCAGCGCTCCTCCCCACAACCCTCAGAGATTCGGCTGCTCTTTGCGCAGGCACACCGTCCAGCGGAAAAAGGTGCGGGCGATGACCGTCGGGTGTGTAACCTGGCGCTGGACTGGGTGGCACTGGAGCCGGTGGAAGAGGCCGGCTCGCTGTTGCTGGCGGTATCGCCTTTGCGGGGCACGCCCTCGCCCTCTATTCGAGTGCAGACCGGCGGCGGGACAGTGCGGCTAGACAACGGCGTGCTGGAGCTGGAGTGGCGCGAGGAGGTCGGAGGCACACTCACCCGCCTGTATTCGAAACGCACCGGAAGAGACTACGCCGCGCAAAGCTGCGGCGCGGGAATGGGCACGTTCGGCAGGAGTGACCCCAAACGCCCCGCGCAAGATACCGCGCAGTTTGTGGTGGACGACATCCGGTGGCAGCGCAACGGCAAGGCAAACGTGCGCGTCATCGAACGCAACCCGGTATGGACGACGGTAGAGGTTACCGCCGGAGGAGGCAACCTACCCCTGCGGGTGACGCAACGCTACCGTGTGTTCGCCGGCCTGCCGCTGGTGGAGGTGGATGTGCGAGTTCAGCCCCTGTCGGCGGAAGCGGATGAGCTCGTGGCGTTGGAAGCACGCTTCGCCGCCCGCTGGTGGACAAAGAGCTTCCCCAATTTCGTGGGCACTGGAGACAATCCGGCGGAGGTATACGGAGCAAAGGTGCACTTCGGCTGGCGGATGGGCGACTGGGCGCCGCCTGTGCTGACGCTTTTCCACCCGGGCGACCTGAGCGAGAGCCTCTCCTTGCTGATGATGGAGAACGAGGGTTGCAGTGGGGTGCGTCAGGGGTTCTGGGGTGAGGCTCGGGGGAAGCCCGCCGATGCCCGCCGATACGCGACAGTGGAACTGGTCGCCCAACCAGTGATGCCTGTGCGCTTGCGGCTATGGCTCTGGCTCCACGAGGGATACCATGTACACGCCCGCCAGATGCGCCAGAGGCTGATGCATCCTGCGTCCATCGCCCTGCTACCTTGAAAGGAGATGCGACGTTCTGTAGTGGTTGTGCGGAGAGGGGTTGTGAAGAGTTTGCGGCTGAAGCCGCACCCCTTCAGACAAAGCCAGCCTTCGCTGGCTGAATAGGATTTGCGAGGGAACGGCTTGAGCCGTGAGAGATCTCACCGGGGTAGCTGCGCGTGCAACTCTCAGTGTGCAAGCGAAGAATTGCCGGCGCTATTCTTCATTCACCTGTCGCCGGGTGCTCTCCTCCTCGGGCAATTTCTGCGCATTGCCTGCTGCGACGGAAGGAGCAGGTGACAGAGGCGAGCGTATTCCTGCATCAGGTGGAAGGTTTCCTCTCGCGCCGCGGCGATATTCCCAGAGATACCACCCCGCTATGAGGAGCAGTAGACACAGTCCAGTCCCTGCCAATACCCTCTCTACCAATTGCGCTTCCGGAGTCGTGGATCGCGGTGCGAGCAGCAGCGAAATACTTGCTGCTGGCAGCATGAGAATAGTTATCACGCCAACAACGAACTCCGCCACGTTCTGATAGGGATTGGTTTTACCATGCATTCGCCTTTGTGTTGCACCCACAAACAGCACCATCAGGTAAATGCCGATAACCCATCGCAAGATCTCGCCCTCGTACTTATTCGCAGGAGATATCAGCATCAGAAAAAGATAAAGCAGCGGGGTTAGCTTCTGGTAGGCGTACAGGTCCCTTTGTGGAAATCGTGCTCCTTCCAGAACAAACCACAGGTTTGCGCCTGCAACTAGTGCCACTGATTCCGCTCCCCATCCCGAGAGCGCCAGTATGCCCGAAAGGAGCAGGATAGTCCTGGAGGCTATCTCCTCATACAGGGGTTTTGTGTATTGCCTCCCCAAGCGGTACGCCAGTCCCACTACGAACGCGAGTGCGATAGCAAGGTGCACTTCCCTTTCGCTACGAATGTGCTGCGACATCTGGTACGACGCCCAGTTCAAATATGCAACCAACACCGCCCCTGCGCCCAGTGCGTCCATCTCGTTGAACAGCTTGGCACGTCGCATCTTGAAGATACCTCCCGCTCCAAAGACGGCTCATCATCACAGAGGGCACCCAGTTTCGCTCCTGAGCAACCCGTCTCGTCCGTAGTTCAGTAGTCTATTCATCCCCGATTGCGCCGAAATTGCGCACGAGGATGCCAAAATCAAAGAGCGACACCTCCTCATCGCCGTCAAGATCAGCGTTTGGATTCCACCTGTAATCGCCGGGCGTGCTGCCGAAGGAGAACACCAGTTGTCCGAAATCGAATAGCGTCACCTCATTGTCGCCATCGATGTCGCCGTTGATGAGAATGGCATCGACTCCAGACACATCTGATCCCGCCACGACTACGCGACGCACCAACCTGCGAAGCCAGTGGCTCGCAGAGAAGGACAGGTCGTAGGTGCCAACGCCCAAGCCAGTGAGGGTGTATGTGCCATCGGAATCGAGTCTCATCGCTTGCTGGAGCACAGGTATTCCGTCTCGACGCACCTCTACGGTGATGGGGATCTGAGTGATGTCGCCGGTATAATCCTGCAGCTCCAACCTTCCCGAAATCGCGTAGCGCACGGCGGTATCTACAAGGAATGCCTCCCAGCGCCCTGTCGAGGCGTTGTAACCGCCGCCCACGATGTAGCGACCATCTGGAGAAACCCCTGCGGCAAACGACAGGATAGAACCTTCGGCCAACAACGGAGCTATTGTCTCATTCAGGTCCTCGCCAACTGTGGAATCCTTCCACCACACTGCATGTCCCCCATCGTCAGGGTTCATTGCCTCGCCGACGATGACGAGACCATCTGCCGAAACAGCCATCGCCGAAGACTCCCGGAATCCTATAGGAGGCAACAGCTCCAGCATCCCCTCCGCTGGACTCCAGCGGAAGGCGCGGCGCAGGCTCTCGGGGTTCAACGTCTCTCCTACCACTACCCCGCCGTTAGCGGACACACCAAGCGCATAACTCCACTCGCCTAAACTACCAAGTCTCACGGTTCCCGACACAGGCGTCCAGATACTGGCATAGTTGCGCCAGTTAGTCCCCCAGGCAACCCCTGCTACGAGATTACCATCCGCAGATACGCCAAAAGCGTGTTTGAGCAGGAGATTCTCCGCTGCCCCGGAAAGTAGCCAGCGTATTGCATTGGTAGCGCTACCACCGCCGAGGGTTCCCACCACGATGCCACCGTCTGCGGAGACACCGAAAGCAAGGCTGGAGCCGGTGATGGTGCTTAACTCCACCATACCCCCCGCCAGCGTCCAGCGAAATGCGCGATAGGTGCCATCATCCCGTGAAGCGGTGCCTACGACGGTAGACCCATCTGCGGAGACTGCGCTCGCATAACTCCAGTTGCCCCCTAGCGTGCCCAGGTCCACCATCCCCGTCGTCGGTGACCAACGGAAGGCTCGTTCTGCACCCTCTGCCGCCTCCGATTCTCCGACTACGACAGAGCCATCGGCAGATACACCCGCCGCATAAGACCACTGCCCACCTAGCGTTCCGAGCCAGATTAGCTTCTGCGCGCGAGCAGGGCAGTGAATGACGCTTACTACAAGGGATAAGCAGAGCAGATGTACAATGTGCTTGGTGAACATCGTTTCCCCCCTTCTCCGTTCACGGCATCGAGAACGTGAAGTAACGCTTATACCACACGGTTCTTCCGTCCTCTGTGGTGCTTGACAGATAACGCTCCGCGTTGTTTTCGATGAAACGCGCATGTCCATCCGCGAAAGCGAAGTTGGAACCATGGCTGTGAACCCTCTGCGACTCACAGCCGAAGGGAACCAACACGTAGGTTGGTCCCTTGTCCAGAAAGGTGAGACCATCGCCGATGAGGATGGTCTCTGCCGGTCGTTTGAGTTCGGGCATGTAGCGGGTGAGTCCACCGCTCCCGGGCGGGTAGCACAGGCTGCCCGGGGAGTGATAGTAGGGGTTCTCCGGAGTGCCCGCGCCCATACGCGACGCCATCTGGAACACGATGCCATAGTGCGCGAAGACCTGGGTGGGAGGCCAGAAAGGATCCAGCTCGCCCGGGTAGCAGTCGGGCATGTTCACGCCTTCCATGTACCTCTCCGCGCTCCACGAGGGGCATCGGTGAATACCGACAGGTTGCCCTCCCACTGTGTACGTTTTACCCGGGTCTGGCGGCAAGAGCTGACTGTGAATATACGGCTGTAACAGGCCGATCCAGAATCGTTCGTTGAGAGGCTGTCCGGGGTATTCCCGTATCTTGAACCAGGGCACGATGGCTTCATCGTAGTCATAAGCATACAGCAAGATACCCGTAGCAAATTGCTTCACGTTATCCAAACATTGTGACTGGCGAGCAGCTTCGCGTGCACGGGGCAGTACGGGGAACGAGGGTATCATCACAAGGAGCAACAGCCCTGTTGCTGCCAGCACTTCCGCTAGTGTGAACGCCTGACGTTTCATGCCAAGTTCACCTCATTCGGGGTCCATGGTTGTGCCTCCAAGATACTGCTCTCCGCCGTTTTTGTCAAGTATCCTTGAGAGGGTGTTCAAAAAATCGGTTGGTATCGGGTATCCCTATTCCATGAAACGACGATACCTACCACAAAGCAGACCCACTACCCTGTCGGTGTTCACCATCGTCCAGCGCTTCTGCCAACTTCATCCTCTGCCCCCACGCCGCGCACGACCCTGCAAATACCCCGAAGCACTCATCCTCACCCTGCTATTGCTGGGCGTGCGCGAAAACGCCTCCTACCGACGCCTGCTTTTTGCGCTTGCCCCCGAAATCCTGCCCGACCACCCCCTGCCTTAGCCTACCGCTTGCAGCATCTTGCAGACAAACGCCTGCACCAATGGGGCGGCGTATGCGGATGAGGGGCGTCTGTTGTGGAAGTGGGTGGAGCATCATGGGCTTGGTGGGTTGTCGTGTGGCACTTTATTGGTTGGGGACGGGTTGTATGGTTATCGGGCGCAGTTATTGGTTGCGTTGGAGCGTGCGGGTTGGTTACCTGTGGCTGTGGCTCGGGATGGCGTGTGGCAGCAGGTGCGTGCCGATGCGCGGTTGCGTGCGGAGGTGTATGGTTGGGCGTTGCGGGAGCGTTATCGGAGTGAGCAGGTGTTTGGTAGTGTGAAGGGAGTTTAAGGGAGTGTGTGGCGAGCGCGTTCGTGGGAGGGTGCACGGGTGTGGGTGTGGGGCATGTTTGTGATGTGGAACATGGTGGGTGTGGTGCAGGTAGTGGAGGCTGGTTTTCTTGCTTGGTGTGTGGGAGATGAGCGTCTATACGATTTTTCGAACAGCCTCTCAAAACCCTTGACTCCTTTGGTAAGTGGTGTTATAATGAGGTTGTTAGTTGAACGCCAAACTATTTTTAGTCTTAATTCGTTGAACGTTAGACTAGGAAAGATAAATGCCTGAAGGAACTCCGACCATCAAAGATGTCGCCGAACGGGCGGGAGTGTCGGTAACCACCGTAACCAACGTGCTGCACGGACGAGGAGGTCGCTTCTCGGAGGAGACCAGAGAGCGCGTGCTGCAGGCAGTGGAAGAGCTGGGTTACCGTCCTAACCAGATTGCACGCATTCTGGTTCGCCGACGCAGCCACACACTGGGTGTGGTGGTAGAACATTTTCGTGGTGCGCTATTGGGTAACCCGTACTACTCTACTCTGCTGGACGGCATTCTTGCCGAAGCGGTGCAGTCGGGTTACCAGATAAAGATAATCGCGCTGGAACGCCCTGACCCAACCCATGCACGTATGAACACGGAGGACGGCTCTATCGACGGCGCGATTCTGGCTGCGCCTCTACATCAAAGCCCTCTGTTGCAGTGGGTGGAGAACTGCAATATTCCCCGTGTGGTGGCGGGCAGCAGCCCACGCGACCTGCGCGCCGCCTGTGTAGATGTAGATGACGAGGGATCGGTTTACGCCGCCGTCAAGTGGCTGATAGAGCTCGGACACCGACGCATCGCCTTCATTGCCGGTCCGACCAGCTACTGGAGCGCAAGGCAGCGCGAACAAGCCTACCTGCGCGCCCTGCACGACGCGGGTATCACCCCTACCCCACACTGGATACGGCGGGGCAACTACAGCACGCTTTCGGGGCGGCAGGCGATGGAACTGCTGTTGCAGGTGCGTCCAGCGTTCTCGGCGGTGGTGAGCTGTAACGACTGGATGGCTTTGGGTGCGCTGGAGGTGCTTCGCCGTAAGGGATTACTGGTGCCCGATGATATATCGGTGCTGGGCTTTGACGATGTAGAGGCAGCGGCGGTCGCTTCTCCACCCCTGACCACCATCCGGCAGCCGGTGCGCGAAATCGGCATCACCGCCGCCCGACTGCTGATTCAACAGATCGAGAGCGGCAAACCATCTACCGAGCACGTGATATTCCCGGGTGAGCTGGTGCAGCGAGACAGTGTAGTCCCCTGTTCGCCTGAACCGCCCGACAGCATAAAGCAACAACAGCGCACACGCCCGCGGCGCAGGCGCTATTCACTCTGAACAGGAGGTGTAGGCTCCTATGAACATGAAAAAAGAAGTTTCTCCATCCGTGGCGATAGCGGTTATCGTTATTGCCATGCTCATTGCAGGTTTCTTCCTGTATCGGGCTTTCGTGGGAAACCGTCCCAGTACCGCGCCCTCGCAGATGGGCTTGAAGGTGAACGAACTGGTCAACCGCACAGGGGGCGATGCCCGATTGCTCACCTCGGAGGAACGCAAGCTGGTGATGGAAGCTATCCAGCAACGGATGATCCCACCAGGCATCTTTAGAAACCTGGACATGAGCCAGGCAAATCCAACCAACTAATCCCAAAACCAAAGGAGGTTCGCTGACATGTCACGCAACAGAGCGTTCACGCTCATCGAACTGCTCGTCGTCATCGCGATTATCGCGATACTGGCGGCGATCCTGTTCCCGGTGTTCGCTCGCGCCCGGGAGATGGCACGCAAAACCTCGTGCCTTTCCAACATCAAGCAGCTGTCTCTGGCGGTGCTGCAGTATGCGCAGGATTACGATGAGACCCTGCCTTACCCCGGCTGGTCGCCCATTGAGACGCCTGCTGGACTGGCGTGCCACGGCTGGCGATACGCCGTGCAACCCTACATCAAGAACACAGGTATCTACCTGTGTATGAGCTTCGAACAGCCGGGCGAGCCGATCTGGAACTGGTCGTGCTACCACGGCACCGAGGGTGTGTATCCCCCTGCGCTCATGAGCCGATTAAGCGAGACTGGCTATACGATGGAGATGAACATCGGCATCAAGCGCTCCTACGGCGGCGCAGCCAACTGGGCGCAAAAGAACGAGGTTGGCGTGCGCCTGGGCTGGATTGTGAACCCGCTGCTGCCTAACCCGGTGCAGCTGGCAGCCATTCCCCGCCCCGCCACTGTCATCCAGCTGCTGGAATCGCGCGAGTACTGGAACGACCACGGCCCCTGGGTGGTCAACGGCGACTGGTTCCGAGCCTGGTTCGACCAGAACAAGGGCGTGGTCACCTCGCACAACGGCATCAGCAACTGGAGCTTCCACGATGGTCATGTGAAAGCCATCAAGCTATGCGCCACGATGGGCGCGCTGAACTGGACCAACGAACAGGGTCCCACCGACGACTATCTGTGGGACTGGAAGCCCGCCCAGCAAGTGGAGTGGCTGCGCGACTGGCGTGACCGCTGCCGCACTATCCCCGAGTACCAGTAATCCAGCCCAAGGGTTCGAGCCTCCCTGCCCGGAGGCTCGAACCGGCTTTCTATCCCTCCCCCACACCTTGACACCGCCGCCCCAAAAAGCGTATCCTTTAATATCGGCGTGACTCTCAACACGAAAGAGGCAACATGGGCTCCCTTCCTTTTGAACTGGTAGCGGTAGACCTGGACGGCACACTGGCTGACGAGCACAACCGCTGTTCCCCGGTGGACTTGCGAGCGATGCACGCGGTGGCAGAACGGGGGGCATACGTGGTCATCGCCTCCGGCAGGATGCACGCTGCCACCGAACGCTTCTGGCAGGAAGCGCAACTGAACGCGCCCATCCTTTCCTACAACGGCGCGATGATCAAGCACCCACGCGATGGCTTCATCTGGTTCCACCTGACCGTACCCGCTCCTTTTGCGGACGAGATAGTGGATTTTTGCGAAACGAAAGGCTATCACCTCAACTACTACCTGAACGACCACCTTTACGTGAAGGAAGAGACCCCATGGTCGCAGCTGTACCATCAGCGCACGGGGTCGGTCATCGAGCCGGTGGGCAGTCTCACGCGCTTCCGGGGGCACTCCCCTACCAAACTCATCCTGATTGATACCCCCGAAACGACCGATCAGCTCAGGGAGATGTTTCACGACCGCTTCGGGGAGCGGCTGAACATCATCAAGAGCAACGATGAATATCTGGAGTTCATGCACCCGGGCGCGAACAAGGCGCGCACGCTGCAACGTCTGGCGTATCAGCTGGGCGTGCCGCGCGAGCGCGTGCTGGCTATCGGCGACGGCAACAACGACATCCCCATGATGCGCTGGGCGGGTTACGCGGTGGCAATGGGCAACGCCAAACCAGCAGTCAAGGAGCTGGCGCACCAGATTGCTCCGCCGATTGAGCAAAACGGGCTGGCGGTTGCACTCGTCGATATATTCAGATTAGACCAGAAGGAGGTTTTCGGCTCTTGACGCCACACCGTCTGAGATATCTCACTGCACTATTCCTGCTAATGGCTACCCTTTCCGGTTGCGGAATGTTCCGTAGCGACACCACTCCCCCAGTCAACGGTTCGGGCAGTCTGGTGCTCACGATTGTCTGGACGGGCAATCGCGGCGACCCGTCGGCGCCGCACTCGGTGCGGGTGAGCCTCTTCCGAGGCGATAAAACGATCCAGGAGCTGGTATTCAGCCGTGCCGATACCCCTTCCACCGTGTGGACCGCCCAGCTGGAGAGCGGTACCTACCTGTTGCAGCTCTTCGTCTATCCCAATGAGAACGCCATCGGCACCCCGATCGCAGTCGGTGATATTACCGTACAGGTAGTGCAGGATACCCCCCAGCGGCTCAATATCGCTACTGGCGGCACGCCCGCTGCCCTCGCCATCCTGCCGACTGTCGCCAACCTCACGCCCGGGCAGACTCTGCCCCTGTCGGTGCTGGGGGTGGACGCGCAGGGACGCTACTTGCTGCTGCCAGCAGGCTCCACAGTGCGATGGAGCGTGAGCGATAGCAACGTGGTGAACCTCGGCGCAGACGGCGTTGCCCGTGCGCTGGCTCCGGGTAGCGCGACGGTGACCGCCAGTGTGGACGCTCTGGGGCTGACAGCAAACGCCTCTGTTGGGGTGCAAACCGTCCCCCGCGAGTGGACGATACTGGTGTTCATGAACGCCGCCAACAATCTGGAGCCGGACAGCGTGGACGACATGAACGAGATGGAACAGCTCGGCTCCACCAGCGATGTGAATATCGTGGTGCAGTGGAAGCGCATCGCAGGCTATGACGGCACCAACGGCGACTGGAAGACCACCCGACGCTACTACGTGACCAGAGACAGCGACCCCGAGACGGTGAGCTCCAATCTGCTGGTGGATATGGGCACAGGCGTCGATATGGGTAGCCCCAACACCCTGCGCGATTTCCTGCAGTGGGGCGTGCGCAGTTTCCCTGCACGCAAGTATATGGTGGTGCTGTGGAATCACGGGAGCGGCTGGCGGGCTTACCGTGACAGGTTGAATCTCTTCGCGCGTGGCGTCTCCTATGACGACAACACCGGCAACTACATCCGCATCTGGGAGCTGCCCCTCGCGTTGAGCGCAGGCGTCAAGTGGGACATTATTGCCTTTGATGCCTCACTGATGCAGATGTTAGAAGTGGCTTACGAGATACGCCATCTGGGCGACTACATCGTGGGTTCTGAAGAAAGCCCGCCGGCACCGGGCTACCCTTACCATCGCATTCTGGCTCCGGTTGTCTCCAACCCGGGCATCTCGGCGCGTGACCTCGCCGCACAAATTGTGACGCAGACCATCAACTACTATAACCCCGACAGCACTGACAACATCACGCAATCTGCGCTGGATGCCTCGCAGATAGAGAACGTGGCGCAGAAGGTAGACACGCTGGCGCAGGTGTTGCTCACCGTCGCGCCGGGCAACGGTGTAGCGGTCGCAACGGCAAGGGATAACGCGCAAGCGTATGCCGAGTATACCTACAAAGACCTGTGGGACTACACCGAGCAACTGCGTGCCCGGCTGCCCAGCTCGCCAGAACTCACCGATGCACTCAACGGCGTGCAGAACGCCCTGTCGCAGGCGGTGATTGCGGAGGCGCACAGCAACCGTCGGGTGAACCGCTCGCATGGGTTGTCTATCTACGTGCCGACGCCCAGCAGCTTTGAAACACGCTACGGACTGCTGGCTTTCGCACGCGCCACGCACTGGGACGAGTGGCTACAGAACCAGCCACAGTAGCATGACTGTCATCGTGGATGTCATTCTGAAGTGCGCTACGACAAACGAATCGGGAGTTGCGCCATGCACACCGAACTGATCACGCTAGAAGGACATATCATCGACTCGCTGACGCTGTCGAAGATACTGGACATTCTGGTAGCGGCGGGCGTGGATTACGAGATACGCTCCTTCCGCATCGGCAAGTCCCATGACGAGCCGAGCCACGCGGAGATACTGGTCATCGCGCCCGACGAGCAGAGCCTGCAGCGCGCCCTGCACGAGGTGCAACAACACGGCGCGGTCATCTCGCAGGAAGATGCGAATCTGCAACCTGCCCCGCAGGACGGCGTGTTCCCCGAAGGGTTCTACTCCACCACCAATTTAGAGACCTTTGTGCGCATCGAAGACACGTGGATACCCGTCGAGCGCATCGAGATGGACTGCGGCATCCGCGTCACGCGCAACGAAACGGGCTGGCGGGCGGAGTGCGTACCCCTGCACTGGGCGCGACAGGGCGACCTGTTCGTAGTGGGGAGTGCGGGCGTGCGCGTGACGCCCATGCCTCGTCGCGAGGCGGAGAGCGTGTTCCACTTCATGGGCAGCGAAGTCTCTATCGAAAAGCCCAAAACGCGTATCGTGCAGGCGGTGGCGCGTGCCGTGCGCGAGACTAAACTCAAGGGGCAGAAGGTGCTGTTCGTGGGCGGGCCCGCTATCGTGCATACTGGCGCTGCGCCCTATCTGGAGCGGCTGATTCGCAGCGGCTGGATCGATGTGCTTTTCGCGGGCAACGCGCTGGCCACGCACGATATCGAGCGCGTGTTGTACGGCACTTCGCTGGGTGTTGCGCTGGAGACAGGTGTGCCCGAAACGCATGGACATGAGCACCACCTGCGCGCGATCAACACCATCCGCGCAGCGGGAGGCATCCGCCAGGCGGTGGAGAAAGGTATCCTGAAAGGCGGCATCATGCATGCCTGTGTGGTAGCGGGGGTGAAAGTAGTACTCGCGGGTAGCATCCGCGACGACGGTCCCCTGCCCGACGTCATCACCGATACCGTGCGAGCGCAGGACGCCATGCGCGAAGCCGTTCAGGGGGTTGGAGTTGCGCTGATGGTGGCGACCACCCTGCACTCCATCGCCACGGGCAACCTGCTCCCCGCCTCGGTGACCACCTTCTGCATCGACGCCAACGCCGATACCGTCATCAAGCTCACCGACCGCGGCTCGCATCAGGCGTTTGGCATCGTCACCGACTGCGCCTTCTTCCTGAAAGAGCTGGCAGGGGAGCTGTGCGGCAAGGAGTAACTGATGGCGCGCGTGCTGATGTGTCCCCCCGACCATTACGACCTGCGTTACGAGATTAACGCCTGGATGCACCTGGAGAACAAGCCCGACCTGCCCCTTGCCGTCCAGCAGTGGCAGAGGCTGTACGAGCAGGTACAGCGGCTGGCGCAGGTGGAACTGGTCTCCCCCGCCCCCGAGTGCCCCGATATGGTCTTCACCGCCAACGCGGGCTTGATCGTGGGCGAGAAGCGGGTGCTGTTGAGCCGTTTCCGCCATCCCGAACGCCAGCCCGAGGAGCCACACTTTCGCCGCTGGTTTGAGGAGCACGGCTACACCGTGTACACCATGCCTGAAGACTGCCCCTTTGAAGGTGAGGGCGACATCCTGTGGGCGGGAGAGCGTTACCTGGCGGGCTACCGCAAACGCACGGAGATGTGTGCCCACCGCATCGCCGCGGAGTACCTGCAGCACGAGGTGCTTTCCCTCGAGCTGGTGGATGATCGGTGGTATCATCTGGACACCGCGCTGTTCGTTCTCGATGAGCACACAGTGGTGTACTATCCGGGTGCGTTCGACCCTTACGCGCGCCGTGTGATCGAAGAGCACTACAACACGTTGTATGTGATACAGGAGGAAGCGCTGCGTTTCGCCTGCAACAGCGTGGTGCTGGGCAACACCGTGTTGATGCCGGAAGGATGCTGGCTATTGAAAAGCCTGCTGGAGCGCAAAGGCTACGAGGTGATTCCGGTCCCGATGACAGAGTTCATCAAGAGCGGTGGCGCGTGCAAGTGCCTGGTGATGTTTTTAGAGAGGTAGCCTCCGGGTGAACGGCTCGGCAGGAGCCTCGCCCTGCAGCACCGTGTCCTTGCGAACCGCGCACTTGGCGAAGCCATCTCCGTCGCCAACGAGCAGGAGTCCTGTTTCTGAAGCCGAAGATTCTTCTCATGAGCGCATACGTCAAGCTGGCTACTCTGAAAAACGTCGACGAGTTCCTCGCCGTGAGAGAACGGCTGAACCTGCATATCCCTTGCGACCGGCAGGTTCTCTCAGGCGACGCCTCTCCTCTTGCTCAGCCGATAACGGTGGACGGGCTGACCATCGGCAATCGGTTCGCCGTACAGCCGATGGAGGGATGGGATGGTACGCCCGACGGCAAACCTTCCGACCTGACCTTCCGCCGATGGCGGCGCTTCGGCGGTAGCGGCGCGAAGATGATATGGGGTGGGGAGGCGGTTGCCGTTCAGTATGACGGCAGGGCGAACCCGAATCAGCTAGTACTGAACGAGCACACCCGCGACGACCTGGCTCGCCTGCGCGACGCACTGGTGGAGGAACACCGCAAAGCTACTGGTTCCACTGACGGATTGGTTCTCGGCTTGCAGCTGACCCACTCCGGGCGTTACAGCCGCCCCAAAGACAAGCCCGAGCCGCGTATCCTGTATCGCCACCCCATTCTGGACAGGCGGCTGAATCTGCCCGACGACTACCCCGTTCTGACCGACGGCGAGATACGGCAGATTATCCACTCGTTCATCCGCGCGGCGAAGCTGGCATGGCAGATTGGCTTCCATTTCGTGGACATCAAGCACTGTCACGGCTATCTGGGGCATGAGTTCCTCAGCGCGCACACACGCGAAGGCGACTATGGAGGAAGTTTCGAAAACCGCACCCGTTTCCTGCGCGAGGTGGTACAGGGCATCCGTGCCGAAGCGCCCGGCTTGCAGATGGGAGTGCGCCTCTCTGCGTTCGACATGATTCCCTTCCGCCCCGACCCCGCGACCTCCCGACCGGGCAAACCGGGCGTGGGCGTGCCGGAGCCGTTCGAGAACCTGCTTCCCTACCGCTGGGGATTCGGCGTGAATGCCGATAACCCCACCGAACCCGACCTCACCGAACCAGCTGCCTTCCTCGCCCTGCTGCGCCAGCTGGGTATTCGGCTGGTCAACCTCACCGCCGGCAGCCCCTACTACAACCCGCATATCCAGCGCCCCGCTCTCTACCCGCCATCCGATGGCTACCAGCCGCCTGAAGACCCGCTGGTGGGGGTGGCTCGCCAGATGTGGGCGGTGCGCACGCTGAAAGAGCAGTTCCCGCAGCTGGTCATCGTGGGCACGGCGTATACCTACCTGCAGGAGTACATCCCGCATGTGGCGCAGGCGGCGGTGCGCGAGGGGTGGACGGACCTGGTAGGGCTGGGGCGCATGATGCTGGCGTATCCCGAGCTGCCACGCGATGTGCTGCAGGGCAGAACGCTGCAAACCAAACGATTGTGCCGCACCTTCAGCGATTGCACTACCGCCCCGCGCAACGGATTGCCTTCCGGCTGCTACCCGCTGGACGAGTTTTACAAAAAGTCGCCGCTGGCGGAGCAGCTCCAGAGAGCCAAACGCGCAGGTTGAAACCCTTCTCTGATACTTTTGCGGTTGTGCAGTTTACCGTCAGTATCCTTCGCGGTTTTGGGCACACCTCGCAGGATGTACAGGAGCACTCCTCGCCCTCAGGTGGAAAGACCTCAGTGGAAGCGAAGCACGAATACCCGAGGGAGTTCCCCTTGACGATACACATGCAGGGAAGCGAGGTGTGCACAGGATGTCGTCCGTAGTTGCCGTATGCATCGCTATTGCAGCCATCGCGCTGGTGATACTCATGATCCGTGAGGGCGCATACCTCTAGCTTGGCTGGCGAAGGACACCAGAGGCATCAGAGAGGAGGGATGCCGAAGCGGTTCATCTGCGCGCAGGGCAGGGCGGCTTTTTGCCGCCCTGTTCCTATGTACCGAGCTCTGCCAGCGCGAGCCGAACGAACATCTCCACTCCCGGTGCAATCGCTTCGTCCGGGAAATCGAAGCAGGCGGTGTGCCAGTCCGCCACCTCGCCCAACCCCAGAAAGAACATCGCCGAAGGGACCGCCTGCGCGAAGTAGGCGAAATCCTCTGCACCCATCAGCGGATGCTCCAGCCACACCACCCGTTCCTTACCGAACACCTCTTCCGCTACCTTCGCGATGCGTGTGGCAACCGTTTCATCGTTGCGCAGAACAGGTACGCCTTCGTGCCATTCGAACCGTGCTTCCAGATGCCATGCCCGAGCAGTGGTGTCTATTAGCTGCTCCATACGCCGACGCACTTTGTCACGTGCCTCCTCTCGCAAGCAACGCACCGTTCCCGCCAGATGTACCTCCTGAGGCAACACATTGTAGGCGTTGCCCGCATGGAACTGCGTCACGCTCAGCACCACAGGGTCGGAAAGTGCGCTTTCGCGACTCACCAGGGTCTGTAAAGCCTGCACCAGCTGCGCTCCGGCAACGATAGGGTCGCTGGTGAGGTGCGGCAGGGCAGCGTGTCCTCCCCTGCCCCTCAGCCGGATATCAAACGTATCCGCCGATGCCATCATCGCGCCCGAACGAATGCCTATGCTGCCCAGCGGTAACCCAGGGCGACCGTGCAACGCCACTACCCACCGGGGAGGCATCTCCTGCAAAACGCCTTCTGCCAGCATCGCCTTCGCACCGGAAACGCCCTCTTCCGCAGGCTGGAAGTAGAAGCGTACCGTTCCGCGCAGTTGTGTCCGCAGCTGAGCCAGCACAGCCGCCGCGCCCAGCAAGATGGTGGTATGTCCGTCGTGTCCGCAGGCGTGCATCTTGCCCGGGTGCTGTGAGCGGTAGGGCAGGTCAGTCCCTTCCTCAATGGGCAGGGCATCCATATCGGCGCGAAAGCTGACCACTGCTCCTTCTCCCGCTTCGCCACGCAGGGTGCCTGTTACTCCCGTGCCCGCTCTCCCTGTGCGTACCTCTACCCCGCATCTCTGCAGCCACTCCGCCACGATGCCCGCCGTGCGATGTTCCTCGAACCCCAGCTCGGGATGAGCGTGCAGGTCGTGGCGCAGGGCTACCAGCTCGGATTGTAATCGCCTTATGTGCTGGCGTAGATCCGACATCATCGCTCCTCCTTTCCTTCGCCCCGGACATCAAAGGTTTCTGAGGCTAAGCAACAGGAAATCCTTCTTCCTTTTCGAAGCAGGATGGTAAGAAACCTGTTCGCCACACCGGAACAAGGAGGGAGTCTCTGATGAACCCCTGCAAGACGTGTGCACTCAGTCGTCGGCAGTTTCTGCGGGCAGCAGGCGGAGCGATAGGCGCGTGGATGCTTCTGCCCCTTGCCGAACCCGTGTTCGCCGCGCCACCTGACAGCAGAACCCCCATCTTCCCGAAGGGGAAACCTCGTGTCACTGTGGTCTTCAGTCATGTGCCGTCCGAATACCCCACCTGGCCCTCCGTGGGCTACGACTATGAGGGGCGTAAGAAAGAGCTGATGGCGAAGTTGCAGGAAGTCTGCCCGAATATCCGCTTTACTTTCCACACCGCGCTCAACGCCCAACAGGCGGAAGCCATCGTGAAAGCGGCTGGTGAAAACATCGACGGCTTCGTCTGCTATAACATCGGCATCTGGACGGGCGCACCCAACGTGCTGGCTCGCAGTGGCAAACCGGTGGTGATGGTAGATGACCTGTTCGCCGGTTCAGGTGAGACGCTGATTGTGGGCGGCGCTGCCCATCGCGAGAAGTTGCCGGTGGTGACGGTTAGTTCCTCGCGCTTTGAGGATGTCGCCGACGCGGTGCGCCTGTTCGAAGTGATTCGCGCGATGAAGGAATCCACCATTCTGGACGTAGCGGACTACGACATCAGCGGATGGGCTGGTAGCGTCCAGGCGTTGTTTGGCACGAACGTGGTCCGAATGGGTTCCGAGGAGCTGGCTTCCTACTACGCGAAGGCAGACGAGACCGAAGCCGTCAGATGGGCTGACCTGTGGATGAAACAGGCGAAAAAGGTGGTGGAACCCTCACGCGAGGAGATTATCCAGTCGGGCAAGATGTACCTGGCACTATCGCAAGCCGCCACCGACAAACGCGCCGATGCGGTGACGATGGACTGTCTGGGCATGTTCTATTCCGGGCGCGTCACCGCTTATCCCTGCCTGAGCTTCTTCCAGATGAACAACGACGGCGGTACCGGCGTGTGTGAAGGTGACCTGAACTCCACCTGTACTCAGCTGATGATGCGCTACCTCACCGGGCGCCCCGGCTATGTCTCTGACCCGGTGATAGACACCGCACGTGGCTGGATTATCTACGCGCACTGCGTTGCCACCAACCGCGTGTTCGGTCCGCAGGGCAAAGCCAACCCGTACATCATCCGCTCGCACGCGGAGGACCAGAAGGGTGCATCCGTGCAGTCACTGATGCCGATTGGCGAGACCGTGACCACTCTGGAGATCGATGTGGGCGGCAAGCGCATGGTGATTCACACCGGAAAGACCGTCGCCAACATCGACGATCCCAAAGCCTGTCGCACGAAGCTGGCAGCGAAGACCGATGCCGAGAACATCCTGAACGAGTGGGACATGGGCTGGCATCGCGTGACGGTATACGGTGACTGGCGCAAGCAGGCCATACAGCTGGCGCGACTGTACGGTCTGACGGTGAACGAGGAGGACAAGCCCGGGTAGAATTGCTGCCAGCAGGGGTAGACCTTGTGTCTGCCCCTGCCTCATCCTACCCTTTACGTGTCATTGCGAGCACGCAGCCATCTCCTGCGTCAAACGAACTTCACCCCCGTTCCCCCTCCTCTACGGAGAGGGGCGGTGACATCAACGGCTCGGCGGGAGCCTCGCCCTCCAATCAGGAGGAGTACTCCCACCGCCAAACCTCGCCGGGTGCGATGACTGCCCTGCCCTGCGGAGTGAGCACGGGAACGTCGCCCGTGCCCTCGTTGGTCAACCGCACGCTTGTGCCATCTACCTGCACCCGAACCGGCTGTCCATGCCACACCACGCGGAAGCGCACACTCCGCCAGTGCGTGGGGATAACCGGTGGCTTGAGGAAACGGATGCCCTCTGCGGTCAACTCCAGCTGACAGAAGCCGTTGACTACCGCCTGCCATGCTCCGCCTAGCGACGCCGCGTGGATGCCCAGATTCCAGTGGGGACCGTACGACGCCAGGTCAATGTGCGCGGTGTACAGGAAGTACTTGTACGCCCACTCCACCATGCCTACGTCCGCCGCTACCAGCGAATACGCCATCGGGCTAAGCGAGGAGTCGTGCGCGGTGCGAGGCTCGTAATAGCGCCAGTTTGCCAGCTTGGTTTCGGTGTCGTAGCGGTCGCGCAGTAAGTACAGCAACATCACGACGTCCGCCTGCTTGATGTTCTGCGTCTCCTGATAGGGTCCCAGGGGACCGCCCGGATGCAAGTCGGGATGCGCCAGGCGTTTGCGGGTCTCTTCCACCGGCTCGTCGCGCAATTCGAAGTAGCCGTCGAACTGCGGTATCAAGCGTGTTTTCGGGTCGGGCGCAGGCACGTACACCTTCTGCACAAACTGCTGCCATTGAGCCACTTCACCGTCGGTCAGCCCCACTTTCGCTTTGAGCGTATCGTACGCCTCAGGGTGCTTCTCCCGCAACAGGTTCAGCACCTCGATCGCCTTCTGCACGCTGAACTGCGCTAGCGCGTTGGTGTAGGCGTTGTTGTTCACGCGCTCGTGATACTCGTCTGGACCGAGCACCGAACGCAGTTCATACCGACCCCTTTCGGCGTTCCAGTGCGCCCGCGAGACGAAGAAGCGTGCCACCTCCACCAGAATCTCCGCGCCGCCGTCCAGCCAAAACTTCTCATCGCCTGTCGCCTGCACGTACTGCCATATCGCGTAGGCGATGTCGGCGGAGATATGTATCTGCTCGTCGGCGAAGTAGCTGCGTATCAGCTCGCCGGTGAGAGGGTTCGTAAACACGTACAGGTCGCACTGCTCATCGCCGGTTTCCTGACTTTGCCAGGCGTAGTAAGCTCCCTGAAAGCCCAGTCCCTTCGCCTTGCGTTTTGCGCCTTCGAGCGTGTGGTAGCGATAGCGCAGGATGTTTCGCGCCACCTGCGGCTGGGTGTAGATGAACAGGGGCAGCACGAAGATCTCACAGTCCCAGAAGATGGAGCCGTAGTAGTCCTGCCCCTGCAAACCGCGCGCAGGGATGCTGATACGGTCATCATGGTAAGGCGCGGCGGCGAGTAGATGGAATATGGCAAACCGAATGCCCATCTGCGCCTCGTCATCGCCCTCAATCTGCACGTCCGACGCCTGCCAGAGCTCCTCCCAGCGGCGTCCGTGCTGCGCTTTCAGGGTCTCGTAGCCCAGTGCGCACACCCTGTCCAGCTCCGCCAGGCATAGCGCGTGCAGGTCGCCGTCACTGAAGCGGCTGTCGTACAGGGCACACCATTTGGTCAGTTCGAACTCCTGCCCCGGCTGCAGGTCAAAGGTGAAGATGGTCTGTACGCAACGGTCGGTAGGGTCATCTCGCTCCACGCTCACCGGTGCAGGCGTACGCACCTCATGCCTTGCCATCACGCCGACATGGTAGCCGGGTTCGAAGGTCTCTACTTGCAGATAGTCTTCCTCGCTATCCTGCCGTCGGGAGAACCGCTTGAAGTGGTACGCCCAGCGGTTGTTCACCGCTCCATCGATGCTGGAACGCAGTTCGATGTGCACCGGATGCTCGGCGACCAGCCGGTAGCGAAGAACGCCCACGTGCCAGTGCGCCATGCTCAGCAGGCGTTCGCTTTGCATGCGTATCACTTTGCCGGATGGACTTCGCCAGCGGATAGACCGGCACATGACTCCCTCGCGCATGTCCAGCTCGCGGCTGTATTCCAGCAGTTCGCCCATGTTGGCGGGGTCAAAAGGCTCCTCGTCTGCCCAGAACTGGATCAGCGTCCAGTCCGGCATGTTGGGGAATTCGCGCTCGGTGAGTTTTCCGCGCGGGGTATCGTAGATACCGTTGATGTAACACCCTTTGACACCCGGGATCGTGGAGGGAAGTTCTTCGCCAGCTCCACGCAGTCCCATGTAGCCGTTTGCCAGCGCGAAAACGGTCGCTTTTGCGCTCTCTTCTTCGGGTTTGTACTGCTTTTCTCGAATGATCCAGCCGTCGATAAAGTCGTACTCGTCCATCCTCCTCACAGCTCCTCGAGGTTCACCTCGTCCAGTCTCGTCACCACCCAGTCTGCGCCTGCAGCGCACAACAGCGCCATATCGTCCCGCCGCGCCACGCCGATGCAACGCATTCCTCCCGCTTTCGCCGCCTGCACCCCCGCTGGCGCGTCCTCGATGACAACGCATCGCTCGGGAGGAACGCCCAGCAGAGCCGCAGCGGTGAGGAATATCTCAGGATGCGGTTTACCCTGCGCAAAGTCACGCCCACACACGTTGACGTCGAACAGGTCTATCAGGCGCGTTTCAGGGGTGACAAAGGATACGTGCAGGCATTGTCTGTCACAGAAGGGTTGCAGGAATACCCGCTCCAGCATTCGATTCGCGTTCTTGGATGAAGAGGCGGCGGCAAGTTTCACCCCCTTAGCCTTCAACGCGAGAATGAAGCGCAAGCCGTCCTCCAAAGCGGTAAACTCTCCGCGTTCTATCAGCTCCACAATCATCTGCTGTTTGAGGTCGCAGAGCTCCTGCGTGCGCCTGCCGTCGGGGTCGGGAATACCGAAGTATTCTAACAACGCTGCTGCCCCCTCCTGCCTGGGCTTGCCAGATACGACCTGCTGATACACTTCGGAAGTGTAGCGATCCGGCGTGTAGCGGGTGTCAGAAGCGATATCTGCCCAGCGGGTACTCATCAGTCTTTGTAAGGTTTCGCCCCACGCACGTTCGTGCGGTGAGTCCACCAGCACGCCGTCGATGTCGAATATCGCCGCCTCCGTCATACGCTGCGTACTCCATACTTCTCGGCGGCGTCGAAGTAAACCTTCACACCCTCCGGTGGCAGGTCCCATGTCAGATGGTTGCCCACGCAGAAGAAGTAGCCGGGCATGTGGCGACCGACCTCTGCCATCTCGCGCACCATTGCTTCGATAGCCTCACGGTCATTGCTCAGGATCACGCGGTTGTCACCGCCTCCCAGCAACACCTTGTCGGGATGCTTGCGGGCGAAGGCTCTCCAGTCGGTGTAGGTCTCGCAGAAGATGCCGTCCGCTCCACATGCCAGCACGTCATCCGCCACGAGGTCCACATTGCCATCGGAGACGAAGAATATCTTCTTGCCCGACGCCTTCAGGTAACCCCAGAACTCTTCGTAGTAGGGGTAGATATTCTCACGCAGCCACTTTGGTGAAAAGACCGGCCCCTGCCGATGACAGATGTCGTCGTGGCTGGAGAAGACCTGCACATCCGTCTTCGCCCACGCGCGGAACACCTTGCGTGAGATTTCAGCAAAGTCGCGCAACAGGCGTTTTGCCTCCTGCGGGTAGCACATTGCCACCTCCAGCCACAGCTCCCAGCCAAAGGTCAGAAGCGGCCACATGAACATCGTGTTATAGAAGTGCCCAATCTCCAGACAGAGGTCACTGTTGGCAGCGCGGTCGCGGTCTACCTGCTGCTGAAAACGCTTCGCCAGTTCCTCTTCCGACGGCGAGAGGTCTATGCCAATGGGATCCATCTCGCGGTAATCGCAGTGTTCCAGAGGCTGATAGCGCAGCACATCTTCTATGGACTTGAAGCGATGTCCCCAGTCCCAGTGCCAGGTATGGTCCCATCCCCAGCGCACGGTCTTGCGCCCTTCTGCGTCCTCATAGACGACACCATCCGGTGGACGGGGCACAGGAGTATCCTCGGCAGGCAGCGTATACAGGTCAATGGCATAGCGCTCCACCAGTGCCTTCTGCGCCAGACGCGGATGCTGCCACGGGTCGATGCCAGTGATGTACTCGATAGCGTCCGGGCAGGAGATGATCTCCCAGTGCGGGATGCGATCGGTCATCTCGCCCTGAAACGCTTTCAATGCACGTTCACGTTTCATGGTGCACATGCCCTCTTACAGGTTACTTGCTTCCACCGATTATTGTAACCTGTAAAAGGGCAATCTGCCAGAGGGGGAAAGCGCAAGGAAGAAGTATTTTCGTTCTCAGGAGAACACCGAGAGGGTATGCAGGCACCGGCTGGTTGCGGTGCACATGGACGTCCGCAGCAAAAGCGTGGTACACTCAACGTGTGAATCCACTACTGCTTGCTATCGACAAACTGCGTCAGGCTACACGCGGCACCATCTGGGAAGGCCGCCTGTATCTGGTAGGGGGCGTGGTGCGCGATGAGCTGCTCGGTCGTCCGCTCCCGCCCGATGTGGACATCGTGACCGAGCAGAACGCGCTGGAACTGGCGCACTGGCTCTGTGCGCAGGGCGTGGCCGACCACCTGCCTGTGACCTACCCGCGTTTCGGCACGGCGATGGTGCATATCGATGGTGTGCCGTTCGAACTGGTCACCGCACGGCGCGAGAGCTACTCCGCCCACAGCCGCAAGCCGGTGCAGGTACAACCCGCCACTCTCCGTGAAGACGCCTTCCGTCGCGATTTCACGGTGAACACCCTCATGCGCAATCTGCACACCGGCGAACTGCTGGACCTGACCGGCATGGGGCTGAACGACCTGCAGGCGAGACTGCTGCGCACTCCGCTGGACCCGATGCTCACTTTTGAGGAGGACCCCCTGCGCGCCATGCGGGCGGTGCGTTTTGCTGCGCAGCTGGACTTCGAAATCGAGCCGAACACCCTTGAAGCGGTTCGGAAGACCGCTTATCGCCTGCAGATTATCAGTATGGAGCGCATCCGCGATGAGTTTACCAAGCTCCTGCAGGCTCCCCATGCGGTCAAGGGACTGCGGTTGCTGCTGGAGACCGGCTTGCTGGAGCAGTTCGCCCCCGAGCTGGCGAGAATGCAGGGTGTGGCACAGAATCAGTACCATCTCTACGATGTGTGGGAACACACGCTGAAGGTGATAGAGAATCTGCCTCCTGACGCCTCACTCGTGCTTCGGCTGGCGGCGTTGCTGCACGACGTGGGCAAACCATCTACCCGCATCGAGGACGAAAAAGGGGTGCACTTCTACGGGCATCAGAACGTGGGGGCACAGATAGCAGCGTATCTGCTCCGGCGGCTGCGCTACAGCAACGATATCGTGGAGCCGGTGGTGCAGCTTGTGCGCCTGCACATGCGCCCGGGGGAGTATGACTACTCGTGGAGCGACGCCGCCGTGCGCCGGCTGATTCGCGACGCTAACGGACTGCTCCACGAGCTGTTAACCCTCGTGCGGGCGGACATCGCTGCGAGCAATCTTGCCTTCCCGAAGGCAGATATCGATGCCCTGGAACAACGCATCCGGGTACTCACTTCCCGCGAGGACGTGCAGCGGCTGGATAGCCCCCTGAGTGGGAGCGAGATTATGCAGATTCTCCACATTCCTCCGGGCAAGCAGGTGGGCGAATGCAAAGCCTTTCTGCTCAACGAGGTCATAGAGGGCAGGCTCGCGCCGGGCGACAAAGAGGGAGCCAAACGGCTACTGATAGAGCGGTTCGGTCAGCCCCGGCAATGACGCCCTTCTCCAACACGCATTGCCCTTGTCCTTCTCACGCCCACATCAGGCGCTGAGCGATCAGCAGTGCCCCCTCCACCGGCGAATACATCGGCGGCTGGACTCCACCCCGCCAGTATGGCAAACGTTCTACCAGCTGCCGATGGAACCGCTGAAGCACAGAGGGAGACTTCCAGACACCGCCGACAGTGCACACGGGAAAATCCTCCGGCAGATGCAGATGCTCCACCAGATGAAGCACTAGATCGGCAAGATGCTCGGCAGCATGGAACAGAATATTCTGCGCTGAAGCATCTCCCTGCTCTGCTGCTTCGGTGACCAGAGGAGCGAGCTCCGCCAGCAGGGACTGCGGGTTTTGGGTGCGATAGAGCGCGCTCAGCCACTCGCCCGCATCGGAAGTACCCAGCGTCTCCGAAAGCATGTCGGTCAGTCGGGTCTGTTCGCCCCAGCCCTCTTTCGCCGCGAGCACCGCGCGGATGGCTTCGCGTCCTACCCAGAAACCGCTTCCTTCATCGCCCAGCAGGTATCCCCATCCCCCCGCGCGCATGAGCTTGCCCTCGCGGTCGCGGCCACAGGCAATGGAGCCGGTACCCCGCGATGACGAGCACCCCGGGATTGCCTCCGGTAGCCCCCTCCAGTGCAATCGCGTAGTCTGCCAGCACGAGAACCCTGGCGCCAGGGAGCATCTGTTGCAGCAGATGCTCCAACAGCGCGCGACGGTCTGGCAGGGTATACCCTGCCGCTCCCACGCACACCACGTGCACCGTCTCACGGTTCACGCTTGCCCGGCGGAGCAGGTCTTCCAGGATCTCCTGCCACGTGCCGGGAGGCTTGCTGGCGATGTTCATCCCCTGTCCCTGAACGTGTGCCAGCACATGTCCGTCCGGTTGTGCCCACAGCAGGTCGGTCTTGGTACCACCCGCGTCTATCGCCAAAAGAGTAGAGGAAATCACGTTTCGTTACCTGCACCTTATGCTGTGCGCTACTATGATAGTGCAAAAAGCAAACTGTGACAAGCGGCAATCGGCGAACGAACCGGGTCACCTGAGGGTGTTCGAAAAATTGCGTAGCCCCCACACCCGAGTACCTGTCCACGAATGCGCTCGCCACACCCCCTCAAACACCCGCTCACTCCGATACCGCTCCCCCCAACACCCCCACGCCTCCGTAAACACCCGCTGCCACGCACCGTCTCATTTCTCGAACGCTCTCACGGATGTCCGGACGCTTACCTTTCCCCCTGGCAGAAGCGTATCTCCTTTCTCTTTCCGTCCCGCGTTCTGCGGCAGAAGAGCAGGTCTACATCCGTCTCTAAACCCGTTTCGGGCTGGAGGGCACGCCCGTGCTGGAGGAAG
Organism: Armatimonadota bacterium; assembly: GCA_026003195.1. Lineage (NCBI taxonomy): Bacteria > Bacillati > Armatimonadota > Armatimonadota bacterium. Next base: position 252,146 of record BPGU01000003.1, read on the forward strand.
CTGGCACCTCTCTTCAGAGGGTTCTCCACGTCCATCACGATGACGACGTCCTGGATTCCGTTCGCATGGGTCACTTCCACTGCCACATGATTCTCACCGTACAGCTCTCCCCCGTGTGTTTGCAGAGGCAGCCGGCGCACCGCTGCCACCGGGCAGGTGTTGCCTTCGAAAGGAACCAGCACGGCGACGAAGGTAGATGCCAGTGGCGCAGAGCCTTTGCGACGCACCATCAGGCGGGGGATCCATCCTTCCTCCGTGCCGCTGAAGCCCGATACGGAAACCCATCCCTCGCACAGGAAAGACTCGGCATCTGGGGTGAGGTCTATACAGCGCAGAGTCACCTGCTTGCCTCTGGGCAGATAACCAAAGCGATCCTCCACACGCCAGTTGACTTGCAGAGGTGCTTGTGTCATTGAGGGGACGATGCGCATGAACTGACGCATGAGGGTTGCTGAGTGCTCCGGCGGTGTGGTCACAGAAGAGAGTGCACCGTTCGCCTCCGCTTTACCAAAGTAGCCGTGCAGGAACCTGTCGTGTACACTGCCACCCGCGACGCGGAAGATGTCCAGCACGTAGAAGTCTTTGGGCGAGATGTCGACGAGTATCACCGTACGTTCATATTGAGGGATGCCGTACACTTCAGGAGCCGAAGCACGAACCGCATACACAGGTTCTTGCACGCACCACAGGGTGTGTTTGCCTGCTCCCGCACTCTGCGTTTTACCGTCGACGACAACGGTGTTGTGTGACTGGCTACAGTAATACCAGCGCACCTGTGGCGAGAACCAGCCGCCATACTGAACAGGTGGATAGCCGAAATCGGGCATCAGGTCCAGCCCGAAAGCGAACATTCCCAGGTTCAGGGCGTCCTCGTGCCCATGGCTACCGCCCGCATCGTAATCCAGCCATATTGTGCGATGCCGCTCCCCCTTGCCCGATCGCAGAATCGCCAGATGCCACTGGCTCTTGTGGACGCTCGTCTGGCGAAACTCTGCGCCATGCCTGGCAACAACCTGACGCACACGCCGCTGGAAGTCCGCGGGGTTGTCCGCAAAGAGGTCGTGTGGCAGCCCCTCCAGCTTGCGCCCATTGCCCCGATAGAGTAGCCTGACAAGGTCCACATCGCCTGTGAGATCATAGAGCCTCCAGAAGAAGGTGAACATGGAGGGAGTAAACACCGGGTCGGAAGAGAAAACGCCGCTCCCTGTGGCTGGAAGTTTCAGGAAGGAGACGCCGGCGTATTCGCTCACCTGCCGAGCCACCACGCCTGTGTCGCCGATGAGAGGGTAGTACTGTTCCGACACCCAGGTGTCCAGATGGAAGCGGAAGGTATCGCGTAGCGGAAACTGTTGCACCGCCCGGCGCAGGAAGCCCGAATCGGCACGGTCAAAGGCGGCTACCAGCTCGCCCGTCGCGCGCACCGCGAACGCAGAATAGTTGGCAACGCCTTTCTCTCCCGTCACGCCATCCACTGCTGTGGCTTTCTGAAGGGTTTCATGGAGCAGGTTTTGTATGGTCTCGCGATGACGCTCGTCACCCTGCACCGCCAGCAATACCGCCTTCGCGAAGGGCGTACGGGGAAAGTTGCTGGCAATCTTGTGTTCGTTGTGCAGGGGGTCTACCAGTAGACCCTGCTCGATATTACGGTGAATATCGGCGAAGGTAGTTTTGGGGTTGGGCAACTGGTGTTGCTCCGCTTTTTCCGCAAGGAACCGCACCAGTTCTTTATCCACACGCAGGGCGTCAAAAACCGCATCGTATGCCATTGCCAGCAGGCGGGTCTCCTCACAGGCGTCATGCCAGGTAGAGACGTAACCGTCGGTGCGCACCGTTTCGTACACCACCGCCTGAGTCTTATGGTCGAACTGGGGATAAAGGTCTGCTACACGATCAAGCAGGATGCCCGCTTTGCGTGCATATACAGGGTCGCCTGTAACTATGTACGCCGCGGCGAGGTTTTGTATCCCGGAGAGCACCAGCCCTTTCCACTGTCCATACACTAGGTACGCGCCGATGAATCGCCACCGATTTTCGCCATCCACATACCCCTCGCCGTCGTCCACGCCGAAGCGATGCAACGGGTCTTTGGGGTCTGGGTGCTGGGCGTGGAAGAGCAGGGAGCGGTCTGCCCGATGGGGGTCAAAGATGCCGCGCTCATCCAGTCCAGAGCGGTAGTAGGCTTCAAAGTCGTTTGTGGGGAACAGCATTTTGCAGTGCGGGCATTGTACCTTCCAGGGGTTTTTCAGCGGGTCTATCAACCAGTTGTACATGGGAACCGGCTGTTTGCATGCCGGGCAGTATCCACTGGACCACACATGCCAGGCTCGGGTTATGGTGGGACCGAACATCAAGCTCCAGAGGGTGTCGTCGCTCATCCGTCGCCAGGGTTCGGCGGCTTCCACCAGACGTCGAGCGGTTTCCTTCGCCCAGGCATAGCGGCTGATGTTCGCGCGTGCCCTGCGACGCAGAGACTCCGGGAAGAAAGTACTCCTCTCCTTAGGGATGTCCATGTGTTGTAACCCTCACGCCAGGTGTTTGCACCACTTTCGCCAGACATGGTGTTTGTCCTGCCTTTGGGTAGAAGCAGATGCCGGTGCAGGAGTGCGCCCTGCATCCGGCGCAAAAGAGTCAGGGAGGATTGCCCGATGTGTGTGGAGGAGCGACGGTTCGATGTGCTGGGGCTGGGCGTGCTGGCAGTGGATGAACTGCTGTACGTCGAGCACTATCCGCCCCCTGATACCAAAACGCCCGTGCTGCACCGCGAGAGACAGGCGGGTGGGCTCACGGGCACTGCCCTCGTCGCTGCGGCGCGCCTGGGGGCAAGGTGTGCCTATGCGGGCATGCTGGGGCACGATGAGTTGTCTCAGTTCGTGGTGGACACCTTTCGTCGGGAGGGGGTTGACCTGACTCATGTGGTGTGGCGCGATGATGCCCAGCCGGTGCATTCGTTCATCCTTGTAGATACCACGGCGCATACCCGGAATATCTTCTTCTTATGTGGAGCCAAAACCGGCGCCGCTCCGGATGCGCCCCCCGCCGAGGTGATTCGCAGCACAAGGGTGCTCTTTGCCGACCATCACGGGCTGCCCGGCATGGTGCGGGCAGCGCTCATTGCCTCTGAAGCGGGTATACCCATCGTCGCCGATATAGAGCGTGCGGAAGGAGAAGGGTTCATGGAGTTGATGGAACTCACCACGCACCTGATTGTTTCTCGGCATTTCGCGGAGCAGTTTGCTCCTGGTACACCAGTTGCAGAGGCAGCGAAGCGCATCCGCCATGGTCCTGCACAGACAGTGGTGGTCACCTGTGGCGCGGAGGGATGCTGGTATCTGGGGGAGGGTATTGAAGAGCCTGTGCATCAGCCAGCCTACCGGGTGCCGGTGGTGGATACCACCGGCTGTGGGGATGTGTTTCACGGCGCGTATGCTGCCGCGCTGGCGCGTGGTCTCTCTCTATCAGAGCGCATCCGCATCGCATCGGCGACCGCCGCGCTCAAGGCGATGCACTACGGTGGTCAGGCCGGTATCCCCAACTGGGAGACAGTGATAGAGTTCATCCGTAGCAGGGAAGAGATGCAGTGAGGTAAAATGAATCTGGTAGGCAAGTAACCTATCGCTGTTCATCTGCGTCTTAACCAGTGGAAACCTCTATCGCGCGCGACAGAGGAGGTGAGGCAAATGCGGATGAGGTGGCTGTGGGTTCTGGCGTTACTGGCGCTCGTTCTGGGCACAGTCAGCCCAGTATACAGTCAGCAGGGAGGCGGTGAGTCGCCTCGCATCACGCTGAATCTGGAGTCCGCCAGCATTGCCGACGCTCTGAAGTTGCTGTTCCGCTCCGTGGGCTACAACTACACGCTGGACGAGTCGGTGGTCGGCGGTTATGTCACCGTCTCGTTGAAAGACGTGACCTTCGAGACGGCATTACGCACCATTTTGCGCTCCGCCAACCCGCCCTTGACCTACCGTGTAGACGGCGGCGTGTATATCATCACGCCGAAAGTGGAAACGTACGAGACCACGACTACCGAGACCGCGGTTGAGGAACAGCCTCAGCCTCAGGTGCGCACCGAGAAAATCATGCTGCAGCACCTGGACTCGCTGGCTATTGCTCAGCTGCTTGGCGGAACCGCCATTGCGCTGAACCAGACCGGCTGGACCTATAGCGGCGGTGGCTACGGTGGTTATGGCGGCTGGGGTGGCTACGGTGGCTATGGCGGTGGTTACGGCGGCTACGGCGGCTGGGGCGGCAGCGGCTGGGCCGGAGGAGGCTGGGGCGGCTACGGCGGCGGTTGGGGCGGTGGCTTCAACCGTGGCGGCTGGGGCGGCTACGGCGGCGGTTGGGGCGGCGGCTTCAACCGTGGCGGTTGGGGCGGTGGCTTCAACCGTGGCGGTTGGGGTGGTGGCTTCAACCGTGGTGGCTACGGCGGTTTCAACCGTGGTGGCTGGGGCGGCGGTTGGGGAGGCTTCTAGTCTGTCCTCCACGCCACAGCGGCACGGCGCCTGACGCCAGCTTCATGCCGGGTGAAATGCCCAGAACCCCGTAGACGGGCACCGAATGCGCGCGTTCGGTGCCCGTGCTGTTTTCTCGCTCTGGAGAAGAGAGATTCTCTATTCTCCCACGCGCCACTCCAATATCCCCGCTGAGAACCCCTCGCGCAGCTTCACCTCCAACCGAAGAGCATGTGCCACTACCGGCTCGAACTCCACCCGGTTGAACGTATCCTTGCGCATTGGTACCGTTTGTTTCATCTGCACGGGGCGCCATTGCTGGCCGTCGTACCAGAGCAATCGCCATGACTCGGGCAGGCGGCACTGTCCCCCTACCGGTTCATCGTCAAACCAGTATACCTCGCAATGGGAGAGCCTGCGCGGTTGCGGGAAGTTGTACTGCACCCATTCGGTGGTGCCTGTGTGGTCCCACCAGGTGAAGCGAGGGATGCTGGTGTCCGCCGAAGAGGAGGGTACCCGACCGTCGTTGAGCGCAAGCACCGTGTCCGCATGCCAGCAATGCGATGCCTCGGCGTACACCGTGCCGGTTTCCTGCCAGACTTTGGCGTCCGGTCCCTCGCCAATGTAAGGAAACGCCGATACCCTCAGTCGCGCACAGCCCATCGGAATCAGGGTGATTTCCTCTTCTGGCTCGTCCGAGCGCACCGGGGAATCCTGTACCTCACCGATGAGACCGTTCGCCTCCAGACGCCACTGTGGAATGCGCTTGCCCTTCGCCTTCAACAGCACAGGCGCATTGTCAGGAGTGAACGGCTGTTCGGCAATCTTTCCTTCCCGGCGCACCAGCTCAAAGGATTTTTGCGGCCCGTTCAGGTCTACGATCAACCCGTAGTTCCACGGCGTAGTGGGAAAGACCTCGTAGGCGGGGAACCGGTCGGTGCCTCCGTAGCGTTTCCACCTTTCGCCGATGCGCAGAGAGAAAGCAAGCGGTCCATGATGCACGGAAAGGGTGTAGTGGTTTTTGTCCCATACTTTAACAAATAGTGGCATGGGCAAGACCAGTCTGACACGGTCCTCGTTGCGCCACTCGCGCTGCAAGATGATCCACCCTTTTGCAGGAGCCGTTACTGCCTGCCTGCGACCGTTCACCTCCACCATCGGCGTGTCGCACCACCCCGGCACACGCAGTATCAAAGGAAAACGCACGGGTTTGGGGGTGCTCAGGGTGAAAATAATCTCCTCTCCGAAGGGATAGTCCGTTTGCTCGGTGATTTCCACCGCAGTGCCATCGCCCACTTTCGCTCTCACGCGGCTGGGTGCGTACAGCACCGCCGCCAGACCGTTGCCCGCTGTGGCCATCCACAGATGCTCCGCGAAGTAGGGCCAACCGTGCGAGACGTTATGCTGGCAGCAACGGTAGTCGTAGGGGTTGTAGGAGAGCATATCGCCGCCGTTCTGCAACATGGGTGACTTGCTCTGGCGGTCCAGCTGCACCATATTGGGCGCGGTAAGGTAATGCAAACCTTTCAGGTCGGGCGTCATGGAGGCTGGCAGCGAATTGAACGCCACTTCCTCGCAACGGTCTGCCCACTTCACCTCTCCGGTGATTCGAGTGAGCAGCTCGTGGCTGTACATCATCTCCACCATCGAGCAGGTCTCCGCCGCCTGTCGGGGACCGGTGAATCCGGGGCGAGCGTTCTCGTCCGCGCCGAACATACCTCCCGGCACCTGCCCATAGATGCCCATCACCGTATCGTACACACGCTCGGTGGCTTTCAAGTAGCGAATGTCTCCGGTTTGCTGATAGTACTGTGCCGGTTCGCGGAAGCCCTGGCAGATATTCACGCCGTGCCAGGTGGGGATGCTGCCTACCCAGTCGGCAGTGCGTTCGTGCGTGACGCGCGCAGCATCCAGCAGCCATTTCTCACCTGTCAGGTTGTACAGCCAGTGGATAGTGTCCAGATTGTCCCCTCCGCGAATCTTCTGCCAGCTGCCCGGCAGGAACTGCTCTAGCGGGATGGTCATCTGCCAGCGAAAGTATTTGAGCATGAAAGGAATGACACGCTTGTCGCCGGTAGCTTCGTAGTGCGTGCGCAGGGCGTACAGGGCAATCATGTTGGGCCAGAGGTCTATCCCTTCCTGACCGGAGAAGTGGGGGTCTATGATGCGTCGGTTGCTCTCAGGACCGAAATATCCATCCTCGCGCTGGCTGGCGAGGATGGCGTCTATCCACTTTCTTGCTTCGGCGATGACGCGCTCGTCGCCGAGCAGGTAGCCCAGCGAAGTGAACCCCTTCAGCCAGTAGGGGAGCTCTTCCCAACCACGCTCGCCCTCGCCCCTCGGGTGTGCCCACGCGCTGCCTTCCCACTGGCACCAGGGGCTGATTTCGGTGAGGCGACCGGTGAAGCCTTCTGCCATCAGCTCCAGCTGGCGGCGCAACCACCCTTCGGGGCGGACGGAACCGGTGGGCAGCTTCACCAGCGGACTGGGCAGCAGAGGAGCGCGATTGCCTGCGTAAAACTTGTTTGCAGGAGCAGTTGGCGGTGTTGGAACCACTTTCATCGTTGTATCCCTCGTATTGGAGATGGTTTGAGCGTGTGCAAATGCAACCAGAGATGCGATGATAGGCAGTACCCAAAGCCATGCTTTCATTCCTTTCCTCCCAGGTTGGGCGTGCCAACATATCAAGTTTTCGGGGCGAGCCTAGAGAATGCCTGCAGGAGAGGGCAAGAGGAAGGGTAATCCATGGAAGACCGATTTCCTGCAGTAGTAGATGTCTACCTCCTGCAGAATGGGCACGTGCCCTGAATGGGCGACATCTGCTGCTCTATCTTCACGCCCATCGCCCGCATGTCCTGGAGAGCTTCTTGCGGGTCATACAGGTGACCGGCGAACCACAACCCCACCTTCCGCCCGTGCCCGCGCAGATACTGCAGTGCCCCCGCCACCGTGGCTATGGCAGTGAAAAGATAGGTATCCGGGTGATACAGCTGCACCACCAGGTTCTGGCGACGCCCATCTCGCCAGCCGCACGCTTCCAGACGCAGTGCCGCTCCATGTGGCGGGTTGGCGCACCAGCGCGTCGCCCAGTGCAACAGAGACGCCATCGGTCGCACCCACAGGGCAGGCAATATCTTGCCCGTCAGGTACAGCAATGGCACCCCTACCCAATCCACGAGCCAGTTGAACCCTGCAATGTAAAACCCCGTCTCGCGCAGGGAGGGGTGCATCTCGGGGAGCGCGCGCATCTCCTCCAGCAGGAGGGGCAGGCAAGAACGCGCCCCAAAGCCAAAACCGAACTCGCTCTGGCGTACGTCCGCTAATCCCAGTCCTGACGAGAATCGCCATCCTCCGTCGCGGTACACACCGTAGCGACAGCGCATGAGTTCGCGGGTGAATTCGTACAGCGAGGGCGTTTTGGGGAAACCGCTCGGCGGGCTGATGATAGCGAACACGTTCGCTGCATCGACCTCTTCCAGCAAGCAGAAAGCGTAGCGCACCAGCAGAGCAGGCAAGCCGGGCGCAAATCCGGCATCGGTAATGAAACAACGTCGTGCTTCCTCGATGCGCTCGCGCAAGGTCTGCAACACTTGCAGCTTCGGGGTATAGAACTGCAAGTCTAGCCAGTCGCAGCCCATCTCCAACACGGCGTGAGCCGTTGGCTCGGCGAGGCGTCCTGTCGGTGAGGCGAGCATCAGTAACCGTACCCCATCCAGGGTACGTTTCAGGCTTTCCGGCTCGGCAGGGTGAGCATAGGTGGCGCACACCCGTTCCTGTCCCACTTGTTCGTTACACTCCCTGGCAAACTCACGCGCACGCAGGACGTGCCTGCCCGCTATCACCAGATGCGCGTCGGTGCGCTCCAGTAGCAGGCGCACGATATGTTTGCCGGTGTTGCCGTATCCACCCAGAACGCCTATCGTCGGCGTATCCATTGCACATTACCCACCACGCTTGCCAGAGATTGCACCTGCGCGGTTAAGGATGACCAGTTGCCTTTGCCGAAATCCCCCTTGCCTATCAACAGGGCTACCCAGCCGCCATCCAGTTCTATCACCTCATTGGGCTTCAGTTCCTTTTTCACGTCCTGCCACAGGTCGGGATGCTGACCGCCTGAAGGGTCTTTCCAGAAGGTACACTTCCATTTTTCCGAATCGAAAGGCATTGCACCATAGAACAGCCCTGCCTGCGGGTGGCTCCATGCGCCTGCGTTCAGGTAGTAGTTGGGCACGCCTGAGGGTTCATCCGCCCTGCCATCATCCACCAGCTGGCTCTGGGCATAGTGATAGACCGCCTCCACGCGCAGGGGACCTCTGCTGAGATTCTGCAAGCGGCGCATTCGCACCAGCAACAGGGGATGGGGCAGGTCCTCACGTATCTCCATTTCCCACCCCACGCGGTAGCTTTGAGGACGCTCCTGCTGTGTCGCATACACTCCCGTCTGCTGATTGACCTCCGTAATGGCGGAACCATCCTGATGCACCAGCCAGCCGCGTAAGTAATTCCCAAAGGGCGTGCTCACCAGCTGGATACCCTCATGGCGGTTCGGCGGCACCCACTGCATCTGCGCCAGTGCCTGCTGTACCAGCACGGTATAGCTGCCGATGCGATGTCCCTGCCACCGAATGGTGCGTACAGGCGCGCGCTCATCGCCAAACTGCAGTTCGAACACTCCTCTGACGAGGCGGAAGTCCGGGGCAAGGGGAGTGCCGGACACCTTGCGTTCTGTGCGAGAGGGCAGAAAGAGAAGAAGACCGCTCCACACTTTGGCGGGCGGAAGGGCTTTCAGGTTTATCCATACTCTCTGCCGATGCAGAGGCTCGATGTAAAACTGCACTGGCTTGCCGTCCGCACCGATGCAACGCCATTCGCCAGATATTCTCTGCGCCATGGGGTGCTCGGGCAAGTCGATTCCGACCCATCCGCTCCATGCCTCTCTGCCGGTATGGAACAGGTTCACCTGCCAGGCGAGTGCAGCGCTCGCAGGGAGGTTCCATCGCTTCCGGGCAAACACCGGGGCAGAGGAAGCGGGCGGCTGCGGGCTTTTTTGCCAGTAGCGGGTGGATTCGGCGTGAAGAGCATAGACCTTCGCCTGCAATTCTGTAGCAGTTTGCACCAGATTCTTGTATGGTTCTCCGCGCTCGTTGACCAGACCGTAGTTGCTGTCTTCGGGGAAAGTGCTACTGATACCCAGCGCAGGCTCATCCACCCACATGAAGAAGTTCGAACCCACCATGAACGGCAGCCGGAAGAGTGCGCTCTGGAAGATGCGGAAGCATTCTGCCCGTTGTTGCTGGGTGTCCACACGCATTCCCGCACCGTGTTTACAGGGCAAACCACTGTCCAGCGCGGGGAAGCTCCATTCGGTAATCATCAGCGGTCGCTTCGATTGAAGGTGGTATTCGCGCAAACGCTCCTCCCAGTCCAGCACACGCCCTGCTCGCAGGTCGATACGCGGGTAGGTATTGATGCTGACCACGTCGCAGTACTTCCCCGCGATGTCCAGAATGGGCGGAGCCTCGCCCGCGAACCGACAGCCTAAAATCAGGTGGTTTGGGTCGTGTTTGCGGATGGCTTCGGCACAGGTACGGAAATACAGCTCTGCTGCGAGGCGGGTGAAGGCAATTCCATCCTCCTCCGCTGCCTTCGTGCGGATGGATGGCGGCTGCTCGCTGTGCGCAATGTCGTCGAAATCGTTTATCTGGACTTCCCACGCGCGGTTGAAGCGCCGTACGTCATCCTGATAACGCTCCCTGAGCAGCTGCGCCAGCGCAACGCGCGATTCATGCCCGGGCGGTCGCTTGAGCGCCTCCAGAGCCAGTCCCCATTGCCTGTACTCCTTCCCGAACCACTCCAGCTCGTTATCCAGAAAGTAGCCTATCAGCCAGGGGTCCTCGCGAAGCGGGGTGCATCGCTGATAAGCTATCCAGTCGCACCACTGTTGCCAGCGCGGTGAGAAAACGTTGGGGAAGCCCGTCCAGTTCGTCTGTCTCACCAGATCATCGATGGAAGCATAGCCCTGTCCCATGCCCAGGATATTCTCTATGTAGGGTAATCCCTGATAGCGCAGATACTGCGAGTGGTTGGCAGCGAGGATGTTGAAGTTCCAGCTCTTCAGTCGCTGGATGGTCTCTTTCGCCCAGGCTTCTTCTGTGCCGTGCAGCTTCTTCATATTTTCATGGTAAGGGGCATAGCCCAGCTTCTCGCACCAGTGCACGAAATAGCTGGTGTGGTCGGTGCCCAGTGCGAAGAACAGCCTGCCTTCAGGATCTATGAACCACCAGGCACCATCTACCTGCTGTACGCGGAAAAAGCCCGTCGGTTCGGCGACCTTTTTGCCTGCGCGTTGCACGCGGTAGGGGGGTATCCGCTTCGGTTCGGGTTGGGGAGGTTCTACGAGCACCAGGTTGCGCGTTTCTACCTGCGAAAAAGTGGCGTCGAACGCGCTGCAAGCCAGTCCCGGATAGCCCGCTCGTACCGCTTTGGGGTTGTCCAGCAGCCACTCATAATACCAGCACAAAGTACCTCCATCGTACACCTCACCACGGATAGACTGCGCGTCCCACACCAGTCGCAAGCGGTAGGGCTTTGCGTACTCCCAGCTCCAGTTGGGGAGGCTGAAACTCTCTTTCACGGTGAGGCGGGTATCCGGCTCGTTGCCAGCCAGCCACACGCCCGCGTACATCTCGTGCAGCTCCGCGCTGTGGCGATACTGCAGGTTTTCAGGCGCCTCCACCAGATTCAGCCGCCAGAAGTGACGGTCGTCCTGCCACAGAGCGATTCCCACCGTTTTCCACTGGTTGGGGCTGTTTACGGCGCGGTGCACCACGACGGTTGCGCTCAGCTCGCCCTGTTGAGAAAAACTGTCCTGCAGCAACAGAGCGCCTTGAGGCATGTCGGCACGTACGGTGCCATCAGGCTGTATCGTCCAGCCAAAGGGTACGATCTGCCAGCGGTTTTGGGACATCGCACAAGCACCTCGGTGACGAGAGATATTCCACACCAGCTTGTTTCTGCGCTCCGTAAAGTCATTCCTTTGCAGCAAGCGTTTGCTCTCAGAGATAAAGTAAATCTACCTGCTCATTCATGCTAAAAGGAAAACCACAGGCGACCAGAAAACCGACAAATTTGCTTCTTGGCTTTGTCAAAGTTGAAACATCGGGCGTGGGGGCTCATCTAATATCATGGAGACCCAAAAGGGGTAGACCATCTCAGTGCTAAGTAGAGAGAAGGTATCGAGCCATGGCAGGATGTGTAGAGTGGTGGACGGCGTTATCGGCTTATGTGGATGGAGCTCTTCCACCGGACGAGCGCGAGCAGGTGGAAGCACATCTGCAGCAGTGTGCAGGATGCTGTGAGACGGTAGTCCATCTGCAGTCGTTGCGACGGATGGTCAGCCTTTTGCCCCAGCAGGAGCCTCCGCCGATGCTGAAGGCGCGCATTCTATCGGCAACGGTGGATCAGCCTACATGGACAGAGCGACTGGCGATGAACTGGCGGCAGATGGTCTGGCGAGCCTCGCTGGCAACCGCTGCTGTACTGGTAGCATTGCTGGCATGGCAATGGGCTCCCAGGCAGGTGCCGCAGATGGTGAGCACTCTCGTGTCTGGTAACACGCAGAACCGGACACCCTCTACGCCTCAGCAACTTGCCAAGTCTTCATCTTCCGAAAAACCAAACAGAGTAGCGTCGCTGAGCAAGACGCCGCGTCCGGTGCAACGTGTGGTATCCCAGCGACCAGTATCTGTCCGGAAACCGTCGCCGGTGAAAAAAGAGGTACCATGGTCTGTTGTGACTCGCGCGCCGATTTCCCATGCTCCTGCTCCTTCCGATGCGTTGCAGGGTGAGCCGGTGCTGGAAGAGGACGTCCCTCACATGGACGTCAACAGCCCGCCTGCGGGTTCGGGCGAGCTGGTTGCCGAACAGCCGGAAGAGACGGAGGGCAGCAAAACCGTCGCGACGCGCTTCACTCTTCCGGCAGAAGTGGTGCCCTCTCAAATGCAGGGGCTGGAATCTTTGCGGGAGCAAATCCGCCTTCGAGGTGCGGAACAACTCAAAGGGCAGATAGAGCGTAAAATCGAGCGGAAGCAGGTAGAAGTGGACGTCATCAAAGTGCGATTCTGATGCGGTTATCGGTTCGTGACATATTCTTCACTGTGGTTGCCTTCGCAGCCGTCGCGACTGCGTGGGGACAGGAGAGCACGCCCGCAACGATACCCCTCGCAGAAGGGCGTATTACTGCTTCCAAGTCACCATCCAGCGGTTCTCAGGCTGGACAGGCGAACGCCGACCTGCTGCGTGGCAACGGCACGCGAGCGGGATACCTGCTGCGCTACGGCAACATCGTGCCGGAAAGCGAGCGTGTGATGGTAGATGCTCGCACCCTGCAACGCAACCAGGACTATACTATCGACTATACGACCGGCACCCTCTTCTTCACCGAACCGGTGCGCACCTCGCAGACGATACGGGTGTATTATCGCTACGTGCCCGGAGCCAGCGAACAGCGTGGATTGCTCCAGGCGCCGGCGATGAGGCTGCAGTTCGGGCAGAGCCAGCTGAACATGATGTACAGCTCCAGCGCGTTCTTGCGTCGCGAGGATGGTACGACCTTGCAGACCGATACCTACGGCATGCAGACGCGCCTGAACCTGAACAGTAACAGTGCGGTGGAAGGCTTGCTGTTCTTCTCCTCGCAGCGGGCGGTGCAGGCGGTAGCAGACCCCACCCTGCAGCCGGGTGCCCCTGCGCGTCCGAACACACAGGTCGCCGCCGGCTCCGACCGGCTCATCCTGCAGAACCTGAACTGGAGCGTGGGCGGATTGCAGCTGCGTGGTCTGTACCAGGATGTGGGGCAGAGATTTGCAGGATTCGCTGCCCTGCGCGAACAGAAAGCCGCGCCGGACCAGCTGCTGGGCTGGCTGGAGAAAGAGCGGGGAATGCGCCGGATGAGCTACGGACTGGGCTACGTAGCTGGCGGCATGAATCTGCAGACCGACATCAGCCGCGTCACCGATGGCAAGGGCGAGATACGGCAGGCGCAGTACAGTGTGCAGACCAGGCAGATGGAGCTGCGCTTCAGCGAAACCAAAGTGGACCCCCGTTTCCAGCGCTTTAACGACCTGCGTGAGGACCAGCGGGCGCAATGGGCGAAGGAGCGCGGATTGACCCGCGACACGCTGTCCGCCCTGTTCCGACTGAGCGGCAACTCCCAGCTGGGTGTGGAGCGTCAGCGCATTCTGGATTCGGGCAGCAGCATCGAACTGACCAACTACGCACTGCAAACCGCCGGTTTGAAGCTCACCTACAGCACACAGGAGATAGACAAAGATTTTACCCGCTTCAACGACCTCGCCGAAGCGCAGCGGGCGCAGTGGGCGAAGGAGCGAGGCTGGACGCGCTCTTTCTTGAGAGCGGAGCTGCCTCCGTTCAAAGGCACGAACCTGCCTACGCTGTTCATGCAACAGACCATCCGCACCGAGACGGGTAACCTGAACTTCCGTCAGATATCGCTGAACACGCAGACGGTGCAGGCGAACTACACTCGACACGGCACCGACCCCGGCTTTGCCATCGCCAACCTGACGCCGGAGGAGATCAACCAAATAGCTTTGCTGGCACGTCAGCAGTTAGACCCCAACGCGAACGCCGTCACCGACAACGACAGGAAGCAGGTTCTGCGCGAAGCAGGGTTGCAACGGGAAACTCTGCGGGTGAACATGACCGCTGCTGCGAATACACAGGTCAGCGTGGTGAAAACCACGGTGGAAGACGCCAGTGGTGATGTGAGGCGCACGCAGGTCGCTTACACCAGCCCGAAGTTCGAGGTGGCTTACCAGCAGCAAAGTATCAGCGACGGCTTCAGCCGATTGGGAGACCTTACCGACGCCGAGCGCAAGCTGTACGCAGGCGAGACCGGCATCGAGCGAAGACTGGTCAGCACGCGCTTTGCGCTGGACAAGGACGTTTCGCTGAGCGCACTGTTTGGCAATATCCGCGATTCTCAGGGATCGGTCATCCGGCAGTCCTACGCCCTGCGCACGCCGCGGTTGTCGCTATCCGCCAACCTGAAGCAGGTAGACCCCACTTTTTCGCGGATTGGCGACCTGACCGAGAACGACCGCAACGACCTGGGCGGTTTGCTCGGATTCAAGTACTTCGACCTGTCGGCGCAGTGGCAGGTGAGCAAAACGTTGTGGTTTGAGGGCTTCTGGATAGATTCACACAACGCGCAGGTGCAACAGATGCACCGGCGGCAGAGGCTCTACTTCCAGTACCAGCCGCAGGCGAGCACGCGCATCACCCACCTGAACGACCGCACCAATCGCGACGGCTCGACAGAGGTGCTGCATCGCCAGTGGCGGGAAACTACTACCATCGACCACGTCCTGGGCAAAGGATTGAAGTTCTCGGCATATCGTGACCGGGTGGAGGAAGAGGGCGTGCTTCTGCAACCCACCACCAGCTTCACGAACTTCTGGCGTGTGGAATCCGATAAAAGCCGACCGATATGGTTTGTGGTAGAGCAGAAGCACCTGCGCCGCACCGACGGCTACTACGATCTGGCGGATACCGTGCAGGTGCAAACGCCCGTCTCCCGAAGCGCTATCATGCAGTTCACGGAGCAGAGGTTCGGACGCAGTGACCGCCCCTCGGAACTGATACGTACGGTCGCTTCCCAATGGCTACTACGCAAGGACCTGACCTTTGCCATGAGCCTGTCGCGGCGCACGACCAGCGCGGATACCGGAAGCCTCCTGAAGAGTTTCGCGTTGTCGGGACCGGTGTTGAACTTCGTGAACGTCACAGGCAAATACGATGAGCTGCGTGTGGACCGCGCCAACACCAAAGCGCAGAGCGAGATAGCCTTCTCCTCGTTGAAGCCGTTCAGCGCGCTGGGCTTGACGAATATCCAGTTTACTGGTGCATACGCCGCGCTGGCGGACAGGGCGAGCTGGCAAAAAGAGACACGCAGCGGGCGTCTCACCGCCAACCTGGGCAAGCACAGCCTGCTGGCGGAGTATACTTCCGCTTTCATCCCCCAGGCAGTCGACAGACTGGTGATGCGCACCTACCAGTTCACCGTCGCCCCGATGAGCAACTTCAAAGGGGAAGTGTACTACCGCACCATCGAACAGCCCAACATGGAAACCTGGCACGTCAGGCGGTACACCCTGGACTGGCAATGGAATCCCAACACCTCGCTCAGCCACCAGTTCCTGACCCTGCCCGAGCAGGGCAACAACCGTGTGCAACCGGTCGGGCTGAGTGTATGGAAGTTGAGCAATCGCCTGAACGCTCGCCAGATGCTCAACGGCGAGTACCGCATCGAAACCGACTACGCCAAACGGCAGATTATCCGCCGGGCACTGCTGAGCGTTGCAGGCAAACTCTCTGCCCTCTCCAGCGGCGAGGTGGGCTACAGTCTGGACTCGGTCAACTATCAGGGGAATAAGGGAACAGCACATTCCTTCCACCTGCGCTACGGCTGGCAGCTGGACGATGACCATTTCCTCAACCTGAGCCTGCGCTTGACCAACTACCAGCACCGCGTGCCGGACGGTCTTTCGCGCAATGAGCTGGCAGGCGCCCTCGAGTACAAGACGCGATTCTGACCGGTCAAGCGCCCATCCCGCTCACTCGTTTCTCTACCGCACACAAACATGATATAATACACATGTTAGAGAAAAGGCTCTAAGGCGTCTGGGTTGCTCCAGATACAGGAGTAACCGAAGTCGCTGGCGAATAGACCACCAGGTAGTGTCAGCTGCCAGGGAGGAAGAAGGAGACCGAACGATGATTGTTCCAACCCGCATTCTGTTCGAGCACGCATACGGTAAGTATGCGCTCGGCGCGTACAACATCAATAACCTCGAGCAGGCAATGGGGCTGTTCCGGGGTAACATGGAGTCGCAAGCGCCGTTCATCATCCAGATCAGCAAAGGCGCGCGCTCTTACACTGATAAACGGATGCTCGAAGCGATTATCCGCACGGCGGAGCAGATATGGCCAGACGCGCTGTTTGCGGTGCATCTGGACCATGGCGATGAGCAGACATGCTATGACTGCATCGAGAGCGGGTTCTACTCGTCGGTGATGATCGACGGCTCGCACCTGCCCTTCGAGGAGAACATCGCGGTGACGAAGCGCGTGGTCGAGGCGGCTCACGCCAAAGGCATTAGCGTGGAGGCGGAGCTGGGTATGCTGGGTGGCGTGGAGGAGCATATTTCGGTAGACGAGAAGGATGCCCGCCTGACCGATCCGGCTGAGGCAGAGGAGTTCGTGAAGCGCACAGGCTGTGATAGTCTGGCGGTGGCTATTGGCACCAGTCACGGCGCGTACAAGTTCAGCGGTTCCCAGCGTATCCATCTGGACCGCGTGGAGGCGATCCAGAAGCGTCTGCCCGGCTTCCCGCTGGTCATGCACGGCTCGTCGTCGGTGCCGCAGGACGAGGTCGAGCGCATCAACGCCGCAGGCGGCTGCCTGAAGGGCACCAAGGGCGTAGACCCTTCGCAGTATCTGCCTGCAGCCAAGCTCGGTGTGTGTAAGATTAACATCGACACGGATGGACGTCTCGTCTGGTGCCGCGTGCATCGCGAGTTCTTCCGTGACCACTGTGATAAGTTTGACCTGCGTGAGCCTGGCAAAATCTTCATGGCGGAATACGCCAAGTTCATTGCCAGCCGCAACGAACTGCTTGGCTCGGCGGGACAGCTCGAGTCTGCTCGCGAGTATGCGAAGAAAGCGCTGGCAAAGTAGCCTGCGCCGTTGCGAACCCTGACCGCAGGCTTCTGTCTGTGGTAGAGACGACATTGTAGTCTATGCCAAAGGCGGCAACACTCCTGTTGCCGCCTTTGGGATTCTCTCAGGAGATGTGTTGCCATGATTGAGAAAAAAGAGGAACAGACGGTGAATGTGGGTCTGCAGGACATTATCGCCAACGAGTCCAGCATCTGTTTTATCGACGGACAGAAGGGCAGACTGCTCTACCGGGGCTATGATGCGATCGAGCTCGCCGAAAAGTCCACCTTCGAAGAGGTCGCCTATCTGCTGTGGTACGGCAGACTGCCCGGCAGGGTGGAGTTCGAGGTGTTTCTCGATAGCTTCACCGGCAGCATGGAATTGCCTATCGAAACGGTGATGATACTGCGCATGTTCCCCAGGACCGCGACCCCAATGGAGATGCTGCGCACATCGGTATCTTCCCTGGGGCACTGGGACCCGGATAGCGGTAACACCCGGTTAGATGCCTGCCTGCGTAAAGCGATTCGCCTGACCGAACGTATTCCTCAGCTGGTCACTGCGCACCAGCGGTTACGTCAGGGGCTGGAGCCCGTCCATCCCGTGCCCGGCAAGAGCATTGCCTACAACTTCCTCTACACTTTGCACGGAGAGGAACCGCCCGAAGAGTGGGTACGTGCCTTTGACGTGTCTCTCATCCTGCACGCAGACCATGAGTTAAACGCCTCTACCTTTGCGGCGCGCGTCGTTGCCTCTACGATGTCGGACATGTACTCCGCGGTGACCAGCGCTATTGGCGCATTGAAGGGACCCCTGCACGGCGGAGCCAATGAGCAGGTGATGAAGATGCTCCTTGAAATCGGCGAGCCGGGCAAAGCGGAAGCCTGGGTGAAGAACGCACTGGCAAATAAGGTGAAGGTGCCGGGCTTTGGACATCGTGTGTACCGCACCGATGATCCTC
This sequence comes from Armatimonadota bacterium, assembly GCA_026003195.1. Taxonomy (NCBI): domain Bacteria; kingdom Bacillati; phylum Armatimonadota; species Armatimonadota bacterium. Next base: position 270,296 of record BPGU01000003.1, read on the forward strand.
GCGCGGTCATCCTGCGTCGATATGCGGAGCAGCTTACCCGAGGCACCCTGCACGAGTGGCTCTACCAGACCTGTGTCGAGGTGGAGCGTGTCATGCGGGAGAACAGCAAGGTCTACCCGAACGTGGACCTCTATTCGGGCATCTGCTATCATGCGATGAACATCCCTCTCGAACTGTTCACGCCCATTTTCGCCATGAGCCGTGTGGTGGGCTGGACGGCGCATATTCTGGAACAGTGGGCGAACAACCGGTTGATACGCCCTCGCGCCAGGTATGTCGGACCCGATGGACTATCCTACGTGTCCATCGATCAGCGATAAGCGCATACCGGCGACCGTGTGGGGGGCACGACGAACGTGCCCTCTCCTATGTGTGCATGAGGGGCGGAAGGAACCTTCGCCCCCCAGCATGAACAGAATAGCGTGAGTGTTCAATGGCTGGGTATATGGATAGGCTTGTTTCTTCTGCTCACGCCCGCTGCGGCACAACGGGTGGTCATCCTCTGCTTGCAGTCTGAGGATGTGCCTTTGTGGATCCGCCACACAGCGAACATGCCCGGCGCACAGGCGCTGGTGCTGAGCCGGGTTGCTTCCTCCCCCCGACAGCGTCCTGCGGCTCTCTCGCTCGAGCGATGGGAGCGCAGCGCGTATTTGACCCTGAACGCAGGGGTGCGCACTCTCGCTCCCGATAGCCTGTCGGCAAACGGCATCGAAAGGCTCCAGCAGCTGGTGCACACAAACCGTTCTTGGGGCTATCCGGTAGTGATCGGTTTGCTCCCGGAGGAACTGATGGCGCGGGGAGTGCAACTCCGCTATTTGACCCTCCGCCGCGACTCGCCCATGTTGCTGGCTGGTGCGCCGTTTCCCGAACCGGATACACGGATTGTTTCCGACTGGACACGTCTGCTCCAGGTAGCCCGGTTCGTTTTGCAAGGGCATTCCCGCCTGATGTTGTGGATAGATGCCAGTCCCGTCACACCGCAACAGGTAGAGGAGCTGGTCAGGCAGTTGCAGGTGGACCTCACCCAGCCCACGGATACCCTGTACCTGCTCTCTCCGATACCCTCCCGGCGCGAAGTGAGCAGAGGTTCGCGGTTGGGATGGGTAATGCGTTTGGGGAGAAATGGGGAAGGCTTGCTGGCGACGAACTCCACCCGCCTGCCTGGCTTGGTGACCCTGCCCGACCTCACCGCAACATGGCTGGCTCACTTTGGAGGCGCACCGCCCCCCAGCGTCGTGGGTTCGCCGGCACAGGTGTTTCCCGACGAGCAGCACGCGCAGGCAATACAGCGGTTGTATCACTCGCTCATGAGACAAGTATGGTGGAACCGCACTGTGGGCGCTCTCCCCACGTTCCAGGCTGGTGCGCTTGCCATAGCGGGGGTGTTGTGGCTCACTCAGCGCAGAACGGGCAGGATATTACGCCTGTTGTTACTTTTCCCCTGCCTGTTGCCGGTGCTGGGGGTGTCACTGGTGCCCGTGCTGATCTGCTTTCCGCTGGGAGGCATCTCTGTGGGGGACAGGGTGGGCATCTGGGCGCTGTGTATGGCGGGGTTGTTGGGCGTGCTTTCAGCCTTCCCTTTGCGCCAATCCTTACGTGTGCTGGCGACGTTGCTGATGATCTTTGTCGCGGTGGACTTACTCCGCGGAGGCAACCTCTTACGGTGGAGCGGTTTCGGCTACGTTTTGCAGGAGGGCGCGCGCTTCTACGGCGTAGGCAACGAGATGGCAGGTAGTGTATTTGGGGCGCAAAGCGGGTTTCTGGTCGCGGAAAGCGCGGGATGGAGTCTGCTGCGCTGGTTGCTCACCGCTCTGGCACTGGGCGCCCCCTCGTGGGGGGCAAACGTCGGGGCGATGCTCTCCGCTCTCAGTGTGGCGTTCAGTCAGGCATTTCTTTCTCGCCGAATGCGACTGGCAACGGTAGCGGCTGCAGGCGTGGTTCTGGTCGCAGTGGTGCTCTGGGATACTCTGTCTCCGTCTCCCAGCCATCTGGGCAGGGCGCTTCAGCATGCCCCCACATTGCTCACCACCATAGGGCGCAAGCTGCAGATGAACGTCAGCCTGCTGGTGAGCAGTGCGTGGACTCCTTTACTGCTGGCTGGATTGGCGGGCTTGAAGGGCGCACCTGTGCCCGTATGGGCAGGTGCTCTTGCGTTGCTGGTGCTGAACGATTCGGGCGTCGTGGCGGCTGCGGCGATGCTGGTATGGTGGTGGGCGTGGCGGGCAGCGCAACAGGAGGCAGAGGTGAGCCTACAACCCCGTCGGATGGTCGAAGAAGCGGTGCTCCAGACCGAACATCCTGCGTAGGTGTTCTCCCAGCGCGCGTACGCCCAGTGTCTCGGTGGCGTAGTGTCCCGCGTACAGCAGGTTGATACCCAGCTCCTCCGCATCCAGGTAGGTATGATGTGCGCCTTCGCCTGTCAGGAGCGTATCTATGCCCTGCTGGTATGCCTCGGTGAGGATGCGTGTCTGCCCTGCGCCGCCGGTGATAATGCCAATGCGCCGTGTCACGTCTCCACCAAAGGGCATGACTCTCACCTGGGTGCGCAGACCCGTCTCCACACGCGAAACCAGCTCAGCGAGAGGCAGATTCGCTTCACACACCACGCCAACTGGTGTGCCCTGATAATCGCCGAACCGCCCGGACGGCTCGAACCCCAGTGCTCGCGCTAGCAGAGCATTGTTGCCCACCTCAGGATGCACATCCAGCGGCAGATGCACCGCATAGAGGCTGATCCCCTCGCGCAACAGGGGCTGCAGACGTCTCCGAAAACGTCCCACAATCGGCTGTAAGCCGTTCCAGAACAAACCGTGATGCACGAGGAGCATGTCCGCGCCCCAGGTTGCCGCCTCTTCCACCGAGGCAACAGACACATCTACCGCTGTGAGCACCCGACGCACTTCCTCTTTGCCTTCCACCTGCAAGCCGTTGAAGGCGTTGGGATAATCAGGGATTTCGCGAATCGCCAGATAGTCGTCCAGGTAACCCGTCAAATCAGCGAGACGCACCATTTTTCACCTCCTGCAACCTGCTGGTCAGCACCGCTCCGACGCCGATGCCCAGTATCGCCGCCGCGGGCACAAAGCCCGAATCGTTGAACACCAACGCTGCCCCAATGCACGCCATCCAGGGCAGGTATTCCTCTCGTCTGTCCTGCCAGAAGCCGGTGAGTATCCCTTGACGCAGTATTCGCCATAGTACCAGCCCGATTACCAGTAATACTCCCCACGTGAACGGGCTGAGCAGCACCCGTGCCATCAGCATGGCTTTGGAAGAGAGGATGTCTGCCACTGCTCCCCAACCTTCACTGCGCCAGCGCAGCCATGCTTCGCCCGCGTGCGAGGGAGATACGCTGAGACTGTCCAGCCACATCACTACCACCGCAGCGAGCAAACCGACTGTCAGCCAGCCAGCACACCGTATCCAGAGCCTCTGACTCTTCGTTTGCCTGCTTTCCCAAGCACAGCCCAGTCCAACCGCTGAGGTCAGCAAACCGCCGATGTTGGCTCCCCAGGCGGGCGCTGCCAGCACCACAGTAACGGCTGTCCAGAGGGTAGCCCTCAGCAGGGCAGGGAAGCCGTAAAGCCCCCACGCGAGCGCACAGCCCACCAGTACACCCATCAACTCGTTGCCCACACCGTAGAAGCGGATGCCTGACAGTGCGTACGCACTGTACATCGAGGACTTTACGCCGTATTGCCCACCTACAGCGTCGGCGATGATAACCAGTACACTCAGCGCGCAGGCGCGGACGTATGCCCGAAATGGCTCTTCCCACACGCCCCAGTGCGCCAGCAGCGACAGAGCCACCGCCGCCATTAACACGTTCAGCACATACTGCGCGAAGAAACTCGCAGGAAGGTACGACGCCAGCACTGTACCGACTGGCAGCGACAACAGGGCACCGATAGCCACCGAAACGAGCAATTTCGCTCGGCGAGGTGCTTTTTGCAAGCGTATCCAGCGCAGAGCACCCCACGCTGCGACCAGTCCCCCCGTCACCTGCAGAATGCCGATCGGGATCAGCCCCTGGGCATTCCACTGGCATTTTTGCGCAAGAGCGCGCACCGCAGAAAAGGCATCCTCTTTTGCCAGCACGCGCACGGGATGTTCGCCATTCGCCGGTGGAATGCCGTGCCATTGCCGAAGCGTGGGCGCGATATCCATGTCGGCAACCAGCCCTTCCGTGCGCGTGGTGGCGGAGGTCAGGATACCCGTCGGCAGTCCGCTTCCTGCGATGACAATGGGTGCCAGCTGTATGCCGGAAAGAGGTAATCCAATCACTAGAATCCTGTCACGCTCCGGGTTCAGCGAGCCGATAGCGCGCTCCAGACCTCTGCTCACAGTGGGCAGGTCGCCACGAAACCACCATATCTGCACCTGCGCGGAGGGAGACGGAGGAGAGGGAGGAGGTGCGAGCAGAGCCTGCAGGTTTGCCCGCGGTGGCTCCAGGTGCAACTGCACCTCCACTCCCGCGCGCGTCAAGTCTTCCGTCAGCCAGCGCAGAGCGGAGTACTGTCTTCTGACCTGCGAGACATCTCGCGGTGGTGCCAAACGCCTGCCTGTCTGCAAGGTCGTGGCAAAACCTTCTGCCGCGTCCACTGCCCTGCCGGTGTTCATCAAACCCACAGCGCCATGACGCGCGAGGACATACAGTGCGCCCATTTCCCCCTGCTCGATATGCTGCCACGTGACACCCTCCACGATGACTACCGCCGTGACTGGGCGCTGGGCAAGAACGCAGGGGGGGAATCCCAGCATCAGCAGAGCTATAGCCAGTGGGAAATACCTCACGGCTTCACCATGGTGCCCACACCGCGATCCGTGAACACTTCTATCAGAATCGCATGTGGCTGGCGTCCGTCAATGATATGTGCTCTCTGCACGCCGCCTCGCAAAGCGGTGATACATGCTTCCAGCTTGGGCGCCATGCCGCTTTCCGCCTTGCCGTTGCGCAGCAGCTCCTCCGCCTCAGCAATGCTCATCTCCGAAATCAGCGACGCAGGGTCTTTCAGGTTGGCAAGCACCCCGGGCACGTCCGTCAGCACAATCAGCTTTTCCGCCTGCAATGCAGCAGCGATGGCTCCGGCGGCGTGGTCGGCGTTGACGTTGTAGCTCTGTCCATCCTCTCCGATAGCCACCGAGGAGATCACCGGAATGTAACCCGCTTCTGAAAGAACCTCTATCACCTCGGCGTTGACCTGCGTGACTTCGCCAACATAACCGATATCTTTGCCTTCCGGCGTGAGCTTCTTCGCCACCAGCAAGTTGCCGTCCTTACCGCTTAAGCCCACCGCTTTCCCGCCAGCGCGGTGAATCAGCGAGACAATACCTTTGTTCGTGGTGCCCGCCAGCACCATCTCCACAATCTCCATGGTCTCGGCGTCGGTGACACGCAGTCCACCTGCAAAGCGCGGCTGCAAGCCCATGCGTTGCATCACTTCGCTGACCTCTTTGCCCCCGCCGTGCACCAGAACCGGTTTGATGCCGACGGTACGCAGCAGCACGATGTCCTGCATCACCTGCGCTTTGAGGCGCTCATCCACCATCGCCGCGCCACCATATTTGATGACGAAACACTTACCTGCGTATCGCTGCATATACGGCAGCGCCTGAACCAGCACATTTGCCTGATGAATCGCTTCCTGCACTGTACCACCTCCATCACGCCTTCTATTGTACAGGCAGGTAGCAGGTTGTGCAACAGATGCAAAGGCTCTACCGGGGAGATGCTCTCTCCACGCCCTCTCCCCAACCCATAGCTTCTCGGAAACCTTTGCCTTGCCGTTGTGGGAGGATGCGGTTGCCGGAGAGGCGCACGTTTCGGCTACTCCTCACGTATATCGCGTAGCCACCGGTGTCCAGTGTGGGGCTGTCGCAGGCGAGCTCAATGTGGTTATTGCGCAGAGTGATCCCGTCCACGCCAGCAATGAAGATAGCGGAGTTATCGGTCTGACGAATGGTGTTTGCCTCAAAGGTGACATGACGGTGAACGCCCGGCTTGGGGGGATAGGCGAAGTCTTTCAGATACGCCATCGCGCACAGCGCGCCCGGAGCCATCGCTGCCCCGTAGTTTACCCCTTCGAAGGTGCAACCGCGTACGGTGACATCGCGCGTGCCGATCGATTCGAAAAAGTGCGCCACCTCGGTCAGCACGAGAATACCTGCGCTGGTACACCCGCGGAAGCGGCAGTTCTCCATCACTGCGTCGCGCGTTTGAATCAGCATGCCCCGAGCGCGGTTGTTGCGCACCTCACAATCACTGATGCGCACACGAGGCACGCGGGTAGCGTTGCCAAACACGTCACCCTCGCGCAGGTCGGCGGGAAGTGGGGATTCAAACTCCAGCCTCTGTACACCGTCTTCCAGTAGCTCTACCCGTTTCACCGTCGCCGTGGCGTAGGGCAGCAAGTCTTCCACATGCGAAATCTCCATCACATCGCCCGGGTCCGGAGAGTCCACCATCTTCAGGTTATGGCGCGCTTGCACGGTATGTCTGTCTATCTTGCGTAACAGCGAGAGGTACAGTCCAGATTTGATGTTCACACCATCATCGCCCATGCCCTCAAACAGACATTCGGTCATACGGATAGTCCCTTTGCATCCCCCAAAGTGTGTGGCGTCGGCGGTGGTGGACATCATGCGTCCCGAGCCGGGGCGCGGAACGACCCGAAAGCGCTGCATGGTGACATTCGTACACACCTGCGCTACCCATGCCATGCCCGGTATGGTGTACACTGTCACATCTCGCACATTCACATCCTGACAGCGTGCGCACACAAAGGCGTTGTAGCTGTAAACCTGGTGGCGCAATACCACGAGCACACCCGGTTTCACCCGGGCAGCGTTATTCAGGTAAACGCGCAATACTTGCGGACGCAGCAACTCGGTGCGCACAACAGTGTGGTACTCGTCCAGTCCGTGGCGCATGGGCAGGCGAGTCTGGGCATCGTAGTCCATGTATGCTTCTACCTTCTCGCCGCCCTGGACGGGGTAATCGGAGAATACTTCTACGTCAAAATGGTTGTCTCCCGTGGCAAGCACCTTGCCCTGTGAGAAGGGGGGACGGGCACAATCCACAACCAGGTTGGTCAACGTCAAATCATTACACTTCTCAAACCAGAAAAGTCCCGTAATGCCATGTACCATCAGCACGGAGCCTTTGCCATCTACCGTGAGACCGTTGGTTCCGCTTACCGGGAAGAGCACCCACTGGTTGCGTAGATTACTTCCTGCGTGCACGTCGTATCGTCCTTTGGGGAAAACCAGTACCGCAGAGGCATGCCGTTTGCACTCCTCCAGTGCAGCGAGAATAGCCTGTGTATCGTCTTTGCCGTCGTCTGGAACGGCTCCGAAATCTGTAACCCGTATCTCCTTCATGACCGTTCTCCTCGGAAGGAGGTTATTCGAAACGTTTTTTCAAGTCAGCAAACCCCACCGGCGCAACACATCGACAACCGTAGGCTTTGGCTGTTGCCACAGCCATTCCACCTGGAGCCAGAACCCGTGCAGAACCCGGCTGTGGTACACTCCCTGCGCCAAAGGGACGGCTCTGCAGGAGGCTCACCCTCCCTGCGGCAGCACATACGAGGGTATCTCAACGCTCTCCAGCCGTGCGCCCATCTTGGTGACCACCTGTGCGGCGGTATATGCCGCCAGCCTGCCTGCCACGTCCAGTGAAAAACCCGCACACATCCCGTACAACAGCCCCGCCGCGTACATGTCGCCTGCGCCGGTGGCATCCACTGCCTGCACGCGGAACGCTGGGATCTCGTACACCGTGCTTCCCTGCCGAATCAGCGCGCCGCGACTGTCCATCGTCACCACCGCCACGTCGCAATAATCCGCCAGCAGGCGCGCCGCGTGGTGGGGGTTGTCGGCGCCGCTGAGCTCCTGCGCTTCGGCAGCGTTGCCGATAAGCACGTCCACATGCTGTTCCAGCAACCGCTGGAAGTCGGGCTTGTGGCGGCGCACACAGAAGAGGTCGGACAGGCTGAACGCCACACGCACCCCCGCTTTATTCGCTTCTCGCATCGCGTGCAGCACCGCTTGCTTCTGGGACTCGGTATCCCAGAGGTAACCTGTGATATATAGATAGCGGCTCTGGCGCAGGTCGTCGATATTCACCTCGTCCGGGCGCAGTTGCTGGCTCGCGCCCAGATAAGTGCACATGGTACGCTGCGCATCAGGGGTGAGCAGGATGAAGGAGACCCCTGTGCTCCCCTCACCGATGGCGAGGTTGGGCTTCACTCCTTTCTCGCTGAGGCTGTACCGGTACAGCGCGCCGTGTTCGTCGTCTGCTACTTTGCTGGTATAACACGCCCTGCCGCCCAGCAACGCCACACCAATCATCGTATTCGCACCCGAACCACCCGCTTCGGAGTGCACGACTCTCTCGGCAAGGTGTTCTATCAGAAAACGGCGCTGCATATCGTCTATCAGGAACATACCGCCCTTCTGCAAACCCAGTTCCCGGATAATGGTTTCGTCGACCTTCGCCTGCACATCTACCAGCGCGTTGCACATACCGAAAACGTCAAAACCCATTCTCCACCTCGCTACAAAATAGTGGCGGGAATTGTGTGCTTTCTCGCTCTACCATAATACTCGGCAGTAGAAGCGACTTTATGTTATACCTGCCCCTGTCCGTTACCTGCTAAGGTTGCATCCCGTGAGTTACATGCTCACGCTCATCCGTTTCCTTCCCTCGTGGCTGGCAGGATGGGGTGCAGCGATAGCGCAAACGGTGCTGAGCGTACGCTATAATAGAGGCAGAGGTGATGGCGATGGCAATCGTTCAGACAAAACCGGAGGTGCATTACCCGGAGTCGGACGGTAAACCGATGGCAGAGCCTCCCGAACATCTAGAAGTGATGCTGGCTTTGATCGCTACCCTGCAGGCGTATTTTGCGCACAGGCAGGATGTGTATGTGGCAGGCAACCAGTTCCTATACTGGATCGAGGGCAATCCAAGGCAGCGTGTGGCTCCGGATGTGTACGTGGCATTCGGTGTGCCCAGGCGTCCCTGGCGCGCCATATGGAAGGTGTGGGAGGTGGGCAAAGCGCCTGATGTGATTATCGAGCTCACCTCGCCTTCTACGGCGGCGGAGGACCTGGGGCGAAAGTACCAACTCTATCAACGGCTGGGAGTGGGTGAATACTTGCTGATAGACGTGAAGCACGAGTACTTGAAGGAACCGCTGAACCTGTATCGTCTGACAAACGGAGAGTATCAGCGTGTTCCGAACGAGCGTCCGTCTCCTGAAGAATGGCGCGTGCATAGCCAGTTGCTGGGTTTGACCTTCGTACTGATGCCCGGCGAAGGCAGGTATGATCTGCGTCTGTGGGAACCCCAAAAGGGGCGATGGCTGCCAAACCCCTTTGAGGCGGCGGAGCGATATGAGCTGGCACAACAGCAGCTGCACGATATGGAAAGGCGTTTTGCGCAAGAAGCTGAAGCGCGTGCCCAACTGGAACGGCGTGTGCGTGAGCTGGAAGAGGAGCTGCGCCGTCTCAAAGAGGGGAGGTAGCCTACTGCAATCGCGCGAAAATGGCTTTCGCGATGCGCTTGAGGGCGGGAGGTACGTGCACCACGCTGAGGCGGTCGTACACAAAGTGCAACAGCAACAGGTAACGGTTGCGCCAGCGGTCGGCAGAGGTGTTCTGCGCCACCTTCTGCCCGAAGGTGATGGAATGCACAAAGCCCACATGGCGAAAACGGTGTGAGCGGTAGATACACTCTCGCGCCACCCGCCGGGGACCCGCCCAGCGGATGGTGTCGTGCATCAGCAGGTAGCCCCCTTCCAGCAGCTGGGGAAACCAGAGGTCAAAATCCTGACGCACCATCTCGTAGCGGTGGTCGCCGTCGATGAAGAGAAGCTCCACCGGCTGGCTGAAGCGCGCCGCTGCCTCTGCGGAGGTTGCCACCACAGGCGTGACTACCTCTTCCACCTTCGCACGGCGCAGGTTCGCGAGGAACTCCTCGTATGTCCACACTGGCTGAGCACCTTGCCGATGTTCTGCCGAGCCGGTGTGCGGATCAATCGCCACCACCTTCGTGCCCGCGCCTGCCAGACTCCCCTTCGCCAGCCATATCGTGGACTTGCCCTTGAAGGAGCCGATTTCCACAATGACGCCCTTGCCGGTGCAAGCCCGCGCCAGCCGGTAGAGCAATTCCCCCTCTTCGACGGTGAGCCAGCCCTCTACGCTTTCCGTGAGCGCCAGCAGCTCCTGCCGAACGTCTGGTGATACAGGCGGAAGGTTCACTCTCCCATCGCTTCCATCATGAAGGGTAACACCTGCTGGATATGCTCATCCCAGTAGTCCCACGTGTGCGCGCCCGGAAACTCGTGGTAGACATGCGGGATACCCAGCGATTGCAAATGTGTATGGAAGGCACGGTTATCTTCAATCAGAAAGTCGTCCACGCCACAGTCCAGCCACAGTTTGGGCAGTTGCGCCCTGTCTACCTTCTGTATCAGCGCAAAAAGGTCCTTGTCGGAGCCTTCGGGATTCTCGCCGAAGATGCGCTTGAAGTCGGGAGGCATCTCGTCCGTTATCGGTTTGTGTCCGATGGCAACTGCGCCCGACAGGCTGGCGGCAGCAACGAAACTCTCGGGATAATGCAGGGCGAGGCTCATCGCGCCGTAACCACCCATGGAGAGCCCTGCGATGGCACGATGCTGGCGATCTCGCGCGGCAGGAAAAAGCCTCTCCGTTTGCCCTATCACGTCCTTCATGATATGGTCTTCATACGCCTCGCCGTTTACCCCGTTGGTGTACCAACCCCTGCCTCCGTCGGGCATGACCACGATCAATGGCAAATCGCGCACATACCACTCGATGCGACTGCGCCGGAGCCAGATAGAAGCGTCGTCGGATAAACCATGCAGCAGGTAAAGCACCGGAAACGGTCCCTCGCCCTCGTCCGGCAACACCACAACCATTTCCGATGCTTTCCCCAACGACTGGCTGAAGAACCGCACTGTACACAGAGCCATGCAACCAGACCTCCTCAATACTTTCCTGAGAGCATCGCCCAAAATCATCAGCGCGGAGGATGCTCCCTTACGGTTCCTTTTCACTTGCGCCCCAGGCATATCCTGCCATCTACAGTTTGACGTCCCGCGCCGCACAGGTTATAATGTGCCCGTAGCCATTTGCAGGGAGGCGAGACAGATGCCAGAGGAACCAGTAACCTACCGACAGGCAGGAGTGGATATCGACGCCGCCCAGACCGCTTTGCTGCGCATGAAAGATCTGATACGTGCCACCCAGACGCCGGAGGTGCTAGCGGACGTGGGCGCGTTCGGCGGGATGTTCCAGCTGGACCTCAGCCGTTACCGACAGCCGGTGCTGGTCTCCAGTATTGACGGCGTGGGCACCAAGCTGAAGGTGGCGATGATGATGGGGCGCCATGATACCGTTGGGCACGACCTGGTGAACCACTGCGTGAACGACATCCTGGTGCAGGGAGCGCAGCCTCTCTTCTTCCTGGATTATTTCGCTACTGGCAAGCTGCAACCGGAAGTGCTGGTAGAAGTGGTGAAGGGGTTGTCGGAGGCGTGTCAGGAAGCGGGTTGTGCGCTGCTGGGTGGTGAGACCGCCGAGATGCCCGGCATGTACGCAGAGGGCGATTACGACCTCGCCGGAACGATTGTGGGCATTGTGGAGCGGGATGCGATTATCGACGGCAGTCGTGTGGAACCCGGCGATGCGGTGATTGGGTTGGCTTCGAACGGCTTGCACACGAACGGCTACTCCCTGGCGCGCTATGTGCTGTTTGAACGGGCGGGGATGCGTGTGGACAGCTACGTGCCGGAGCTGGGCACCTCTCTGGGCGAGGAGCTGCTGCGCCCGCATCGATGTTATTTGCGTCCCATCATGGCGGCGTTGCAGCAGTTTGACATCCACGCGATGGCACACATCACCGGCGGTGGCTTTTACGACAATATCCCGCGCGTTTTGCCCAGTGACTGTCGGGTGATTATCGACCGCCGCTCGTGGGAGGTGCCGTTCATCTTCCGGTTGATACAGGAAAAGGGCAATGTGCCCGACCCGGAGATGTTTCGCACGTTCAACATGGGCATCGGCATGGTGGTGATTGTGCCGCGCGAGCAGAGCTTGGCTCTGGTGGAGTTTCTGCAGATGCAGGGCGAAGGCGCTATGCTCATCGGTGAGGTGCAACGGGGCGGTCACGACGTGCAGGTGATGTAGTCACTGCTGTGGCTGCGAATAGTCCACGCGTACCTCGTAGCAGGCGTGCGAAGAAGGATTACTCACTCTCCTCCTGCTTGCCCAGGTCTTCCGGTGGGATGGAACGACCGACCAGTCCCGCCAGAGCGATAATGGTCAGCAGGTAGGGTAGGGAAAGCAACACCTCCGAAGGAACCCGCGTACCGAACAGCGTTTCGCCCTGTAGCCTCTGCTGCAGGGCATCCAGAAAGCCAAAGCCCAGCGCGGCGGCGGTCGCTCCCAGCGGCGTCCACCTGCCAAAGATGACTGCTGCCAGCGCGATGAAGCCCTTGCCTGCGCTCATGCCTTCGGTGAACACATTCAGCTGGCTCAGCGAAAGGTAGGTGCCCGCCAGCGCCGCCAGTGCACCGCTCCACATCACACAGTGGTATCGGGTGGTAACGACCTGAATGCCTGCCAGTCGGCTCTTGCGTGCGCTTTCGCCTGCTGCCCGCACCCTCAGTCCCCACATCGTATGGTAGAGCAGCCCATGCAAGGCGAAAGGCAGCACCAGCATCAACATCACGAACGGGCTTTGATGGGAGAGCAATCCTCCCAGCAAGGGCACCGGCTGCAGCCACTGCAGACCCCATTCGGGCACGCCGCTGGCACCCGGCGGTTTCTCGAAAAAGCGGCGCAGCAGGAATACTGTCAGTCCGGAGGAGAACAGATTGACCGCCATACCGCTCACCACGTGGTCGGCACGGAACCGCTGAGTCAGCAGGGCGTGCAGAAAACCCAGCAATGCGCCTGCGGACATGCCGCACAACACACCCAGCCAGCCGTTACCCAGTGCGACCGCCGCCGCCCAGCCCACAAACGCACCCATCAGCATCTGCCCTTCGAGACCGATGTTCACCACACCGCTGCGCTCGGACAGAATGCCCCCCATTGCCGCCAGCGCAAGGGGAGTTGCCAGACGAAGCGCACTGCGAAACAGTTCGATATCGAACACTTCGCCCATCAGCCAGCCCTCCGCCGAAAACGCACCGCTGCCAGGAAGAAGATAATCACTGCCTGCACCACGGTGGTAATCTCACGGGGCACCGCAGGAACGGTTACCGACTGCATGTACACCGCGCCGTTCTTCATCGCCCCGAAGACAAAGGCAGCCAGCACCGCACCCAGTGGATGGTTGTTACCCAGCAGGGCGACCGCAATCCCATCGAAACCATAGCCGGGCGAGAACTGATCATAATAGCGATGATGTACGCCCAAAACCTCTACCGCCCCTGCCAAGCCACCTATCGCCCCGCTCAGAGCCATGCTGCCCCAGATCACGCGCGAGACCCGGACACCTGCCGCTCGTGCCGCCTCGGCGTTTGCCCCCACTGCTCGCAACTCATATCCCCACACGGTGCGCCTCAGCAGATACCACAGTACCAGCGCGGTCGCCAGCGCGAGGAGCAATCCGACGCTGAGCCTTGTGCCTTCCACCAGCACAGGAAGCCAGGCTGAAGGCAAAGCCTCTGGAGTCTGCGGTGACATAGAACGGGGGTCTTTCCATACCTTCGTGACCAGATATTGCGTGAGATAAATCGCAATGTAGTTCATCATGATGGTTGTAATCACTTCGTGCGCGCCACGCCACGCTTTCAAGATGCCTGGTATCCAGCCCCAGATACCGCCTACCAGTGCGCCTGCCAGTAACGCCAGCGCGATATGCAGCGGCGCAGGCAAGCCCGACACCGCAAACCCCACCCACGCCGACGCCAGCGCGCCCATGAGCAGTTGCCCCTCCACGCCGATGTTGAACTGCCCTGCCAGCAGTCCCACCGCCACTGCCAGGCCGGTAAACAGTAAGGGAGTGGCGTTCAACAGGCTTTCGGGCAACGCGCCGGGTGCGGAAACCGCTCCTTCCCACCATGCTGCCAGCGCAGGCAAGGGCGGACTGCCCGAGAGCGCAATGACCACCGCTGCCACGATAACCGCTACTCCAAACACCGCAGCGGGAAGCAACAGTGCACGCCATGCGGTTCTCATGCGCCGCCTCCTTTCACCGCGCCGACCATCAACGCGCCAATCTCCTCACGCCGTTTGCGCTCGCCTTCCACAATGTCCACCAGGCGTCCGTCGAAAAGCACGCCCACGCGGTCGCACAGGGCGAGCAGTTCGTCTAAGTCGAAGGATACCACCAGTGCAGCAGCTCCCTGGTCACAGGCTTCGCGGATAGCGTGGTGAACAGCCAGCGTACTGGCGGCATCCAGCCCACGGGTGGGTTGTCCGGCAATGAGCAAAGCGGGTGTTTCCATCAGCGCACGCCCGACCACTACCTTCTGCTGATTACCTCCCGACAGGGCGGAGAAGGGCGCATCGGCAGCGGGGGCGCGCACGGCGAAACGGGAGATAATGCTCTGAGCGAACTCTTTCATGCGCGCGAACGACAGCGAAAACGCTGACCCGAATCTGCCCTCGCGCTGGAGCCCTAACGCCGCGTTCTCCGCCACCGACCACTCCAGTATTGCCCCACGCAGGTGGCGGTCCTCTGCAATGTAGCGCACACCCTTGCGCAAGCGTACCACAGGTGGGGTATGCGTTATATCCTCATCGTTCAGCCAGATACGCCCCTGCGCAGGGGGCGTCAACCCCATTAGCGCGTCAATCAGCTCCGCTTGCCCGCTGCCGTCCACGCCAGCGATGCCAAAAACCTCGCCGGGATACACCTCAAAGGAGACCCCCTTCAACCCGGCACGGCTGCGCACCGGAGGCACCACCAGCCCTTCCACGCGCAGACGCGGTTTATCCTCCAGGCGCTTACCCAGCAACAATTCCTCTTCGGGTAACACTCCCTCCTCGCCCACGATGAGCCTTGCCAGCGTGCGAGCATCTACCTGCGGTTCCGCGCCGGGTGCCTCGCGTACCGGCATGACGGCAACCACTTCGCCTGCTCGCAACACCGTCACTTCGTCGGCGTGTTCCAGCACCTCCTGCAGCTTGTGTGTGACCAGCAGCACGGTGCGCTCTTCTTCGGTGAAGCGATGCAATAATGTGAAGAACGCCTCCGCGTCGGCAGGAGGCAAGACGGCGGTGGGCTCGTCGAAAATGAGCACGCGCGCATCGCGCAGAAGCAGTTTCAGTATCTCCACCTTCTGCTGTTGGGATACCGACAGCGTACCTGCCGGCGCGTCCCAGTCCGCCTCTAGCCCGATAACCTTTGCCAGCTCCTGTGCCCGCGCCAGCACGCGCGTTCGAGGAAGACGCGAAAGCGAAGCCCCTTCGCCGCTCAGCATCAGGTTCTCCAGCACGCTCAGACGGGGAATGAGCGCATAGTGCTGGCTGACCATGCCGACGCCCGCCAGTAGCGCTTCCGCCGGGGAACGGAAATGCACCGCCTGCCCATAGAGATACACCGTGCCGCTGTCGGGAGGAAACACGCCGTACAGGATGTTCATCAGGGTGGTTTTGCCCGCGCCGTTTTCGCCGACGATGGCGTGGATGGTTCCCTGCCGAACGGAAAGGGTGATGTGGTTGTTCGCCTGCACCGCGCCGAAGCGCTTGCAGATGTCTTCCATGCGAACGACGATGGGTGTGTCGTGGCTCATTCTTGCGTGTCCGGCACCATTCGGATGGCTTTGGCGATGTTGGGGTCGGTACGGCGCACCTCCTGCGCTACAGGCTTCGCCTGCGAGGTGGAGCGCAGTTCCGCAAGAAGCGCATCGTATTCCTCGGCGTCCACCGGCAGGGACACCGGTTTCTCCCTCTTCGCGGAGAGGATAACAGCGTTCGCCAGTTCCAGACTCCACAAGGCTTCCTCACCGGGGGCGATGAGCCGCTGTTCCAGCCCCATCAATACTCGTGCGAAGTTGCGGATGACCGCTTCATGACCTGCTGGTGCCTCTGGCACATCCAGCACGACGGGGTGTGTGGCGGGGAGTTCCCACATATCTTGCGTCCCCTGCATATACTGCGGGATGGGAGGCACAACGCGCGTGACCGTCACCTGCTCGCCGTGAGTGACCACCTTACCTCCCTCACCGACTATCTCGAAGTAGCGGGTAGGGGGTACCTCGTTCACATTCACATAGAGATAGCCGTGGGCGCCGTTGGCGTACTCCAGCAGGGCAAACGCCTCGTCCTCCACCTCTACCTGGTGGTAGCGGGTGCGCACCTGTGCCGTGACCCGGCTGGGCATCCCCGCCAGCCAGCAGAAGATGTCCATGTGGTGCGGTGCCTGGTTGATCAGCACGCCACCGCCTTCCGCTGCCCACGTGCCTCGCCACGCTGCCGACCGGTAATATACCTCATTACGGCACCAGGTGGCAATGGTGTGTGCGCGTAGCAGGTTGCCGACGATGCCTTCCTCCACTGCTTGCCTGGCGATTCGGAAGTGTTTTTCGGTGCGCATCTGTAGCATCGCGCCCAGCAAAAGCCCATGCTGGCGTGCGGCGTGCACCATGCGGCGACCTTCGGAGATGCTGACCGCTAGAGGCTTCTCACACAGCACATGCACACCATGCTCGAAAGCGCATTCGGCAATCTCCGCGTGCAACGGGTGCGGTGTGGCGATGAGCACGGCATCCACCAGACCGCTGCGCAGTAGTTCACGGTAATCGGTAAAGCCGGGCACGCCAAGTTGCTGGGCAACCTGCTGTGTGCGTTCTGCCGACGCGGAACAGACTGCCGCCAGCTCCGATTCCTCGATGCGCTGGATCAGGGTAGCATGAGCCACGCCCATGCCACCCACACCAATCACGCCAAAGCGCACCCGTTGCATACAGACCACTACCTGACGATATTCGGGTCGGACACCCGTTGACCGAGCACCCTGCGCTTGGGCTGGGAGCTGGCTTTCAGCTCCCGCAACAGGGCATCATACTCGGCGCGGTCTACCGGCAGAGATACCGTCTTACCCCGCTTACTGGAGAGGATGATGGCGCTGGCAAGTTCTACGCACCAGATGCCCTCCTCACCCGGAGACAGCAGAGGTTCACCGTACAGGATGGCTCGCGCGAAGTTGCGGGTAATCTGCGCGTGCCCGGCTGGCATGTCCTCCACGTCCACCTCCACCGGCTCCGTCTGCGGTCCCGACCACATATCGGTTGCGCTGAAGGTAAACTCGCGAATGGGCGGCACGACTCGCCGAATGGTGACCTGCCCGTCCTGATATACGACCTTGCCCTTATCGCCGGCGATTTCGAAGCGAGTGGTTCCCGGAGCCTCGTTGGTGGTGGTATACAGGTAGCCATGCGCGCCGTTGGCGTACTCCAGCAGGGCAAACGCCTCATCTTCTACTTCGATCTCATGCAGGCGCGTACGTATGGACGCTGTCACCTTCGCAGGCAGTCCTGCCAGCCAGCAGAACATGTCCAGCGCGTGCGGCGCCTGATTGACCAGCACTCCGCCGCCTTCGCCCACCCACGTGGCTCGCCATTCCGCCGAGTCGTAGTACGCCTGATTGCGGTAGTAAGCCGCGACCATTTCCGTGCGCATCACGTCGCCAATCACGCCATCCTGGATCGCCTTGCGGGCGATACGGCAGGCTCGTTCGGTGCGCATCTGGAACATGACGGCGAACACTTTCCCCGAACGCCTGGCGGCTTCTATCATACGGTCGGCTTCTACCGGGTTAATCGCCATCGGCTTTTCGGTCAGCACGTGCAACCCCTTGCTGAAGGCGTATTCCGCCACTTCGGGATGCACCGGATGCGGGGTGGCAACAATCACCGCATCTACCAGACCGCTCTGGATACACTCGCGGTAGTCGGTGAAGTAGGGCACGTTGTACTGCTCGCCGACACTCCTTGCTACATCTGGGTCAATGTCGGCAACTGCCGTCAACCGTACCTCTTCCACTTCCTGCGTCATCTTCGCGTGGGCGGAGCCCATGCCTCCCACGCCGATAATGCCCAAACGGACCTGATCCATCTTCCGAACCTCCCTGATTCCACGCCTTCGTGTGCCATATTCGCTCCACTGCGGGGTTCTCCCTGCCCACGAATGAGTCGAGTATGCAGGAGGTGAACGGGAGAGTGAATTTCTGGGAGGCTTCTCTGGTTTTCTTTGGGATGGTGTTCTCGGTAGGCGCTTTGGCTATCTTTCTGGAGCACTTGCAGAAGACAGCGACGATCAAGGCGATGGCGAGAGGTCAGCAACACCAGGATATTCAGCGCAAGCTGGAGGAGCTCGCTCAGCAGATCGCCGAGATTCGCCAGATGCACGCAGACCACGTGCTGGGAGTAGACAGCCATATCCAGCATCTGGAATACAAGCTGTCTGCTCTGGAGAACCGGATAGAACAGATGGAACAGCAGACCCTGCACCGTTAGCGTTTTCAGGCGTTCCCCTTCCTCTCTGCCAGCTTTCGCAACGGACGCGGTTCCGGTTCCTTCGTGATGCGCAATCCCGCGCGCTGTACGCCGCGTTGTATCTCCCTGCGACGCAGGAACATCTTCCACACGCCGCCGGTACGATAGTTTTCAATCGCCAGCAGAGCCATGCCCAGGTCAATACCGATCACGTCCTTGTCCCACCAGTCACGGTCTACGTTGAAGGCGTTGCTGAAGCCATACCGCCCCCAGATTCGGGAGCGATAGCGGTCGTACATCGTCTGCATCGCGCGGAGGGATTCGCTTGGGGTGAAGATGAGGGAACCGATCGGAGCGGTAGGAGCCACCGTGCCATCCGGTTTGTCCCACATGATTATCGCTGCGTAACCACGATAGCCATCGGGCCCGTCGCAGGCGGTCAGCCCCCACACGTCCTCATCGAAGGTTTTGAATCTCTCCTTGTTGTCGATACAGAACTGTCGGTTAGCAAGGGTGGCGTTGATGGAGCTCACCCAGTAATCCCAGCCCAGCCGGTCGCGGCGTCCGCGCAGGTCAACATAATGGTGCGACATCTGGTGCATAAACAGCGGCCCGCCTGCCAGGTGCTCGTATTTGCCCTGGTAGTTCACCACCGGACGTTCCCAGAGGTCCCACATTCTTTCGGGCAGGTTCTGATGTGGTGCGCCCAGCGCGAGGATGTACAGGATTATATGCTCGCAGTAGGAGTGCCAGCGTGACTTCAGGAAGCCCTCTTCCGGCTTCCATCCGTGCGAAAGCAGCATCTCATCGGCTTTGCTACCGCCATCCGTGCGCATCACCTCGAAGTCTATACGGCGGTAAAAACGCTCTACCAGTCGGGCAACCTCGCCTTTAAAAAACTCCGCTGCCAGCAGTGCTCCCGCCAGAAACAGGGCGGTGTCGATGGTGGACACTTCGCAGTTCCACACGCGCTTGCCGTTGCGCCAGTCCACAAAGTGGTACAGCCAGCCGTGAAAATGGTACATTTCGTTGAGCACAAAGCGCAGCGTGGTGAGGGCTCGTTGTTCTGCCTGGCGATGTGGCAGCCAACCCCTCTGCACCCCGACCACATTGGCGGCGAGTGCGTAGCCGGTACTGGCGATGCTGGCGACGGTGTAATCGTCGGGAGTGAAGTTATGGGCGCGGTCTTTGGTGAGACCGGTTTCGGGGTGGGATTCTTCCCAGAAGAATCGCCAGGCACGTTTCTGCACTTCATACATCAGCTGCTGCGTGTTCATCTCATCTCTTGAACCTTGTGATGCTTCCTGGTGTGCAAAGAACGGGCAGGGGATTTCCCCTGCCCGCTGAGGAGGGTGCTAATCCACCAGTCCTGCCGCCACGTTTTCGCGATAGGTGCGGCACATGGTATCCAGCCAGGTCAGGTCCATGTTGCCGATAATGACGTTGCCGTTGGCGTCCTTAGCGTAGCCCCACTTGTTGGTGCCGTCGGGGTTATCGTGGGTGCACACAGCATCCCAGGTCGTCCACTTGGCGTGCCCGTCCAGATATACGAGGTTTGCCGCCTTGTCACTGCCGCGGTGCCGTGCGCCAAAGTTCGAACCCGCTGGACCCCAGGCATTGGGTCCCTTAGTGGGGTAGAACGCCATCCACGGACCGTAGTCTACGAACACGTCCTTGATTTCACCGACGATGAGTGTGTTGGCAGGATAGGGGAAGTTGACCTCCGCGTAGTTCAGTCCATTCCACCAGTCCACGCTGCCAACGGGTGCACTGGACTTGAAGAAGGCATGGTACAGGAAGTAGCTGCGGTACGTCTTTTGGACGCCGGGCACGTACCATACCTCGTCGATCTGTCCATCGTTGTTCCAGTCCAGACCGCCGGAGTCATCGTAGGTGCGACTCAACGGATTGGTGGGGCATCGGAAAATGTCCCAGTTTTTCATGTACGGGTTGAGCACGTGTTTCCAGCTGGCGACACATCCACCGGGCGGGCAGTATCGGCGGATGGGGAGCTGCTCGTCGTAATCCTGCGAGTACATGCGGATGGCAAGACCAATCTGTTTCATGTTCGACAGGCAAGACGACACACGTGCGCTCTCTCGTGCCTGTGAGAACACGGGGAACAGGATCGCCGCCAGTATCGCGATAATCGCGATAACGACGAGCAGTTCGATGAGCGTGAAAGCCTTGTTGCGAGACATTTGGAAACGACCTCCTTGTATGATGTGATAGACTGAGTGACCTCTATCTCGGCGCGCCAGGAGTGATCGGTGCCTGTACCGCGCCAGTGTTCTCCCAGGGAACCTGTCCGGGCAGAGCAGGTTTACCTGCACCTGCTTGCTGCGGTGTCAGGTCGCCTCGGCGGAAACCTCCGGTCATCGCTACGTATCCCACGATGAGCAAGATGACCACTACCGCAATGACTGCAATCGCTACGGGCGGACTCACTTCCTTTTTCATGTTCATGACTATCCCCCCTTGTTTTGCATTAACCGTTTCAGCATACGGATATGGACTACCGCCCTGTGACAACGTGTTACGAGGAAGCAGACCCACAGGAACGGCGGATGTCCAGCACCGGCTCGAAGATGCGTGCGACCGGGTGGGGACGCTCGCCCTCTATCAGACGCACCAGCGTTTTCACCCCTTCGCGTGCCATCTCGTAGATGGGCTGACGCACACTGGTCAGAGGTGGGTCAGTATGGTTGCACACCTCTGTGGAGTCGTAGCCGACGACCGCCACATCCTCCGGGATGCGCAGTCCCAGATCCCGCAGCACCTGCATAGCGCGTATCGCCACGTCATCGCTCCAGGCGAAGATGGCTGTGGGTCTGTGACGGGAGCGCATCAGTTCCACCAGCGGTGTGGCATCTGAGAGGGGAGCGGTCATCTCGAGAACCCATCTCTCCTCGGGCTCTATGCCTGCCTCGCGCATTGCCTGTACGTAGCCGTGCCAGCGGTCCAGCGCAGGCGCAGAGCGCGAACTTCCGCGCAGGTGCACAATCGCCCGATGCCCCAGACCCAACAGGTGTTTGGTCGCGAGGTAGCCCCCCTGCACGTTATCGCAGTCCACCGAGTACACATCCGGGCGGCGGGCACGGGTGAAGACGACCACATGCGGGAAGCCGCTGTCTGCCAGAATGTCGGAGAGAGGGTCATCGATGTCGCGCAGCAACAGGGCACCGTCGATGCGCCCGTCCATCACTGCGTTTGCTTCATGCTCAGCGTCGTCACCGTGCGCTCCAGTGTACATCATCAGGTCGTACTGCAGATCGATGGCTTCGTGCGATGCGCCGTGCAGAAGCTCCAGAATGAAACCAGACCACCCGCCGAAGATGGCGGCGTACTGCATGACCACACCGATGGTATGGGTGCGCCGCTGGGTCAATGCCCGGGCAACCGCATTGGGACGATAGCCCAGCTCCCGGATTGCTTCCCAGATGCGCCGGCGCGTCTCGTCGCTGATGCGCACTTTGCCCTCGCGTCCGTTCATCACGTAAGAGACCGTGACCTTGGACACGCCCGCTTTTCGCGCCACATCGGCTATGGTCACCCGTTCTCGCCTCATCATTTTCACCGTTAATCGGTTAATGCATCTTGAGTATAACACATCGCACACGATTTGTCAATAGGCGAACCGGGTGAAATACCTGTTTTTTCAGCGTATCCGGTACAGATGCACCTCGTACGGCTTGAAGGAGTCTTCGAATCGCCCGCGACGCACCGGGATACGCCTGCCCTCGCCCAGCACTTCGGCGATAGCGCGTTCGGGAAGCGACTGCACCGTGAACTCGGCGGTGGTGGAAGCGTTGCGCATTCCCACTGCGAACAGGTAGGTGGCTCCCCGATAGCGCTTCACCATGCCATGCACCGGCACGTTCGGCGCGGAGGATTGCACCGTCGCGCCATCCGCGACCGTCGGGCTGTTCAGCACCGGCGCGAGCTCGTGGATTTGCCGGTTGATGGCGGTGACCGCCTCCAGCATCTCGCGATCTTCCAGCAGGGCGGCTTCCACGAAGTGCGGCTCGAACTGGTGCACAAAGTAGATGATACCCTGTGAGCCGTGAATCAGTGACATCCACACCTCCGCCCGCACATGGTGCGGGGTGGGTTTGCGCTCCAGGTTGCTGATGCGGGTACATTCCAGCGCGTTCCAGAGGATTTTCTTGCCGTCGGTGGACTCGTTCCAGCGTATCCACAGGTGCAGACGCTCCAGCCCCTTCGCCACGTACCACAGCAGCTCTTCCGAGTTGAGACCTGCCACGGGGTACACATCATACGAAATGATGTCCGCCCCCTTGACGTAGGTGAAGTAGTCGTCGGGGTGCGCGCCCGTGCCGCGTCCTACCCAGCTATCGTTGGCGACGCCCTGTCCGAGATTCAGGAGTACCGGGCGGTCAGGGTCCCTGCTCTTTATCTGGCGATACCACTCTACCACCCGCTCAGGCGGCACCGGACCACCCCATCCCTTGCGTCCGGTAGCGGGGTCGGTCACTGGCTGGGCGTTATCGGGTTCGTCCTGGTGCATCCAGCCGACGATGATGGGGTCTTCGCGGTGTTTTAAGCCGACGGCGTTCTGCTCGCAGATGACAGGCATCTTCGCCTCGCGCAGGGTGGAGAGCTGTTCCTCTGTTGGTCCCTGCCACAAGCCCACATAGAGGTTAAACCCTGCCTGTTTGAAGCGCGGGGCGTTACGCGGTTGCTGCAGCCACACGGCGATAGGAAAGTAAGAGGCGTCCTTCGGCGGACCGAACTTCCAGCGCGAATACACGTTTGCAGAAAGTGACATCTTGAGCACACTCCTCCGCTGAAGCCAGTGTACGGTGCAACACCAGGCATATTCTTCCTCGTGGAGCGCAGGACTCCTGCCGAGCCTTCTTCTCCCCGCTTGCGAGGATGCAGGGTGGGGCTGTGTGTTTCGGCTCACCCCAAGGTTCGCCCTCCAGAGGTGCAAAGCGAAAGTTCACGTTTGACAAACCGCTAAGGCTGCTCCTTTTCAGATTTCTTAAGTGTTATCCCGGCGATGGAAAATCGCGGGCAACAGGGGCACGAAACCTGCTCACGCAGGTTATCCACCTCCGAAGGGGGTTTTGTCCCTGTTGCCTGCGACTTCCAGTCGCCGGGTGGTCTATGAGAACATTGAGCCTTGACAGAGTACTCTCCGAACACATTGACAATCTTGCGACGTACCTCTATAATGAGCAACAATAAACGTTCTTTCACCGACCCCTGACGGGAGCGATGGGATTACTGACCATGCCTGACGGAGATGGCTGGCATACTATCTTGTGCAACTACTTCGTGCACCACGCGCTCCAGCGGGAGCAAGCCGAAGAGTGCGTGACGCAGGTGTTCCTGCGCTACAGCACCAGGTCAGATGCGCCCCCGTGGGGCAAGCACGCGCCTCCACCCCTGTTGTGGACACTGGCGCGCGATGTGCTGTGTGAGCACTTCCGCCAGCAGGCGCGAGAGAAACAACGGCTGCAGAACCTGCGGTGCGTGCTGAAGTGTGATGCAGAGACCTGCGTAGAGACGCTGGCGGTAGACGAACTGGATGCCGAACGTTTTGCAAACAACCTGCCTGAGCGTGTGCGTGAGGTGCTGCAGTTACGCTTGCAGGGATACACCTGTGCCCAGATAGCGCAACAGATGTCGCTGTCGCCGGGCACGGTGAAGGGGTATCTGGCGGAGTTGCGGAAAAAATTTGTGAAATACTACGGTTATGACCCAACCAAACCGCCCTGTGGCGACGGTAATATATATGGAAGTCTTTGGGGAGTGAAGGCTTCCGCATCACACCGAGAGGACGAGGCACAAAATGCGCTTGAGGAAGTTTCTGGTCTGGACGGCGGTAAGTCTGTTCGTGGCAAGCGTGTTCGCTCTGCCCCACACTCTCGCCGCGCTGGGCGTGCACGCGGGGGGGGGACGGCTCCGGCGAGTCTGCTGCTGAATAGCGGCTGTGGGTGTGGAGGGGAACAACCTGCTTTGTTCCCAGAACTAGCGGATAACGTTAGCGAACACCGCTTGTCCCTACTCACAACACAGCTAGTACGTTCCGCTGCAGACAGTCTCCAGCCTTTGGCAGCTACCTGCATTGACGTGGACGAGGAATGCGTAAGTCAAGCGCCCCTTACACAGTATCGCTGCGTCAATGAGTGGTGGATGCCCACCTGCTTTGGTCAGTTCGAGAAGTATAAACGCTGGAAGTACCGATGGCTGTGTAGCAGCTGTTACGTGGTTCGCTGTTGTCCGTGGGCGCGCGATGGCTGTTGTACAGACCTTGAAGATCCCCCTTGCCAGGGCAACGACCCACCTTGTGCAAAGCCTACCTGCTATGAACCGGCGGTAAACTGCGGATAATCTCCCCCCTGGTGCCGCGGAGTGCGGCACCAGGGGCACTGTAAAGGAGTTGTATATGCGCAGGCAACAGAAAGCGAAAGCACAAACGATAACCCTCCTGATAGCCGCCGTGCTATCCGGCATGCTCGTTGCGGTGATAGCAAGGTTGCTGGTCGGCGTGCTGCTCGCCGCCGTGTACGCTATCGTGCCCCGTCTACTGTGGTCGCCACGCCCACCTGAAGGGGCGGTACTCGCCCCGTCCGACATTACCGCCCTGATGCTGATGCCTGTTATCTGGCTTGGTTACTTGATATGGGGTGGATTGGCGGGGGCACTGGCTTGGAAATATCGCGCCGACGAAACCGCTCGAGCCCGAAAAGTGGCAGTGCTTCTCTGCTGGGGATTATTGTTGATAAACAGTGGCTGGCTTCTGTGGCTGGTTGGCGTGCTGGTGGGACTGTCCGGCAAGTATGGACCACCGCCTGGCAACGACTGGCGCTACGCCTTGCTAGCGTTTGCGGGATTATCTGTGGAGCCCATTGTTGCCGGGTTCGCTATCCTGAAAATGCCGAAGTGGCTTCAATACCTGCACCAGCCTGTTCACGATTTTCTCAACTACGGGAGGTAAGACCGATGCTCCGACGAGGTTTCACCCTGCTGGAGATGCTGATTGTGGTGGCAATCATCGCCCTGCTGGTGGCGTTGCTGTTGCCCGTGTTCCAGCAAGCGCGCAAGAAGTCGTACGAGCCGGTATGCACCAGCAACCTGAGGCAGTTTCACGTAGCCTTCTCGCTGTATCGTGAGGACTACGGCGAGACCGCCAAATTCCAGGCATTGCTGTTGCCCTATATCCGCGACCGACGCATCCTGCGCTGCCCGGCGGATACCTATAAGCATGGCGCCGCTTGGTTCGGCTCAGATAAAGGTGACCGCTGGATTGAGACGAGCTATTACTACTATCGCCCGTTCACGGACATCTACCGGGAGATTCTGGAAAAGGCTGATGCCAATCATGGCATAGCAGCCTGTGTGTTACACGGTAAGAGGCGCAGTGGCACGCAAGGACCGATTGCAGACACAGACTACGTGGGAAAGGTGTTGCGTTTACACCTGGACGGCTCCGTATCGCTTAAGCACGTGGAGCTTCTATGCTTCAAAACCACTGGTAGTCACTACCCTACGGAACAACGCCATCCCTGGTATCTGTATACCGATATTCGCCCTATCCCCAGAGAGGTGCTGGACACTGACCCCGGCTTACGCGGAGTGGAGGTCTGGCCGTGTGAGTAGTGGCTTGCAACCTGTATGAGCTTCAAGGACGGGCAGCCGCTAACCTGAGGGGGGGAATATCTTGTCGGGATTGCACAAGCCCTGTGGGTCAAAGGCGTCGTGCACTTTGCGCATCGCCTGCAGGTCGGTGTCATTATAAAGTAAGCGCATATAATGCGCCTTTTCCACACCGACGCCGTGCTCGCCGGTGATGCTGCCACCCATCTGGATGCACCATCGCACGATGGCGTCGTTCGCAGCGCGCACCCGACGCACCTCTTCCGGGTTCCGCTCGTCGAAAAGCACAATCGGGTGCAGACTGCCGTCGCCCGCGTGGAAGACGTTGGCGATGCGCACACCGTGCTCCTGCCCGATTTGCATGATGCGCCGCAGTACCTGCGGCAGCTTACTGCGTGGAACCACCGTATCCTGTGTGACGGTGCTGGGTGCCAGCCTGCCCAGCGAGCCCACCGCCTTCTTGCGCGCCGTCCACAGGCGGGTGCGTTCCTCCTCATCGCGAGCGAGGCGTATCTCCTCCACATGGTTAGCGTTGCAGATGTCCACCACGCGCTGGAGTTGTCTGTCCAGCCCCGCCTCCAATCCGTCCAGCTCGATCACCAGCACCGCGTCCGCATCCTGCGGGAAGCCGAAACGGAACGCTGCCTCCACCGCTTGCAGGGTAGCGCGGTCAATCATCTCCATCGCCGCAGGCACGATGCCGGCCGCGATGATATCGGAGACCGTTTGGCAGGCATCCTCCAGGCGTGGGTACACCGCCAGCAGCGTGCGCCAGCTCTGGGGCAGAGGCGTGAGCTTGGCGATGACGGTGGTGAGGATGCCCAGTGTGCCCTCGCTGCCGGTGAATACGCCTACCAAGTCGTAGCCCAGCGGCTCCTCACATTTGCCGCCGAACCACGTGACCTCGCCGTCAGGCAGCACCACTTCCAGTCCGGTGATGTGGTTGACGGTCACGCCGTACTTCAGGGTGTGGGGACCGCCCGCGTTTTCCGCCACATTGCCGCCAATGGTGCTGACGCCCTGGCTGGAGGGGTCGGGCGCGTAGTGGTAGCCATGCGCCTTCACGGCTTTCGTGAGGTCCAGGTTAATCGCGCCTGCCTGTGCAGTGATGCGGCGGTTGGGGATGTCCACCTCCAGAATGCGCGTCATGCGGCTGGTGCAGATGACCACGCCACCTTTCACCGCCAGCGCGCCGCCCGACAGTCCGGTGCCCGCTCCGCGCGGCACGAAGGGGATGCCGTACCGGTTGCACAGCTGCACCACCTGCTGTACCTGCGTGGTTTCGGTGGGGAAGACCACCGCCTGCGGCGTCGCCTTTTCCATCGTGTAGGCGTCGCACTCGTACACCAGCAGGTCCAACGGGTCGTGAAGCACCCCGTCCTCGCCCACGATACGCTTCAAGTCGTCTATAAGGGTTGCCATTTCTACTGCCAACCTCACTACTGGCTTAACCGTTGCAGAGCATCCAGCGCCAGCTTTACCACTCGTTCTGACAACCATAACGAAGAACTTCGGTGGAGATTCAACACAGCCTCCTCCGCTTCTGTAGTCCGAACGAACCCTAACGAAGCGCATGCAATCACTATGCCTAAAGAGCCATGGACTTCTAATCCCAGTGATTCTGCAAACAGACGTGCCTCCGTATCATCTGTGAAAAACCAGTCGCACTGCATCTCTTGTGCCAGTGCAATTGCCATTGCTTCTCTCTGATGTAAATAACCTGCCTCGCCCCATTTCTGGGCTTGCGTGCTTACCTGCTGAGTCGGAACAACCGTTTCTATTCCCTCGCAAAGAGTAACCATCTGCGCAATCTCATGCAGCTCCTGATGTATTTGAACAGGAACATACACTCGCCCCCGCAAGGTTAACCACTCCAGCCTTCCTATTTCGCTGAGGTGGAGAAGGGGTCCCGTATTGGAGACAATCACTCTCTCTTTTGTCGGAGGTTCATCGCCCATTCGATGTCCTCGGCGAGGAATCTTTCGGCGGTCTGCCATCTATCGCTATGGAGAAACTCTCGCAGCGCTTGTCTGATAGCTTCTTCTTCGTCAACGAACCAGCCATCGCGCACGACCTGCTCCAGCGCTGCGACCAAACCGTCCGGAAGTTGCACGTGAACCGTTTTCATCCCCATGCTCATCACCCTCCACATTGTACCCTACTCCACCCGCATCTCCGTATTGCCGAAGCGCAGCACATCACCTGCCTGAATCACCCTCTGCTGCACGGGTTGACCGTTCACAAAGCTACCGTTGCGCGAACCCTCGTCGATTAGCACCCACTGATTGCCCTGTTTTTCCAGCCTCGCATGCCGACGGCTCACGGTGGGGTCGAAGTCTAGCTGCACATCGCGTCCGGGCTCTCTGCCGATGGTAAGCACGTTGCCCTGCAAGGGAAACGCTGCGCCTGTCCTCGCCCCGCTGAGGAGCACGAGCCGAGTGGGTATCCCCCCCGGCGCAGGGAGCATGGCTGCCTCGGTAGCCGATGGCAGTGCCGCAGGCGATGCGCCCGACGAAGCCGCTCCGGGCAACACGCTGCACGCGCATTGTCCGGTCACGGGGTCTTTGCGCTCGCCACAGTAGGGGCAGAGATAGTCGGGCACAGGCGGGCGCGAGGAGGGCTGTTCTACCCGCTCCATCGCCTCCCGCACCAGCGAGCGCGTGGCTTTCTCGAAAAACTGCAGGCGCATGGAGGCAATCTGGATGGTATCGCCGTCCTTCAGCCATGCCTGTTGCACCCGCTGTCCGTTCAGCAGAGTGCCTGCGGGCGAGCCGAGGTCTTCCAGCAGGTGGCGATTCTGCTGCTTGATGATGCGGGCGTGCTGGGGCGCGATGTGCATGTCGCCGAAGAGGGGAATATCGGCGTACTCGTCCCGCCCGATGATGCACACGGGTTTATCGACGGGATACTCCTTGCCCTCGTTGCGCCCTAAAATCACGCGAACCCACGCCGCCTTCAATGCCTCTTGCACCAGCGCGATGAAGAAACCGATACTCGCGCCCAGCACGGGAAAGCCCACCGCCCGCCCCGGGGCACCCACTTCTATCCGCTCGCCTCCAGACATGGCGAGGTACATGGGGGCGAATATCAGAGTGAATATTTGAAAAGCCAATCCACCCAGTGCGCCCCCGATGGCGCCCCCTACCGTGCTGTGCCACCAGCGTTTGGCTGAGCCTGTCACCGCCCCCACCGCCGCGCCGATGCCCGTGCCGAAGAACAGCCACCCCAGCGTGCGCGGCACGATGTCGGTGAGGAAACCCAGCGGCGTCGGCGCCGCTCCCGCACCGGGCGGATTGCCCAGCAGTTGGCTGAGCGTGCCATAGACGAAATTGCCCAGAAAGAGCGCCATCATCGCCCCGGGCAACCCAATCAACGCAGCGAGAAGCCCCTTTCGAATCGCCTGCCCAGGCAACCCACGTGTGAGACTATCCACCATGCCCAGCGAAAAGCCATAGCACGCGCCCAGGATGACGGACAACCAGACGGTTTGCTGCACTGCCGCTGCTGGGTCAAAAAGCGCCTTCTGGTGGTCTAGCAGTGGTTCCTGGATCAGGAAAGCCACCCCGCCTCCTACAGCACCCAGTATCAGACCCAGCAGCAGTTTACCGATCATCGCCTACACTTCCCATCGGAAGAAGGTGGCGCCAATCTGTATCTCGTCGCCCGGGCGCAGGGGTTGCTCGGTGATGCGTACACCGTTCACCCAGGTGCCGTTGGAGGAGCCTTCGTCGCGAATCACCCAGCTGTCGCCCTGCTTCAGCAGACGGGCGTGGCGTCGGCTGACGGTGTTGTCGTTGCTGAGCTGGATAGTGTTCCCCACCTCGCGCCCGATGCTCGCCTCCGCGCCGGTAATCTCAAAGATGGTTCCGCCATACGTTCCGCGTGCCCCCACCAGACGGGGCGCGGTGGCAACGGCGGTCGCAGCAGGAGCAGTAGAGGTAGCCGATGCTGCGGCAGGCGTGACCGAACAGGCGCACGCTCCCGTGACCGGGTCCACCGGCTGACCACAGAAGGGACAGTGCCCTTCGGGAACCTGCACCGCTGGTTTAGCGGCTGGCTGTGCGGGCTGGGGTGTAGATGGCTGCTGTGCCACATCAATACCCAGGCTCTTCAGAGCATCGGGCAGGCTCAACTGCTTGCGCTTCCAGATGCGATAGCCACTGTAAATCAATCCAGCCAGCACCAGCAATCCAAACAGCGTGTTCCACACCGGGAAGGGACGGCTTGCGGGCGCGGGCGCTGGTGTCGCAGGCTGTGTCTGGGAGGTCGGTGGAGGTGTTGCGGGGGCAGTATCCAGCACCGGCGCGCCGCTGGAGATGACCATCGTCAGAGTGACCACCGGGTCGGCACGCTCGGCTTTCACCTCCGCCTCCTGCGAGGCAGTCAGGTTGTTGCCGTAGTTCACCAGCACACTCACCTTGCCCAGCTTCACCCGCTGCAGCGAGACGACGCCGTTTTGCGACGGTTCCAGCAGGGCGGTGTGGATGGTGTTGTTGGCGTCGGTGAGCATCACGAACGCCGCTGCAATGGGCTTATCCTCTGGCGTCTGCAGGCGCACCTGCACGCGCATCGCATACTGGAACTGGTCGGGCGTGATGGTCACGCTGGTGTCGTTGGGCTTCAGGGTCACCAGCGCGAGGTTGCCATACTTGGTATCGTACACGCCTACCCGCGCGCCCTCCAGCGTTTTGTCAGCGGTATCGGCAAACCGCTTCTTCAGCGAAGCGATGTCCAGCTCCACCTTACCTCCCACGCTCTCGTTAGGCGGCAGGAACACCGTCTGCCCGTTCGCCGATTCCAGCCACACCAGGTATTTGCCCTCGCTGGGCACGTTCACTGTTACCTTATCGGGCAGCGCGTACACCAGCGTTGCGAGAATCATCAGACAGATTACCCATGCGATACGCCACATCACCCTCGTTCCTCCTGACTTGAGGATTCCAACGCCCTGGGCAGGCAGCGGATGATGTCACCCGCTATCATGCCCGCCATGCCCACTTCCTGCGCGGCGAGGTCTCCCGCCAGCCCATGGAGATATACGCCTGCGGCGGCGCTGTGCTCTGCATCCAGCCCTTGCGCCAGAAGTCCTGCGATCACACCGGTCAACACGTCGCCGCTGCCTCCCGTCGCCATGCCCGCGTTGCCGGTGGGGTTCACCCAGGTTCTGCCTTCGGGCGTAGCCACCACCGTGCGCGCCCCCTTCAGCGCGACGACCGCCCCAAAACGCCGCGACGCCTGCAGCGCTACCTCCGGGCGATTCGCCTGCACTGTGGCTGTGTCGGTGTTCATCAGCCTCGCCATCTCGCCCGGATGCGGAGTCAGCACTAGCGGCGGATGTTCCGTGGGCAGGAGGTCTGGCTCCAGCGCGAGGCAGTTCAGCGCGTCGGCATCTATGACACAAGGAACCTGCACGATGCTCAGCAGCTTGCGCAACGCCTCACGCGCGGGCGGGAGTGTACTCCATCCCGGTCCGACAGCAAGCACGCTGGCACGCTCCAGGAGCGACTCCATCGCGTCGATGGACTGCGCACCCAAACAGCCTTCGGACGCATCGGGCAGGGGATGCACCATCGCCTCGCGCAGGGTACCTGCCGCCGCTGCATAGATGCTGTGCGGAACCGCCACCGAACATAGCCCCGCGCCCACGCGCAGCGCGGCTTCCGCCGCCATCATCGGCGCGCCTGCCAGCCCCACCGAACCGCCCACCACCAGCACATGCCCGAACCGTCCTTTGTGAGCGTCCGGTGGGCGAGGGGGCAACCACTCGTGCACCTGCTCCCGCGTTATCAGACGGCGAGGGATGTCTGCCTGTTCCACCACCATACGGGGAATGCCGATGTCGGCGACCACCACCTCCCCGGCGTACTCCGCTCCCGGATACAGGGCGAGACCGGACTTCATCGCGCCAAAAGTGACCGTCAGCGTGGCACGGATGGCACTGCCGCACACCGCTCCCGTGTCGGCGTCGATGCCGGAAGGCACATCTACCGCTACTACCGGCACAGGGCACTCCGCGAAAAAGCGTATTGCCTCACCGATGAGACCTCGTACCTCGCCAGTGACACCGATGCCCAGCAGCGCGTCCACTACCAGATGCCAGCCCTTCGCCCACAGGGGAGGGAGGTCGTCGGCGGAGCGCAGCACCTGCAGGGGTATTCCCAACTTCTGCACGATTCGCAGGTTGGTCAGGGCGTCGCCCGATACCTTCTCGGGGTCAGCCGCCAGCACCACCTGCACCTCTGCCCCGCGCTGCGTCAGATGGCGCGCCACCACCATGCCATCGCCGCCGTTGTTGCCCCCTCCGCACAACACCAGCACGCGTTTGCCCCGCCAGCTGCCGAACCGTCTCTCCGCATGGTGCACCACCTGCAAGCCTGCGTTCTCCATCAGCAGCAAGCCGGGGATGCCGAACTCCTCGATGGTGCGGCGGTCCATCTGACGCATCTCTTCAGCGGTCACCAGCACAGGCAACATCGGCTATCCCCCCTGACGTTGCGCGATGATGGCTCGTACGCGGTTCAGGTCTTCTTCCGTATCCACGCCGATGGAGGTCTGCTCCACGCGCACCATGCGGATACGGTAGCCGTTCTCCAGCACACGCAGCTGCTCTAACATCTCCATCTGTTCCAGCGGAGTCGGTTCCATCGCCGCGTACTGGAGCAGGAAATCGCGCCGATAGGCGTAGATGCCCAGGTGCTTATACGTGATGGCAGGGGCAGACGGTTCGCGCGGGTAGGGGATACGCGAGCGTGAAAAGTACAGCGCGTTGCCCATGCGGTCTACCACCACCTTCACCACCGTCGGTTTGTCCTTTTCCTCCTCGGTGGCAGGGCACATCAGGCTGCTCATCGGCAGGGAGGGGTCTTCGAGGAGCGGGCGCGCTACGGCGTCGATATTCTCCGGTGGCATCAGCGGTTCGTCGCCCTGAATGTTGACGATGATGTCGGCGGAGAGGTGTTGCGCCGCCTCCGCCAGACGCTCGGTGCCGGAACGATGGGCAGCAGAGGTCATCACCGCGATACCACCGAAGGCGCGCACTACCTCGGCAATCTCTTCATCGGGCGTGGCAACCATCACCTCGCTCAGCGTTTTCGCCTGTTTGGCGTGATGCCACACCCACCATATCATCGGTTTGCCCGCGATGTCGAGCAGGGGTTTATTCGGCAGACGCACCGCCGCCAGCCGCGCAGGAATGATGCCGACCACTTCCATCGTTTTCATCTTCCTCCTCTCTATTTTTTAATCATTCGCCAACTCTGCGGGCAATTCCCCTGTACCCTTTCGCGCCCGACCGGGAGGGCAACTTGACATTTTTTCCCGCGCTGGTTATACTCTATCTGGTGTTATCCAGCCGGAGTGGCGGAATGGTAGACGCGCCCGCCTCAAAAGCGGGTGCCGAACAGGCGTGGGGGTTCGAGTCCCCCCTCCGGCACCATGGGCTAACCATCCGACTCAGGGAATCATATCGATGTTGCCCCGCGCCAACGGGGCAATTTTCTTGAGGAGCCACTCGTGCAACAGCCAGCCTCATTGTCCGATTGGTTCGGCAGCAAAACCCCTGCCTCGCGGGGTGAGCTGGGCGCAGAGTATGCCGCCCTGCGCGAAGGTGCGGTGGTGCTGGACATGAGCACCGTTGGCAAACTACGGGTTACCGGTGACGACCGGGTTGCCTACCTGCAGGGACAGCTCAGTCAGGACGTTTCGCCCTTGCGGCAGGCGGGAAACGGCGTGTTCTCCTGTTTGTTGAAACCGACCGGGCAGATGCTATCCGACATGGTACTGTTCTCCACAGGGGACGCCGTGCTCATCCTGACCCCACCTCAGACCCGCCGTGTAGTGCAGGAACGGCTTGCGCAGTTCGTTATCCTGGAAGATGTGGAGATTACAGACATCACCGAAGAGTACGCACTGTTGCATCTCGCCGGACCGCTCTCAGCCAGTCGGCTGGAACCTTTTTCACCGGGAGGAGTACTTCCCCTGTGGCACCACAGAACGTGTGCATGGCGCGGAATATCGCTCACTGTGGTGCGCACGGACCGCTGCGGCGAGCAGGGCTACGACCTGCTGGTTCCTGTAGCGAGTAAGGAGGTGCTCTGGCAGGCACTGCTGGATGCAGGCGTGCAGCCGATAGGCTATGAAGCGTTCCACGTGCGGCGCGTGGAAGCAGGCATCCCCTGGTTCGGTATCGACATGGACGAGAGCACTATCCCCCTGGAAGCCGGGCTCGGCGAACGCGCCATCAGCTTCACCAAGGGCTGTTACACCGGGCAGGAGGTTATACACCGTATCTTCTCGCGTGGACACACCAATCGTTCGCTGGTGGGTCTGCGTCTGTTCGGGGACGTTGTGCCCTCATACCGTGCTCCTATCAGCGCGAGCGATCGTCAGGATGCGGGATGGGTTACCAGTGCAGTGCGCTCGGTGGCACTGGATGCGGTAATCGCTTTGTGCCTTTTGCGCAATGAATACACCGCACCGGGCACAACGGTTTGGGTTCAGCACGAGAGTGGCTCCTTAGAAGCGCAGGTCGTCCCGCTGCCTTTGGTGGAGACGGGCTGTGCTTGACGCTGCGTTGTTGTTCTTCATCAACCTTCTCTGGGCGGCGGCGTACCCGATGGCGAAGTTCGCCATCAGTGGAGGAGTTCCGTCGGTGACGCTGGCGTGGGCGCGGTGGGCGATTGCTTCGCTGCTATTGCCTCTGTTTGCATGCACTGTTCTGCGAGTACCGCTGGCACTGCCTCGCTCCGACCTGTTGCGTGCGATCGCGCTGGGGGCACTAGCTTTAGGGCTGGTGCATATTCTGGTATTCGTCGGACTGAAGTACACCACTGCTGTAGATGCCACCCTGCTGCTAGCTGGGGAGCCGCTGGTGATGGCGGTGATGTCCGTTTTGCTGCTGCGTGAGGGGATGTCCAGGCGGGCAGTGTGGGGAATGGTGCTGGGCTTTGCGGGTGCCTACCTGCTCATCAATCGCGGGCTGGTACCTCCCCTGAACGACCGGGGTACCCTGATAGGCAACTTGCTGGTGGCGATGTCGGTGCTGGTGGAGGGCACGGGAACAGTGCTTTCGCGCGGGCTCACACGCCGGTACAGTGGCATCGTGGTGCTGTTCTGGGAAAGTGTGGGCGCAACGGTAGCGCTGGCGATACCGGCTTCTCTGTTCTGGGCGGGGGCACCTGCTGTTCCATCTGCTGCCGCGTTGGGAGCGGTGCTTTATCTGGGGATGGTGAACAGTGCGTTTTGCTATGCGGTGTGGTTTGTGCTGATGGAGAGGCATCATGTGGGCAATATGGGTGTGTTCATCTTCGTGCAGCCGGTGTTCGGTGCACTGATGGGCGTGCTGTGGCTCAAAGAGCCTTTCGGTGTCTACACTGCCATCGGCTCTGCGATGGTGCTGAGTGGGGTGTGGTTGACCACGCGCACCACCGTGCAGGAACGCGCGGGAGGTCACACTCCGTCGTGAGCAGTTTCCTCAGGAGAGACCATCCGCGCGAGTGCCAGGTGGGTCCTTGCATTCGGTGGACAGAGGTGCTATACTGAGGCAGAGGGAACTTTCCACCTGCGGATTGCGTCTGGATAGTCGGAAGGATGGTGAGATACGATGAACCGCAAAACAGCTCTCATCGGGGCAGGGGTGTTGGTAGTGCTGGTTGCTGGCATCTTGCTGGGACGTCACCTTTTCCCGATTACCCATCGCGAGGCGAGTGCACCGCCTGGGGGTAATGTGCTGTTGGCGCCTGCTCCCCAGCTTCCCAATACGAACCTGCTTCGGGCAGAAGGCGAGGCACAACCGTCTCCCCAGGAACCTCCAAAGCGTCCCCCAGATGACATCATCGATTACTTGAGGCATTTGCAGAGGGTAGAAGCACAGCGTCAGGCGATGCAGCGTGACCTGACCCCGGCGTTCAATGCCTTCGTGAACGCCGTGGCAATGCGGGCGACCATCGATGAAGAGGAGATGCAGCAACGTATGAGCGCGGTACAGCAGGCTCCGCAGGACTACTCGCAGAAATGGGCGCAGCTCAGCCAGTTCTTTGATTCCAAACAACCACCGCCCGCCTGTCAACCGTTGCATGAAACCTACCGAAAGATGCTGGCATCCACCATCGCGTATATGACGAAGGTGTACCTTGCTTTACAACAGGCGCAGACCGACCCCAACGCCGCGCTGCAGGCGCTGTCGCAGATGCAGGGCACCGCTTCTACCGACGTAGACACGCAGATACTTCAGGCGAACTACGAGCTGCAGCAGGTGCTGGACAAATATGACCTGCGCCACTACTTCCCGGGCTTCGTTATTCGTGGGGACGGTGGGTTGAACCTGCGCAGCATCTTTGGAGGATAACAGAGCGTACATGTGGACACCGGAACAACTCCACGCCATCCCACAGCTCTTGCTGGAATGGTATAAGGTGCACGCTCGCCCGATGCCCTGGCATGAAAACCCCGACCCGTATCACTTGCTGGTTGCCGCGACCATGCTTCAGCAGACGCAGGTGGAAACGGTTCTGCCTTACTTGGAACGCTTTTTGCAGAGATTCCCGACGATATGTCGACTTGCCGAAGCGGACGAAGAGGAGGTCTTGCGCTACTGGTCGGGGCTGGGCTATTACAACCGCGCTCGCAGCCTGCATCGTGCCGCGCAGCAGATATGCAGACGGCATAGCGGCGTCGTCCCCTGCAGAGTAGACGCCCTTCTGCGACTGCCTGGCATTGGAGAGTACACCGCCGGAGCGGTGGTCAGCATCGCCTGCGGCAAGCCTGAACCTGCGCTGGACTCTCACGGCTACCGTATCCTTGCCCGCCTGCTCGCTTTTGAGCAAGACATTTTGCACGCTCCCAGTCGTCGGCAGCTCGCGGAAGCCTGTCGACAAATCCTTCCCGAACATGCACCCGGCGAGTTCAACCAGGCTCTCATGGATTTGGGTGCGCTGATATGTACTGCTCGCGAGCCACGCTGTGAGAGATGTCCGCTCGCCGGAGTCTGTCGCGCTTTTCAGGAGGGACGCTCGGCAAGCCTGCCGGTACGACCTGTCCGTCGCTCTGCGGTGAAGGTACAGGACGTGTGCGTGTTGATAGAACACAACGGGTGGTGGCTGATGGTCAAGCACGCGGAGGGACGTTTATGGCGAGGGCTGTGGGGGTTGCCCAGAGTGCGTGTGCAAGACGGGGAGTCTCTGGAGCAAGCCGCTCGACGCGCCGCAGAGAGTGTTGGGATGCAGGTGCACCTTTGCGAGCCTGCTGTGACCATCCGGCATGGGCTGATGCACTACTCCGTCACCCTGCACGCCATCCGTTGCCTCCTGCAGGAAAAGGTAGTGACGGATGACGAGACAGTGCGCTGGGTACTACCGGAGGAGGTCAGGACACTGCCCGTTCCCTCGCCGGTGCGTCGTGTCGTCGAGAGGTTCCTTCGGGCGCGGAAGGGATAAACCAACCGCCGCGGGAAGCATCCCGCGGCGGCAGTGCGTCACTCCTCTTCTTCGCGTGCGAGCAGGATGCTCACCTTCCTTTTCACACGCTGCAGGGCGTTATCAATAGATTTCGGGCGGCAACCCAGCACCTTCGACATCTCGCGATAAGACATCCCCTCCAGATAGCACTCGAGCACCCGCGCTTCCAGGTTACTCAGGTGCCCATCCAGCATCTCTAGAAGGTTGCGAGGCTGGCGCTGGTCTACCACGACGGCAGCGGGATCAGCCACGCTCTCATCGGGAATGATTTCCAGCAGAGTGGAGTCGTTGTCTTCATCGTTCAGGGGGCGGTTCAGGGAGATGTACGCATTAAGCGGGGCATGCTTCTGGCGGGTCGCCATTTTCACGGCGGTGATAATCTGCCGAGTGACGCACAGTTCAGCAAAGGGTCGGAACTTGGTGAGCTTGTCCTCACGGAAGTCGCGGATGGCTTTGAAAAGCCCAATCATCCCTTCCTGCACCACATCTTCGTGGTCGGCTCCCATGAGGAAATAGGAGCGTGCTTTGCTCTCCACCATACCGCGGTACTTCGCAAGCAAATGTTCTGTCGCTTGCTGGCTACCGCACTTCGCATAGACGACGACCTCTTCGTCCTGCATGTTCTGGAAGCGCAGGCTTCCGTCGTCATAGCGGGATGAAATCATCCTGCTTGCCTCCCGACAGTACTGTTTTGCTTTCGTCTGGTTTGGGCTGGTGTACGGTGAAGGAAATGCCTGCAGACGCTCTGCAGAGTGTTCCCCGTACCTTTGCCTATATTCACTATAAATCAACCGTCCGTGCGTGTCAACAGGTTTTGAAACTTTTTTCGATTTTTTTCTCTCAAGATGAAGCAAAGAACTGGTTCGAAAGCGATATTCTGAGCGAAAAAGGTGTCTTTGACCTGCTCAAAGCGTTCGTCGTCCATGGGTTCTGCGATGGTGTCCTTCCCGCGAGGCACACCCTCACCCCACCGGACGGTTGTCGGTGGATGCAATGGGCTCACTCCTGGTGCCTTTTTTGCTCCCGCGAACTTGAACCCGCGATAAATTCCGTGCGTCATCATTACTGGTCACTGTAGGCGGCCAGGAAAGCAGTGGGGAAGTCCGATACGGCGGGACGTGGGAGATGCCGGTTATGGTTCAAACAGGCAAGCAAACTGTAGAGAGCACATCCAGCGATACGCCACCTGCAGGGAAGGCGTTCCAGTATGCAGATGGCGCAGAGGCAATCCTGCACGACCTCTTTCAGCGTGAGGACTTCGACGAACAGCGCACCTGGATGGAATATAACTGGTGGCCGTTGTCCTATCATCTCTCTCCTGCTCGTGCCAACATCGTCAGCTGGCTGCCTGCAGTCAGGGATGGGCTGCATGTGCTGGAGGTCGGAGCCGGTTGCGGCGCAATCACTTCCTACCTGTGTCGCGTGCCTGCGATACGACGCATTGTGGCGGTGGAAGGCGCACCTCAGCGCGCCGAACTGATTCGCCTGCGTTGCAAGCAAGCTTCTCATCTGGAAGTGGTTACCGCCAACATCGAGGATTACCAGCCTGCCGAGCCGTTCGACGTCATCTTGCTAATTGGTGTGCTGGAGTACGCAGGCAGATATATTGCGCGTCCCGACGCTGCTTCCCACCTGATTCATTTGCTGTCCGACTGGCTGCGCCCAGAAGGCAGGATGGTCATCGCCATAGAAAATCCTATTGGTCATAAGTATCTGGCGGGCTACCGTGAAGATCACTATGGCGTACCTTTCGAAAGCGTTTCCGGCTATCCCGATTACAATGGCATTCGCACCTTCGACAAGGGATTGTTGCAGAGCAAACTGAACGAGGCCGGGTTATGCCACCAGCTGTGGTTCTACCCCTTTCCCGATTACAAAATGCCCGACGTCGTTCTCTCCGAAAACAGCTTCAGCGAGCCCGGCTTCGACTGGTTGACATTGCTCAACCTGCCCACGGTGGACTACTCCCTGCACCAGCGCCCTCTATTCAACGAGCGCGAGTTCCTGCGCATGGTGGCAAGAAACGCTCCGCCATCCGCTTTCATGAACTCGTTTCTGGTCATCGCCTCGCGCCTGCCGATGCCGGAGGCGTGGAAGTCTATTCTGGCAGTGAAAGTGCGCAGCCAGTGTGCTC
Source organism: Armatimonadota bacterium (assembly GCA_026003195.1). NCBI lineage: Bacteria > Bacillati > Armatimonadota > Armatimonadota bacterium. Next base: position 309,988 of record BPGU01000003.1, read on the forward strand.
CTCCTTTCCGCCAGACCAAGTTCTTTCTGAAGCAGAACGACCACATCACGGTAGAGACCACACGCGGCGAATGGTTGAATCGCCCCGCTCCGGTGACTCTGCACAGCGACGCCAGTGAACCTTACTACCAAAACCTGAAGAACGTGGAACACCTGTTTATCGACAGCCTGTGGCATAAACGCTATGCAGAAGCCGCCTCCGCCCTGCTGCGGTGGTATGCTACCCTGCTGGCTCGAGTGGTGCCTGAAGGCTACAACAACTCTAGCGAACAGTTTACAGAGTTTTGTGTGCAGAGGCTAGGACGCGCTCTGTACGTGCCAAACACCCAGTGGCTACTGGCAGATAGTCTGGACCTCACCCCCCGCAACTGTCTGTTGAATGAAATGACCGGTGAGGTTACGGTCATTGACCTCGAGTGGGACGTGGGTCTGTTGCTTCCTCTAGACCTGGTGGTGGATAGAGGGATGCTGTATCTGGTGCAGAAGGTGAGCGATTTCTTCGGCACCGACCTGCTCAACCGCCGCGGCGAATGGAACCTGCCACGTGCCCTGTTGAGTCGTCTGCCTCCTCAGCTGAGAAAAGGTAAGGTGGCGGATATTCATCTTTGGGAATACTGGTTCCAGATGGCGGTGCTACGCGGTGATTTCGGCTACCACCTTTCCGAACAAGACCATCGTGCTGCCGCCATCGGCGCCAATCTGAGCCGCCGCAGCTGGTTCGCCCGCCTGTTGCGCCGACTGGGAGATGCCTCGCGCTCGCCGGGGCTGGTTGGTGCTTCCTTACGTCGCCTGCGTAAGATCACCGGGGTGTAGAGGAACCCCTCTACGCACGGCGAACATATCTTCCATACCAAACACAGGAGACCTTCCCATGAGTGACGTCATCCTCGCCTGCAACGTATACAGCTACGGCAGATACCGTTCGCGGGCGTTTGAGCACATGAGAGCCGTCGGTATCCGCTACGCTGAGGTCAGCATCGACAAACCCGAGGACGCTGACGAATGGCTGAGACAGATGGAACCGTTTGACCTGCGCGTTTCCAGTGTGATATGCCCCTGCGATGTCTCTTCGGACGAGGGTGCGGAGAGCTTTGCCAGCATCGCTCAAGCGGTGCAGAAGATGGGGGCAATCATCGCTTTCGTCAGCGTGCACGCAGGGGAAGTACCTCTGCCCGATGTGTACCGCCGCCTGCGACGTATGGGCGACATCGCCGGGGAACTGGGGGTAAAGGTGGCAATGGAGACGCATCCCGACCTCATCACCAACGGCGACGTGGCTTTGCAGACGATGCAGGCGGTTGCCCATCCGAATGTGGGCATTAACTTCGACACCGCCAATATCTACTACTACAACGAGGGCACGGATTCGGTGACCGAGCTGCGAAAGGTGCTTCCCCACGTCTTCAGCGTGCATCTGAAAGATACCAACGGCAAGCCCCGCACGTGGTACTTTCCTACGTTGGGACAGGGGGTGGTGGACTTTCCGCAGATCTTCCGCCTGCTGCTGGAGCGAGGCTTCCGGGGACCCTTCACGATGGAGCTGGAGGGTATCGAGGGGGAGAACCTGACCGAAGAGCAGCAGATGGAGCGCGTGGCACAATCCTATGAGTATGTGCGCGGTATCTTGGAACGGTGGAAGCAAAACCGTTGACACCCTATCTGAGCTTTGACCGCGTTGCTGACGATTACGACGCGACCCGCTTCCTGCCGGAGGAGGTACGGGGGGTGGTGGTGGAGCAGATGGTCTCCACTGTTTCTCTCGCCTCTGGAGACTGGTTGCTGGATGCAGGGGTGGGCACGGGGCGTTTCGCGCTTCCGGTGGCACGGTGTGGGGTGAATGTGCTGGGGCTGGACGTATCGCTCCATATGATGCACCAGCTGCTGCAGAAACACCCCCCTGCCAACCTGCATCTGGCACAGGCAGACTTGAGGCGGATGCCCGTGCAGTCAGGCTCTGTCTCGGCGGTGCTGGTGGCGCATGTGTTACACCTGATTGCGGACTGGCGCGAGGTGCTGCTGGAATGCCGACGGGTGCTGCGACCGGGAGGCGTGCTGTTTCTGCTTTACGAGAGTGGCAAGCGTTTTCCGGCGCGAGAGTACTATCTGCAGCTGGCGGGCGAACGGGGCGTGCTGCGCCCGACGCTGGGAGCACACAGTGCCGATGAGGTGTTGCAGTTTGTGCAGGAGGTGGGAGGAACGGTTACGCTTGCCGAACACCCATCCCTGCAGTGGCAAGCGCGACGTACTCACCGCGAAGTGCTGGAGGAACTGGAGAAACGCACCTATTCGCAGCTGTGGGACATCCCCGACGAGGCGCATCGGGAGCTGATAGAGCAGACGCTACGGTATGTGCGCGAGCAGTTCGGCAGCGAGGACGAAGTGTATACCGCCGAAGCAGTGGTGAAGTTGTATGCGGTGAGGTTCTGAGGTCACCTTGTGTTTCCTGACTACCGCAAGATATACTAATGGTGGAGAGTACCATTCTGAATCTCCGCTGAAGAGGTGCAGGCAACGATGCCACAAAGGAGCTTTACTCCTTCACTGGAGACAACCGAAGTGCAGCATCCCGTACCACGCTTACACGTGGTGCAGGAGCGCGAGCGCGCTTTTCTCATCTACGTCAACCCCGACCCCGAGCTGGACAGCTATGTGGAGGAGGAGTTGCGTGCCCTGTGCGACACCGCCGGTCTGGAAGTGGTTGGAGAGAGCCGACAGCGGCGTACTCGCCCAGACGCTGCCACCTTCATCGGCAGGGGCAAGGCAGAACTGCTCTTTCCACAGGTGCGTGAGGTCAATGCCGATGTGGTCATCGTGGACGATGACCTGACGCCCTTGCAACAGCGCAACCTGGAAGACATCCTGCAGACGCGCGTGATAGACCGCACCGAACTCATCCTGCAGATTTTCGCCCAGCGCGCCCACACCCGCGAGGGGAAACTGCAGGTGGAGCTGGCGCGATTAACCTACGAACTGCCCCGCCTGATGAGCGTCTACACCAAGTTCGAGCAGCAAGCGGGACATATCGGCGTGCGCGGTGGACCGGGCGAGACCAAGCTGGAGCAGGACCGGCGCAAGGTGCGCGAACGCATCGCCGACCTGCAGCGCGAGCTGGAACAGGTCGCTCGCCAGCGCAGCCAACAGCGACAGGGCAGGCGCAGGTTGCCTTTCCCGTTCGGGGCGCTGGTGGGGTACACCAGCGCAGGCAAATCCACCCTGCTGAACACCTTGTCGGGCGCGCATATCTACACCGATGAGCATCTCTTCGCAACACTCGACCCCACCGTGCGTCGTATTGTGCTACCTGACGGCTGGGGTGTGTTGTTGTCGGATACGGTGGGTTTCATCCGTAATCTCCCTCATTCGCTGGTGGCTGCCTTTCGCGCCACGCTAGAAGAGGTGACCGAGGCGGACTTCTTGATTCACGTGGTGGACGCCAGCCATCCCCAGCTGGAGCTTCAGAGACAGGCAGTGATGAACGTGCTGGCGGAGCTGGGCGCGCACAACAAACCTATCATCACCGCATACAACAAAGCGGACCTGGTGAAAGATACCTACCGCCTGCGCCAGCTGGTAGCGGAGACGCCTAACGCGGTGTACATCTCCGCGCTGAAAGCGGAGGGTATCCCTGAGCTCATGAACCACATCCTTGCCACCCTGCAGTCATTGCTGCAGCCGGTGAAAGTGCGCTTACCCTACACGCAGAGCAACCTGCTGGCTCAGTGCTACGATCTGGGGCGCGTACACAGCGCGGAGTATACGGCGGATGGCATTCTGGTAGTGGCAGAGGTCACTCACGACCTGGCGGAGCAGCTCAAGCCTTACCGCGTGCAAGACTGAGCCCTTTGAACATTTCTCCTCCAGCGACGTCTACGCCAGACGGAAGACCAATCTACCTCGTGTGAGGAGGGATAACCATGTTACGCAAGTGGCTCTGGTTAGGCGTTCTGGCGATAGCCACAACAGCGTTTGCGCAAACCTACACGGTGAAAGGCTCCGCCGGTTGGGGCACTGCGGTGAGCGAGAACGGCAAACCCGGTCTGTTCCGGTATGAGGTGAAGAAGATTATCCACAACGACACCCAGAGGGTAACGCTGCAGGGCTTTTTCCACTTCACCGCGGTGAACCGTGAGGAGCGTACGGAAGCAACCGTAAGCCTGGTGAGACTGACCGCGTATGGCCAGCGGATCACCGCTACCGAAAAGGTCGCGGAGTTCAAAGGGCTGGCGGTGCTGTCGGTAGTGTCGCCCCGGGGTGGGAAAAGGATACGCGGAGAGGTAACGGTGGTCGCGAAGGATAACCGCGCTCCCAACGTGCAGGAGGGCACACCCGACGAGATTCTGGTGCGTTTCGTGGCTGGCGACCCAACGAAGCCATTTGTGTTTCGAGGGAAGGTCGTTAGCGGAAACATCGTGATTTTCGAGAGGTACTTGCCTCGCTAGCAGTCTGTCAAGGCTTCTATGGTAAATGCGCCAGACCAACCTCACCCCCGTCCCCCTCTCCTACGAGGAGAGGGGTGTCTGCGCGTTCCCTCTTCGCTCGTAGGGAAGGGGTTGGGTTCAGACGCCGACGGCTCGGCGGGAGCCTCGCTCTCCACAGGAGGAGGCAAGTATCGTGCTGGACAGACTACTCATGCTCAGGCTGTTCGCCAGTGCGCTGCGGGTCCACCATCTCCACTACAGGCTTGCCATCCCGCTCTACCCACACGCCGCACGGACCGCCTCCTTCGCTGATACCCAGTTCCACGACGGTGCCATCCATGCGCAGCACGGGGTGATAGAAGCGCGCGATTTTCTCGGCGTCGCCCACGGCGTAGTGCCCGATGAGCGCGCGGCGAAACCGATCCTGGGTGCGGTTGGGGTTGCTGCCGTGTATTAATGAGCCGTTGAAGAACAGCACATCGCCCGGTTCCATGATCACAGGCACGATGGGCATATCTTTGGGCACGGGCACGGTGATGTCGGTAAAACTCTGTGTGGTATCGGCAGGGATGGTGCACAGGACGGGCAGGTCTTGAGTGCCCGGTACCACCATCAGGCAGCCGTTCTCCTCATCGCAATAGTCCAGAGCCATCCATGCGGCGATGCACGTGCCCGGCTGCACGCGCAGGTAGAAGTTGTCCTGGTGCAGTGCCTGTCCGCGCGCGCCCGGTGGCTTGAAGTACAGCATAGTTTGCACCGCATACGGTTCCTTGCCCAATAAAGTGGTCATGCACGCATTCAGGCGTGGGTCGATCATCCACTTCAGGCTGACCTCGTCCCAGCGGTGCATGTGAATCATGCGAGGATAGCGTTTAAGCGGGTCGTTACTGGTGGGGTCTACCCCTTGAAAGTCACCCGGGTAGGAACCCGATTCGCGCAGGCGCATGTAATGGTCCATATAGAACTCTGCCTCCTGTCGGCTGAAGAGACCGCGCGCTACCGTATAGCCGTCACGATGATACTGTTCTACTTGCTCTGCTGTGAGCATCGTGCACTCCCTCCTTAGTGTTTAGCGTATAAAAATACTACCCTAAGCAGTGGGATGCTGTAAAGGGTGCCGCGACGGCTGTGTTGCGGTAAACAGGCTCCACCCTGTGCAGGGTGGAGCCTGCGTGGGAGAAGTCTCGCCCTTACTTCACTGCCGTGTCGCCGCGCTCGCCGGTGCGGATACGAACCGCGTCGGCAACGGGTATCAGGAAGATTTTGCCATCGCCGATTTCGCCTGTTCGGGCGGCTTCCTGTATCACTTCCACCACCTGTTCCACGAGCGCATCGGGTACTACCACTTCGATCTTCACCTTTTGCAACAGGTTAATGGTGTACTCCGCACCGCGGTAGGTTTGCGTGTAGCCTTTCTGCCTGCCCGAACCGTGCACTTCGGTGACAGTGATGCCCGCGATGCCGATTTCGTCCAGCGCGGTTTTTACCTCGTCCAGCTTCTGTGGGCGAATGATCGCTTCTATCTTGGTCACTGTCCAGCCTCCTTGGTCATGTGCTTGTTTCCGATGAGGGTTTGGGCGAAGAGGTCATGACGGTCGCACCCGACACTGCAGAGGGGTAAGAACCTCCCATCACGCTGAACTGTCCGGGTGTTGTCAGCACGAAGTCGGGATATGCCGCCAAGCCGTGCTCGCCGATGTCCAGTCCCTCCAGCTCCTCTTCTGGCGATACGCGGATACCTATGGTGATTTTGAGCAGACCGAACAAAATGACGCCGGTAGCGATGCACCACAGGAAGACTGCTCCTGCACCAATAGCCTGCGCAGTGAGCAGTTTGATGCCGCCGCCAAACAGCAAGCCGTTGCCTGTGGTGTTCGGCGGAGCATATCCTTCTTGAGCAAACAGCCCCAGTGCGAGAGTGCCCAACGCGCCACACACACCATGCACCGACACCGCGCCCACCGGATCGTCCACCTTCGCTCTATCCAGTAACACCACAGAGATGACCACTACCACGCCCCCCAGTGCGCCGATAATCGCGGCGGAGAGAGGTGAAACGAATGCGCAGGGCGCGGTGATGGCTACCAATCCCGCCAGCACGCCGTTGAGCGTCATACTTACATCTGGCTTCTTCAGCAGCGCCCACGAGGTGACCAGTGCACCGATAGCGCCTGTTGCCGCCGCCAGATTGGTGGTGAGAGCAATCTGCGCAATGGAGGCATCTGCTGCCATCGTGGAGCCGGGGTTAAAGCCAAACCACCCCAACCACAGGATGAACACCCCCAGTGCCGCCATTGGCAGAGAGTGCCCTGGTATCGCCAACGGCTTGCCCTCTTTAGAGTACTTGCCGATACGCGGTCCCAGCATCATCGCGCCGACCAGAGCCAGCCACCCTCCGGTAGAGTGTACCACGGTGGAGCCAGCGAAATCCCACATGCCCCATTTTGCCAGCCAGCCGCCTCCCCAAATCCAGTGTCCCACCACTGGGTAGATGAACGCGCTCACTACGAAGCTGTAGACGAGATACGCGCTGAACTTCGTACGCTCTGCCATCGCACCGGACACGATGGTGGCTGCGGTAGCGGCAAACACCAGCTGGAACATGAACTTGGCGAACAGAGGCACGCCGGTCCAGTTCAGCGCGCTATATACACCCTGATAGGCGTCACCGGTTGCCGGTGAGTTGTCTGCTCCGGTAAGGAACCAGCCCTTCATGCCCACAAAGGCGTTGCCGTCGCCGAACATGAGCGCGAAGCCCACCGCCCAGAACGCCACCGAACCGATGCAGAAATCCATCAGGTTCTTCATCATGATGTTGTTGGTGTTCTTGGCACGGGTGAGACCTCCTTCAACGTAGGCGAAACCCGCCTGCATCCAGAACACCAGAAACGCTGCGACCATCACCCAGATGGTGTCCAGCAGCATCTTGTGATTCGTCAGGGTCTCCTCCACGGAGGGGTTGTCCTGCGCCCACGCCCGGAGCGCGACAAGGCTCAGCAGGGCGAACAGCCCGCCCAGCAGTATCGTACGTCTTGCCAGTAATTCACGAATGGTTCGCATCGTAGCACCTCCCTAAAATCGGTACACCTGCGAGTACATCACGGTGAACTGTTGCTTCTTGGTCGCGGCTCCAGCCTCGTCCAGGAAGAAGGGCTGATTGGATCTGTCCATGCGCACCTCGAAGCGGCTCACAGAGGAACCGAGGGGATACTCGTAGGTGATAGTGAATTCGCTGAGCTTTTGTGCGACACCCGTGCGAAAGCCGTCCTTATCGTCCATATAGGAGTAGCGCAGGGCAATCGCACGCCCTCTGGGCAGGGCACGCCGATAGTACACCGCGTAGCCCAGCCACTTCGCGCTTGCCGATCGATCCTCGCCGTAGTCGAAGTTCACCCCGACTTTATCCGCTCCCAGCGTGTAAAACAGCACGGTATCCCATACGGTGCGTGCGCCGCTGGCGGGGGCTATCGCCTCATCGCCGGTGATCACGTTCTGAATGAAACTAAGGCGATCGCTAGAGTAGCTGGCAGCCAGGTGCAAGCTCTTTTTGCCGTTATTGTCCTCTGTGACGTCCCAACCGTTGACCAGCATCGCCTGCAATCCCCAGCCTGCGCCGAGACTGGTAGATGCGCGGATGCCTGTGTGGTAGAAGGGAATAGCGTACACGAAGGGCAGCGAGCGCGAGTAGTTGTCGTTCGCGCTGGATTCGATGACCTCGGCTCCCAGCGCAGTCACGAACTTGCCCACGTCTACCGTCCAGTTGCCGACGCTGGTGGTGAGGAAGGCTTGTTGCAACAGTTTGAACCTGTCCTCGCCGGGGCTGTAGTGTACCAGGTCGGCGGTTTTGCCGGCGGTGAGAGTCAGCGTGAACCCAACAGGCTCGGGCTGACTCTTGAGTGTCACCTCCAGCAGGCTGAGGCTCAGCGAGCCGGAACGCTGGTCGAAAGCGCGCACCACATTCTGGTTGGTGCCGTTGGCATCGGATGGAGGGTTGTTCAAGTTGTAGCCTGCATACACGTCTAGCAGACCGCTGACCTCCACCTTGGGCGTGCCCTGTGTGTGCACTGCAACGGCACCCCACAGCACGCACATGACGCATAGAGAGAAACGTCGCATCCATGTACCTCCTCTGAAATGAGTTGTTGCTTGGTTGTTTTTGGGAAGTCTCGTGGAGTGGCGTAAAAGCCTCTCCGGTCGCGGCGTTGCGTGCAAAGTGGGATCGCTGCAGTGCGTGTCTAACGCCTTTGAGTAGCCGAATCCCAAAACGGCGGACACTCGCTGGCGACGCCTCTGTCTGCCGTTTCTGAGGGGGACAACCTTGTCACATCCTTGACGATACCACTATACCACAGATACAGGCTGTTCGTCAAGCTATATTCGCGCACGTAGTGCACGCCCCTTGCGGAATCGCCTGAAACGCCCGGCTCAGCCATTGCAGCAGCACGGGGCGTCGGCTGGTCATCATGGCCACTACCTCTTCATGAGAAAGGCGCGAGGGGGCAATACCTGCTGCCCAGTTGGTGACGATTGCAACGGTTGCATAACACATCCGCAGCTCGTGGGCAAACACTACCTCCGGTACACCCGTCATCCCCACCACATCCGCTCCCCATTGAGCGAACATGCGGATTTCGGCGGGGGTTTCGTAGCGCGGTCCATCGGCGCACAGATAGGTTCCACCGAAGTGCACCGGCACGTCCAGCGATTCTGCAGTACGTTCCAGAATGTGTCTCAGCTCGGGGCAGTAGGCGTGTGTGAAATCGGTGTGCACCACCTCGCCCGGTCGGTCGAAGATGGTGAGTGGCCGTTCACGGGTGAAATCGATAAAGTCGCTCATCAACACGAAGTCGCCGGGCTTCATCGCCTGGTTGAGAGACCCCACCGCCGCAGTGGCGATGATACGGGTCACACCACACTGTTGCAGTGCCAGCATGTTCGCGCGGTAGTTGATGCGGTGCGGGGGTAAGGTATGTCCTTCGCCGTGTCGCGGCAGGAAAACCAGCGGAATGTCATTCAGATGCCCTTCCAGCACCGTCGCCTCGCCGTAGCGGGTACATAACACGCGCTTGCGCTCTACCCGGAAACCCGGCAGGTCACTCATACCGGTGCCGCCTATCAGCGCGAGCATGTCCATCACCTTCCTTGCCTTGGGTACGTAGCCTCTTCGCGGCGCACGGTGCGTTTTCCTGTTTGGGTTCCCGGTCGAATCGAGGGTAAGGCTCCTGCCGAGCCAATTGTGTCGGGAGGAGCCTCGCCCCTCGCAAGGGGATATGCCCCTTTGAAACCTCTTACGCTCGTCGGCGCCGCAGGAGCAAGCCAGCCACACCCAGCCCGAGAATGCTGAAGGTGGCGGGCTCGGGTACTACCGCCAGGTTGTCCAGATAGAAGGTGTAAGGACCGACCACACCGCTATCCGCAGGGGTAATCGCCAGACACTCCAGCACCACTTTACCCGTCGTGGTTTCGAGGATGCCGTTGCCCGTGAAGCCGACTTTCGGCTCATTGGGAATGTCGAAGACGACCTGTACCCACTGGTTCTTGGCGGTGATGAGCTTGCCCGCGGGAGCATTGCCCGATTTGGAGGGTGCGCCCACAAACTCGATAGTGCCCGAGGTCCCACCGTTCTCGCCGATATTGCCCGGAGGGTTGGACTCGCGCAAGCCCAGCGTCAAGCGGAAATCGGGCGTGCTCGCGGGCACATATACCCACAGGCTAAACGGCTGAGTCGCTGAGATGATCGGATTGGGCAGGTTCGCGGTGTTGAAGGTGGTCAATCGCAGCCAGGGGTTGGTCTGGGCTGGTTTGAACTGGAAGGATACCTTCAACGACTGTGTGCCCGACAGAGCCTGTTCGTTGTTGATAGCAGACAGGTTCGGCGATGCCTCCAGGAATCCGCTGGTGGAGCCGGATACGTTCGGAGTGCGAAAAACCACCTGTCCGTTCGCGCCCAGCGGGTATCCCTCAAAATCGGTGAGGAGTTGTGCCAGAGTGGGCATCGCACACAGGGTGAATGCCGCGATGAGCAGCGCATGCCATTTTCGCATGGTATGGAACCTCCTTTCGCAAACTGAGATGGGAGCAAAGCGTGTTCGATGCGAGCTCGCCTTTGCGCCGCGAGCAATATAGCATGTCCAGCAAAAGCTGTCAATATAAAAGGCAAAACGAGAAAAGATTCACGTATTTTTAATGGTTTCGTATGTAGATATACTGGTGCAATGTTCCTCCAGCGGCGGAATCGGGTATAATACGCCTGCAATACTTTCCCAAAAGCAGACGGTATGAGCAAAGACAGGTTCGATGTGATCGTTATCGGAGCGGGGCACGCGGGGTGCGAAGCCGCACTGGCGGCGGCGCGAATGGGTTGCTACACCGCCGTCATCACGCTGGACCCGCATCGAGTGGCGCATATGCCCTGCAACTGTTCCATCGGAGGACCTGCCAAAGGGCATCTGGTGCGTGAGATCGATGCCCTGGGCGGACAGATGGGCATCGCTATAGACCTCAACCTGACCCATGTTCGCTTTGTGGGTACGGGAAAGGGACCCGCTATCCAGACCCTGCGTGCACATGCCGATAAGCAGCTCTATCCGCGCTATATGCGCGCTGTGCTGGAGACCCACCCAGGTATTGACCTGATACCGGGTGAGGCTGTCGACGTCGTGGTGCACGCAGGCAAGGTGGAGGGTGTACGCCTGAAGCAAGGGCAGGAGCTGCGAGCAAAGGCGGTGATTATCACCTCCGGCACGTTCTTGAACGGATTGATACACATCGGCGAGCAGCAGATACGTGCAGGACGGGCAGGCGAACCTCCGGCAGTAGGGCTTTCGGAATCTCTGCGACAGCTGGGGTTCCGTCTGGGGCGATTTAAAACGGGAACGACTGCCCGTGTGGCGAAGGAGAGCGTGGACTTTTCGCGCACGCAGGTCGTGCCATCCGATGTCGATGCACCACCCTTCTCGTTCGTGCATGACAGGCTCCACCCGCCACGAGCGTTGCTTCCCTGCTGGCAAACGCGCACCACGGAGGAGACGCACCGAATCATCCGCGAGAACCTGCACCGTTCCGCGCTGTACGGCGGCAGGATTACAGGGGTCGGTCCGCGCTACTGTCCTTCCATCGAGGATAAGATCGTGCGATTCCCCGACAAGGAGTCGCATCCGGTGTTTCTCGAGCAGGAGGGCTGGGATACCAACGAGTTGTATGTGCAGGGCATGAGCACCAGCCTGCCCGAGGAGGTGCAACTGGCTTTTCTGCGTACCCTGCCCGGTCTGGAAGAGGTAGTGATGATCCGCCCAGGTTACGCGGTGGAGTACGATATGGTATACCCCGACCAGCTGAAGCCTACTTTGATGACCCATGCGGTCGCAGGGCTGTTTCTCGCCGGGCAAATCAACGGTACTTCCGGTTATGAGGAGGCAGCCGCGCAGGGGCTGGTAGCGGGCATCAATGCCGCACTGTACGTGCAGGCACGCGAGCCGATGGTTCTGGAGCGGCATACCGGTTACATTGGTGTACTGATTGACGACCTTATCACCAAGGGAGTGCAGGACCCCTATCGGATGCTCACCGCGCGAGCGGAATTTCGCCTTGCCCTGCGCCACGATAATGCCGACCTGCGCCTGACCCCCATGGGCAGGCAGGTGGGGCTGGTGGATGATCTGCGCTGGAAGCGTTTCCTCGCGAAACGCGAGGCGATAGAGCGTGAAACCCGCCGATTGCAAGAAACCCTGCTCACTGGCAAGCATAATCCGCTCCTGCAGGAACACGGTCTTGCGCCGGTGGACGGACCTACCAGTCTGTATGAGCTGCTGCGTCGCCCGGAGGTCACCTACGAGACCCTGTTGCGCCTGGTGCCTGTGGACGAACCTGCCTCGCGCGAGGTGGCGGAGCAGATAGAACTGCAGGCGAAGTACGAGGGTTTCCTGCGCCGCCAGCAACAGCAGGTGGCGGAACATCAGAGGCTGGAGGGACTGCTCATCCCTGAAGATACGGACTACAACACGATACGCGGTCTCTCACATGAAGGACGCGAGAAGCTTTCGCGGGTGCGCCCGCGCAGTGTGGGACAAGCCTCCCGTATCCCAGGCGTGCGCCCCTCCGATATCGCCGCGCTGTTAATATACCTGAAGGGACGGCAAGCCGTCTTGCTCACCGGATAACCTGTTCGCCGCTATTCACGGTGCCGGGCTCATGGTGTATATCTTCATATGGGCGCTGTTTCCGGCATGGTTGTTTCTGCGGTATCGTTCGCTTTACCCGTGTCTTCTCATGCACGCACTGAACAATGTGTTTGTGGACATCGTGGTGCCGATGTTCCTCAGCAGATCACCTCGGTGGAGGGCGAGGCTCCCGCCGAGCCGTTGGGGAGCGAGGTGGAATCTTCCGAAAAATTTTTCCCCGCTCCCCCGCCCAAATGCTTGACAACCATGTAGGGAGGTGATATAGTGTCACCAGTAGCGCAGCTCCCGTAGTGTGGCGAAAATCTCCAGAGGACGACGAGTGCGCTGTACTTGCAGGGCATTTCGCTGGTGCGCCGAAACAACGAGTGGCATCACTTTGACCCGTTAGGCACGGCAGGGGTGTTCACGAACGGCAGCGCATCGGTGGTCAGCAATAACCTGTATGATGTGTTCGGGGTGTTGCGGTACCAGCAGGGCAGCGCCGAGACGCCTGTGCTCCGTTGTGTGCTGCGAAAAGGCGAAGACGAGATTTCTTGGCTTGCTACTCGTGGGCTCCTTACCCACCGATTGCTATTTATCAGCAGACATCTGCGCCCGCTGTCGGGTGGGAGCGTACCAAGTGTAGGCGAGCAGGACGATCGGCTAAAGTACTGCAAAGGTCTCTATGAAACCTGTATGGATATGGCAAGGAGCCAACATAAGTCTTGTGTTGAACTGTGCACCGTGAGTTTCCTGACATGCGCATCTCTCTGCTTCTTTGCTGGTCCTCTCGCGCCGGAATGCCATTTAGGCTGTCTCACCGCGTACGGCGCGTGTCGGATGGGGTGTGCAATTCTCAAATATGAGAAGGAGAGAGGGCGCGAACAGATATTCTGGTACTGTATGAGAGGAAAGCCGGGACTAGTTCCCATTCCTCCTTCAGCACCGCCTGCACTGCAGTAGCAACCAATGCATTGAATCTTTCTAGCAAACTCTACGGGCTGGGCACCATGTCAAATCATGTGTCGCCTAGCCCACTTTGACAGGCCTGAGGAGGTGTCGCAGATGGCAGAGGTTTGGCAGTGGCTTGGTTCCCTGTTTAGCGCAGAGGGGCGCAGCCTCATGATTACTGTGATGCGCTGGATAATGGTGTATGTAATACCTTTGGTAGCTGCCTACATGGTCGGGGGTCATTTAGTAGATAGGAAAATACGGAGGCTTTCGAGTTTAGCTGGCGAGGCTGTGCGCGCAGGCAGGCATGAAGAGGCATTAAAAGGATACGCGCGCTGTGCATACCTTATTCATTTGTTCGAATCCCTGTATGGTAGGCGATGGAGCGTTGATGAATGGAACGAGCCCCTAGGTGACCTGTTTTCCAGTTTGGGCAAGCATTCAACTGCAGCCTACTTCTACACGCGCGAGGTTCTCAGGCAGCTAAAGAGAGATGACTTTCGGACATATTTAGAGCATCCTGCTGCGCTCACCCCAGGTACCGAGATTACTCTCCATGATGCGATCCTGTATGAAAAGCTGGGCAAGACTCTTTTAGAAGCTGACTGCGCAGAGGAGGCAATTGTCTGGTTGCGGCGAGCAGCATCTGCTTATGAACATAAGGCAAGCACGTGGGCCTTGTTAGGCGAAGCATACAAACGGACTGGCAATCAAAGGTTGGCTGAAGAAGCACAGGGACGGGCTGCGTCTTCTTCGGACGTCATCCCTAATGACACCACTGGTTAACGCAGCGGGCACAGCGGGGGTAATTACGAACGTGAGTGCACAGGTGATAAGCCACAACCTGTACGATGTATTCGGGGTGTTGCGGTATCAACAGGGCAATGCGGAAACGCCGTGGAGGTGGGTTTGGATCCAAGCAAGTGAAGAGGGGCTGAGAATGGCTCTCCATGGACAGATCTACTTGCCGGAGCGGATGCTCATTCCGCTGTTTAGTAACGGCTACGACTCGCGCAAAGACTGTCCTTTTAGTCAAGGTGGACCTTACCCACGCTCTATGTGCGATCAGTGTGTTAAAGGCTGTATCGCAGACGCTAACCGTTTACGTGAGCAGTGTGAGCGTAAACAAGATATCTTCTGCGATTCTGCACGCGTCATTTGTTTGCTTCTGCCTGGCCCTCTGTTCAAGGTTTTCTGCTTCACAACGGGGATGCTCTGCAGTCATGATGATACTTGTAACGCTAGATACTCTGGAATGGTAAGCTGGTGTATGGGCTGTTTTGACACATGTGTTCGCAATAGCAGGTGAGTGTGGAAGAGACAGATGCTAGCGACGGGTGTAGCAATCTTCATACTTGCAGTGATAGCTCCGCCCCTTTTCCTGTATTGCAGCCTTTTGGCTTATGTGCAGGCAAGGTCGGGATTAGGGGTAGGAACTCATCACCCGACGGATTACTTCCGGCGGGGTATAGTGCTTCCGTATCTCTTCGTGGGCGCGTGGTTCGCCGCTGGTTACCTTCTTGCGAGGTTGGGCCAGGCGAAGCTGGAAGAGATTGCCTTCCGTGCTGCGCACTGTCTGTTCACCCGAACGGGCAATTTCAGCGTTGTCGCGCAGTTCCCCCAGCAGGTGCCTCAAGAGACTGAAGGCTACTGGCTATTGTCCTTTGTCGTATTTTTAATCGTGTCCGAACTTGCCAGGCGGCGGCTTCTGCAAGGAGAGCCTGTGCGCTACGTTGATGTCACTCTTATCTGGTTATTGCCAGCAGTTACCTACTGGATAATCGCCGGATTATATGTTTACCATGCCCTTGTTCGCTTTATTCCTTTGTATGATCTCTGCAGTGGATAGCAAAGATACGTCCTATGAGGGAAGTACGTCGAGGTCGAAACCGTGAACGCCTGTTAGGCACGGCAGGGGTGATTACGAACGGCAGCGCATCGGTGGTCAGCAATAACCTGTATGATGTGTTCGGGGTGTTGCGGTATCAGCAGGGCAGTGCGGAAACGCCGTGGAGGTGGAAGTATAAAAAAACAGGTGAGGAAGGTTTTCAAATTGCACGTAACAGGATGATACTTCCGGAGCGCAACCTGGTCCCGTTGTGGGAGGTGATACTGCCTCCTCCACCTCCAAGCGAGGACCCTGGTTACTGGCAGTGTGTCTATCAGTGTGTTCGCCCAATGTGGAAAAACAGAAGATTCCCAGAGGTCGATTGGGCTTGCCTCGCCGCAGCAGTGTGCTGTGCGGCAGACCCTGAACCGGTGACCAAATCTATCTGCTGTGGCATCTCCACAGCCTGCCTGGGGGTACGGGCGACCGAAATGGCTTGTATCGTCTCGTTCTGCCTTCTCAAGTGCCAGGTCGACCGTAAGCCGGTTCCGCCAGTAGCCACCAAAGCAATACCATGCGTGCAGGAGGTCGTTGAACAATGAACAAGCAGTACCTCATCAGCTGGCTGTTGATCGGGCTCCTAGTGGGGTTAGGCTTTGGCACGCGCGCGGTAGCCTTAGTCTCCTCTATGACCCCCGAGGTCGCTCGATGGAGTATCCTGTTGACACTGTCCGCAGCAAGTTTGCTACTTGCTACACTTTGGCGCCCCTTCGAACCGTATCCCTTGTGGGCGCGTCTTGCCAGCCTACTGGCAATCAGCGGGTGGGTCGCACTGGTAGCAGGATACCCGTTGTGGGGGGGCGGAGAGTCCTACGGTCTCGGATGGACGTTCTCTGTATACCTGGTCATCGCGGGGATAGTGTTTGAGTTCTACCGCCAGGCCAGAAAGCGAACGGCTTGAGCCATGCACGCTCTTGGGGGAACGGACAGTACCTGTCCCCCGCAGGCGTGGCGCCGATAGTCAAAAATCTACCCCTTCAACGCGCCAGCCACCATCGTCTCGTGGATGCGGTCGCGGAACAGCCAGTACACCAGCAGCACAGGTAGCATGACAATGACCAGCCCCGCAAACAGCGCGCCCCAGTCGCTCTGGTACTGCTCTACCATCAGCAGGTTGGCGATGCCCAGTGGCAGAGTACGTCGTTCGTCACTGCTCATGATGACCAGTGCCAGCGGATACTCGTTCCATAGCCCGATAGCGTTGAATACCCCTACCACGATGATGCCCGGCTTCGCCAGTGGCAACATCACTTTCCAGAACGCCCGCGCGTGACCGCAACCGTCGATCAGCGCAGCCTCGAGCATCTCCTGAGGCAGGGTCTGGAAAAATCCCGTGAGCACGAACACCGTGAAGGGCAGGGAGTACGCCACATACACCAGCGTTAAACCGTGCAGAGTATCCAGTAACCCCAGACGCGCCAGCAGCAGGAACAGCGGCACGATGGTGAGGAAGAGGGGGAACATCATCCCACCCAGAAACGCGCCGAACAACCAGTTTGCGCCGCGAAACGGGTAACGGGCGAAGATGTATGCCGCCATCGCACCGACGGGCAGCAGGATCGCCAGAGCTGCCAGCGTCACGATCAGGCTGTTCATGAAGTAGCGCGCGATACCCGCTTCCTGCCACGCTCGTACGAAGTTCTGCCACTGTAGGGTGTGCGGCAGCCCCCAGGGCGCAGTGAATATCTCCGCCCCTGTTTTGAAAGAGGTCATCAGCACCCAGAGCAGGGGCACCACCACAGAGAGCGCAAAGAGCGCCAGACATATATTGATCAGCCATCTATAGAGCGTGCTCACGCTCTGCCCTCCTGCGGGTTGTGGCGAAACAGCGCGAGGATCGCTCCGCTCAACGCCATCACCAGCACGAAGTTCACCACTGCCAGGGCGGTGGCGTAGCCGAATTCACTGTGCTTGAATGCCTGCTCGTATAGATAGGTGAGCATCACTTCGGTAGCGCGATCGGGTCCCCCCTGCGTCATCAGGAACACCAGTGAGAAGATGTTCATCGTGCCTATCGCCATATACACCAGCGCGATGCGCAACACTGCCCACAGCATGGGCAAGGTCACATAGCGCAGTCGGGTTAGCCCCATGGCTCCGTCCAGCGTTGCCGCTTCCATCACATCGGGGGGGATGGTGCGCAGGGCGGCGGCGAACAGCATGATGTAAAACCCCAGTGCGTGCCACACATGCGCCACACCGATAGAAGCCAGCGCGGTGGACCTCTCACCCAGCCACGCAATCGCCCATCGCTCCAGCCCTGCCGCTTTCAAGGTGGCGTTCAGGATACCAAAAGAGGGGTTCAGGATAAACATCCACAGGATGGCGACTACCACCAGTGAAATCACCTGCGGAAACAGGTAGACCGCACGCAAAAAACGCGCCGTGCCCGTCTCGTGCCCGATGGCGTGCGCCAGCGCAATCGCCATCGCCAGGATGACGACACTCGTGCCCACGAACAGCAACAGGTTGTGACGTATCGCCAGCCACACGATGGGGTCCGCAAAAAGCTGGCGAAAGTTCTCCAGCCCGACGAAGGTGCGGTTGGCGGAGATGCCTCGCCAGCGGTATAGCGAGAAGGCAAACGCCTGCACCACCGGCATCACCACAAACAGGGCGTACAGCACGGTTGCCGGTAGCAGAAAACCCGCCATGAACGCTGACCGCGCCTGGGATGTCATCGTGCTTGACCGCGTGTGTCAGTGTGCTTGGGGATGTTCTTGTCCTGGCGAGTGGCTTCGGCGGCTCGCTCCAACCGCTCCACGAACTGCTCCGGCGTGATGTTCCCTGCCAGCAAGGCTGCCGTCGCGTCCTCTACCTCCTTACCCAGCCTGGGGTACCACTGCCGATACTCCACCGACCACACCGTCTTCGCTCGACGGAACACCTCCACCGGCTCTTTCAGGTGTTCCGGGAAGTTCGCCTGGTCGCTGCCACGGATGGACATCAAAGTCCCTTTTTGTTCCACGAACTGCTTCGCCTTCTCCAGCGAGGTCATATACTTATAGAAGTCGATCGCCAGCTCACGGTTCTTGCCTTTGGTGGGCACCATCCACGGCTCGATGCCGATGCCGACAGCAGTGGGGTCGCCCTTGCCCTCGTCCAAGACGGGTGGCAGGAAGAAGCCCATACGGAAGTCTTTAGGCATCACATTGCGCATCTCGGAGTGCAGCCATGTACCGCAGGGTATCATCGCCGCACGTCCGGAGAGAAACTCCATCTGCGCACCCGTATGGTCCATGCCGTTGGCACCTTCCTGGAAGTAACCGCGTCGACGCAGTTCATCCATCATCTGCGCTGCCTTCAGGAAAGCGGGGGATTTCCATGCACCGGGTACCAGGTTCTGTGCGTTGTCGAACGCCTCGATGCCCCCTGCGCTGATGACCCAAGGGATGAGGAAGCCGCTGACCGCATAGGCGGGGTAGATGCCCTGATAGGTGATGGGGGCGATGCCCTTGGCTTTAATCTTCTCGCACAGAGCGAGTAGTTCGCTCCAGGTACGCGGTGGCTTCCAGCCGTTCTTCTCAAACATGTCTTTGTTGTACCACCAGCCCAACATGCTGAAGAAGTAGGGAAGCATGTAGGTCTTGCCCTGATACTGGCACAGCTCCAGCAGAGAAGGCTCGAAGGTATCGCGCCATCTGCCCTCTGTCTTGCCATAGGGTGGGCTGTCCAGGTACTCATCCAGAGGAATCACCTGTCCCTCATACACCAGTGCCCAGTGGTCCATGCCCCATCCGGGATAGGTCAGATCAGGCGGGTTGCCAGCGATGAAACGCGGGCGGAGCTGCTCCCACACGCGCGGGTTGCCCCATACCTTGATTTTGACGCCGGGGTGTGCTTTCTCATACTCGCGAGCTGCCTGTTCGAAGAAGTCGATGCCGTAGCCTCCCTTGAAGCAAGCGACCTCCAGCTCTTTGGTGGCGGTGGGGGATTGTTTCCCACAAGAGACAACCACCACCACAGTCAGCGCAACAGCGATTCCCAGTAGCGCATACTTCGTGCGTTTCATCTTCCCTGTCACTCCTGTGCGGATATATGGTTCAGCACCAGCCGGGTTCAGTGCCCCGGTCATATGGAGCGTCGGCGTGGAACAGGCTGCCGTTCTCCCTAAGACGAGAGAAGGCAAACTGTCTTTGGTAAGATTCGCCAGAGAGGGAAGAGCTTCCTGCGAAAACGGATGAGCGCACGCCGCTGTTGAGAAAGGGGTGTCTTTCACGGGTAATACCTGCAAGGACGGGGTGGTAAACCCCGTCCCTACAGGCTGGAAGCAGGGGTCCCTACTCCTCAGCAAACCGTCCGAAGTTCCTGACCAGAATGCCGAAGTCGAACAGGGTCACTTCTCCGTCGCCGTCGATATCGCCGAAGAAGACATCGAAGAAGCTCAGTCGGACACTGCCATCTCCAAACACCACGTTCTTTTGCACGGCGGGCAACGCGCTGCCGATTCGGAGCACGACGTCGTATCTGCCATTGGGGACGTCCAAATCCGTTTCGAAGTCGCCGTCGTCGTCTATCTGTACGTGCACCATGTCGGCAACATTGCCGTCGCGCGTGCGCAGTTCGAGGATGGCATTGCGTTTGCCCTGAAAATCTGCCAGGTTCACGTGCCCGATGATGCATCGCCTGTACAGGCGGAACGCCAGGTCGTCGGGTTGCTCATCGCAGGCATCTAGAATAGGCTGGGTGAAAGGGGGTGCTTGCGCGGCAGGGCAGAGATTGATCGAGCGGTGTGCCGACCAGCGGAAGTCCTCCACGCCCACGCGCGCACTCTCCTTGTCCGCTTCCGATATCTGGAGCCAGTAATGCTGATCTACCTCCTGCGTAAAAGGCGTTGGCAGAGGGGCGGAGAAGTAGAAGACCCTCTGTTGTTTACAGTCCCATCTGCCAGTGTAACGCAGCACGTCGGGTCTGACGCACGCGCGGTAGACAGGTTCTGGCTCCGGTTCACAGGTTCCCGGTTTGTTACGGTAGATGGCGATATAGTAGCTCCACTGCTTGCTGTATTGCACGCCGGTCAGCAGTACTCCCCACCAGCTCACGCGCACGATAGGACCGGTTCGGGTGCAAATCCAGTCGTCCATCGCGATTTTGTCCAGCGGGCGAGGTATCTCGCAACTGAACACACGCGATTCGTGCGAAGCGAGGGGCCAGGTGTAGGGTTGGTTCCACTTGAAGCTCCAGTACGCTGCAGGAAACTGCGCCCACGCGCTCATCGTCAGGAAGAGCAGCGTTGTCACGGACATCAGGCGTTTCATGGTGTTACCTCCTTTTATGTTGGGGCTATTGCCCTCACCCCCCTGTCCCTCTCCCGGAACGGGAGAGGGGTACAGGAGGTGGGGGAATGGGTTAATCGTCCCCGATCGCGCCGAAGTTGCGCACGAGAATGCCGAAGTCAAACAGCGTGACCTCGTCATCCCCGTCCAGGTCGGCGTTGGGGTTCCAGTTGCTATCGCCCAGCATCGAGCCAAAAGCCGCGACCAGTGCACCGAAGTCGAACAGGGTGACCTCGTTATCTCCGTCCACGTCACCGTTGACCAGGCTGAAGTTCACCGTCACGTTGGTGGTGATGGAGATACTGCCCCTTGTTTGCCTCAGCCAGTGCGATGCTTTCGCAGCCACATCGAACGTGCCGCTCAGCGCGGTGTCGAAGGAGTACTGACTACTGCCGTCTAGCGTCACCACGTGTGTCTCCAGCGCGGAAGTGCTACCCGGGTTGCGGATTTCGATGGATACCGACTGCGTCGTGGGGTCACCGCCGAAGTCCTGCAGGTCTACGGTTCCTGCCACCCGGCGGGTATTGGCAGAGACGTTGAGCGTGCCCGTACCGCTACCGGCATGAAGCGGGTCGTCTCCAGCGAAGTCCACCCGAATAGTATGTGCTCCTAACGACGCACCTGCAGGGATGGTGTAGTTGAGGCTGGCGACGCCGCTGGAGTTGGTCACCGCGCTGCCGACGGACGAGCCATCTACCCGGAAAACGAGGGTGCGTCCGCCGATTAACGCGCCATCGTGTGCGCGCTTGAGGGTAGCGCTGAGCACTACCGTGTCGCCCCGACGTCCGCTGGTGTTTGCCACATCCACGGTGGTGTTCGCGTAGCGACGGAAGACCGCTCCATCGGAGGAGGCATGGTACTCCGAGTCTCCGCCGAAGGATGCACTCATGGAACGGTCGCCCAGTGCACCAGATGTCACCGTCCACGAGCGCGTGGCAACGCCAGAAGCGTTCGTGTTCGCCGCGCCCGCGTTCGTGCCGTCCACGTTGAAGCTCACCGATTTACCGCTCAGCAGTGCCCCGTCCGACACGCGACGCAGGGTAGCTCTCAGTGTGGCGGACTGCCCGATGGTGCCCGAAGCGTTGTCCAGCTCCAGCATGGTGGTGTATTTGGTGGCGACCGTATAAGCCGGGCTGTAGTCCCAGGTTCCTGCCAAATCGCTCACCGCGAACTGGATTCTGTTGGCAGACGCGCTCTGCTGGTTGAAAGGCACATCGCTGGCGGTGATGGTTTGGAAGGCTGTGGTGCCATCGGAGCCAGTCACGCTGCCCAGGAACCAGCTGCTCCAGGTGGTGCCTCCGTCGGTGGAGTAGCGGTACCATCCTCCGTTGGAGATGTTCAATCCGGACAGCACATCCCGCGCCTGTACGGTGCAGGTAGGCGTCAAGCCGGCACTGCCCACGCCGGTGACGGTGAAGTTCTGCCAGTCCTGCGGGGCGGTGAGGTCTATCTTCACCACCTGCCAGCCGCTGTCGCTGTAGTTACCCGCACGGTCGTAGGCACGGAAATAGACCTGGTTCTGGCCGCTACCGCCTTCCTGATTGAAGGGCACGCTGGCGGCGTTAATCCACTCCAGCGCGGTGCTGCCGTTGGAGGCAGTGGTACCACAGGCGAACGGTCCCTGCGTGCCTGTGCCCGAGGTCCAGTACCAGTAATACAGTGCACTGGTATTCAAGCCGGAGAGGGTATCCTGCACCTTGATCCAGCACGAGGGCGTGGCGCTGCTCGTCCAGTCGGGCCAGAAGCTCTGCCAGTTGGCAGGGGCTGTGCCGTCTACGATAATCGTATTCGTCACCGTGGCCGTGCCTCCGTTGATGGAACGCACGCGGTAGCGTACACTCTTGCTGCCTTCGGAGGTGCCGCGCAGGTTCCACACCAGCCGGCGCCAGTAGCCTGCAGGGATGTTGCCCTGGTTCATGCCAGAGGTGCCCGAAAAGGTGAAGCTCTCTTCGGCGCCGTCGGGTGCGTAGCGCACGTAGGTCATGTTGTTGAGGCTGATGCCGGAGGTGAGCAGAGAGATGTCCCCGTACACTCCGGACGCCACAAAGGAGTCGGCACGCGCCCAGCCGGTCACGTCGAAGTTCACATTTGGCTTCACTGCCACAGGCGTCTGGAAGACCTGTGTGATGTTGGGGTTGACCGGTCCGTACACCACACGCACCGCCACTGACCATGCCTGCGAGGAACCTTCGTTCTGGGCGTAGGTGTATACCTTGATGCGGTAGTCGCCTGCGGTAGCGTTATACACCGTGATGACCTCTACATTGTCTCTGGCGGAAAGAGACCACCACTCGCCGCTGGCTCCGCCAGAGAACGGCGCCCTGTCGAGATAGAGGTCCAGGTCATTCTTGAGCGCGATGCTTCCGCCAGAGGGAGCCGGAGCATCGGGATACACCAGCACCACGCGCAGCATGGAGGCGTTCTGTGGCAGGTTGAAGTCCACCGTGCGCAGGTCGCCCGTTCCACCGTTGCCCCACCACAAGGTGTACCACCAGCCGTCCGTGTTGTAGTGGGAGAGGAAAGCATCCACCTTGCCTCGTCCTTGATTGGCGGAGGAGTCCCCGAGATTGATAGTGTTGGCAAGGATGACCGCTTTGGTCGCCCAGGCGGGGAAGTTGTAGCGACCTATCATCCCCGCCACCAGCCCAGCCACATGAGGAGCCGCCATCGAGGTGCCGCTCCAACCGTAGGCGTAGCCTGAGCTGTTAGTGTTGCTCAGCGAGTCGATCCACGAGCCGGGCGCCACCACATCGGGCTTCACGCGACTGTCGCCTGTGGGACCACGTGAGGAGTAGTCGGTCACCTGGTCTAGGTATCCGATAGCGTCATCATATATGGCACCCACAGTGAAGGCTCCTTTTGCCACGCCGGGGCTGCCGATGGTGCTTCCACCCGGTCCATCGTTTCCAGCGGAAATCACCGGCACGATGTTCTGCTGGAAAATCTCGTCCACCTTGCGAGACAGGGCGTCCGTACCGACCAGGTTGGTACCGCTGGAGCCGCCGCTGAAATTAAACACCTGGCGGCTGTACCTTGCCTCGCGCCCCTGCATGTCCAGCAGCCCCTCATACACCGAGTTGCCCTCCGAGACGCCTCTTCCATCAGCGGCGCGACGGAACACCTTGCTGATGAGCAGGTCATAACCGTCTACATTCGTATCGCGCAGACCCTGTGCCGTGCCGCGATAGCGCGCCTGAATGTTGCCTTCGCCCATAAAGGTGCCCGTGACGTGTGTGCCGTGACCGTGCACATCATCCCACCAGTTGGCTTCGGTCGTGCGGTTGTAACCCGCCGTGCCTCCCCAGATGTTGTTCAGGTCCCAGTGGAAGCTCAGTCCAGTGTCCATCACACCCACCTTGATGGAACGCCCACCTTCAGGACGACCATCGTGCTGGTAATACCACAAGAGGTCGGCGTTGATGGACGCCTGCGACTCGGTGTGCATCGTGTGTGACTGACGTATCGGCTCCACAAAGAGCACCGCGTCCATGTCTAACAAGCGGTTGACCGTAGAGGCATCCGCCACTATCGCGAACACACCCAGCGAGGGGTCGTACACACCCGTCTCCGCCGCCATGCTCTCGATAGCTGCCTTCGCGCCTTCATCCGCACCGAACAGGTTCACATACAGCCCGATGCGCTCCCCTGTCCCGTCGCCCATGAAGTAGAGCAACTCGGGGTCTAACTTCTGCACCGGGTTGGGTTGTCCCACCCAGCGCACCTGCGGATGAGAAGCCACTGCGTTCAGCGCATCCACCGGTATGCGCGCCTGATAGGCACTGTAGGGGTAGAAGCCGAGCAGCTCCACCCCGCGCTCCTGAAGCCATGTCTGCAAGCCCTCGTTCAGCCTGCCGTTCAGCAGGATGAGCGCATACACCGCAGGTTTGGTGCCGGAGGCTTGTGCGGAGAGTTGTGCTGCCCGCTGTTGCGCCAGCCGCGCCAGTGCAGGCTGCAGCTTTTCGCCTGGCGGGGGGATATACTCTCCGCTGAGGAACGCCAGTGCGACCTTCTCGCCCTTGGTGCCGAAGGGGAGCGGGAAGCGACCAGCGTCCACCACGCCCTCATTGCCCAGAGCCCGTCCTTCCTGCAGGTACTGGGGTCCCACAGGCAGTTGCTGATTCGCCAGCTCGGGTCGGGTGTGCGCTACGGAAGACTCGTACTGCATAGGGGGTGTCGCTCCGGGAGCTGCCAGCAGAAGGTCTAAGGGGCTGCTCGGGAGGAGCAGGAAAGGTGCCCCGGAAGCGGGGAGGGGTTTGCGTGCCTGCTGTGCCGGTGCAAGCGGTGCCAGAGCAGTGACGAGCAGCATCGCTATCGCCCACACGGCAGGCAAATGCCTGATAGGGTTCGGTCTCATCGAGATACCTCCGTTTTTTCAGGGCGTACCTGCCGCTCTGTCCGGCACCGGCAAAAACAGCGTGGTTTGCCCTGTCGCCTCGTGGCTGTTTTCTCGTACAAAAATTTGGCGTAGCTCATTATAACACATTCCCGATACAAAAGCGCGTATTGGAGCGGGGGAATCCAGTTTTTTTAGAAAAAATAGAAGGAGTGGCTCAGCGGGGGGATGGCAGGGATCATGCGTGACAGACTATTACCTTCTCACCTGTTGTGCTCGGACTGCGTCGCCAAAAGCCCAACCGCAAAGCACCCCGAACCAGAGCAGATTCGGTGCGAACAGAACGACCTGCTCCCGACCGGGCACATAGCTGAGCAGGAAGCCCAGCGTCAACCCCACGACCACGCCTACCGCCCGGTTCAGCGTGCGATGGAAAGCGTTCTGGGTAGATGCTATCAGCAGGTACAGGAACGCCGCCGCGTAGAAGGCGAACAGCCCCAGAACTCCCAGCAATCCCGCCACTGCCAGACGAGCCTGCGGCACCCCCTGCCGATGGGGCCACCACACGACCTGCGCTATCGGCTCCACCGCTCCACCTAACGCCATCAGTGCACCCGAAAGCATTCCCGCCGTCAGCATCAACAGCACCAGCGCCATACTCCACCGGCTGATAAAGCCGATTCCCTGAAACACGCCGTCCGTCTCTAACCCCAGATACCAGGGAGCCAGCACCAGCATCGCCACCACCGCCCAGCCCAGCACCAGCCCGTAGCGTGCCCACAGGATACCGGCGGGAGAGGCGTATGGGGGTTGCGTGCCGGCGAAATACTGTTGACGCAGTAACGCATCTAGCTTGGACTGTGCGCTGGCGGAACGCGGGTTACACTGCAAGGCGCAGGTGAACATGGCGATGGCTTCTTCGATGCGTCGTTCCTGTCGATAGACATCGCCCAGAATCTCGTACGCTTGCGCGTTGTGACGCTGCAGGCGCAGTACCTTTTTCGCCAGCGAGGCGGCTTCGCGCAGGTTGCCGCGTGCGTACGAAAGCATCGCCTGCTGGAGCAGCTGCTGCGCCTCAATCTCTGCACTGCGGGCAGAGGCGTACGCCGATGAAGAACCGGATGGGCGTTGCTGACGCTCGCGCGAATGTGTGGTCGGGCGTGAGCGAGGCGGTGGAGTAGTACCCGCGCCGCCTGTGCCCGTTCGTGCCTGCTGGGCGCTGCGACGCATCAGGTCATAGTCCGCTCGCAGGGAGGGACTGGACAACACCCGATACGCCTCGGTAATCTCCTTGAAGCGGTGCTCTGCGTCTGGCGAGCGGTTCACGTCCGGGTGGTATTTGCGGGCGAGCTCGCGGAACCGACGGCGGATCTGCTCCTCGGTGGCATGAGGGGGAACCCCCAGCACCTCATAGTAGTCTCTATCGGGCATCCGCAACATGCTTATTCTCCCAGAAGCGCGCCTCCACCACCGGCGTATCCCTGCCAAAAGCCGATAATCATGCTGGCAATCCACAGGGCAATCAGCAGGTACACGCCGACGCTCAGCACAATCACCGCCTGACCGCTTTTCACATCGGTTTCCTGTTCATAATATTCGGCAACTTTGTCCATCATGGCATCCACGTTGCCTGTGCTCTCGCCCGTGTGCAGCATATCCAGCACCAGCGGTGGCATCACGCCCGTGCGGCGGAAGGCTTCCGAGATGGGTTGTCCGTTCTCAACGTCCACAATAGCCCCGCGCAGGCGTTTGTTCAGGTAGTAGTTGTCGGCGGCAAGGGCGGAAATCGCTATCGCCCGGGGCAGGGACACGCCTGCCGCATACAGCGCCGCCATCGCCCGGCTGAAGCGTGCCATCGCCAGCTGGCGCACCAGCCCCCCGATGCCCGGTATCATCAGCTTCAGCGAGTCATACGCCTCTCGAAGCGGCTCTATTTGCAACAGGATGCGTACCGCAGCCACCACAGCCAGCACCGCCAGCAGAATCGGTCCTGCCCAGCCCACGGTCTCCCGCAAATAAGGTATCAGCCCGCCCCCCACGACCAGTATCGGCACTTTGGGGATAAAGATGCCCGCTACCAGCAACACTTTAGGGTAGAAGGTGCCTGCGCGGATTTTGAGGCGCAGCTTATAGTCGCGCTCCAGATAGTCGGCGAGGCGTTCCAGCATGTTCTCTAAGAGACCTCCCTCTTCGCCCGCCTGAATCAGCGCGAGCTGCAGCTCGTCAAAGATGTGGGGATGGCGGCTCATGGCTCTGGACAGTGGTTTGCCCTGCAGGAGGTCATTGACCACCGCCTGCACCACCCGTCGCAAGCGCGGTTTGCCCGTGTTCTCCGCCACCGAAAGCAATGCGCGATGGATCGGAATGCCCGCCCGCACCGCCGTTGCCAGCTGGCGATAGAAGATGGCGAGGTCGCGCACCGAGACGCCTGAGTAGACGGGGTACACTACCTTCTGCATCACCATCTGCTCCGCCTGCTGTGCGTTCATTGTTCGCTCGGGGCGCACATCCAGCAACAACAATCCCATCTCGCGCACGATTCCGGCGGCGCGGCGGGTGTCCTCCGCCTCCACCAGACCGGTGACCGTACTTCCCTGCTGATTCTTTGCGGTGTACCGATACACAGGCATGGCTTTTCACCCCTAGGGCGTCTTGAAGAACTCGTCCACAAAGCGGAACATACCGTGAAAGTAGGTATACACCATCCCTATCAGCGCTGCGCCGCCCAGAACCAGCATGCCCAGACAGCCCAGCCGAATCAGTGCGAAGGATGCCCGCTGGTAACGCTCGCGCAGGGTCTCCTCGTGGTAACCTGCCGCGCGATCCAGCATCCCGGCGAGTTCACCGCTTTGCTGCCCCGCCGCCATGAGGCTAATGGTCTCCCAGTCAAATAGTCCTGTGGCTTGCAGGGCACGGTCTATGCCCTGACCGTTGCGAATCACCGGCAGCGCCTCTATCAGCTTCTCCCGCACGAACACGTTCCCTGCCGATGGCGCCGCCGCTTCCCACGCGCTGATGGCGGGAACTCCCGCAGCGAACATACGGTGCAGGGTACGCAGGAAGGCAGCCAGCGCACGCTGTCGGTTGAGCGCACCGAACACCGGCAGGCGCATCACCACGGCGTCTTTCCAGCGACGGTTCGCCGGAAGGTCTAAAAACCACCACGCCGCCCATACCAGAGCCGCCAGCAGCAGGAAAGCGGGCAAGGAGCGGGTCAGCAGCAGTTGCACATACCGCCCGTAGAACAGCGCAGCATCCCCCCGCGCCATACCGTAGTAGAAGGCAGGGAAGAGGGGTAACACCAGCATCAACATGCCGATGCCGTTGAGTATCAGCAGGCGCGGTATCCACAGTTTGCGCCACAGGGCGTGCTCCTGCTCGTAGTGAGTGGCGATTTCATCGCAGATAACGTCCAGTGAGCCTCCCAGTTCTCCCGCTCGAAACATGCCCACCACATGCGGTGCAAACAGGCGAGGGAACATTTCCATCGCCTGCGAGAGGGGCTGACCCAGATGGGCGTTCGCCAGCATCGCACGCGCCGCCGCCTGCAGGGATTCGGGCATGGAAGGCTGGTTGGAAATCTGCGTGAGCGCGCTGACGGGGTTATTGCCCGCCCGAAGCAGCGACGCCAGCTGTCGGAAGAAGACGGCACGCGCGAGCAGGCTGGCGGTAGCACGTTCGGCACGACGGTCGGTGCGCTGAGGGGGGGCTTGCGTCTGCGCCGGCGTGTCGGTGGCAGAAACAATGCGCTTGACCACAAACCCGCGCGACTGCAGCAGGCTCTGCAAACTCTGTTCATCGCTTGCTTGCAGAGTGCCTACTACCGGTCGCCCGGTGGTTTCGTCCACCGCCTCAAAGCGATAGGTCGGCATCGTGAATCTTCCACACCTTCTGCGCCCGTACTTCCGGTTGTTCCAGCAGGCGACGAATCGGCGTGCCGTCGGGCAGAGTGAGCTCCGGCGCGATTTCCAGCAGAGGTATCAGCACAAAGGCACGCTCGTGCATGCGCGGATGCGGCAAGGTCAGCCTTTCCGTTTGCATCTGCACCCCCTCATACAGCACGATATCGATATCAATCGTGCGCGGATTGCCATAGTACGTACGCACCCGTCCACCTGCCTGCTCCGTTGCCATCACATATTCTAACAGAGCCAGAGGCTCCAGCGTGGTGAACACCTGCACTGCCGTATTCAGGTAGAAGGGCTGTGGGGTGTCATATCCCACCGGCTCGGTTTCGTACACGCTAGCACAGCGTATCACCTGCACCTGCGGCGTATGCAGGCGACGAATCGCCTCGCGCAGGTTGCTCAGGCGATTGCCCTGATTCGAGCCAAGACTCAGCCAGGCATTCGCGCTCATCGTACCTTTGATGGTATCAAAAACCGGAGAACGGTGGCACTCTCTTGCGCAAAAGGCTGAACAGGGAAGCAAGCATGTTTGCGCGCTCCATCTGCTCCTGGTGTTCTATCTGGTACTGCGCCACCGCAAGGCGATGCTTTTCCAGTTCGGAAGGGCTTTGTTGTGCGCGCAAAGCCTCATGCATCTTGTGCAGCTCGCTGTCCTCTACCCAGATACCATGACACTGGCCACAGCGGTCCAGTTCCACTGGAGAGTCGTAAAGGTAGCGGTATGGCTGCAGCAATACCGCACATCGGGGGCAGCGTCGGTTGACGGTTTCTTCAGGGGTATACTGCACGTCGGGCAGGGCGCGATCGTCCAGACTCAACAGGATGAGCGGGTCTATCTCCATCAGCAACCGCAACTCGCTTTCGTCGAACCAGACGCCTGCGCACGCCGGACAGATGTCCACAGTGACCCCATAGTAACGCTGCGCCTGCATCTCGATACGGCAATCGGGGCACAGTAGCACGCTCATGGCAAGCCTCCGCACGAAGTGTACGCCATCTATTGTACCTCACTACTCGCGCTGGCAAAACCAGCTGTATCGGCTCGATTCGGCGTCCGAGATGGGTATTTTCCAGCAAAACACCTCGTCAGGCACGCTCTGGGGACAGTTCCACAGCACGGGCGGTTTCGCAGCTTTGAGCCACTTCGCATGACCGTCGAAGAACAGAAATGTCGCGCCGCCGTTGTGCACCACAGATGGGCAGTCTGCGTTGACGGGATGATACGCACCATCGTTCAGCGTGATTTGCTCGTCGATCAGCAGGGCGAGCCGGGCGGGGCGTTCTACCGCCGTTTCCGGGATGAAGGCGAGACCGGCGTTCATCGAATAGCTCAGCAGTTTCTCCTCGCGCGGGTCGGATGGGCAAACATACAGCCCGGCGTTTTTCACGTAGGGGTACAAAACGCCGCTCACCGGTCCCTTCGCCGCGAGCCACTCGGGATTGACCGGTGCGGTGGTCTCCTCTCCTACCGGAACCGCATAGATACAGGGTACCCACTGCGCCCCGGAGTTCCAGGGAAAGTCGCGCATCCATGCGGGCCACTCGTTGCCCACCCAGCCGCCCATACAGTTGCCGTCGCCGTTGCCAGCGTTGCGCCCGTCGTAGTCCGTGCGGTACATCACGAACGCCAGCCCCAGCTGGCGCAGATGCGCCAGGCAGGTGGTTTGTCGTGCCTTCTCGCGAGCCTGTGCGAACACGGGAAACAGGATGGCTGCGAGGATAGCGATAATGGCAATCACGACAAGCAGCTCGATCAAGGTGAAAGCGCCAGAGCGAGACATGATAGAATACCTCCCTTCTGGGCAATGCTACCCTATTATAGCAAAGTATCGCGAAGGAGTCAGCAAGACAAGTAGGGAAGAGCAAGGGTTGAGAAGAAAACCTCCATCCGACCGTTTACCGTGTCCTTGCGAGGCATGGGGTGCCGAAGCCATTCCCACATTGCTGGGAGAGATTGCTTCGCGGCTACGCCGCTCGCAAGGACACAAAGTCAACGCTCACGACGGAACATATCCCTCTGCGTTTGTCTCCCGCAGGGATACGCTCCGTCGCATGCACCGATCAGTCCGCCGTTATCGTCCGTAGCCGGGCGGAGGCGGTGACGCCATTGGCATCTGGGACTGACCTGGCGGGGGTGGTGCCAGATTGATGCCGGGTGGTGGCGTACCCGAGATGCGCTTTGGTCCCGAAAACCAGTGGCGCACGTAGAAGAAGCCCGCAACTACCAGAGCGATGACGATCACCGCTATCGCCAAGCCAGGCGGAATCTCGCGTTTCATCAGCGCACCTCCAGAAAGCCCTCCGGTGTAGAACCGGAGGGCGAGTTTGGGGACTACGGATTCAACACAGGGTCTGCCTCGCGGTCTGCCTGCACCGTCCACTCATGGGGGTAGGTGTGCCCCCACTTGCGGGGGGAGACGTGACCGTCCGTCCAGATGATGTTCTGCATACTGTTGAAGAAGCCCTGCACGTTGGGGTCTCGCGAACTCCAGTCGGTACCGGTGCAGGTCCAGGTGTTCCAGCCCAGGCGCAGCGGGTAGTCGAGATGCCCATCCTGCCAGGAGTCGGGGCAGTGTCCGTTGACGACGTAGATGGTCCCGGCTGGCTCCTGCAACGCCGCCTGGCTCAGGAAGCGGTCCCAGACGATGCCGTAGTGAGCACCTGGGTTGTTGTCTTTCCACGGAGTATAATTCCACGTGCCTACCCCGTTCAGCATGTAGGAGAAGTACAGGGTGTTGCCGTCAGGGCTGAGGTTGATGTTCAGTGCTTTGCAGACCCAAGACTGATTGGCGTCGTATGCCGCCTCCAGCTGAGGCGAGAGGAACACGCGCGTGTTCTTCACGTACGGCTGCAACAGGGCGGGCCAGTATACCCAGGGACCCGGCGAACAGCGAGGATCGCCATCGTACGGAAGCCCAAAACCCAACAGCTTCTCATCGTAGTCCTGCGAGTACATCATTAGCGCCAGCCCCTGCTGCTTCATGTTGCTGATGTCTGACGCCTGACGCGCTTTGGTGCGCGCTTGCGAGAACACAGGGAACAGGATCGCTGCCAGTATCGCGATAATCGCGATAACCACTAACAGCTCGATCAGCGTAAAAGCGTTTCGTTTCATTTTTGGGAGACCTCCTTTTTGTTGATTGTTAGTCGTTGGCAGTCGCAGGCTCAGCCTGCGCAAGACGGAAACAGCCTGGGCTTTGCAACGGCAAGCAAGAAAGTTCCCTACGGTCTGCTCTCACCCCCTTTGCGTGGACGCCCTTACCACCAGTGTGGGCTGCAGCAAAGCGCTTTGCCGTTCGGTGTGAGGTTCAGCAATGCGCTTTTGCAGAAACTGCACCGCTATCTGACACATCTCCTCCAGCGGCTGGCGAATAGTGGTGATGGGCACGTCCAGATATTCCGTGTCCTCGATGCCGTCACAACCCACAAGAGCCACCTCATCGGGTATGTGCACCCCCAGTAAACGCAAGCCGTGATACGCGCCGATAGCCATCTCGTCGTTGTGGCAGAAGATGCCGTCGGGCAAACCACACTCCTGCACATAGCGGCGTACAGCCATGCTGGACGCCGCCCGCGACTGGTCGGTGGCGACGATGTACTCCGCGCTCATCCCTGCTTCGCTCACCACGCGGTGATAGCCATCGCGGCGCGGTTCCCCGACATAGCGTGACTCGGCGTTGACCAGATAGGCTATCCGCCGGCAACCTGCCTCCAGCAGATGCTGTGTCGCCTGGATCGCCCCGCTGTAGAGGTCTATACGCACATGGTCGGTTTCAGTGAGCACATACGCACCCATACTTACCAGAGGCACTCCGCGTCGTTGCAGGGGTTTCCACATTTTCTGGAGATACACCGCACCTTCGTGCGCCAGGATGCCGTCTACACGCCCCGTGCCATGCCATGCACTGCCCGACAGGTGGGAAATGCACCGAATCAGTGTGTCGTAGCCCTGCTGGCGAAGGTTGTCTTCCACCAGGTACACCACGCGCGCGTGGAAGCTGGTAAACAGCTCGTTCATCCATAGCGCAACAATGCCGGTACGCCCAGTCACAAGCGAACGCGCCGCGAGGTTGGGATGGTAGCCCAGCTCCCGTGCAGCCTGCCAGACACGCTGGCGCGTGGCTTCGGAGATAAGATGCGCTCCGCGCCCGCTCAGCACCCGGGAGACGGTTGCAGGCGACACGCCGAGGTGTTCAGCAATCTGCTTGATGGTTACCGACATCGGGTAGTCACACTTATGCAAACGTTTGCATAAAGTATATCACAGAGATTCCATGGTGTCAACACTTTTGGGGCAAAAAATGTGAAAAACTCGTAAACACACTGTTTTTTTGCTCTGCCTCGCAAAAAAACTATGCAAACTCTTGCATAATCATAGACGAAGAGTTATAATAATAGTCGTCATGTTATGTTTTTGAGGTGTGTCATGCGGGCGCATATTCTGGAAGTGCACGGCTCCGAAAGCGTGGATCTGTTTAAAGCGCTGGCTTCGGAAACGAGGGTGCGGATACTGGAGCTGCTCGCGCAGGGCGAGAGGAACATCAACGAGCTCGCTCAAGCGCTGAATACCTCCCAGCCCACCATCACCAAGCACGCTCAGTTACTGGAAGCGATTGGGCTCATCAAAACGGAGTACAAGCCGGGCGTACAGGGCATGCAGAAGCGTTGTCGTCTGGCATATGACCGTTTTATTGTCTCCTTCGAACCGACCAATCCCCCGGAAGACCGCGTGGAAGAGATTGAGATGCCTGTTGGCTTGTACACCCTGGTGAACCCAACCCCGACCTGCGGTCTGGCAAATCGCGAGCGGATTATCGGCTTTTTAGACGACCCACAATCCTTTTTCGAACCGGAGAGGGCTACCGCGCAGCTGTTGTGGATGGCAGAAGGGTTTGTAGAGTACGTTTTCCCTTGCACGCTGGGAACCGATGTGGAGATACGGCGCCTCGAGCTCCTGATGGAGGTCTGCTCCGAAGCACCCAACTACGACAACGACTATCCCTCCGACATCACCGTCTGGATCAACGGTGTGGAGATTGGTACGTGGACCTCGCCAGGTGACTTTGGGGGTAGGCGCGGACGGCTGAACCCACCCTGGTGGAACGACTACATGACGCAGTACGGCATGTTGAAAATCTGGTCGGTGGATGCTGAGGGCAGCTACGTGGACGGTACCCCCCGTTTCCGAAACCACCATCGCCGACCTGATGCTGGCACCTCATCACCCCATTATCGTGCGGATCGGGGTCAAGCCCGACGCTCAGCATATCGGGGGCTTTAACCTGTTCGGGCGGGGGTTCGGTAACTACGAACAAGACCTGGTGCTGCGTCTGCACTATGCTGTCAGGGGACGGGGTAGCCGCACTGAAGCAGCTGTGGCACAGGAAGGAGGTGAGAACAGGTGAGCTCATCCGGTCTCAAACGGGAAATCCCCGGCTGGGTGGGGGTTGTGGTCATTGTGGTGATACTGGCAGTGCTGGCAATAGCCGGTTATCGGTATTTCACCGCCGGTGCTGCGCGCAAACCGGGTGAATACCCGCCGGAGGCGTATCGTCCGCCAGGGTATGTGCAACCCTCACAGACGCCCGGCGCCGCAGCCGGCGGAGGGCGGTAACGGTCGCACGGAGATATGGCACCAATGCGCGACCACTGCTGGTCGCGTCGACGAACATCACGAGAACCAAAGGAGGTTACCTGAAATGTCCAAGCGCAAAGCGTTTACGCTGATCGAGTTGCTCGTCGTTATCGCCATTATCGCGATACTGGCGGCGATCCTGTTCCCGGTGTTCGCCCAGGCTCGCGAGAAGGCACGAGCAGCATCCTGTCTGTCCAACATGAAGCAGCTGGGTCTAGCTCTGCAGATGTTTGCCCAGGACCACGACGAGTATCTGCCGAAGGCGTGGTTCAACGACGAGCCCGACACCTCGTGTCCGCAGTGCTGGGGCTACAAAGACCCGATGTGGGGCTGGGACTACGTGCTTCTGCCCTACGTCAAGAACAAGCAGATTTACCAGTGCCCCTCGGATAGCGAGAGCTGGCCGCGCGGGCTGTGGAACGACACATGGAGCAACCTGCCCGACAAGCCCGATGCGGACAACATCCCCGGCTCGTACCGCATCAACATCAGCGACTACCCGAACGGACCCTGGAACGCGCTGAAGCTGGCGGCACTGGAGAAGCCCGCTGAAGCGATCCAGATTGTGGAAAGCGTGCCGGGCATCAACAACGCGCAGTGGCACCAGGTGGCTACTTGGGAGGCTGACGAAGGCTATGTGTGCATCGACTTCACCGCCAACGTCGCCTACGGTCGCCACAACAAGACCACCGGCAACACCATCTCGCAGCGCAACCAGGGCGGTTCCAACTACGTGTTCGCCGATGGACACGCCAAGTACATGACCTGGGGACAGACCTGGCGGCGCATCGGCGACGATGTGCAGAAAGGCGGTCAAACGGTCACGCCCACCATGTGGCGACAGAACTTCAGCGGCTGGAACGACCGCTGCAACTATCAAGAGGGACAGAACAGGTAAGAACGCTGTACGCTGGAGGGATACGCTCCGTCTGCTGAAGCAACCTCGCCATGACACAGGGGAAGCCACGGCGAAGCGTAACCCTCCCTCTGCAACCATTCCATCTGCGGAGGTGACGATGGCAACCTACACCAACCCGGTGTACGCACGCGACTTCCCCGACCCACATGTGCTCTTCTACCGGGGTAAGTTCTACGCATACGCCACACACTCGTCTGGTCACGACTTTCAGGTGATGGAATCGCCCGACCTGGTGCACTGGACACACAAAGGCAGTGCGTTTCGCCCCCCATGGTCGCGGGAGCACCTGTGGGCGCCGGAGGTGATAGCATATCGTGGGCAGCTGTATATGACCTACTCTGCGCGTAACCCGCAGACGGGCAAACACGACATCGGCATCGCCACCTCCAACAACCCGCTTGGACCGTTTAGCCATCGGGCGATACTGGTGCGCGGCGACGATAACCGTGTGGGCGTGATTGACGCCACCATCTTCTTTGACAGAGACAGAACCCCTTACCTGATATACTCGGAAGAGGATCCGCGAGCCATCGTGATGCGCCGCATGAGCGCCGACCTGCTGAGCGTGAGCGAGGAGAAAACAGTGCTGCTGCGTCCTGACCAAGACTGGGAGAAGGGCATTGTGGAAGCGCCCACCATGCTCTACCGCAACCGCACCTACTACCTGTTCTACTCCGGCGGATGGTTCCAGAGCTACAAACGGGATGCCTGCTATGCGGTAGCGTATGCCACCGCCGCCTCGCTGAAGGGACCCTACACCAAAGCCGAGCGCATCCTGCAAACCGTGCCGGGCAAGGTATACAGCCCGGGACACCAGTGCATCGTGAGCCTACCGTCGGGTGAGATGTGGATGCTCTATCACGCCTGGGACGACCAGAATGAGCCCTTGTATGGTTCCAACCCGTTGGGGCGCACGCTGCGGCTAGATAGATTGTTGTGGAAGGAAGGCAAGCCGTCTGTCGACGGTCCCAGCACCGAACCCAAGCCCGCGCCCCAAATACGATGACAGACCTTCGCAGACTGGCGGTGCGTTAACGCTCCATCGCGTGAACGGTCGTGCTCCCTTGCGACCATGGTGTCGTGGCAAGCCCCGCAGAGGCAAAGCAATCTCCTGCGCCCACGAGGAGGCTTCAGATGCTGATGCATGCTCAAGGGACACGAACGGCTCCACGGGAACCTTGTTCTCCAAACATTTTTTTACTCTTCGAGATGCTCTTCCCTCTTGACAAAACATTTCCGTTATAGTATTATAATTTCCAGAATAGCGAATTTATCTCTTTAAGAGGAAAGATAATGGCTCAGACCATTCTGGAACGTAGCGTGTTCGCTTGTGAGGAGATATTCCGTGCTCTCGCCTCGCCAACACGGTTGCGTATCCTGAAGCTGCTCACCGAACGCGACCTCAACGTCAACGAAATCGCCCGCGCCCTGGACCTGAACTATCCTACGGCGTCCAAACATATTCAGGTGCTGGAGCAGGCGGGGTTGATCCTCTGTGAGTACATGCCCGGTAGTCAGGGGGCACAAAAGCGATGTCGCTTGCGCTGGGACAAGATAATCTTCTCCCTGGAAACCGGTGGTCTCGCTGAGCAGGTGGAAGAGATGGAGATGGCTATCGGGATGTATACCCTTGCCAACCCCTCGCCGACATGTGGGCTCGCCAGCCGTGACGGCTACATTGGATTGATGGACGACCCTCAATCCTTCTTGCTTCCAGAGCGAGCGAACGCACAGTTGCTGTGGATGGGCAGCGGCTTTGTGGAATATGTGTTCCCGAACTTCTTGCCAACCTCGGTGCAGATTACGCAGGTA
Organism: Armatimonadota bacterium; assembly: GCA_026003195.1. Taxonomy (NCBI): domain Bacteria; kingdom Bacillati; phylum Armatimonadota; species Armatimonadota bacterium. The sequence goes on from BPGU01000003.1 coordinate 347,286, forward strand.
GAGGTTGTGATGGAAATCTGTTCTGAGGCTCCAGACTATAACAACGATTACCCCTCAGACATTACTCTCTGGATCAACGGTGTAGAAGTGGGTACGTGGACATGCCCGGGAGACTTCGGAGGCAAGAGGGGCAGACTAAACCCACCCTGGTGGAACGACCATGGTACGCAATTCGGAGTATTGAAGGTCTGGTCGGTCGGAGAAGATGGCTCATATATCGACGGAATGCGCCTCTCGGATGTGACCGTCGAGGACATCATGGTCGTCCCTCAGCAACCGGTGACCGTGCGCATCGGAAACAAGCCGGACGCGAGACATGTTGGAGGGTTCAACCTGTTCGGCAAGGAGTTTGGCAACTATGAGCAAGACCTGCTGCTACGTCTGCACTATGCACCTCTCCGCCATGCTGGCGAGACTGTGGAGGCGCAAGAAACTGCTCAACACGGAGCCTGGCCGGACGAATAATCCGCCCGGTGTACATAATACGTGACTAAGGAGGAGCGAAAGATGAGAAGGTTCACGGCGTTCACACTCATCGAGTTGCTCGTTGTGATCGCGATCATCGCGATACTGGCGGCGATTCTGTTCCCCGTGTTCTCCCAGGCGAGAACGAAGGCGCGTCAAGCGTCGGACATGAGCAACCTCAAGCAGATTGGGCTGGCGCTGGCACAGTATTCCCAGGACTACGATGAGACCATGACCCCATGGGACATTATCGGCACTCCGGGCACAGGTTGCCCGAATGGCGGGCTTATCTATTGGCCCAAGTTGCTCCAGCCCTATGTCAAGAATACCCAGATCTTCCTCTCCCCGGGTTACGTGTTCGAGTATGACCTCGACGCGGAACCGAATCGTACGCCCTGGGTATGTCGTGAGCAGAACATCAACATCTTTTCCAATCGCTACATGCGCGTGTCGTATCTGATGAACAACATCGAACCGGAGATTTGGGACGGCACGCCATGGAAAGATTCCCCGTTGAACCACTGGGGCATTCGTACCTACTGGTGCGGCAACCAGATTTGCGTCACCCACATGTCGGAGATTCAACTGCCTGCGAATACCCTGCACGTGGTCAACGGTCACTCCTACGGGGAGTCGTGGGGAGCTCGCTTTACCGACTTCCTGCACGCGCGAGGGCTGTGGCCATGGACGGCGGTCGGCAAAGAGTGGTCCGGTGGCAAACCCGAGATACACGGCATCTTCAACAACAGGGTCAACATCCTTTGGGTGGATGGGCATGTCAGCAGCCGTGTGTGGGGCACCACCTATCCCTGCGAGTGGTCGGTACAGGATGACTGCAGCATGGACCCCTGGTGGCAAGGGTGATGCCCTATGAAAAAGGACATCCCGACAGCATGGGTCATCGCTGCTATTGTGGTGGTGCTCGTCGCTATAGCGGCGTTCTACTATAGTCGGCTGAGTGGACCGATAGTAGAGAGGACACCACCACCGCCCGGCTATTACGGTCCCACTACCACACCAGCTGCGCCGCGATAGCAGGACTGGCTTGCTCGTTCGAATAAAACCTACTCTGCAGGGCGAGGACACTCCTCGCCCTCAGTATGCAAGACGTAGCAGGCATGATACACATTCAGTGGTCCACCGAGATACACCGCGCGGAAGGGGCAAAAGGCTTCCTCGTACTACCAAATGGCGAGGTGCTTGCCACACGCACCGAAGCACGCTCCGATGGGGTGCATGTTCTCCTGTCGCGTAGTGCGGATGGAGGACGGTCGTGGCAGTGCGTCGGAACCATCGTTTCCGACCCCAACCCCACTACCGACCTCGGCGACGGCAACCTGTGCCTGCGGCGCAACGGCGAGCTGCTCTACGTATATCGCCACAATCTCTATCGTGGCGAGCACGCGCCAAAACCGTATTACTCCGTCAAAGTGGCTGCGAGCAAAGACGGCGGCAAGTCGTGGACCGCTCATTCTACCGTGTTCGAAGCGCATCCTGTCGGAGAGGGACCCAGTCGCGGCTTGTGGGCGCCGTTCCTGTTCGAGACCAGGCGCGGAATGCTGCAATGCTACTATGACGATGAGTATACCCCCTGGCGCGAAGGGTTCTCCGGACACCAGTGGGTGCGGATGCACACGTGGAACCCCCGAACGCACCGGTGGGAGAACCCTGTCACCGTCAGTCGCGCACACAACCCGGCACACCTCTCGCGCGACGGCATGCCCAGTGTCGTGGAACTTTCCGATGGGCGTTTGCTGTGCGTGCTGGAGAGCGTTCAAACCTTCCCCCCTCATGCGGGCGTGATACGCTGCGTGGAGTCGCGCGACGGCGGGCGCACCTGGAGCTGGCAGCGCGAAGAGCGGCGCATCGTGTACCAACCTCGCGATACCCGCTTTATGGCGCTGGCGCCCTGGGTGACGAAGATACTGGACGACCATTTACTGTGCGTCTTCATCACCGACGAGGATAGAGACACCCCCGACAAGCCGGGCACCCCGCCGCCTCAGCTCAATATGGACGTTAAATGCGTCTGGAGCGCCGACGGCGGCAAGACGTGGAGCCTGCCCGCACAAACCGTGTACGCCGAAACGCACAAGTGCTATATGCCCGGTGTGGGTGTGCTGAAACAGAGGGGCAGGGAGGCAGAGATTCTGGTGCTGTTTCTCGAAACACAAAGAGGCTTTTTCAGCCGAAGAGGCGTTGTGCGGAGGGGATAGATGCACCAGACCGGTTCCCGATGGTACGAGAAAGCATGGCGGCGGGCAGTGATAGACATGCACATCCCGGACTGGGACCCGCGCTTTCTCTCACAGTTCAGCCCGGACGACTACGCGGACGCGCTGGCGCGAGCACGAGTGCAGTCAGTGGTGCTGTATGTGCAGTCGCATACGGGGTTGTTCAACTACCCCACGAAAGTGGGCAAACAGCACGCCAATCTCAAAGGGCGCGACCTCGTGGCGGAGATGATAGAAAAATGTCGCCGAAAGGGTATCGCCGTCGTGTTGTACGTCAGCCTCATCTTTGACTGCTGGGCGTTCGACAACCATCCGGAATGGCGGGGGCGGGATGCTGACGGCAACGAATTCGGTAGAAACAGCCGCTACGGGGTGGTATGTCCCCATTCGCCCTATCGCGAATACGTGCGGGCATGGGTCGAAGAGATGTGCGAACGGTACGACTTTGACGGTGTGCGCTTTGACATGACCTTCTGGCCCGGAGTTTGTTACTGCGAGCACTGCCAGCGGCGGTGGAGGGAAGAGGTGGGAGGCGAAATGCCTCGCATGGTGGACTGGACGGACGAGCGATGGGTGTTGTTTCAGCGCAAGCGAGAGCAGTGGCTGGCGGATTTCGCCCAGATTGCGACCAGCACGGTGAAACGCATTCGCCCAGACGCCTCTGTAGAACATCAGGCATCCACGTACCCCGCAGGCTGGCAGCTGGGGGTATCGTATCCGCTGGTGGCACACAACGATTTTCTGGAGGGCGACTTCTATGGAGACGCCGTTCAGGGTTCCTTCGTGCGTAAACTGCTCGATGAACTCACCCCGAATCGCCCCTGCGGCTTTGAAACAAGCCTTGCCACCTCGCTGAGCGATCACACGGGCAGGAAGTCGGATGCCCTTCTGGAGGCGAAAGCGAGCGCAGCCATTGCGGACAGCGCGGCGTTCATCTTTATCGACGGGATAGACCCCATCGGCACGTTGAACCGGGAAGTGTACGACCGCATGGGGCGTCTTTTCGATCGTCTGATGCCGTATTACCGTGAACTGGGCGGAGAGCGTGTGGCGGATGTGGCTGTCTACTACTCGCTCTACTCCAAGTTCGACATGCGGGGCAACGGACGCCCTGTCACGCAGGCGAGCGGCAAAGACACTCATACTGCGGCGGCGGTGGAGGCGGTGCGCGCCCTCTTGCGACATCATCTGCCTTGCACGGTGATTACCGCCAGGCAGAGCGAGCAACTGCATCGCTTCCCGGTGGTCGTTCTGCCGAACGTGCATCATCTCTCGCCCGGCGAGTGCAACGCGCTTCGCGAGTACGTGCGGCAGGGAGGCGCGCTTTACGCCAGCGGTGGTACATCACTGGTAACCTCGGAGGGCAAAAGACACACCGATTTTCTGCTGGCAGACGTGTTTGGCGTATCACTGGTGAAGGCGGACTGGTCCGATGACGTGCACTATATCGCTCCCACCCGTGCGGGCGCAGACCTCTTCGAGGGATGGAGTGCCAAGTATCCGCCGATGGTACGGTGCTATGGTTTTCAGGTACGCTCCCACCCGCGTGCCGAGATACTGGCGACCACTACCCTGCCGTGGCGTAGCTCTGAGCCGACGCAGTTTGCTTCTATCCACAGCGACCCGCCCTGGCAACCCACAGACAACCCGGAGATAGTGTTCCACAGGTTCGGGAAGGGATGTGTCGTTTACTGTGCCACCCCTATCGAGATGGAGGAGAACCTGCAGGGGGTGTTTATCCATCTCCTGCGCAGGCTTCTTCCACGACCAACGCTGGAGGTAGATGCTCACCCGGCGGTAGAGGTGACACTGTTCCATCAGCCGGAGCGAAAGCGCTATCTGTTGAGCATGGTCAACTTCCAGCACGACCTGCCGAATATCCCGATAGACGGCATCCGAATACGTCTGCGTCTGCCCTGTTTGGTTACAAGAGCTCTCCTCCTGCCGGAAGGCAAACCCCTGCGCTTCCAGCAACGTCAGGGCGAAGTCACCTTCACCGCCCCCAGGCTGCACACGCTGGCGATGTTTGGGGTGAAGTATGAAGGGTAGTCTACTTCATCCCTATAAAGAGGGCAAAAGCACAGTAGCCGCAGGCTTTAGCCTGCGCACGATGGCTCTGCTTGCGCTGTTCTGTGTTGCCAGCCTGTGGCTCGCAGGCTGTTCGTCCAGCGAGCACTCCAGCAACGCTGTCGGCACCGAGATACGCTTCTGGAACGGCTTCACCGGTCCCGATGGGGCAACCATGGAGAGGATCGTCAAGCAGTTCGAGCGTGAAACGGGTATCCGCGTGAAGATGCAGATTATCCCGTGGGGCACCTATTACGACAAGCTGGTGCTCAGCCTCGCTTACGGGGGTGCGCCCGACGTGTTCATCTGCCATGCCAACCGCATCGCCGAGTTCGCCCGATATGGCGTCTTCCGCCCACTGGACGACCTGATAGATGCCGACAAGGGGTTCCCTGTGCAGGACTTCTTGCCCAACATCTGGCAGGCAGGCAGATATGAGGGCAGGCAGGTAGGATTGCCGCTGGACTGCCATCCGCAGGGGCTGTACTACAACCGGAAGCTGTTCCGCGAGGCGGGCATCGTGGATACGCAGGGCAACCCCAAGCCGCCTGAAACGTGGGAAGAGTTTCTGGAAGCCGCCCGCCGCCTCACCAGAGATAAAGATGGTGACGGACGCCCCGACCAGTGGGGCTTCGCCTTCACCTGGCTGCGCACCAACTGGATAACCTTCATCAGTCAGCATGGGGGTTCTATTCTTTCTCCCGACCTGAAACGCGCCGCGCTCGCCGAACCGCCTGCGGTCCGAGCTACCCAGCAGATGTGCGACCTCATCTACAAGTATCGTGTCGCTCCCAAACCCGAGGGCTTCGACTCGTGGATGGGCTTCCGGCAGGGGCGTGTGGCGATGGCGATAGAGGGTATCTATATGCTCTCCAGTGTGGAGGAGCAAAAGGGGCTGGAGTACGCCGGCGCACCCGTGCCCTCCTTCGATGTCCATCGAGCGGTGTGGGGTGGTTCGCACATGCTCTGTATGCCCAAAGACCTTCCGCCCGAACGAGTGCAGCTCGTGTGGCGGTTCATGCGCTACCTTTCCGACCATAGCCTGGACTGGGCGGAGGGAGGGCAAATACCTGTGCGACGCTCGCTGCTGAAACAGCCCCGTTTCCGGCAGATGCGCGTGCAGTACCAGTTCGCAAAGCAGCTGCCCTACGTGGTGTTTGAACCTGCTTCGTACAAATCCACCGAAATCATGCCGTTCTACGACGCCGCCATCGAAGCCGCCCTGCTGGGTATCAAGACGCCACAGGACGCGCTGAACGAGGCGGCACGACGAATCCAGCAGGTACTGGACCGACCATGAAAAGGATGGCTTTTCCTGCACATCAAAGGCACGAGGCACTGGTGGGCTATCTATTCATCGCGCCCTATCTGGTGCTGTTTGTGCTGTTCGTACTGGTGCCCGTGGTGTGGGGCTTCTTCATCAGCCTGCACAACTGGCACGTGCTGGGCGAGCAGAAGCCGTTCGTCGGTTTTGCCAACTACCGCGCCTTGCTCCGGGACGACCTGTTCGGCATTGCCCTGCTCAACACGGGCTATTTCGCCCTGCTGACGGTGGTACCGGGCAATGTCGTGTCGCTACTGCTCGCGCTGGGGTTGAACGCCCGCATTCGCGGAGAGGACGTATATAAAGCCATCTTCTACCTGCCCGTCATCCTGTCGGTGGCGGTGGTGGCGATTATCTGGCGCTGGATGTACAGCACCGAGTTCGGGTTGCTGAACTACTACCTGAAAGTGCTGTGGCAGTTCCTGCACCTGCCCGGCGAGTTCCAGCCCGTACCCTGGCTCAACAGCCCGCAGACCGCCATGCCTTCGCTCGCGCTGATGAGCATCTGGTGGGGCGCGGGGGGCAGTATGCTCATCTATCTGGCGGGCTTGCGCGCGATCCCCGAGGAGTACTACGAGGCGGCACGCATCGACGGGGCAAGCACGTGGGGACGTTTCTGGCACATCACCCTGCCCCTGCTGAAACCATCGTTACTGTTCTGTCTGGTGATGTCGCTGATTGGCTCGTCGCAGGTGTTCGGGCAGAGCTACATCCTGACGGGCGGCGGTCCGCACTACAGCACGCTGACGGTGGTGTTGTACATGTACCAGACAGGCTTCAGCCTGTATCGCATGGGTTACGCCTGCGCGGTGGCGTACGTGATGTTTCTCATTGTGCTGGGCTTCACGCTGTTGCAGTTTCGACTACTCTCGGCGAGGGGGGAGGAATAGGAGATGCGCTTCTCGCTGGCGCGTGTGGTGCTCTATCTTCTGATGACGGTAGCTGCCGTTCTCTTCCTGATGCCGGTGGCGTGGATGCTGGTGATGTCCATCCTGCCCGAGCACGAGATTTTCCAGCCGGTTCCACACTGGATACCGCAGGAGCCAACGTTGCAGAACTTTCAGGAGCTGTTCCAACGGGCGGAAGAGGCTCCGGTAATGCGCTGGTTCTGGAACAGCCTGTTCGTGGCGGGCACGGGTACCGTTGCCTATCTGTTGCTCAGCTCTATGGCGGCGTACGCCTTCTCACGGCTGGAGTTTCCAGGCAGGAACGTGCTCTTCTTCATCGTGCTCTCCACGCTTATCATCCCCGGGCAGGTGACCATCATCCCTGTCTTCTTGATCCTGCAGAAGCTGGGATGGTTCAACACCTATTATGCATTGATTGTGCCCGGTCTGGCAGGAGCTTTCGGGGTGTTTCTATTGCGACAGTTTTTCCTCACCATCCCCCGCGAGATAGAGGAAGCCGCGCTGATTGACGGCTGCGGCAGAGCGGGCATCTACTGGCGCATTATCCTGCCCTTGAGCAAACCCGCGCTGGCAACGCTGGCGATTTTCTCCTTCCTGGGCGGCTGGAACGACTTCATGCTGCCCCTCATCGCCACCAACGAGATCGAGATGCGCACCCTGCCGGTGGGGTTAACCATCTTTTTGGGGCGCTACAGTATGCAGTACGGTCTGGTGATGGCGACGGCAGTCATCGCCACATTGCCCGTGCTGGTGGTGTTCCTGCTCTTCCAGCGACATATCATCCGCGGCGTGGTGTTGACAGGACTGAAGGGATAGGCACAGGGGATCCATCTGCAGTGGCGGATGTTATGCAGCTTCTTTGAGAGCGTTGTCAGCGAGGGAGACTTTAGCCTCCTCGGAGGGGAACGTCCACACGGATGGTTTCTGGTTCTGTATCAAAGTTTCCCACACGCTGAGGGGAATGCTGAAAAACGCTTCCACAACCTGAGGGTCAAACTGCGTGCCGGCGCACCGCTCCAGCTCTGCAGATGCTTCTTGCACGGAAAGCGCCTTGCGATAGGGACGGTCGGAGGTCATGGCATCGAGGGTGTCTGCGACGGCGAAGATGCGTGCGCCAAGGGGGATCTCCTCCCCACGCAACCCCTGCGGGTAGCCGCTGCCATCCCACTGCTCATGGTGACAGAGCACGATTTCGCTTGCCGCCTTCTGCAGCGAGCGCACCTTCATGCACATTCGGTAGCCGATGATGGGATGCTGGCGCATGATCTCCCATTCAGCGGCATTCAGCGGTCCGTTCTTAAACAGTATCCTGTCGGGGATGCCGATTTTGCCCACGTCGTGCAGCAGTGCGCCGCGTTCGATGTCCGGGTGCTTCTCATGGGGAACGCCCATGGCTTCAGCGAGTATCATGGTGTAGGTCGTGACGCGCTCGCAGTGCCCTTCTATCTCTCGTTCGCGTGTTTCGAGTACGCTCAACAGTGCTTCCAGCACGTCCGAGTGCGCTTCGTTCAATTTGCAGAGGTAGCGTTTCTGCTCCTCTATCCAGATTTGGTGGCGGCGCAGGTTGCGCTCTATCACAATGGGCAGTTCGTGGGGGCGCCAGGGTTTGACCACATAGTCGCTAGCGCCACAATCCAGAACCTCCCGCAGCATCTGCAGGGAATCATCCCCTGTCATGATGACGACGGGAATATCGGGATATTGCTGGCGCATCTGTCGGACGAGTGTTTTTCCTCCGATTCCCGGTATATGCAGGTCGGACAGACACAGGTTCACAGGTTGTTGTGCCAGGATGTGTAGAGCCTCCTGACCGCTATGAGCGCTGCAAACGGTGTAACCATAAGAGCGCAAAGTGCGCCCGATTGCTTCCGCTACCAGTGGCTCGTCATCGACAACTAGTATGCAGGCGCGGGATAGCATAGTGTCACTCGTTGTCATATCTGGATAGCCGCTGCTGTAAACGGTTACGCGCGACCTTTTACATTGTCGGCAGAGGGACAATCCTTTTACAGGGCACTGCCAAATCGCTCCACATATTCCCGTAACATGACGAGGCAACGCCGCAGGCAGTAGCGTGTGATAGCCTGCAGATTGAAGCGACCGTCCAGCGCCGCCTCGCGGATGTTTTGAGGGACCACGTCCAGGTAGGGCAGGTAGGGAGGGAGGGGAACGGAGATGCGATCGGGCATCTTCAGCAGGCGTACCCGGCTTTCGTAATAGGGTGACCACTGTACGAAGATATCCATCAGCCACTGACTACCGTCTGTGGCAGTATAGAACTCCTGGTAGCTGACCGGTTCAGGAAGGAGCGTTCCTGAACCGGCGGTTACTTCGTGAGCCATTTCCGCAGTCTGTTGAGGGTGATGTCGCGGTTCAGCTCGGCGATAGCGCGTGTCAAGGGGATATCTTTGGGACAAACCTGCACGCAGTTTTGTGCGTTGCCGCATCCTGTGAGGCCGTCGGGTCCAGCCAGTACGTCCAGCCTATCGTCCTCGAGAGTGGCTCCAACAGGATGCAGGTTAAAGAGTTTCACCTGCCCCAGCGCGGCGGGACCGATGAAGTTAGAGTGCGGGTTCACATTGGGACAGGCTTCCAGACAGCATCCGCAGGTCATGCATCGGGCGAATTCGTAGCGCAGTTCGCGAATGCTATCGGGGATGCGAGGACCAGGTCCCAGGTCGTGCGTGCCATCGATGGGTACCCATGCCTTGATGCGCTTGAGCGTTTCGAACATCTCGCTGCGGTCTACGACCAAATCGCGCACGACGGGGAATTTGCTCATGGGTTCCAGAGTGATTTCGAGGTGCTCGCCAACGCGCTTCCCTACCTCGTCCACCAGTGCAGAACATGTCTGACGTACCCTGCCATTGACCACCATCGTGCAGGTTCCGCACACCTCTTCCAGGCAGGCGGCTTCCCACACGGGGGCAGTGGTCGGGTTGCCCTGGCGGTTGACCGGGTTGCGCTGAATATGCATCAGGCAGATGATGACGTTCATTCGAGGTTTGTAGGGTACCTCGAACTCCTCCCAATAAGGCGTGCTCTGAGGGTTCGCCTGTCGCTTGACCTTCAATATCACGCTCTGAATGCCGTCCATACGCTACTCTCCCTTATCGTCCTTTGCGCCGACGAGAGCGGCGGGTGGAGTTGCGGTCGTGAGGGTCGCTTTCTTGTCCACATCGTACTTGCGGATACGCGGCGGGATCAACGATGTATCCACCGGTTCATAGAAGATGCGCGGACCTTCCGGTGTGTAGCTGGCCATGGTGGTTTTCAGCCATTCCGCATCGTTGCGCTCAGGGTATTCGGGCTTGTAGTGTGCGCCGCGGCTTTCGTTGCGCAGCAGTGCGCCGCGAGTGATCACCTGCGCCAGTATCAGCATGTTGCGGAGAGCACGGGTAAACGGAACAATCTGATTCTTCCACAGCGACGAGTCGTTGATGTTGATACGCTTCCACCGCTCCATCAGCTCCAGAATCTTCTCTTCGGTTTGGAGGAGCCTGTCGTTGTAGCGTACCACGGTGACGTTGTTGGTCATCCAGTCACCCAGCTCCTGATGCAGCCTGTAGGGGTTTTCGTCACCTGTCATTTTCAGCAGTTGCTGATAGTCCTGCTCGTGGCGCTGGCGCTCGCTCTCGTACAGGGAGGCAGGCAGGCTGTCTGCCGTACTCTGGAGCCCCTGCACGTAGCGCACCACCGCGTTGCCTGCTGTTTCGCCACCAAAGATACAAGCCAGCAGCGCGTTTGCCCCCAAGCGGTTCGCGCCGTGATACTGATACTCACACTCTCCGGCTGCATACAGCCCGGGGATGTTCGTCATTTGGTTACGGGTGCTTTCCGGGTGCAGGAAGCCGTCGGGTGTGCGTTCGTAGTCCACCCACAGGCCGCCCATCGAGTAGTGCACCGCCGGGAACACGCGCATCGGCACCTCACGCGGGTCGTCGCCCACAAACTTGAGATAGATTTCCAGAATGCCGCCCAGCTTGCGCTCAATCACCTCGCGCGGCAGGTGAGTGATGTCCAGATACACCTCGTTGCGCCCCATAATGCCGCGCTTCTGGGTAACGCACACCTCGAAAATCTCGCGCGTGGCGATGTCGCGAGGCACCAGGTTGCCGTAAGCCGGGTACTTCTCTTCCAGGAAGTACCAGCGGTCGCTCTCGGGGATTTCGCGGGGAGGTCGTTTGTCGTAAGGGTCTCGCGGAACCCAAACGCGCCCTCCTTCGCCACGGATCGCCTCCGACATCAGGCGTAGTTTATCTTCACCCGGGATGGCGGTGGGGTGCACCTGAATGAATTCACCGTTCGCATAGTATGCCCCCTGCTGGTAGCAGATGCTCGCTGCGGAACCGGTGTTGATGATCGAGTTTGTAGATTTGCCGAAAAGATATCCAGGACCGCCTGTTGCCATCACCACTGCATCGGCGCGGAAGGCGCGAATCTCCATCGTGTGCAGATTCTGAGCTACAATACCCCGGCACCTGCCCTCCTCGTCACGCACGATGCCCAGAAAGTCCCAGCCTTCGTATTTGTTTACCAGCCCTTCCACCTCGAAGCGGCGCACCTGTTCGTCCAGGGCGTACAAGAGCTGCTGACCGGTGGTGGAGCCGGCGAAGGCGGTACGATGGTGCTTGGTTCCCCCGAACCGACGGAAGTCCAGAAAGCCTTCCGGTGTGCGGTTAAAAGGCACGCCCATGCGATCCAGCAGATAGATGATGCCGGGAGCACGGTAGCACATGCTTTTGACCGGCGGCTGCTGTGCGAGGAAGTCTCCCCCATACACCGTATCGTCAAAGTGCTCGTCTGGGCTGTCGCCTTCGCCCTTGGTGTTCACAGCGCCGTTAATGCCGCCCTGTGCGCACACGGAGTGACTGCGCTTCACAGGCACCAGTGAGAACAGGTCTACCGGTAGCCCTTGCTCGGCGATTTTGATGACCGTCATCAGCCCGGCGAGCCCACCGCCAACGACGATTACACGTTGCTTTGCCACCGTCCATCACCTCTTTGTATCCTTAGCGAAATGCGAACAGCGCCGACCATCCCAGCGCGGTCAGCGCCACAAAAAGCACTGCACACACCTTTGCGCACCCTCGCTGTGCCCGCTCGCTGATTGTAATGCCCCAGCGGATGCAGAAGTTCCAGATGCCGTTGGACAGGTGGAAGGTGGCAGAGGTGATACCCAGCAAGTAGAAAGCCACTACCCAGGGGCTCTCGAAGTACTGTACCATGCCATCGTAGTAAATGTTGGTACCGAACAGCCGATGGCTGATCGTGGTGCCCCACACGTGCACCGCGATGTAAAGCACCAGGATAATGCCCGTGATGCGTTGCCACAGGTACATCCAGTTACGCCAGTAGCCGTATCGCCCCACGTTCACCTGCCCATGTGCGGTAATCACTAGCCCGTACAGAGCATGGAACAGAAGAGGGATAAAGATGAAACCCCATTCCAGCGCATGCAGGATATGGCGCGGCATCGTTTTGTTGAAGAAGTCAATCACCGCGTTAAAGTGGTTTGGACCGGCGAGCGCGAAGGAGTTCAGAGTAAGGTGTTGTACCAGAAAGATACCAATGGGCACGATACCGGAAAGCGAATGTAGCTTATGTAACACATGATGATCTGCCGCAATCCAGGAACGGCGATGCGCTGCTACAGACGCCATGGATGACCTCCAGATTTTCACTGCTAAGGATTATCTGCCTCAGTATACCCGATTATCTTGTGAAGTGTAAATAGGTATGCGGGTACCAGCGGACAGGATGCGTGCGTCTGTTTTTATCTCCAGCTGGGCAGGACTGGTTTTGCGAGAGGAGAGTGGGCAGGGATCACTCTCTACCCACCGCTATCGCTTCTTGCAACAGGCTCTCCTCTACCTTGCGCTGCAACAGTTCGATATTCCTCTGCAGGTTCTCCGCGCGGCGCGTACCGATAAGCACGGAGCTGATACCCGGATGTCGGTGCAGGAAGTGCAAAGCGAGTGCGTGTAGCAGTTCTGCATCGCCCTCGCACAGTTCCAGCAGCTTCCGCACCTTCAGAGGGCGTTGCTCAGCTGGCACGGTCAACGCGCGCGGAGTGAGCCATCCCGCCGCCAGCCCGCTGCGGATCAGCACGCCGATGCCTCTTTCATGGGCGCGGGTGATGAGGTCGTGTGCGCTCTGATCCAGCAGGCTGTAGCCGATTTGCAACACCTGAAAGTGGCCCGATTCGATACACCGTTCCAGCACATCCATCCCCGGTGACGCCCCCAGGAAGCGCACCTTGCCTGCCTCTTGTGCCTCGCGCATGGCACGCAGAGTCTCACCTTCATCCAGAACCTTCTGGGAGTCGGGCCCGAAGTGAATCTGCATCACGTCGATCACGTCGGTGCGCAGCAGGCGCAAGCTGAGGTCTATGGAATCTCGCACAGCCTGATAGGAGAAGTCGTAGTAGGTGCGGGGGTCATCGCTATGCTCGCCGCACTTACTGCACAGCACGTATTCCGACCGTCGGCGCGAGATGTACTTGCCGATGCGCGCCTCACTCTCGTGGTAAGCGCGAGCAGTGTCTATCAGGTTGATGCCCATATCCAGCACCGCGTTCAGTGTCTTGCCCGCTTCCTCTTCAGCGGGGCGGCGGCGTTGCTCGGCGTCGCCCAGTCCCCAGTCGCGCCCAATTTCCAGCGCACCAAAGCCGATGAAGGTGACCTGCAAGCCGGTGTTGCCCAAAGCACGTTTTTCCAGCATGACCGTTCTCCTTCTCTATGAGCATACTGACGGCAGGATGCGCACCCTTCTCCCCTCGATGCGCAACCGCCCCTCGGCGAACAGCTTCACCGCCTGCACGTACGCCTGATGCTCTTGCACCAGCACGCGCGCGGCAAGCGTCTCCCACGTATCGTCCTCTTCCACCGGCACGCATCGCTGCACGATGATTGGTCCGGTATCATAGTGCTCGTCCACAAAATGCACCGTGCATCCCGATACCTTCATGCCCGATTCCAGCACCGCGCGGTGCACATGTTCACCGTACATGCCCTTGCCTCCGAAGAGGGGCAGAAGGGCGGGATGGATGTTCATCACCCTGCCCGCATATACCTGCACCACCGGCACAGGCAGCAGGCGCATATATCCCGCGAGGCACACCAGGTCTGCCTGTGCTTCTGACAGCGCCTGCAGCAAGCGCTGGGCGTATTCCTCTTCACTGAGAAGGCGTGGCGAGATGACGCGCGTGGGCACTCCTTTTTCGGCAGCGCGTTGCAGGGCAGGGGCTTCACTGCGCGTGCCGATGACCAGCACGACCTGACCGTCTATCTCTCCTCGCTGGCAGGCGTCGATAATCGCCGCCATATTGGAGCCGCGCCCGTGCCCCGACACAAGGATGGCGATACGGATGGACATCAATCCCCCTCCCAGATGGCTATCGCGATGGCGAAAGTGGGTTCATGCGCGATGCTCACATGTATCTTTCCCCCTTGGGCGCGTTCCGCCGCCTCGCCGGTGAGGTTCACGTAGGGTTGACCGGAGGGGTGATTCAGTATCTCCATATCCCGCCAGGGAACTTTGTGTCCCAGCGCTTTGATGATGGCCTCTTTGGCGGCGAAGCGTCCGGCGAGATGTTGCAGAAAGCTCTTCTTGCCTTGCTGGCAGTAGGCGTACTCCGCGTCGGTGAGGATACGATGCGGAAAGCGTGGGTGCCTCTCGCACACTTCAGCGATTCGCTGGAGCGCCACGATGTCGGTACCCACGCCTTTGACTCGACCGGTAAGGTGCAGCATTGCCTGTTTTCACTGTTTACGCGGAGAGATGACCACGCGCCTTTCAGGTTCTTCTCCTTCGCTGTAGGTATAGACGTCCGGGTCGTTCATCAGTGTATGGTGGATAATACGCCGTTCTATGGCGTTGAGCGGGTCCAGCACCGCTTCTTCGCCCCGTTCCTTCACCTGTTGGGCGATTTCCAGAGCCATTCGCCGCAGTTTCTCCGCACGCTGTTTGCGGTAATCCCCCACATCCAGGAGCACGCGAGTAGTCGGATCATAGCGTTTGTTGATGATGATATTCAGCACGTATTGCAGGGCATCCAGTTGCGGACCGGCAAACCGCTGGGCATCTCGCCCTACCAGCTCCAGTTCCACGTAGCAGTCGTAGCTATCGCGCTTGATGGCTTTCACCGCCAGCCCGCTGGCTCGCAGCGCGGCGTTGACCACCGCCATCACTTTGCGTTCCGACTCCTCAGAGGGAGCCTGTTTGATGACTGTTTTCAGGGTTGCGCGTACGCGCGCCGGAGTAGACCCCAGCACTCCAAAAATGCCACGAGAGCCTTCATCCAGTATCTCCCACTCCACCTGTTCCTCGGTGGCGCCAAGCATTTGCAAGGCTCGTTCCTTTGCCTCTTCTACCGTGCGCCCTGTGGCTTCTACACTCTGCACGGGTGCGTTATCGGTCATCGATTCCGCCATCCTCCTTTTCCTCCTGGTTTACTTCCTGCGGCGCGGCTTGCGTGTGTGGTGATTTTTACCCGGGTTGCCAGCAGCAGTCGCTGCCGGGACGGGCTCTGGCGCTTGTGCCTTCTCTTCGGCAGGCGTCGCGATAGCTGGTTCCGCCTTCATGTAGTGCAGCTGCTGGGCGGTCATCAGGATGTTCGAAAGGAACCAGTATAGCACGAACGCCGATGGAAAGTGCCAGGTGTACATCATGTACAGCATGAAAATGGTCATGAACAGTGAGGTGACCTTCATCTGTTCCGCCTGCGCGGGGTCGCTCACCGGAGTGAGCCGCTGCGTGATGTACAGGCTGATAGCGTAGAGGATGAGCAAGGGCAGGTCGTGCTGTCCCAGATTGGCTCCCACAATGCCCGGAAACTTCTCTGCCATCCACGGATTAATCCACAGGAAGTAGCCTTTGCTGAACTGGTACTCGTACATGCGGATAGTGTAATACAGGTAAATGAGGATAGGCATCTGGATGAGCATCGGCAGGCAACCGGCGGCGGGGTTCACCTGGTGCTGCTTGTACAGCTCCATGATTTTTTCATTCAGCTCCTGCCCTTTATACCGCTCGCGCAGTCGCTTGATTTCGGGCTCCAGCTTCTTCATCTCGCGGAAGGAGCGAAACCACGCCAGTCGTAACGGCGTCAGCAGCGCCATCACGATGAGCGTGAACAGTACAATCGCCACCCAGTAGCTGATCCACGGTTGCCTGCCCGTCAGCGCGACCAGAATGTCCCAGAAGCGGTAGGCGGGATGGTTGCGGTTGCGCTCATCGATGCGACGGAGCAGGGCATCCAGCCGTTGTTTGCCCTCGCCCTTCGCCACAGAGGTATCCCGAAACTCGTTCTCCAGCCGACGGTAGTAGGTCAGCGCTTTCTGCTCGAAATCGTTGCGCTCTTTGTCGCTGGTCGCCTTTTGCATGCGCAGTTCGTACAGCTCGCCGATGCGCAACACCGCCTCGGCGGCGATTTCGCCGGTGCGGTACTGCTTGATCAGCTCCTCGTAGATTTTCAGCGCGTCGTCGTAACGTTCCATCTTGCGCATGTACAGCGCAGCGAGGCGCAGATTCGCCTCTGCAGCCAGCGGGCTGGAGCCTGCCTGCTGAATCGCCTGTCGGTAAAGCTTTTCCGCTTCAGGAAATCGGCCTTGCTGCTCCTTCTGTTGCGCTTGCAGAAGCACAACATCGGGCGGGGGTTGCGGGGTTTGCGCCAGAACCGGCACCGCGAGCCACGACAGCAGAAGTAGTAGTGCTATCGATAACGTTCTCAACGGAACTGACCTCTCCTGTAAGACTGTTTTTTTACCGGATGTCGCCAGTAGTGACGACACCTCCGGCGTGATAAAAGTTCGAAACCCGTGCCTGAATCCAGCTGGTGTTTTCAGCGATCTCCATGCTGGCGCGGAGGGACCGGGTCGTACCCACCCGGCGAGAAGGGATGACAACGCAGGATACGCCTCGCTCCCAACCACAGTCCGCGCACCACACCGTGTTCCAGTATCGCCTGTGCAGTGTATTCCGAGCAGGTCGGGGTGAAGCGACACACCGGCGGGGTGAAGCGCGATACACGTTGATAGAGCCGAATCATACCGACGAAAGCCTTCTGCCACAGCGTAGGATGTGGCTCGGTCATGGCTCCACACTCTCTTTCCAGACCTTCGCGCTACGAAAGAGATTCTGCATCTCCTGCAGCAGCTGGTGATAGTTTGCCTCGCCGGCGTTTTTGCGGGCGACGAACACGGCATCCAAGCCGTCTACCAGATGAGGCAGGCATTCCCGACATGCCGCCCGCAATCGTCGCTTGACCCGGTTGCGCACCACCGCTTTCCCGACCTTCTTGCCCACCACAAAGCCAAATCTGCGCCCGCTTGGCTGCGGGCGCACGTACAGCACTAAATGCGCCTGAGCGTACGCCTTGCCCTCATTATAGCACGCAAGGAAGTCCTTGCGTCGGCGAAGACGCTCATGGCGGGGAAGCACAGGCTCTCCTCGTTAAGAGTGTTCCGGACCGAAATGGCGGCAGGTATCCGATACCGTCAGCCGATGACGACCCTTCAAACGGCGTCGCTTCAGCACGTTACGCCCGTCTTTCGTGCGCATGCGGGCGCGAAAACCGTGCACTTTGCGCCGATGACGATTATTCGGTTGATAGGTACGTTTCATGCCTCTTGCTTTCCTCCGTCAACAGGGAATTATATCACAAACGCCTTCCCTGACGCAAGCGCAGCCAGTACTCGCGGTTGCCTTCCTCGCCTGCCAGCGGGCATTCGAAGGCGTCCCGCACCCTCCAGCCCTGCTGCTGACACCACTGCACCAACTCCTGCAAGATTCGCTCGCGCGCCTGCGCCGAGCGCATCACCCCCTTCTTCGTCCAGTGCGGAGCTTCGAACTGCGGTTTCAGCAACGCCCACACCTCGCCGTCTTCATCCAGCCAGCGAAACAGCGCGGGCAGTACCTGCTTGAGGGAAATGAAGGAGACATCCACCACAACCAGATTCACCGGTTCCGGCAGTGTGCTGAGAGTGCGAGCGTCGGTGTTTTCGAGCGATACCACCCGTGCGTCCTCGCGCAGGCGAGGGTGCAACTGTCCGTGTCCCGCTTCGATAGCGTACACCTTCGCTGCACCGTGTTGCAGCAGGCAGTCGGTGAATCCCCCCGTGCACGCGCCGACGTCCGCGCACACCATCCCCTGCACATCGCCATGCCATCGCTGCAGCGCCGCTTCCAGTTTTTCACCCCCGCGTCCCACATACCTCGGCTGGCGCAGCAAAGTCATCACGCTTTGCGGGTGAACCGGTGCGGCAGGTTTGGTCACCACCTGCCCATCCACCAGCACCTCACCCGCGCGAATCAGCTCCTGTGCCTTCTCGCGGCTCTCCACCAGCCCCCGTTCTACCAGACACTTGTCTAGGCGCATCCGTTCTACTGAGCATGGAAGGTGGCATTCACCTGTATGTATATCCGCAGGGGCTGCCATTTGATACTACCGGGGGTGTATCCCATACTGGCTTGCCACAGGCTGGTGCCCGGGTCGTTGATGTTCAGACGCACCATCTTCACCTGTCGCTTGCCCATCTGTTTCGCGGCGGTCTCCGCCATCTTGCGCGCTTTTGCCACACCATCCTGCACCGCCTGTTGCTTGAGACGCTCCATATCCTGCACGCGAAACTCTACGTAGATGTTCTGGTAGGCAGGCGTGGCACCGATGCCGCCAAAGCCACCGCCGTAACTTCCCGTGCCGGCCACCGTGCCCGGGCGAGTGGTGTACTCGCTTAGCGCGTCCAGTATTTGGAACAGCCGGTCCAGTCTCTCCTCGCTGACGGGCATCTGCAGGCTATAGCTGATGGAAGCCTCGTAGTGTCGCTGAGAGGCGACAGGCGTCTCTTCTACCGTCACCGAGCCAGCCTGTACCGAGGGAACCAGTTCCGATACCTCCTCTTTTAGCAACCGCTTGTCTACGCCAAAGGAAGCCAGTCGCGCCGTGACCTGCTGCAGAAGGTTGCGTACCGCCTGACGTGCTTCGACGAGGGTCTGCCCCTGCCCATACAGGGTGAAGTAGACGGTGACACGGTCTGGCGAAGCTTTGGCTTCGCCTACCGCCGATGCGGTGATCGGCGTGCCCGCCTGGGGGAAAGAGGGCTGCTGGACGATGCCGAGTAGCAGGGCAATGCCCACCGCAAGCATGACCGTATGCCTCATCGCGTGCCTCCTGACTCCTCCATTGGGAAGTAACGGTGTGAAGGGGTTCTCTCCTTGCTTAGTGTAGCATATATCGGCAAGTACTTCAAGATAAGCTGATTGCTCGGATGGTAGCAAACTGTCTCACCAAAATGTCATTCTGAGCGAAGCGAAGAATCTCCGAGATGCACCCCTTCGTTCAGCACGTCGGACGCCCCCTTCCCTTGTAGGGAAGGGGGCAGGGGGGTTAGGTTTCTCTGCCTAACGGGTCAAAGTGATGCCATTCACTGTTTCGACGTACCAAAGAGATGCCCTGCAAGTACAGGGCACTGGTCGTCCAGCTGCCCCCTCCAGCGGCTTCTGCTGCTCTACCAATTCACCCGCACCGCACGCCACGCCACACGGATAGCGCGCCCAGACACCGTTCAGGTAGTCCTTGCGCCACCGCATGGGGATTTCGTCACACGACGAGAGTTGCACTACCGCTTACACCATAGGACATCTCTGTGTCGTTGTCAAGCAGCAGTCAACGACACCACCGGATCGGCGGGAGCCTCGCCCTCCGCAAGGGGGTGGCAAGAGAGCTGGGGAGACTGCGAGTATTTTGCGCAGCGGTCGGGTACAATAGTTACGGTTTAGTTACGGTTTTGCACGCCACAAGGAACAGGAAAACCAACGCCAACGTCGAAAAGGTATCTGCGCTCTTCAGGTGCGCCTCAGGGAGGAAATAGATGAGACCGACGGAACGTTCCGCCGGACAATCCGATAATGTCAGAATATTGCTGCGACAGGCACAGCAACTGGCGCAACAGGGAGACTATACTGCCGCCCTTGCCACCATCCAGCGCGCGATGAAAAACGGGGCGGATGAATATACCTGCTATATGCACATTGCTGCGCTGGAATGGCAACGCCAGCGCACCGACGCGGCGATGCTGGCACTGCAACACGCTATCGAACTGCAACCGCATCGCACCGACGCTCTTGAGAAGATGGCAGAGCTGTATCTGGAAGCGGGCAACGTGGATGCTGCCATCGAGCAAGCCTCGCAGGTGTTGCGTCGCGACCCGGACAACGTGACCGTGCGCCCTCTGCTGGTCGCGGCGCACCTGGAAAAGGGTGATTGGGAATCTGCCCTGCGCGTGCTGGACGAGCTGATTGCGCGTGCACCCAATGAGCCGATTTACCACTTCCATCAGGCACAGGTGTTTCAGGAGCTGGGGCAGTGGGGGCTTGCGCTTATCGCGTACGACCGCGTGGTGGAAATCGGCACCGACCGCGAACTGGCTGACCGCGCGCTGGAGGCAATAGCGATGCTGGACCGTATCCAGATAGACCACATTCTGACCCTTGTGCTGGAAGACCCGCAGTTTCGTCGACAGGTTCAGGAAGACCTGGAAGGCGCGCTGATAGACCGCCAGTTCGCGCTGAGCCGAACGGGTATGGTCGCTTTGCGCATCATTCTGAGCCAGATGCAAGATAACAATCTCCCATGGAAACCGGTGCTGTACCACTGAACCACATCCATCGCCTCCGGCAGACCGTTCGTCAGCGCACCGTCGTGATGGGAATATTGAATGTGACTCCCGACTCTTTCTACGACGGCGGTCGGTACGCTCAGGTAGAGGCAGCGGTGCAACGAGCTCTGCAGATGGTCGAAGAGGGGGCGGATATCCTCGATATCGGTGGTGAAAGCACCCGCCCGGGCAGTCAGCCTGTCCCTGAAGAGGAGGAACTGCACCGGGTGTTGCCCGTTATCGAAGCGGTGCGCGAACGAACGGATACGCCCATCTCTATCGATACCACTAAATCGCGTGTGGCGGAGCGGGCGTTGCAGGCGGGGGCGTGCATGGTAAACGACATCTCTGGTCTGGGCTTTGACCCGCGTATGGCGGAGGTGGTCGCACAGCACGGCGCACTGTGCTGCATCATGCATATTCAGGGCACGCCGCAGACCATGCAACAAAACCCACAGTACGAAGATGTAGTGCGCGACATCAGCCGCTACTTCGAGCAACGCCTTGCGATGGCGGAACGAGCAGGCATCCCGCGCGAGCACATCTGGCTGGACCCGGGCATCGGTTTCGGCAAGAGGGTGGAACACAATCTGGAAATCCTGCGACGTCTGCGCGAGTTCACCGTCTTCGGACTCCCTCTGTTGATTGGCACCTCGCGCAAATCGTTCATCGGCAAGGTGCTGGGCGACCTGCCTCCCGAAGAGCGTCTGGAGGGCACCGCTGCGACGGTGGCTATCGCTATTATGAACGGCGCGAACGCCGTGCGTGTACATGACGTGCGCGCGATGGTGCGGGTGGCGCGAATGACCGACGCAGTGTGCCGGGGCATCTAGGAGTTCCCCCTGCCGACACGTTTTCCCAGCACCTGTCGGTACGCCTCCAGGTGCGCCTGATCCCAGCAGGCGATGAGCGCGGTGTGCAGCTTCTTCTCGTTGCGTTCTATCGCCTGAAGGATAGCGTGCGCACACTCCTCGGCGTTCCATCCCACCAGCTGGTCGGTGAAGTCCGGGAAAATCACGCGGCGTGCGCCCAGCTCTTCGCATCGTTTTAGCGCGTTGTCCAGTGCGGCTGCCAGCAGTTCCGGTGTGGCAATCAGCTGCTCGTTCAACGGGTTCGCGTGCACGATGTAGCGCACGCGCAGCATGCCGGCACCCGTGTGTACTGCCTCACCCGGCGGCAGAGGGGCGTGACGGCGGGCTTCTTCCTCTACCAGATCACCCGCCTCGTCGCGAATGCGCTTGCTCACCCGTGCTCCCATCCACAACAGGCGATTGGAGAGCAGAATCAATGCATCAGCCCTCAGGCGGCGCAGGTAAAGCACCTGGTACAGCTCCACCGTGCATTGCCCCACCCGTTCACGCCAGACAGGCTTCGGCGATAAACCGAACATCTGCCACCTCCTTATAGCCAGTCTGAGAGACGTTCAAAAACCGCCTCCGTGGTGTAGGCATCGACGCGCCGCCAGCGAGTGTCCGCCAGAGATTGGCGCTCGGCATCCTCCATGCGCTTATAATGGAGGCGTATGGTGACAGGACTGTCCACCCGGAAGGGGCGCATCTCCGGTAGGCGTGCCACCGCTCGCGTCACCGCCTCGTATATCTCTTGCTCCACCCGTTTGGGGTGTTTGCTCAGCGCGGCATTCCAGCCAAAGCTCTGCTTGGTGACTGCCGTCTCCACCCAGGGCAAGAACCGCTTCGCCTCGGCAACGCACTGGTCATCGCTGCTGACGAAGATAACCGGCACGCCCATCTCGCCCGCGATAGCGGCGTCTATCTCCACTTCGCCCATCTGCACGCCGTTGACCTCTATCCACTGATAGGCTTTGGAGCTGTAGGAATGTGCCAGCACCGCGTTCGGTGTATTGTCCATCGCGTGATAACCGATGAACAGCACGCCGTCGAAGCTCTCATCCACACCCGGATAACGACGACCAAACCCCACTCCCAGTGCGATTTCCACCCGCTCGTCCAGCTGCTCGTAATCAAGGTTGACGCCGCCTCCATGGCTGTCGGAGACGATGACCCGTTCTGCACCCGCATCGAACAGAGCGCGTGCTGCCGCATTGGCTTCCCGCACCGCCTGCTGGCAGGCGAAGGCGTAGTTGCGCGAGTCGGTCAGTGTGCCTCCGGGCGCGCCTACCACACAAGCTAATCCCTCGCAGTCTACCGAAACGAAGAAACGCATTACTTTCTACTCTCCTCCCTGCAGGAAAAACTCTTCCACCACCGAATCTATTTTTCACCGCACAGAGCGGCACAAACCTGCTGGAAATACGACACCTGCTGTCCAGAGAACAAAAATACCATGAGGGAGGGACTTCCGATGCTCGTCATCAAGAGACTCGGCTGGTTGTCGGTGGGACTGGTGTTCGGTGCGATGTATGTGATCTTCGGTCTCATCGCTGGGGTCATCTTCTTCATTCTGTCGCTTGTCAACCCCGAGAATACCGCCATTGGTGGACTGGCAGCACTGGTGCTGTTACCGGTGCTCTACGGGGTGCTCGGCTTCATCGGAGGCATCCTTATTGCCGCTGTTTACAATCTGATTGCCCCACGGTTGGGAGGTATCCGTATCGAGACAGAGCCTGTCGACCACTTGTAGGCTTCCCCAATCACCTGTTCTGAGCAGGGGGAGGGCGAGGCTCCCGCTGAGCCCGCTCACGTCCTGAGGATCGTTTCTCCTATAGCACTCGCAACAGGCTGCACTTCTTGCGTGCGTTCAGCGCAGCTTGCACGGTCTCGATGCGGAACTCGCGCATGAACTCGGCGAGACGCCGATCCTCTGCCAGGTGGGGGCTATCCTGGAGCGCATCCAGCACTGCCCGTACCACCGTACTCACCAGCGGCGAAGAGAAATCGTCTGACAGGGCGTAGAAGGTACGCTTCCCCCGTTGTTGCTCCATCAGCAACCCCGCCTCTTTGAGTATCGCCAGGTGCTTGCTGACTGTAGACTGGCTCAAGCCCAGGATACCCATCAGCTGACACACACACAGCTCGCCCCACTGCAACACAGCGAGTATCCGCAGGCGGTTGCTGTCTGCCAGCGCTTTGAAGAGTTGTTCCATCTGGGAAGGTGTGCTCATTTTCTATCACTCCGCACGAAATTATACCCCAGAAACTGGATTATTTTCAAATTTTATGATACAATCATATCGTCAAATAACGATATGAAATGATTCATCCAGAGAGGTTATCGAGGAATGACTACAAAGAAGTGGATCGGTGCCGCGTTGTTGCTGTTCGTTGTGCTGGCTCTCTGGCAAGCGATGAGTGAGCAGAGCGCCGTTGTCTCCTCCGGGCGGGAAGAAGAGGGCACCTCCGCCTCGCAAAGCTCTGCCCAAACCGCAGCCATCCAGATACCCTCCCAGGGCAAGCATGTCGTGCTCTACTACTTTCACACCACGTTCCGCTGTGCTTCCTGCCTGACCATCGAGAAAACCGTCCGGCAAGTGCTGAGCGAACAGTTCCAAAAGCAGATAGACGACGGCTTGTTGCAGTTTGACACCGTAGATGTAGAAAATCCTCAGAATCGCCACTATATTGAGGACTACAAGCTCTACTCTAAGTCACTGGTGCTGGTAGAGTATCAGGATGGTAAAGAGGTTCGTCACAAGAACCTGGAGGGGATATGGCAGCAAACCTCTCTCGAGGGTCTACGCGACTACATCGCGCAGGAGATATCCGCTTTTCTGGAAGGAGCCAGCAAGAATGGATGAGGTGCGGTCGGTTCCCATAGTGGCTGCCTTGTGGTTGGGGCTGTTGACCTCTATCAGCCCGTGTCCTTTGGCGACCAATCTGGCAGCGCTGGGGATCGTCTTGCGACAGGTAAAAGCTCCCGGCAGGGTGATGCTTTCAGGGATTGTGTACACGCTGGGGCGTGCCCTTGCCTATTTGCTGATAGCGGTGGCGGTGGTTTCAGGGCTGCTAGCGATTCCCGCTACGTCCTACTTCTTGCAGCATCATCTGCACAGGCTACTGGGTCCCTTGCTGGTAGTGGTCGGCGCAGTGGTGCTGGAGCTGGTGCCGCTGCCTGTGCCGTCTAATCGGCTGGGGGGCTGGACCGCTGAGCGGGCGGAACGATGGGGCGACTGGTCTGCGCTGATACTGGGCTTCGTGTTTGCGCTCTCTTTCTGTCCGGTATCTGCCGCGCTGTATTTTGGCGCGCTGATCCCCTTGTGTGCAAGGGGCGGTTTCTACTTCCACTACCCGTTGCTGTTCGGCATTGGCACGGCGATACCGGTTGTCATCCTTGCCGTTGCGCTGGCACGTGGCGTACACGCTGCTGGGGCGTGGCTCAACCGGCTCTCCCAGATGGAGAAAGTGTTTCGAATGGGAACGGGTGTGCTGCTGATAGGATTGGGCATCTATCTATCGGGATCGGTGATCTTTCACTTATGGTGAGAAATACACTCTTTTGACAGGGGGGGCCCATGTCGCGTGAGGTGATTCTTGTTGGAGGATTGGGCATCCTGTCTTTTCTCTCCGGGATGCTCGGACTGGGAGTGGCATTCGCCGCCATTCCGTTCCTGGGCTTGTTCATGAACGATCTGGTGCATCAGGTGCAACCGCTCAGCCTCACACTCAACGGGGTCACTGCGCTGTTCGCCACTTTCGGTTTCGCCCGGTCGGGATATATTGACTGGAAAAAGGCGATTATTCTGGCTGTGGTCACTACTCTCAGCGCGCCCGTAGGTGCGTTGCTGGCGCAACATATCGAGCAGAAGGTCATCTGGGTGATTTACTTTGCGTCGGTGGCATATCTGGCATATCGTTTGTTCCAGCCGGTGAAGGGGGAAGCCTGGGCTGAACCTCGCTTTGCCCTTGCGCTGGCGCTGGCAGTGCCGATTTCCATCTTGAGTGGGCTACTGGGAGTGGGACCGGGCTTTTTGCTGATGCCCACGCTGATTCTGGTGGGGTTCGAGCCCAAAATGGCGGCTGGCATCAACGCCTTTGCGGTTACACCGCCTTCCTTCTCCGCGCTCTTGCCGCACCTGCATACGGCACAGTGGGAACCGGGCATCACCCTGTGGTGCATTGTGGTGGGCATCCTTTTCTCTTACATGGGCGCGAAAGTGACAAGCGTCTATGTGCCGGATCAGCGGTTAAAGCAGCTGTTTGGGGTGCTGATTGTGGTGATGACTCTCTATAAAATCACCACACTGCTACACTAATCCAGGAGGCGAACCATGCAAGTCAAAGTCGCTCTGTGCAACTGTAAGGGGTTGTGTCCCTCCTTTCGGGAGACGGACATGGACACCTTGCTGTTTGAGATTGAGTCCGAGATAGACGCCAAGTACGCCGTTCTGCATGCCCAGTTGTGCGGGCAGGGAGGCAACGAAATACTTCGCGACGTGTTGCGAAACTCCGACGAGGATACCTACGTGGTGGTAGGGGCATGCGCTCCGGAAGCTCAGCAAAAGCTGTTCAAGAAACTGCTTCGCGAGACGGGCTTTGAGGGGAAACGCTTCATACCGGTAGACGTCCGCAACACCACGAACGAGGGAGTGATCGAGCGTCTGCGCCCGGCGATGGAGCAGATAGTAACTGCCCGACCATCAGACACATAGGGGAGGTGAGAGATGCTGGTGGAAGCGATTCGAGGGGGATTGCTGGCTTTACAAGACTACGTGGTATACCACGTGCTCACCTGCCTGATACCGGCGTTTCTGCTGGCGGGAGGGATGGTGGCGTTTGTGCCCAAGGAGGCGGTGCTGCGTTATCTGGGCATCGCCTCCCATCGCCTCGTCACCTATTTGAGCGCAGCGTTCGCCAGCTTCTTCGTGGCGGCGTGCTCCTGCACGGTGATTCCGGTGTCGGCGGGTGTGTACTTCGCCGGGGCAAGTATCGGTGCAGCGTTCATCATCCTGTGGGTGGCGCCTGCTACCAACGTGCTAGCCCTCACCTATACTGGCGCGATTATCGGCTGGGATATGGCGGTCGTGCGCATCGTCAGCGCGTTCCTGATGGCGATCGTCGTGGGCACGGTGATGACGGCTGCCTTCCGCCATGAAGAGATGGAGAGGCTCAGCGCGGCACAGGCAGCAGACGATGGTGCCTCCTTTGGCGGCGAGGCGCGCGTAAAGTGGAACGACATCGTGCTGTTGCTACTGATTGTCATCGACCTGCTCGCGCCCAACTATGTGATACGCACCGGTCCCTACTGGCAGAAGGTCGTGGTGTGGGCGGTAGGGATGGTGGTGGTTGCCGCCTATGCGTGGCGCACCAAAAGCCGCGAGGAGATACGCCACTGGCTGGGTGAGACGTGGTGGTTCGTGCGAATCATCCTGCCCCTGCTGCTGGCAGGCGTATTCGTCGTGGGCATCGTGGGTGCCCTGTTGCCTCAGCAGCTGGTAGAGAAGTGGGTAGGTGGCAATAGCCTGCAAGCCTCCTTCATCGCCACGCTGGTAGGAGCTATCAGCTACTTCGCCACCATGACGGAGGCGCCGTTCGTGCATAAACTGATGCAGCTGGGCATGGGCAAGGGACCTGCACTGGCATTGCTGTTGACCGGTCCCGGCTTGAGCCTGCCCAACTGGATAGCTATCGCCCGCGTGTTCGGCGTGCGCAAGTCGGCGGTGTACGTGGTCACGCTCATTGTGCTGGGCACGCTGGTGGGATGGGTAGCAGGCAACATCGTATGGCGGTCATGACGGCAAAAAACACGCACAAGGAGGTATCGCTATGAAGATAGAGGTACTCGGCTCGGGCTGTCCCCGATGCCACACACTGGAAAAGCACGCCAGAGAGGCGGTGAAGGCGCTCGGCATCGAGGCGGAAATAGAACATATCACCAACCTGCAGCATTCCATCAAGCGCATGCAGGAAGTCCGCGCGATGAGCACCCCTGCACTGATAGTGGACGGAAAGCTGGTATTGCAGGGGAAGGTGCCGAGCGTGCCGGAGCTGGTACAGACGCTCACCTCGCTGATGGCAGCAGAGGGATAGCGACGGCAGGAAAAACTCACTCTGGGAGCGAATCTATCTATAGGAGGATAGCCTGCATGCCCAGAGTGAGAGTACTGGTCACGTTAAAGCCCACCTTGCTGGACGCCCAGGGCAGGACGGTGCAGGAAGCATTGCATGCCCTGGGCTATCAGAACGTACGTCAGGTGCGCATCGGCAAAGTGATAGAGATGGACGTTGCCGACGAAGGGCAGCCGGTGGAGGCTCAGGTGAAAGAGATGTGCGATCGCCTGCTGGCGAACCCGGTCACCGAACTGTATGAGATTGAGGTGCTGGAATGAAGTTCGGGGTGGTGGTGTTCCCCGGCTCCAACTGCGATGCCGACGCCTACTACGCCATCCGTGACGTGTTGCAGCAGCCGGTGGAGTACATCTGGCACCAGGAGGATGACCTGCACGGTGTGGATTGCGTGGTTCTGCCGGGTGGCTTCTCGTACGGCGACTACCTGCGATGTGGAGCCATTGCCCGCTTCTCGCCGGTAATGCAGGCGGTGGAGGAGTTTGCACGGCAAGGCGGACTGGTCATCGGCATCTGCAACGGTTTCCAGATATTGTGTGAAGCGCACCTTCTGCCGGGTGCGCTGGTGCGTAACGAGGGGTTGCGCTTTGTGTGTAAGCACGTTTACCTGCGCGTGGAGAACACCAATACGCCATTTACCAACCGCTGCAGGCAGGGCGAAGTGTTGCGTATCCCGATTGCGCATGGCGAGGGGCGCTACGTCTGCGACCGGGAGACCTTGCAGGAACTGCAGGCGAACAATCAGATACTCTTCCGCTATTGCGACAGCAACGGCGCACTGACCAAAGAGAGCAACCCCAACGGCTCGCTGGCAAACATCGCGGGCATCGCCAATGAGCGATTCAACGTGATGGGCATGATGCCTCACCCCGAACGCGCCTGCGAGGCGATTTTGGGCTCCGAAGACGGACTGAAGATTTTTCAATCCATTGTGCACTCCGCGCTGGCGGTAGCACGGTAGCAAGGACGGTGACCTATGGCGAACTTCAAAGAGGGCGACCGCGTGCAGATTGTATCGCGTGAGCAAACCAACGGCGACATCAAAGAGCGCGCTTACTATCCGTATATGGGTGGTTTGAGAGGTACCATCTATCGACTGTATAGCGATGGGCGGGCGGCGGTGCAGATAGACCTGGATAGCCTGCCCGAAGCGGTGCTCATCCGCCATACCGAAGCACAGGAACGCATGAAAAACCGCTGGATAGAGAGTCTTTCGGAGGAGGCGCGTTCTCGCCTGACGCCCGAGGAGCGTGAATTCCACCTGAACTACGTGCTGTTGGTGCGCGTGGAGGACCTGCAACCCGAAAGCAAACGCGCTCGCGCGGCAGCCACTGCCAAAACCGCCGAGCCAGAAAGCAAAGCGACGACAACCCGCGCCGCTTCCAAGCCCGTCGTCGACGCCGCTGCCGAGCAGCCTGGCACACGTGCTACCTCCCGTCAGAAGGCACAAGCAACAGTCGCCTCTCCGGTGGGAGAAACCGAGGTGCCCAGGCGCAAAACGCTGAAAGACCTCGAGAAGGCGGAAGAGGAGTTCCTGAAGAGCCGACAGCGAGGCAGAAGGTAGCGCATATTCTTCCATTCGAGTTATAATGTTTTCGAAAGCCACCGTACCTTTACGGGGGTACGGTGAGCCGATTCCGGAAAGGAGGTACCGTGATGTCCACCGAATTGACCGAAGGCGTCAAGCCTGTGGGATTGCCTCGTTTAGGGGAACCTGCACCGGAGTTTGAAGCAGTTACCACGCACGGCGTGATTCGGCTCTCCGACTATCGCGGACGCTGGCTCATCCTGTTCTCGCATCCCGCCGACTTCACCCCCGTTTGCACCACCGAGTTCATCGCCTTTGTCGAAATCTATCCCGAACTGCAGAAGCGGGGGGTGGATTTGCTGGGCTTGAGTATCGACAGCGTGTATTCGCACATCGCGTGGATTCGCAACATTAAGGAGAAGACAGGTGTGGAAATCCCCTTCCCCATCATCGCCGACCTGAACAAGGAAGTGGCGACTCTCTACGGGATGATTATGCCCGGCGAGAGCAAGACCGAGACCTCGCGCTGTGTGTTCGTCATCGACCCCAACGGTATCTTGAGGGCGATGATTTACTATCCGCTGACGACAGGGCGCAATATGCAGGAGATTCTGCGCCTGATTGACGCCCTGCAGACTACCGATGCACACAAGGTAGCCACGCCAGCGAACTGGAAGCCGGGCGACAAGGTGATCGTGCCGCCTCCCACGACGCTGGAGATGGCAGAAGAGCGCGTCAAGGCGGGATATGAGTGCATCGACTGGTACCTGTGCAAGAAGGAGCTGTAGGCGATGGCGTGTATCAGCCCAGATGGCACGCTGACCGCATCAGCACGCAAGATACTGGAAGCGCTGAGCAGCGCAGCGACACCGGAGGAGATTGTACATGTCACCGGACTGCCTCTCTTTCGGGTGCGTAGCGGTCTGCGCGAGATGGCACAGGCTGGTCTGGTGGAGGAGAAGGAAGGACGTTACATCCTGACGGAAAGCGGGAAGCAGAAGTTGTAGTGGTGCTCGCACCTTGCCCCTCTCCCGCAGTGTGGGAGAGGGGTATTCGTTTTATGACCTCACCTCTACCTGCCAGTCCACGATGTCCAGGTCGGGGTCATTGCCGTTAACCACGTCTCCTGCTGGTTCCATACCGGTATCGGCGTTGCGCAGGATGCGGTCGGCGTCGGTCTGGAGGGTGAGGTAGCTGTTCGGAGACTGGCGCGAGTCGCCCAGCGCATCCCACATCTTCAGCGAGGTATCGGTGGGGTCCTTGGGGGTACGGTCCGTGGCGATGACATTGATTTGTAGAACCCGAATATCCGCCGGGTCCTGCCCCTCGCGTGCAATGCTGCCGAAGTCCACCACAACGCGCAGGCTTTTGCCATCGGGGCTGACGGATGCCTCCAGCGGCGCGCCCAGCGGCTGAAACACCTGCAGGCGGTCGGGATCAAGCACTTTGTACAGCATGAAGCCGTTGAACGGCAGTGCGCTGTAGTGCTCCACAAAATACTGGAAAGAGCCGGTAGCGAAGCCGTTGCCGCCCCAGGGAGGCGCGATGGGTGGCACCGGACCGTTGACGCCCAGAAAGTCGTTGTCATTGTCTATCAGGATGAAGTAGTGATAATCTGGGCGAATTTGCCCCGCCACCCGAAACTGCACCACCAGCCGCTTGCTCACCGCCTGCCCGGTTTCGGGAAAGCGTGCACAGCCAGCCAGCAGCAAGAAAAGAAACAGGCAAGTTGTCTGAAAGCGACCACGAGTGCACATCCTTCTTCCCTGCCATGGATTCACGATGGGATGCTGTATCACCTGCTGGTTGCACCGAGATGTCCTAGTCGCGTTGCTTGTGTTGCAGGAGACACTCTGAGATATTTTTCTCAAAATGATGAAAAATTGCTGTAACCCTCTTGACAAATTTGGTGCACCTGCTTATAATGAAAGTACTTAAGCGAATAATCATTTTGGAAGGAGGCAGTCTCCCATGCAACGCCGAGCATTTACGCTGATTGAGCTGTTAGTGGTCATCGCGATTATCGCGATACTGGCAGCGATCCTGTTCCCCGTGTTCGCGCGAGCGCGCGAGAAGGCGAGGCAGACTAGCTGTCTCAGCAACATGCGGCAGCTGGGTCTGGCAATGCTGCAATATGCCACCGACTACGATGGCATCATGTACCACCTGAACGGGCGAGGCTTCAATTTCCCCGGATGCACAGTGTGCAACAACCCGGCTTGCGACTCTACCAAGCGGTGGTACGACCCGGAGATTGCTGCCGACCCAGACATGGGACCGCGCAAGTACATCGCGGCTCTGGTGCCCTACATCAAGAACACCGACATCTTTTACTGCCCATCCGATGCCTACAAGAAACAGCACATCTGCCGCAGCACTTACGCTGGTGTGGGACCGCAGAACGACAACCAGTATGACCATTATTACACCAGCTATCGCTTCTGGCACTATGCTGGATGCACGGGCATCGGCGGCTCGTTCCCTGAGCCGGGCACAGTGCGGATCGACCAGGAGGAGTGGTTCCCGCCCATCGGCGAGGGCTGGGGAAGCCCCTCTTGCTCGAACCCCAACATGAAGCCTCTGCAACCGGGGCGCATCCAGATGTTCCGCGAGGATGTGCCGCTGCATCTGACGCCGCAGTCGGGGCAGTTCGGCGCGATTTACGCCATAAACATCTGCTTCCGCGATGGGCATGCCAAGATGTGGTTCCGCGAACCGAACCGCGTCTATCCGGATGAGTAGTCTTTTCTCGGGGTAGTTGCCCCTGGGGAAGTTCCTCTTCCCCAAGGGTATTTGGATGCGGCCATTCCTTCGGACGCGAGGTTGAAAGCTGTGCCATCTAAACTCCGAACCTATGCCCTGGAGGTCTTGTCGTCGGAGCCCCACCTCTCCTCCCAGACTGCTCTTGCCCACTCCGCACCAAACAGAAACGCCTGTGTGGAGAAGTACGCCCACAGCAGAAGCACCACCGCCGCGCTGGCTGCACCATACGCCGATTGCATCCCCGTCAACCCCAGATAAACGCCCACCAGCAGCTTACACAGCGCAAACAGAAACGAGCCAATCGCCGCGCCTCCCCACACATCCCGCCAGCGCACGTGCTCGTCGGGCAGGAGGCGATAGGCGGTCGCGAACAGCAGGGTGAGCAACACCCATCCCGCTCCGAAGCTCAGCCATTGCCATCCTGTCGATACCAGCGTCCACCGTGCGGAGAACGCCGAGAGCACCACATCTATCCCTAACCACACCACCAGCGCCGTCGCTACGAGAAGCACCATCAGAACTGCCAGCAGATGCGCTCGCACGGTCGCTCGCAATCCCTGCGCCCGTGATCGGCTCTCCCACACGATGTTCATCGCCGCCTTCAGCTGTCGGAACAACCTCGCTGCGCCGAAGAGCATGAGCAGCAGGCTGATTCCCGCAGCGGAAAAGGTGCTGGCAGGACGCTGGGTGTTGCGCAGTACTTCCTGAGCGAAACGTGCGGTCTCCGCATTGACCGCTTGCCCGACCACATTCACCAGGTACTGCGAGGCGACATCGGGCTCGACCACCAGTGCGGTCACCGCCACCGCGACCACCAGCAACGGCGACAGCGATAGCATGGCGTAGAAGGCGATGGCTGCCGCCAGCAGTGGCGCGTCATGTTCGCGCCAGCCTCGATAGGCTTTTCGAGCGAGATGGAACCAGCGTTGAATCCGCCAGAACATGGTCGAGTCTCCTGTTCACCATCCGATTCGTCGCCTGGGGAAGGGATTCCGTGTGAGTGCATCTATGAATAGGGCGCACACCAGGCGCGCTGCTCCGGCCTGTCAGGGCTTATGGTGGGGTGAGGGAACCTTCGTCGTCTGTGGCACGTCCTAATAACTGCGTCTCCCCTGTGAAACAAGCAGGAATACGGGTATAATATGGCACAATAACAGAGGGAAACCAAGAAGATACCGAAATATACCTTTCCCGACGCGGGCGCAATGTGCGTCCGTTTTGACGTATATCATATCAACAGGAGCCTCATACTGAAGACGGTATGAGACGCCTAACAAGGAGCATCACACGCCGATGAAAGCAGTCACCTTGAACGGACAGGAGATCGTGCTGACCGCCGAGGGATACGCACGCATCGAGAAAGAGCTGGAGCACCTGAGCAAGGTAGAGCGCAAAGCGGTGGCAGACCGCATCCGCGAGGCGAAGGATTTTGGCGAGCTGACGGAAAATGCTGAATATGAAGACGCCAAGAGCGAGCAGGCGCTCATCGAGGGGCGAATCCTGGAGCTGCGCCAAATCCTGAGCCAGGCGGTCATCCTGAAAGACGAAGATATCTCTACCGAGCACGTGAGCATCGGTTCGTATGTTCGCGTGCGCGACGTGGATACGGGGGAAGAGTGGGAGTTTCGCATGGTGAGCCCCTTCGAAGCGGACCCCGATGAAGATCGTATCTCGCACGAATCGCCCATAGGTGAGGCTTTGCTCGGACACAAGGTCGGCGAAGTGGTCGAAGCGCGTATACCCGCCGGCACAGTCCGGTATCAGATTCTACAGATCCGAAAGTAGCCGAGAGCCGATGGAACTGACACACGAAGAGAACGACCAGGTACTCAGGCGACGAGAGAAGCTGCAGACGCTGCGCGAGATGGGTATCGACCCTTATCGTGAAGAGCGATATGAGCGAACCCATCTCGCTGCTGACATCCTGAACGGATACGACGAGCTGGAAGGCAAAACGGTGCGAATCGCCGGGCGCATCGTGGCGATGCGTCTGATGGGTAAAGCCTCTTTCATGCACCTGCAGGACGGCTCGGACAAGATTCAAATCTATCTCCGCGCGGATGACCTGGGCGAGCAGCGCTACGGTCTGCTCAAACTGCTGGACCTGGGTGATTTCCTTGGCGTGCAGGGCGAAGTGTTCCGCACCAAAACGGGCGAAATCACCGTGCACGTGCGCGAGTTCACCATCCTCTCCAAAGCGCTGCGCCCCATCCCCTTCGGCAAGGAGAAGGGGGAACAGCACTGGTACGGCTTGCAGGATGTGGAGCTGCGCTACCGCAGGCGTTACCTCGACCTGCTGGTGAACCGCGAATCGCGCCAGATACTGCTGGACAGGTGCCGCATCGTGCAGGCGACGCGCCGATTTCTGGACAACGAGGGCTTTCTGGAAGTCGAAACTCCCGTGCTGCAGCCGCTGGCGGGCGGTGCGGCGGCGCGCCCGTTCCTCACCCACCACAACGCGCTGGATGTGGATTTCCATCTGCGCATCTCGCTGGAGCTGTATCTCAAGCGCCTCATCGTGGGCAATATCGAGAAGGTGTACGAAATCGGGCGCGTGTTCCGCAATGAGGGCATGGACCGCCGCCACAACCCCGAGTACACCCTGCTGGAGCTTTATCAGGCATACGCCAACCTGGAAGACATTATGGACCTGGTGGAGCGGTTGTTCTACCACGTCTGTCTGGAAGTGCGCGGCGAACCGTTCATTGAGTATAACGGTCAAAAGGTGGATATGACGCCTCCGTGGAAACGCGGGCGCCTGCTGGACCTGATCGAGTACTACGCTGGCGTGAAGCCAGAGGAGTTCGCCACCCTGGAGAGCGCGAAGGCGGCGATGGAGCGCAAAGGCTTGCCCACTGAAAACGAACACACGGTGGGCGGAATCATCGAGAAACTGCTGGAGCGGTTCGTGCAGCCCAATCTGGTGGAGCCTACTTTCGTCACCGACTACCCGATAGAGACCTCACCGCTGGCGAAGAAGCACCCGCAAGACCCGCGCTTCACCCGTCGCTTCGAGGGCTATGTGGCTTGTCAGGAGGTGGCAAACGCCTTCTCGGAGCTGAACGACCCCGACGACCAGCGCGAGCGGTTTGAGGCGCAGATGCGGATGCGCGCTGCGGGCGACGAAGAGGCACACCCCTACGACGAGGACTTCGTGACCGCGCTGGAGTACGGCATGCCTCCCACCGGCGGACTGGGTATCGGCATGGATCGGATGGCGATGGTCATCCTGGGCGCGGATTCGATTCAGGACGTCATCTTCTTCCCCCAGATGCGCCCGAAGCCGTGAAGACGTGATGTCCCTTCATAACTTTTCCCCTGCCAGGGCGTCTAACTATCGGAGTATGCGTGCGAGGTGAAAAGGGATGAAGCCATTCTGGCTCTGGAGCGTACTCGCCCTGCTGGTGGCAGGGTGTGGTAACGTGGCAACGACCGGCGTGGGCAACGAACCTTCGCCGCAACCGAATGCTGGCAACAAGACGACCGAATCAACCCGAAAGGTGGATCCGAAGCTGGTAGACGCGAACAATCAGTTCGGCTTTGCACTCCTCCACCAGCTGCGCGAAGCGGACAAGGCGAAGAACGTTTTCCTCTCACCGGCGAGCATCACCCTTGCCCTCGCCATGACCTACAACGGCGCGGCAGGCGAAACGGAGCAGGCAATGGCGAAGGCGATGCGGCTGGAGGGGATGAGCAAGGAGGAGCTGAACCAGGCGGCTTTCGACCTGCGCCAGAGCCTGCAAAGCGCAGACCCCAAGGTGGAACTCACTATCGCCAACTCACTATGGGCACGGCAGGGGATCTCGTTCAAGAGGCAATTTTTGGATGCCAACCGCCAGTACTTTGGAGCGCAGGTGAGCGTGCTGGACTTCGCCGACCCCGACGCTCCACAGACCATTAACCGCTGGGTGGAAGCTCACACCAAAGGCAAAATCCCGAAGATCGTGGATCGTATCCCCGCCAGTACAGTGATGTTCCTCATCAACGCCATCTACTTCCATGGCAAATGGCAGAAGCCGTTCGACAAATCCCTGACGCAGGAGAAACCCTTCCATCTGGCAAATGGCGAGCAGAAGCG
The DNA here is from genome assembly GCA_026003195.1 of Armatimonadota bacterium. NCBI lineage: Bacteria > Bacillati > Armatimonadota > Armatimonadota bacterium. The sequence continues at coordinate 383,291 of BPGU01000003.1, forward strand.
CGTGCCGATGATGATGCAAACGAGCAAGTTTCCTTATCTGAAGGGTGAAGGTTTCCAGATGGTGAGCCTGCCGTACGGCGGTGGGAGGCTGAGCATGGTGATTGCCCTGCCCGACGAGGGCACCAGCCTGAACGAGTGGCTGAAGTCGCTGGATGCGAAGAGCTGGAAGGAATGGACGTCCCGCCTGGTGACCACCGACGGCGAACTGCAGCTGCCCCGTTTCCAGATGGAATACGAGAAGACGCTGAACGATGCCCTGAAAGCGCTGGGGATGGAAGTGGCGTTTGACCCCGACCGTGCCGATTTCACCGGCATGCGTGAGGTGCGCGACCTGTTCCTGCAGAAAGTGCATCACAAGGCGGTGGCGGAGGTGAACGAAGAAGGCACCGAAGCGGCTGCGGTCACCTCCGTGCAGGTGGGCATCACTTCCGTGCAACAGCCACGTCCGCCCTTCAAAATGGTGGTGGATCGGCCGTTCTTCTTCGCCATTCGCGACAGCCGCACGGGTATAGTGCTGTTCCTGGGGGCGGTGTACGAGCCATAGTGCTTTGTCAAACTTGAGTCTTCGCCTTGCTACTTTGAATGGCGCACCTCCCGGTGAGCCGATGCAATCAGCCCCACCCTGCCTGCGGGGGGAAAACAGGGGGGCTGACAGATCGGCAGGAGCATGGCCATTCACGCGGAGAACACTTGCGCTGCGTGTTCGCACCGGTTCTACCGATAATATATCTCAGAGGCTCGCGAAATTGCGAGCATCAGGGGCACAATTCACTGGCAAAGAGAGGTACAATACGTTTGTGTGCACATTTGCAAGCCACAAGAAGGGGGTTCCGCCGCCTATGAAGCGCGTGACGATTCTTTGCATCCTGCTGGCAACGGTTTTCGCCATCCCATCGCTGCTGGCGCAAAACGAGCCGATTCGAATCGGTGCAGGAGACACTCTGGGCATCACCCTCGTCGGCGATAAGGACATCAGCGGACAGTATAAGGTGGACGACAACGGCTACATCAAGATGCCGCTGCTGGGTTCCATCCGAGTCGCCGGTGAGACCGAAGAGGGGTTGACCAAGAAGCTCACCGAGATGCTGAAGAAGTACTACGTAGACCCCGTGGTGACGGTGGTGATACTGGAGCGGTTCCCGCGCTATGTGACGGTAACCGGTGCAGTGCGCAAAGGTGGGAAGGTGCCTTTGCGAGAAAACATGCCCACTCGCCTGATAGAGGTGATCCAAGCCGCCGAGCCGGAGCAGAGCGCGGACCTGGCGCGAATCAAGCTCACCCGTAAGCAACCCGCCCCTGCGGAGATGACGCTGGATCTGGAACGGTTCATCAAGTTTGGTGACCCGGCTGCCAACGTAGAGATCATGCCCGATGACGTCATCCTGGTACCTGCCAAACAGATGATGACCATCTTTGTCACCGGAGCGGTCGCACGTCCGGGCGCGCTGACCCTGCAGGAGGGCAGCACCTTCCGCGAGGCGATACTGCAGTCGGGCGGCTTGCAACCCAACGCCGACAACTCGCGCATCACCATCCGCCACGAAGGGCAAACGGAGGAGATCCCGGTCAACTACACCGACGCGATGTCCCAGGACCCCGCAAAGCAAGTGGTGCTGAAGAACGGAGACCGCATTCTGGTGCCTACTGTGCAGGAGGCGGTGACCGTGTCGGTGTTTGGTGGGGTGAACCGCCCGGGACCGGTGCCTCTGGTGGGACGGATGCGCCTGAGCGAGGCGATTGGCGCTGCGGGTGGCTTTTCTCCGTATGCCCGAAAGTGGGACATCAAAATCCTGCGTGCAGTGCCGGGATCCAACAAACGCCAGACGGTGAAGGTCCACTTCGGCGAGATTGAGGAAGGCAAGGCAGACGACCCGTATCTGGAGCCGAACGACCAGATTGTGGTGGCAGAGCGGCCACGTGAGCAGTTCACCCTGGGCACCGCGCTGTCGATGCTATCGGCTATCGCCAGTCTCGCCTGGCTACTGAGGCGAAGGTAAGAGCGAAAAGAACGCCTCCTCTTGCCGGCAAGAGGAGGCGTTGCCCTCGCCCTGCATCCATCGCTCTCCCAAACGGTCGCTACCGTTGAGGCGCCGGTTCGCAGATAGAGGTTTACCATCTACCCATTACCGTAACCATCAGTGTTGAGGCACTCAAAGTTCCATCACTGGCGTTCCTGCTTGTGCACTGTTTCCAGTAGGGGCGTATATCCTGAGGACCCCTACTCTTCTCCCCTGCTCCAGTAGCAAGGTATCGCTTCGCATCTGGTAAAAGTCTCTGGCGTATTTACCCCTAAAACACTTGACTGGCTGGACACACCCGTCAGTACGGGTGGCTGGTGAACCATCTGAAGGGGAACACTTTGTGTTCGCAGATGGACACGTGAAGTGGACACGGATCCAGGGTGCGATTGCGAATAACCTCTGGAAGTGGACATGCTTCCGGCGCCCGAGCGAACGCACTTTTCCCTATGACGGCTACGACAACAACGTCTATAACTGCTGTCAACCTGCCCCAGATACGTGCCGTAATGTCGCACAGCGGCTCATCGCGGGCGAATACAGGTAGTCCTTACCCGTGCTCTGAATCGCTCTCCCACGCTGTGGGAGAGCGATTTTGGCTATTCTCTCTTGCGAGCCCGCCGCTTGGCGTCCAGCAGCCTGCCGATTTGCTCGCCGGGAGTGGACGGTTGAGAAGCAGCAGGGCGTGAGGAAGCCGTCTCAGTAGAAGCCGGCGGTGTTCCTGCAACGGGCGGAGGCGTGCTGCCCTCCGCAGGCGCGTATTTCTCGCGCAGACGTTGCTTGCGCTGCAACAACCGCGACGTGGAAGGAACCGCAACAGGCGCACCCCGCTTCAGGCGCAAACGGGTGAGCACGCGCCCCCATGCCTGCTGCCATTCCGGCAACATCTCTGTCTGCCACACGATGCGCCTGAGAGCGATATCCACCGGCAACAGGAACAACACCACGAACAACAGCGGAATGCTCGCCTCCGAAGGCACCCGTACCGGAGCACGCTGAGCGCCGAAGATATCCTGCGGCGACGGCTGTTGCCTGCCGCCGGTGAGCCGTGCCACCTGCTCCAAAAGCGCCCGGTTGTCTCTCAAATCCCGATACTCTGGCGAATAGGCGATGGTGTCCGTGCCGACACTGACGCCAACCGTGCCGTTGGGACGACGGTTCTGTACAGCGACCACGTAGGTTCCGTAGCCCCGCGCGTCGAAGGCGGCTTCGTAATGGGTGGCTCCCGTCTGCGACAACATGAGCGGTACCACCTGGCCGGTCGGTGAAATCAGTTTGGCGGTCAGCGAGCGCGAGCCTGCCTCCTCTGAAGCAGGCTGTCGTAACAGGTCTACGCTCACGTAACCCTTCCCGCCTGAAATGCTCACCTGCGTCCGCACCTCGTCGGCGGGCAGGCTGCGCAGGATGGTGCGCACAATGCGCGCGGCGAAAGCGGGAAATTCGGACCACTTGACCCACTGCGCACACCACTTCGCCCGCCCATCGGAGGTGAATGCCATGCTGCGTCCTACGCCGTACTGCCACACCGCGAAGATGGGGTCGTCTTTGTGCGAGAGCAACCCGATCTGCGCACCCGGCTTGGCGGTGGTGGTGTTATAGCCCAGCAACGGCGGTGAACTCTCCCAGTTCAACCCCGAAACGATTTCGTCGCCGGTGTAGCGCACGTAAAACGGCTCCTCGATATATTGCGCCTTGCTGGCTATCATCGCCTCTTTGGTGAAGATTTGGGGCAGGTTTGCCATGCGGTCGGTGAAGTAGTAGCGTCCGCCACCCGCTTTCGCCAGCTGCTGCAGGAACGCCTCATCCTTGCCGCGTCCGAAACAGACCACGGTGACGGTGATGCCTGCCTGACGCAGTTTGGCTGCCAGCGGTATCGCCCCTTCCTGGTCGTCGCAGTCGTCGCCGTCCGCCAGCACAATCATGTGCTTCAGCTTGGCGCGGCTCAACTGCATCAGCTTTGCACCTGCCTCCATGCCTGGACGCACGTAGATGCCCCCTCCACCCGGCTGGAAGGCGGCGATGGCACGCAGAATCTGCTCCTTCTTCTCGCCCACACGCCACATCGGCACCACCGCGCGGCAATCCGAACCGGCGGCGATAACGCCCACTTCATCCTGCGAGGTCAGAAAACGCACCACCGTCGCCGCGGCGCGGTTCGCCAGCTCCATCTTGGTGGTTCCGCCTTCCGGCATTGCCATACTGCCCGAATCGTCCACCACCAGCACGATGCCCACGCTGGGAAAAGAGTGGTACTTACGCACGTCCATCGACACGGGTAGTGCCTCTTCTACAGGCGTCTCAAAGTAGCCCCCTGCGCCGAAGCTGTCCTCCCCGCCCACCATGCCCAGCCCGACGCCCAGCTCGCGCGTGGCGGTCTGCAAGGCGCGCATGGCGGGGATGCCCAATTCATAAGCGGGCACGTTGTGTAGAATCACTGCATCGTATGCCTGCAGTTGTGCTGGCTGCGTCTTCATCCCCTGTGGGGATACCACATCCACGCGGATACGTTGTGATTGCGCGGCGGTGGACAGCGGGGTGGGCTTTCCGCTACCGGTCACGTACAGCACGCGAGGCGTGCCCTGCACACGCACGTAGCCTGCGCCACGATTGTTCTGGGGATAGGTATCGGTGGTAGCCATCAAAGACACCTGATACCGATACTGTCCCGTACTGTCCTCGCGGTGCGTCAAACGCACTAGATTCTTGCCGCGCTTTAACGCGACCATCTGCGTCTTCACAGGCTGTCCATCCCGCAGCAGGGTCAGCTCCGCCGATTGCTCGTGGGTGGACTGTATCCACACGCGCAGGTCAAACGGCTCGCCCTCCTTGACCAGCGTGGGAGTTTGCACCCTTTCTACCAGCGCCTCGGTGCGCACATCGCGTGGGAAGGGGACGACGTGCACCTTCACTCCACGGCTGGCGGCTTGTAATGCCTGCGCTACCGTATCGCCTGCGTTGGCGTTGCCGTCAGAGAAGAGCACTATCTGCTTCCCCGCGTTTTCGGGAAAGGCAGCGAGCGCGAGGCTGATGGCGCGTCCGATATCGGTCATTTCGGGGGAGCTGCTGGCGGGGATACGGCTCAGGTCGGGGCGTGTGCTCAGCGGGACGACCATCTGGGGGTCGCTGCCGAAAACGATGACACCCGCCATGTCGTCTTCGCGCATCTGGCGTGTGGCTTCGCGGATAAACTGCAGAGCGTTCTCGCGTTGCTGCGGCTCCACACTCGCGCTACCATCCACGACAAAAAACACCGCCTGCGCGGTGGTGGTACGCACCCAGCGCACCCCAGCCAGCGCAAAGACGAGGAGGCTCACCAGCAACAGGCGCAACCACAGCGAAGCCTGCCTCTGCCAGCGGGGCAGAGCTGCCAGGCTGTGATGGTGTACCCACCAGAAGAGGGGCAGCACCGCCAGCAAGAGCAACATCCACGGTCGCGCGAACTCTACAGGCATATCCGCTCACCGCAAGGCGCGTTCACACTCCTGTCGCAGTTCCTCCAGCGCACGCTCGCGTTCGGGAGTACGAGGCATTGCCTGCGCCATCGGATTTTTCTCGCGTACGGTGCGGTCGGCGTCCAGAATCTGCAAGGCACGAGCGTACAGCTCACGCACCTCGCTGTCTGGCTTGCCCTGTCGCCGCGCTATCCGCGCCAACCCTGCACAGGCAAATGCGTAGTCCACTTCGGGCAGCTCGGGGATCGCACGCACCCGGTTGTACACACTGCTCTCTATCTCCAGCATCCGCCGATACACCGCCTCCGCCTCTTCCAGTTTACCCTGTCGCTCTAACGTTTTGCCCAGTTCCACCATCACGCGCAGAGCGTGCGGATCCAGCTCCAGCGCGCGACGATAGGCTTCGGCCGCTTTCGCAGGGTCCCCCATCACATCCCGATACAGGTTGCCCAGATGATACCACGTTTTGGAGAGCGGCATCAGCTCTGCCGAGCGTTGTAGAAGCCTTTCCGCGTCTCCTGCCCGTGAGGCATCGCCCGCGCGCGCCATTCCCAGATACAGCATCCCCAGGCTCAGGTAATGGTCACCGTTGAAAGGCTCCCACCCTATCGCACGCCGATAGCCCTCCTCGTCCGGTATCCCCTGCGACAGGTTCCAGTTCGCGCTGTTCGCGCTCAGTGCGCCGCTCATGCGCAGGGTTAAGACAACCAGAGCGATAGCCAGCAGGGTGGTGTGGGCGAAAGAGAGGCGGTGGAGAGAGGTTTCCCTCACCCCTTGCCCCTCTCCCAGTGGGAGAGGGGTGAGCGAAAGCATCAACCCCACGATTGCCCAGAAGGTAAACAGGCAGGCGAAGACAGACCAGTCCGAGTCGATCAGGTTACGCGCCAGCCCTGCGGCAATCGCTGCCGCCAGCCCCGCACGGAGCACGCGAGCGTCGTATGGCAGGCTAAAGCCTGAACGACCAGCATCTGCCGCTTTGGTAGCGCGCACTTCCGTGCGTAGAACTCGCCACGCCAGCACCCCCAGTGTGCCCAGCAAAAGCACCAGCGCAGGCATGCCCGCTTCCGCTGCCAGTTGCAGGTAGGAGTTGTGTGCCAGACGGGTAAAGCCCACGAGAGCGTAGCGCGGGTAAGCGATTTCGTAGGTGCCCAGCCCTGTACCCAGCAGAGGGTGTGCCTGCACCATGCGCAGGGTTCCGCGCCACGTCCAGAGGCGAAATCCACCAGAGTGTTCACCTGCCTGAGCCGCCTGCGGCGTGACGCGCGCTGTCAGCGAGCGGGCAGCAAAAAACGCTGTGCCCATCACCAGCAGACACACCACGCCAAACAACACCGCACGCTGGCGGTTCCACGAGCGGTTGAGCACCATCCACCCCGCCAGCACCAGCAACGCGAGCACCGCACTCGCCGTGCCGAAACGGGAACCTGTGAGCAATATGGCGACCGACTGCATCCACGCGCTGAAAGCCAGTAGCCAGCGCCACTCCCCTCTCTCTTTGAGAGAGGGTTCAGGGATGGGGGCTTGACCGGGCAAGGAAGCCATCGCCAGTGCCAGCGTGACGGGCATGGTCAGGCACAGGTATCCTGCCAGAAAATTGGGATTGGCGAAGGTGCCAAACACCCGCCAGTCAGGCACCTCTCGCACGTTCCATGCATACTCGTGGATGGCGAGGGCAGCGGCAACAGTGCCCGCTCCAGCGAGTGACAGCCCAACCGTGAAAACCTGTTCCCCGTCCCTCCGCGAGAAAAGCCATGCCACAACAAGCACCACCACCCAGATGCTCCACGTGACCACCGTACCCCACCGATACGCCGACACCACCACCGATGCCAGCATCCATAGCAGCAACAGGGCTGCCAGCAAACGCGCTGACGGGGGAACGTTTTCCCTGCCAGCAGGGTGGCTTTTCCCTTCCAGTATGGTGGCGGCAAGCACGAGCAGGGCGATGATCCAGATAGCAACCGGCAGCAGAGTTCCGGTAGTCCACAGGGCAGTGAACACCCCACGCAGGGATGGCTCTACAGGTTCACCGCCCATCTCCAGCCGACCAGTGGTCAACGGCGCCACCACCAGGGCGATACTCAAGAGCCACGTGGAAAAGCCGATTCCCCGACGCAAGAGTGGTGGAGATTCGGCTGGTTTTCGACTCAAACGCTTCTTCTTCATGTTCTTGGGGTTCACCAGAGAAGGGTGACGCTCCTGCCGAGCTGCAAACCGCTACCTGCCCAGTATTTTCAGCCGCAGTGCGATGAGGTGATTTCGCGCTATCAAAAGGTTCGCCCTCAGCCACAATCCCAGCGGAACCAGCAAGCGGCTCCACACCGGCAGGCGATGGGCGTAGTGCTTCTGGAAGAACAGCCGATGACTGCGATGGAACTGCCGAATCATGGCGTTCACCGCCTTGTCGCTACTGCGTCCGATGGCGTGAGTGACCACCGCTTTGGGGTGGTATACCACTTTCCAGCCCATCTCGTGCGCCCGCCAGCACAGGTCCACGTCCTCGCAATACATGAAGAACCGTTCGTCAAATCCGCCCAGCTGCTGCCACGTTTCGCGCCGCACCATCATCGCGCAGCCGGACACCCAGTCCACCTCTATCGTGTGCGCATGGTCGAAGTCGGTCATCAGGTAGTCACGCACGAAGCGGTTTTGCGGAAAGAGCCTGCCCAGAAAGGTGTTGCGGAACAGCCCCGCCTCATAGACGGGGAAGCGTCGGCAAGAGTACTGCAGCGAGCCGTCGGGGTTCAGCACCTTTGGGGCGACGATACCCGCGTCGGGATGGGCGTCGGCGTAGTCCACCAGCGCTTTAAGCGAGCCCGGGTGCGCCTTCGCATCCGAGTTCAGCAACATCAGATACCTGCCCTGTGCCAGCTGCGCGGCGCGGTTGTGTGCCTTGCCGAAGCCCTCGTTCAGGCGGTTTTCAATCAGCTTCACCTCCGGGAACTCGCGCTTAACCATCGCCACGCTGTCGTCCCAGGAGGCGTTGTCCACCACGATAATCTCCACCTGCACGCCCGGATGATGCGAGGGGTGTAGCGAGAGCAAGCACTCGCGCAGTTCATCGCGCGTGTTCCAGTTGACCACGATGACGCTTACATCAGGTTGTTCGTTCACTCTGCCAGCCCTCGCGTCCTTTGCCCAGCGTCTTCAGCCAGACGTTCAGGGTGATGCTTGCCACAATCAACCAGTATATCAGCTTCGGCAGGCGTTGCCGATAATGCTTCGCATAAAACTTTTGCAGGGAGCGATGCGACTCCCATATCATCTGCGGACGCACCTGCCGCGTGCTTGCCCCGCCGTGATGGATGATGACCACACCGGGGTGAAACACTATCCTGAAGCCCATCCCCTTCGCCCGATAGCACCAGTCTACCTCGTTGAAGAAGATGGGAAACCGCTCGTCCATCAGCCCCACCGCGCTGACAGCGCGTCGGGAGAGCATCAGGAAGGTTCCCATCGGCTGATCCACCTCGGCGATATGGTCGTAGGTGAACCACGTCATGCGATACGCGCCAAACCGGCGTGAGCGCGGAAACAGCCTCGCCAGTCCCAAATACTCCCACATCACCGCTTCGGGTTCCGGGAAGCCCCGCACCGACCGTTGCACGCGCCCGTCGGGGTGTATCAGCTTCGCACCCAGCGCGGCGACATCGGGATTCTGGCGCATGTACTGCACAGCGGTATCCAGCGCGCCCGCCGTCACCTCCGTATCGGGATTGAGCAGCAGCAGATACTCGCCCTGCGCCTTTTGCAACAGCAGGTTATTGCCCGCGGCGTAGCCCAGATTGCGCTCGGAGGCTATCAGATGCACTTCGGGGAACTCCGTTTGTACGGTCTGCGCGCTGCCATCGTGCGAGGCGTTGTCCAGCACCCACACCTCCATCGGCTCGGAGAGAGGGTAGCGACGCAACGACTGCAGGCACGCTCGCAACAGCTCGCGCGTGTTCCAGTTGACGATCAGCACGGAGAGAACCGGCGCATCGGTTTTCAAGAGGTGGTTCATGGGAATATACTATACCTGTTACCACGCCGATTCTCCTGCATTTCCTTCGCACGGGAGGGGTGGTGGCGTGCACACCTTTGGAGAGCGAACCTCCCGGTGAGCCGAACATCGCGTCCCCCAATGGCTCGCCAGGAGCCTCGCCCTCCAGAGGGATGGCGAGAACCATGCTGGACAGACTAACTCAGAGTGCCACTGAAAAAAAGATTCTTCGCTTCGCCCAGCAGGACACGGGTGGCGTTGCCATCCTGTGACCCCAGAACAATCAGGCTTGAGCAACCAACAGTGTGTCTGGCTGTTTCCTGTGGATATATTCAACAAATTTTACCCAAAGTGTAGCTCCAAGCTCTTGACTTTTTTGCAAACCCGCTGTATACTGTAGATAATAAAATGTATTGTAACGTATTCTATTATCGTAATGGTGCCATGATGGACGAACAGATACTGTATAGGCAAATCTACCACACGCTCAAGGCGGAAATACAGAACGGTCACTACCCGCCAGGCTCGCAGCTTCCTACCGAGGCAGCATTGATTGAGCGCTTTGGGGTTAGCCGGGTGACGGTTCGGAACGCGCTGGCGCTCCTGCAGCAAGAGGGGTTAGTCGTGCGCATTCCGGCAAAAGGCACCTTCGTGCGGCAGAGTGAGCTTTCTTCTTCACAACCCAAACTGATTGCCCTGCTTGCGCTGGACGTACAGCTGGATTTCTTCGGCAAAATCATCCGTGGGGCGGAGCAAGAAGCAGCAGCGCATGGCTATAAACTGCTGGTACGCTCCACCGACAACGATGCAGAAAAGGAGCGACAGTGCCTGCTGGAGTTGCAATCGCACGTGGCAGGTTTCGTCATCGCACCTGCAACAGGCAACCAGAACCATGCGCACTATGGACAACTGCTGGTGCAGGGCGTGCCGTTCGTGTTTGTGGACCGCTATCTGCCTGAGTTCAATGTAGACCGGGTGACCTCGGATAACGTGCAGGGAGGCTACCTGGCAACGCGCCATCTGCTGGAGCTGGGTCATCGGCGGATCGGGGTTATCTCCGCGCGCAAAGCCACTACCTGCACCGAACGGTTACGCGGATACCAGCAGGCGCTGGAAGAGTTTGGGGTGCCCTTCGATCCTGCGCTAATTGGACACGCCATCGGTAAGCGACGCGACGGCTGGGACGAGTACCTGCACCAGGGCAGCGCGCAAACGGAAGCTTTGCTCCAACTGCCTCAGCCACCCACCGCTCTGTTCGCCATGAATGACCTGCTGGCTGTGGGTGCATTGAGATACCTGCGCGAGAAAGGCATCGCGGTGCCGGAAGAGATAGCTGTCGTCGGCTACGACGGCATGGAGCTCTCAGAACTGGTGAACCCCAGTCTGACCACGGTGGATCAGCAGTCGCTGCGCATGGGGGCAGAAGCAGTTCGTCTGCTGGTGCGGCGTCTTCGGGAGCCGGAGACCCCTGCCCAGCACGTGGTACTGCCTGTGAACCTGCGTGTTCGCGCTTCCACCACCGGTTCCGTAGCTTTAGTAACGTCTTCCCTGACGGCTGTCCGTGTGAGAGGAGGTGGTTAGCTGGCAGATGTTTGCAGCAGGACGAAAGTAATGCCCTGTCGCCATGGCACCATGTGCCAACCAGAACGCAATAAACCAACATTTCATCAGGAGGTGTGAAAGACATGTCTCGCAAGGCTTTTACGCTGATTGAGTTGCTGGTGGTCATCGCGATCATCGCGATACTGGCAGCGATCTTGTTCCCCGTGTTCGCCCAGGCACGGGAGAAAGCCCGCCAGGCAACCTGCACCAGCAATATGAAGAACATCGGAACCGCCTGGGCCATGTACGCACAGGACTATGATGAGACCGGTCCGCCCATGTGGGTCAAGAGTAACCTGACTCGTGGGTGCTTCCCCGTTGTGGACCCCAACTTCCGCGCGCCTTACACGGGAACGCCCTGGGGACAGTACTGGCCCGACCTCATCTATCCCTACGTGAAATCAGGACGGGCGGCGAACTATGATGCTTCCGGTACCCCCGTCTCCAAGGGCAACAGAGGTGTCTTCACCTGTCCGACCGGCGACGCGCTCATTCCTGCCGTTGGCGGCCAGAGTGGATGGGGTTCGTTGACCTACGGTATTAACCAGAGCTACGTCAACGCAGACCCCATCAACCCAGAGAGTGCAGGCGCAGCGGCGGGAGGTGGCGCGGACTTCTTGTGCGGACAGGACCCCGGATGCCAGGGATGGGGTTGGGGCTGTGCAAAGGGAGCAACGCTGGCTCGCCTGACCCACCCGGCGGACTCCATCGTGTTTATGGAGGGACCAGTGGGTCTCGGGCCGATGTTTGCTGAGTGCTGCGACATGAGCTCGTACCCTGGCGATCGGGCCACTATCCTGGCGAAGATGGCGGCGGCGTATCCTGCAGAAGGTGGCTTCCCCGCTGGCTATCATCCAAATCGCCCCCTGAAACGAGCCAAGACTGATCCTAACTTCTGGGTGCTGGAGAACGGGCAACTGAACGAAGATGGTACGGTGATGCCCGTACAGCGGTCCAACGACCGGGCTCTCCACCCGCACAACGGCGGTCAGAACCTGATCTTCGCCGACGGGCACGTGAAGTTCCAGCGGGATACCTTTATGCGCCAGCACACGGCTTCGTCTGATTAAAACGGTACGGGTGCTCCCCAACCGGGAGCACCCCTTTAGCATTACAGGAGGTGAATTCTATGCCGCAAACGATTCGTCGTGGCGGTAGTTCACAAGGTTCCGATTGGCGGCAGCGTGAGGTCCATCCGGGCGTGGCAGTGCTGGCGGGTGTGGTGCTGCTGGTCATCGTCCTCTTCCTTGTCAACCAGTTCATTACACCGATATTCCCACGCCGGCAAGTGAGTCAGGAAGAGATGATGCAAACCAAGGTGCAGGAGCTGCAACAGCGAATACCTCAAGGAGGATGGGTGTCGCCTGCGCCGGGCATGCCACCTGTTTACGTTCCGCCTGCGGGGCAAGCGGCTCCGCCAGCTCAGGGACGATGAGGCTGACCTTTTGTCTGCGATCGACCTTGTAGGTGGTTGCGGGCGAACGCAACCACCATCTGTTCTCTAAGGCGAACGGTTCTCAGGGAGGGGTTCAAAACTATTAATGCCGCACGAAAGACGAGCGCGCTCGCTGAGCTGGCGAGCGGTAGGGATTGGTTTTGTGGCTTCTTTGCTCATCGCTGTGCTAGACCCTTACGGACTGTATGTCATACAAGGCTCCTATATGACCCTCGACTACAGTACCCCAGCAGCGGTGTTTGTATTCTTTGTGCTGGTGGTGTTCCTGAACGGTCTGTGGAAACGCCTGAATGCTCGCACCGCTCTGCGCCCCTCAGAACTCATCACCATCTACATCATGATGATTACCGCCTGCGTGGTGCCTACCCTGGGCTTGACGGCACAGATTTTGCCCGTGCTGGGCGCGGTCATCTATTATGCCAATCCAGCCAACGGCTGGGAAAGGCTGATACATCCGCACCTGCATCCGCTTCTCGTGCCGCGCGACAGGGAGGCGGTTCGGCTCTTCTTTGAGGGGAAGCCGGGCGCAACAGTGCCCTGGGAGGTATGGCTCCCCCCGCTACTGGTATGGATGCCACTGATCCTGGCGCTGTACTTCGTGATGATTGCGGTGATGGTGATATTCCGACGACAGTGGATGGAGCGCGAGCGGCTGGCTTTCCCTGTCACCCAGCTGCCGCTGGAAATGGTGAACGAGCAGGACCCGCTCCTGCGCAAACCGCTCTTCTGGCTGGGCTTCGCCTTGCCGTTTGCGGTAGGCAGCCTGATTGCTCTGCACAACTATGCGCCTTCCGTGCCTGCGCCACCTGTCTTCACCCGCATACCGATTTTCCGCGAGACCGTCACGTGGACGTTCCGCTTCAGCTTTCCCATGCTGGGTTTCTTTTATCTGGCGAATCTGGACGCGCTGTTTAGCCTGTGGTTTTTCAACCTGCTGTTCATGGTGGTGCGCGGATACCTGAACATCTACGGCGTGGAGGTTCGCGAGGACCTGGGCGGGGCGTACGGCACACCGTACATCCCCTACAAGTATCTGGGCATGGGCGCGATGCTGATGCTGGTGGCGACCAGTTTGTGGGCAGCGCGCTCGCACCTGTCAGACGTGGTGCGCAGGTCGCTGGGCAGAGGTAAAGCGGCGGACGACAGCGGGGAGGTGCTCAGCTATCCTGTCGCCTTCTGGGGCACCGTGCTCGGTCTGCTGGTCATGAGCGTGTGGATATGGTGGTCGGGCTTGCCCTACTGGGCAACATGGCTTTACCTCTTGTTCATGATGGTGCTGTTCTTCGGGCTGACGCGCGTGGTGGTGGAGACGGGGTTGGCGGAGGCGGTGGCGGCAATGATTGCACCGGTGTTCGTCGTGGCGGGATGGGGTAGCACGCCATTTGGTCCGCGCGGCCTTGCCGCGCTCGGGCTCACCTGGGTCTATTCCGCCGACATCCGTACGACGGTGATGGCTTCCAGCATACACGGTCTACGCCTCGCCGATCGCACTGGCGTACGTTCGCGTGGGCTGTTCGGGGCGATGATTCTGTCTATTCTGGTCAGTATCGCGGCTTCGGTCACAGTGACCCTGCTGCTCGCTTACGATCGGGGTGGAGTGAACCTGAACCGCTGGTTTTTCATCGACGGTCCGCAATTTCCTTATAAATGGGTAGAGGGAAAGATGAACAACCCTTCCGAGCCCAGCCTGACCGGCTGGCTGCTGACCGGCTTCGGCGCGGCGGTGATGGGATTCTTGAGCGCGATGCGCCAGCGATTCGTGGGCTGGCCCTTTCATCCCGTCGGCTTCTGCGTGGGCAGTACGTGGATTATGGATGAGATATGGCTCACCTGCTTCATCGCCTGGCTGCTCAAGTGGCTTATCCTGCGCTTTGGCGGGTTGCGCTGGTTTCGGCTGTCCCTACCGTTCTTCCTGGGTCTGATAGTGGGGCAGTATACCTGCAACGGCTTCTGGCTTATCATAGACTACTTCAGCGGCGCACGAGGCAATCAGATATTCTGGATCTGAGGCTGGTATAATGTGGATGGAGGTGAAGACGCTTTATGCCCATCTACGAGTACCGGTGCAATGCCTGCCGAAGGCGTTTCAGTGTGCTGGTGGGAGTGATTGCCGAAGACGACCCGTTGCAGTGTCCGCGTTGTGGTGGAACAGATGTCACGCGCCTCATTTCGCGCTTCGCCCGATTGCGCAACGAGGATGACCTGATAGACGATATGCTGGACCCTGACAAAATCGGCGACCCCGAGGACCCCAGGACCATGCGCCGCTGGGTGAAGGAGATGGGCAAGGAGCTGGGCGAGGACTTTACCGACGAGTTCGACGAGATTCTCGCCGAGGAGGAGAAGAAAGCGGCTGGCGCAGACGGTGAAGAAGGGGGCGAAGCGGGCGATTCCGACAACCTGCTATGAGCTTATTCCACCAGCACGCGCACATCCCCCATCCGGCGCGTCAGGCGAATGCGGTCGAAGTACTCTAACAGGGGCACGGCGAACTTGCGGCTGGAGCCGGTGAGGTCGCGAAACTCGCCCACACTCAGCGAGCCCTTCTCCCGAATGGTGCGCCGTACCAGCTCGGCGAGCCGGTCTATTGTCTCATGGTGAAAGAAGAGGTCTCCCTCCAGCCGCACCAGCACTTCTTGCTCCAGTAGTACCTGTATCATGGCTCGCACCGCATCAGGGGGCGCGCTCACTTGCTGAGAGATGACCTCCAGGGGCGGAGGGGTCACTCCCGCCTCCCGCAATATCTGTTCCACCCGCTGCGCCAACCGCTGCTGGCGTTCGTTCAACCGGATGGTAAAGCTCGCCAGCCTGACTAGAGCGCCCTGTAAGGCGAGAAGTCCTTCCTCCTGCCAGCGCAGCAGCATCGCCTCAAACAGCCGAGCGGGCAACCGCCCGCCAAGCGTGGAGCGCAGTTCCTCGCGGGGCATTCCGGCGCGCAGAGGGTTTTGCTGATGATAGCGTTGTAGCGTGCTCTCCACCCGCTGGCGCAGGCTATCCCACACGCTCCGCGCGAACCAGACATCGCCGACCCGCACCGCCTGTCCCTGTGTGTGCAACCGGTTCAGGATGGGAAGTACGTTCCGCACCTCCGTCTCGGCGCGGCGGGCGAGCTCGGCTTCGTCCATACCGACAGGCGATTGCGCCAGAATCGTCAGCACCTTTTCCTCCGGTTCGCCCTCTAGCAGCGACTGCAACCTTTCCATCACTGCAGGGTCAAACCGTCTGTGCCGGGGTGCGTGCGGCTCCAGCACGATGCCCCCGCCGACGGTGAACATGGGCGAGAAGGTGCGGATAACGAAGCGGTCGCCCCGCGCGGCTACCAGCGGCTTCTCCAGACGCAACTGCACGAAGCCCTGTTGACCGGGCTCCAGTCGCTCGCTGTCCAGCAGGGAGACTCGCCCAATGACCTCCGCCGTGCCCAGATACAGCCTTACGCGCGTGCGGTGCGCGAACCCTCTGGGCGCATCGGGAAGCAGGCTCAGTTGCGCATCGAACGCCTGCGTCGGCTGGAACACGCCCGGCGGCGCGCACACCATCCCCCGCTGCAGATGCTCCTTCTCCACGCCCGGCAGGTTGATGGCGACGCGACTGCCCGCAACCGCCTCCTCCACCTTGCGCCCGTGCACCTGTATCTGCCGTGCCCGCGAAAGCAGACCGAGCGGTAGTATCTCTATTGGATCGCCCACGCGCACCCGTCCACTGACCAGCGTGCCCGTCACCACCGTGCCCGCCCCTGCCAGCGTGAACACACGGTCAATGGGCAGGCGGAAGGGAGCGTTCACCTCACGGGCAGGTACACGCGCCACCGCCTCTTGCAAAGCGTGTAGCAGTTCGGGCAAACCCTGCCCCGTCACCGCCGACACCGCCACCACCGGCGCGTCCTGAAGCGGCGTACCCTGCAGAAACTGACGCACCTCCTCGGTGACCAGCTGCAGCCACTCCGCATCCACCAGGTCGCACTTGGTGAGCGCGACCACTCCCGCCTTCACGTCCAGAAGGCGCAGGATGTCCAGATGCTCGCGCGTCTGTGGCATCACGCCCTCATCGGCAGCAATCACCAGCAGCACCACATCTACCCCGCCCGCACCCGCTAACATGTTCTTCAGGAAGCGTTCGTGCCCCGGCACGTCCACGATGCCCACCGTCTGTCCGTCGGGCAGGGTGAGCGAGGCGAAACCGAGGTCGATGGTCATCCCGCGCTCTTGCTCTTCCTTCAGGCGATCGGGGTTGGTCCCGGTGAGGGCGGTAATCAACGTGGACTTGCCGTGGTCCACGTGACCCGCCGTGCCGATAATCACGTGTTTCTCGGACATGCTCTCCCTCTCTGGGTGAAACCGGCTGGTGTATGACGGAATGTTACTTCGACTTGCGCGAGGCAAAACCTTTCCCCCGTCGGACGCGACAGTGCACCTCCCCCCACACAAGCGCGTGGAAGGCGAGGCTCCCACCGAGCCTCTGTGTCCTTGCGAGGATACGCCAGCACTCAGGCAATCCCCTTCGTGGGTGCCGGAGATTACTTCACTCCTGAGTCGCTCGCAGGGACATGGGGGGCATACCCGCAAGTTTTTCGAATTTTCCTCGCAAAACCCCCAAAAAGTTCTCCTGTGGTACGAATCTTGCACCTCTATAAAGAGGAAAAGGCAATGTTTGCCTGCTCACAGCCCAGACGAAAATCATGCCAAGAAAGGAGGCGATCAGAGTGAAACGGTCTGGGCAGTATGGATGGATGGGTGTGCTGTGTCTTCTGTTGCTGGGTATGAGCAGTCCCCTGTGTGCGAAAGTGGTGTATGTCTCCCCCCAGGGCGATGACCTGCAGGACGGTCTTTCGTGGACGACGGCGAAGCGCACAGTGACCGCCGCGTTGCAGACGGCGTTGCCCGGCGACGAGGTGTGGGTGCGCTATGGAGTATACGACGAGCGCATCACCCTCCAGAGCGGTGTTTCGCTGTATGGCGGCTTCCGGGGCACTGAGAGCAGCCTCTCCGAGCGTCCCACCTTTCCCCGTCCCCAGCCTGACCCCTACGAGACGGTTCTGGACGGCAATCAGGGTGGCAGTGTGGTCACCTCACCAGACAGTGCGGATCAAGCGTTCCGTCTGGATGGTTTCACCATCCGCAACGGCAAGGCAGAGTATGGTGGGGGATTATACCTGACCGCGAGCGCGAACCTGCTCACCGTGGCAAACTGCACCATCGCTCACAACAGCGCTACTTACGACGGTGGTGGGGTGTATTGCATCGATTCCTCTCCGAAGTTGACCGGTTGCACCATCGTGCACAACAGCGCTACTTACGACGGCGGCGGGTTGTATTGTACCGACAACTCCTTCCCGTGGTTGACCAGCTGTACTTTCTCTGTCAACAACGCCAGCTCTGGCGGCGGGGTATTCTGCGTGCAATCGTCCCCGCTGTTTATCGAGAGTATCCTCTCTGGCAACTTTGCCTTGTTCGGCGGCGGGATCAGCTGCCTCAACGCCTCTCCGATGCTGATGGATTGCGCTATAAGCCACAACCACGCTCGCTACGACGGCGGTGGACTGCACTGCCACGAATCTTCTCCGGAGTTGATCGGCTGCGTTATCTCTGGCAACAGCGTTTTGGGCGCAGGTGCAGGGCTATTTGGTGTTGTGCATTCCCATCTGGTGTTGAACAGCTGCACCATCTTCGCCAACAGCTCAGGGGGTGACGGTGGAGGCATGTTTTGTGATATCCACTCCTTCTTGACGCTGACCAGATGCGCCGTCTCCGCCAACAGCGCCGGCGCGTCTGGTGGAGGAGTGTTCTGTGTGGGCTCCTCCTCCCTGACGATGACCAACAGCATCGTCTCCGCCAACAACAGTACCGACTACTCCGGTGGAGGAGTGTTTTGTAGCGACTACTCCTCCCTGACGATGACGAACTGCATTGTCTCTGCCAACAGCGCCGGCACGTCCGGAGGAGGAGTGTTTTGTAGCGACTACTCCTCCCTGGCGATGACGAACTGTACGATAGACCACAATATCTCTGCGGATGCGGGCGGCGTGTGGACGGATAACACAGACACTGGTGTGCAAAACAGTATCCTGGTCCTGAACACAGGAGGAGGTATCCGCTCTCCTGTGCCCTCTACCTTCCGCCATAACTGCGTGTGGGGCAACGAACCGTACAACTTCGAGGGAGACATCGGCGACCCCATCGGCACAGATGGCAACATCTCCGAAGAACCTCTGCTGGTAGCGTGGCACCTACTGCCCGGCTCGCCCTGCATCAACGGGGGAGATAACACCTTGGTGAACACCGACATCGACATCGACGTGGAGGAGCGTATCGGGGACGACATGGTGGACATTGGCGCGGATGAGTTCCACGCTCCTATCGTGCAGGGCTACCTGCTGTTCAACGACTTCGTGGGCAGTCTGCCCATATGGGTAGACTGGGAGATACGCACAGATATTATCGAGAGGCGTGTGCCGCTGCTGGCACCCGACGGTGGGTTCGTGGTGCCGGGAGTGCCGGTGGGGCAGTTTGCGCTGTCGGTCAAGCCGTTGAGCTACCTGCGGCGTACGGTGGAGGTGGATACCGGCGGTGGCAGTGTGCTGGGCTTGGTGATTTCACTCACCAACGGCGACATCGACAGAGACAACGAGGTGACGCTGTTTGATTTCGGCAGGCTGGTGGCGGCGTTCGGCAGCATGCTCGGTGACGAGAAATGGGATGTTCGCGCGGACTTAGACGGCGATGGGGAGGTGACGCTGTTTGATTTCGGGGTGCTGGTGCGCCACTTCGGCGAGATAGGGGACGAGTAGTCTGCACAGGCTCCCTTTTCTGAAGGGCGAGGCTCCTGCCGAGCCATTTGCTTTGGGGATGCGACGGCGTGCTTCAGCGTGGAGGTCAGAGGGTATTCCCCAAGGGTGGGGCGAAGCCTTGCCCTCAGAACCTCCGAAGAGAGGTGCGAGCAGGAGATTTGACATACACACGGCGAAAACGTATAATGCTAAAGAGGTAGCAGGCAACGCGGAAGACTGCTGCCTTGGGGGCGAATTCGGCACAAGGAGGAATGCGAGTGAAAGGCTTGTCTCGTCTGGTAGCGCTGTGTGTTCTGGCGCTGACCTTTGGTATCTGGGCGGCACCACAGGCTCTGGCGCAGTTCGACAACCCGTCCACCGATGTGAGCTTGCGGCTGGGGGCGAATGTGGTCAACCGCGCGAATATGCGTACGGTGGGTGACGTGTGGCTGGCTGTGGGCGCGGATGTGAAGCTGCGCGGTGGCTCCCCCATCGGCGAAGGGGAACTGTTGCTGGGCGTCGACTACTACACCCGCAGCAAGAGCGGTCAATCGTCCAGCATTACTGCTATCACCCTGACGCAGGTGTTCTCGGTGGACCCCTCTGAGAAGTTCAAGGGCTACATTGGCGTGGGGGCAGGAGTGTACGTGCTCAAGCCTGTGGGCGTCAGCGCGAGGTCTGTATTCGGTGGAAAGGTCGTGCTCGGCTACGACATCAACGAGAGATTGTTCATCGAGCTGAACTATCACCTCACCGACAAAGGGAACGATTTTCGGGGCGATAGCACCACCATTCTTGTCGGGTACCGACTCTAAGACGGCGGGGGCGGCTCACGCTGCCCCCCTTTCTCTCTGCATGAGGCAACGTCGTCCTCTGAAACTGTTCGCCGGCAATGGCAACCCCGCTCTGGCTCAGCGTATTGCTGCTGAACTAGGCGCATCGCTGGGCAAGCTGATGGTACGCCGTTTCAGCGACGGCGAGGCGCGCGTAGAATGTCACGAGACCGTGCGCGGATGCGATGTGTTTGTGATTCAATCTCTCTGCCCCCCCATCCATGACAACCTGATGGAGCTGCTTATCCTGCTGGATGCTCTGAGACGCGCTTCCGCCGCACGGCTGACGGTGGTGATACCCTACTACGCCTACGCGAGACAGGAGAAAAAGGTCACGCCGCGCGACCCTGTGCCCGCGAAGGTGGTGGCGGATATGCTTACCACTGCTGGAGCCAATCGCGTGATCACGATGGACTTGCACGCGGAGGCGATCACCGGCTTCTTCCATATCCCGGTGGACGACCTGAGCGCGCTCTCTCTGCTGGTGCACCACTTTGTCCCTCTCAGAGAGGAGAATCTGGTGGTGGTTGCGCCGGACGCCGGGGCGGTGCGGCTGGCACGCGCGGTGGCGCAGAAACTGGAGGCTCCGCTGGCGGTGGCTTACGCCCGTACTGGACGCACCGAAAACCCGGCACATATCCAGTTCGCTGGCGAGGTGGAGGGCTTGAAACCGCTGATTATCGAAGATATGATTGTCACGGGAAAACGGGTAGAATCCTGTGTGAAGGCGTTGATTCGGCAGGGGTGCAACCCCGAAGTGCGGGTCGCGGCGACACATGGTGTGCTGGCAGGCGACGCTGTGCAGCGAGTGATGCAGCCGGAGGTGGTAGAACTGGCTATCACCGACACCATTCCCCAGCCACATCAGCATCCTCGCATCACAGTCATACCGACGGCGCACCTGTTCGCCGAGGCGATTCGGCGTGTCTACCACGACCGAACGCTGGATACCATTGTACTCCCGCAAGCGGTGAGAGATTAACAGGAGAGGCAACGGCTATGGCACAGCGTTTGACTCTGGAACAGATAGCCCACGTCGCGAAGCTGGCACGGCTGGCGATGAGCGAAGAAGAGATGCGCCAGATGGAGAAGCACATCAACAACCTGATGGCGCAGTTCGAGCGCCTGCAGGAGCTGGACACCACCGGCGTAGAACCTACAGCGCATTCATTCCCGGTGTATAATGTGCTCCGCGAGGATGCGGTACAGCCCTCTCTGCCCCAGGAGGAGATTCTCGCCAACGCTCCCGACCAGCGCGACGGCTGTTTCATCGTACCTATTATCGTGGAGGAGTAAAGCCCCATGCCTGTCCTGCCCGGCGCAACGCGCGAGGAGATACTGCAGGTGGTGCGTACGTTAGGGCAGCCGGACTACCGCGCCCAGCAGATAGCCGAATGGGTATACCGCAAGGGGGCGCATACCTATGAGCAGATGAGCAATCTTCCCCGCAACCTGCGGGATACCCTCCCCGACGTACTCCCTCTAAAACGTCTGGAAGTCGTTCGGGCTCAGCATTCCACAGACGGCACGGTAAAGTATCTGTTGGCGCTATCAGATGGCGAACAGGTAGAGGCGGTGTTTCTGCCTTACGAGGACCGTGCTTCCGTGTGTATCTCCTCGCAGGTGGGATGCGCTGCAGGATGTCGTTTCTGCGCCACCGCGCAGATGGGCTTCAGCCGCAACCTGACCGCCGGCGAGATGGTGGACGAGGTGCTTACCATCCAGCAGGCAGCAGGACAGCGTATCAGTCACGTGGTATACATGGGCATGGGCGAGCCGCTGTGGAACCTGCAGGAGGTGGTGAAGAGCATCCTGCTGCTGAACCGCGAAGTGGGTATTTCGCAAAGACATATCACCGTTTCCACGGTCGGCGTCGTACCGGCTATTGAGGAGCTGGCGCAGCATCGCTTGCAGATAACGCTCGCCATCTCCCTGCACGCGCCCGATGATGAACTGCGCCAGAGTCTCATGCCTGTCGCACGGAAGTGGAAGGTGCAGGAGCTGATAGGCGCCGCTCAGCACTACACGCAAGTGACCGGACGCAAAGTGACCTTTGAATATCTCTTGCTGCGCGGCGTGAACGATGAACCGCACCACGCACACGCTCTGGCGCGACTGGTGAAGGGTCTGGTGTGCAATGTCAACCTGATACCGTTCAACCAGGTGGATACCCCGGAGGGATTCACCCGTCCCGAACCGTCGCGCGTGGCTCGCTTCCGCAGGGTACTGGAGGAAGCAGGAATCGCGGTGACACAACGTGTGGAGAAAGGACACGATATTTCTGCTGCATGTGGTCAGCTGAAATTGGAAACGGCGCGAGTACGCGCCTGAAGCGTGGTCGGCATTGGAGAATTGCCGTCGCCCTGTGGTGGATAGGGGTGATGGCAAGCGCTGTTGCTCATGCAAACCTCTCCCCCAGCCCCTCTCTCACAGAGAGAGGGGAGCAAGGTGTTCTCCCCTCTTCTCCCGCAGAGAAGGGGGACAGAGGGGCGAGTTCCTGGTGGGCATACAAATCCCCGCAGGAGCTGCTGCAGAAAGCCGCTTCCCAGATTGCCCTTGCGTCCCCCAGAGAACCTCTGGCCATCTTGCGCCTGCAGGGCACGGTGCAGGTGTTCTACCCGATGAGTAACGCGGGCACCATCACCCTCACGGAGGACGGCGACAGCTTCCACGTCCTCCTGCGCGTGGGCGGTGTCCACAGCGAAAGCGCGTACGACGCACGCACTGGCTCCGGGTGGCGTAGACAGCATGGGCTGGTTCTCCCGCTGGACGTGAGCAACGTGCAACAACCTGCACGGCTCTCTCTCCTGAATCTGCGCAGAGTGCTGCTGCAGGGAGCGAATGGCCATCTGGGCGTGATCGACTGCGGCAACTGTAGCCTGCCCGATGGGCGTCCAGCAAGATGGTTGAAAGTGATTCCGCATACGGGCGTCCCATGGGACATCTACTGCGACTCCGAAGGCAATCTGATAGCATGGGGTTACCACGAGAGCGATGACCTGCGTCGCCGACCGACCCAGTTCACCATGATACCCACCCGCTGGCAAGAAGAAGAGGAGGGCATGCACCTCCCTGCAGAGGTGAGGATATACGAAGACGACCGTCACGCCCAGACGATACGCTGGGAACAGAGTGAACACCTGCCCAGACATGCTCTTCTGTCGAAACTACAAGCGCCCGCCCCCTTGCCACCACCGGCAGGCTTGCCCGTGAACCTGCCTGTTCGTCTCTCCCAGCGTGAGATATTCGTGCCGGTGAAGCTGAACGGGCGCGAATACCTGATGATGCTGGACACCGGCGCAGGTATCACGGTGGTGGACCAGCCGGTTGCGGAAGCGCTGCGCCTGCCGCCAGGCGAGAGCATGAACGTGCTGGGAGCCAGCGGACAGGGCGAAGCTTCGGTAACCAGCCTGGCGAGCTTGCAGATAGGCAATGTACGCCTGCGGGATGTGCAGGTAGCGGTGACCGACCTGGGATTGATTCGCCTGATAGGTGGCAGCCGGTTTGGAGGGATACTCGGTTTCAACGTGCTGAACCGCTTCCGCGTGACGCTGGACTATCACCGGCGCACGGTGACACTGGAGAGACCGGGCGGAAAACTGCCTGCTGGTACAGCCATCACCGCTCCGTTTCCCGGCGCGACACCGATGCTAGAGGTAGAGGTGGAGGACATCGGCAAGGTGCCGATGCTGCTGGACACCGGCGCCGCGATGAGCATCCTTCCGGTGGAGGCGGCACAGCAGTGGCAGCCGTTGCGTGCGGCATCGTTGGGGCTTACGCTCGGAGTGGGAGGCGCAGGAAGTGTTCCCCGCGCGGCGCGAGCCAGTGTGGTCAGGCTCGCAGGGGAGACGGTTCGCGGCGTCACGCTGATGTTTTCTTCTCCCGCCCCCAAAGGCGCACCAGTGCAGATACTTTCTGAAGCGGGATTCGGCTTGCTGGGCAATAACCTGCTTCGCCACTTCCGACTGACCATCGACTACCCGATGCGCACGGTGGTATTGCAGCGCATGCCCCAACCTGCGCCACTGGACGACGCTGCGACCGTGGGCATCGTGCTGGACCTGACAGCGGAGAGCGCAAAGGTGGCAGGAGTCACACCGCTTTCCTCCGCGTGGGAAGCGGGTGTCGAACGAGGGGACGAGGTACTGGCGATAGACGGGCGATCCACCCGGTGCGTTCCTCCTTCTGAAGTACAGAAGTGGCTGGTGGGCAAGGAGGGAATGTGGAAGCGTGTGCTTCTGCAACGCGGCGCGAAGCGCTGGCAGGTCCGGCTCCAGTGCCAGCCGATGTTCTGACACTATTGGTTTGCCAAGTGTCCATCACACTCTGCGATAAACCCGGTGATTGAGAGTCACAGGCGGTGGGGAACAAAGATGACTTTATCCCCTCTTAAAGCGCTTCTCCAGCTCCTCCAAGCTGAGTACCAGCACGACGGGACGACCGTGCGGGCACAGGTAGGGGTTCTCGGTATCTGCGAGCTCTTGAAGCAGGTGCGTCATCTCGGCATGGGAGAGAGCATCGCCCGCCTTCACCGCCATCTTGCACGCGGTGGTTGCCACCAGTGTCTCGTCGGTCAGGGGCAGGCGACGCTGCACGCCCAGATCGGAGATTTCATCCAACAGGTCGCGCACCAGAGCCTCCACGTTGCGCTGACCCAGCCACGCCGGCACACCACGCAACACCACGCTATCGCTGCCGAACGGTTCCAGCAGAAAGCCCATATGCTGGAGCTCCTGCAGATGCTCTCCCAGCAGAGCGGCGGTGCGTCGGTCCAGATGAAACACCAGCGGCGTCAGCAGGTGCTGGACAGGGACAGGCTGTTTCTGGCGCAACACGGTGAGTTTCTCGTACAGCACACGTTCGTGCGCCACGTGCTGGTCAATAATCAGCAGACCACGCAGCGAAGAGGCGACGATATAGGTGCGATGGATTTGCCCCAGTACCTGGAAGCCTTCGAGCATCTCTGCATAGGGACGAGCGGTGGGCTGCACTTCCGTAGAGGGAGCCTGCGTGAGGTCAATCCCCGCTCGACGCAACAGCTCGGCGTGAAGCACCTCCTGTGGTGGCAACGGCGAAGGCTGCCAGGCGGTTTGTCCAGTAGCTGGTCGTTCAGCAGGCTGGGGAATATCCAGTCCGCTCTGCAGTCCGGGCAATGCGGAGGGCATCATGCCCTGCTGGAGCAACGCCTGTCGCACCGCGTTCAGCACCGCGCGGTACACCTCGCCCTCATGGGAAAACTTCACCTCCGCTTTGGTGGGATGGACGTTCACATCCACGCTGTACGGGGGCACTTGCAGGAAGATGGCTGCAATGGGATGTCGCCCTTCCGGGGTCAGTGTGCGATAGGCATCGTCCAGCGCTTTGGAGAGCACCCGGTGACGTACCAGCCGACGGTTGACGAAGAAGCTCTGCATAGCACGTGTGGGGCGCGTCAGGTGAGGTGGAGACACATAGCCGGTGATGCGCAGGGTGCCTTCGGTGTAGTCTATACTGCGCAGCTCTCTGGCAACCTCACGCCCGAATACCGCCAACAGAGCATGACGGGGGTCGGTGCTTCCCTGTGAGACGAAAATCTCTTGCCCGTTGTGCAGCAGGCGAAAGGAGATTTCTGGAAACGCCAGTGCAAAGCGCGTCATCAGCTCGGTGATATGCGAGAGCTCGGTGGCAACGCTTTTCAGAAACTTGAGGCGAGCAGGCGTGTTGTAAAACAGGTCGCGCACGGTGACGGCAGTGCCATTACGGGCAGCGCATTCCTCCGCTTCCACCACCTGCCCATTTTCCACCAGCAGGCGCATCCCGGTATCGAGGTCGGCGCGTTTGGTAAGCAGTTCAAAGCGGCTGACGGCAGCGATACTGGGCAGTGCCTCCCCTCGAAAGCCCAGCGTGACGATAGACTGCAGGTCCTCCGCATCGCGTATCTTCGAGGTGGCGTGTCGCTGGATGCTGAGCAAGGCGTCAGCGGGGCTCATCCCCTCTCCATCGTCGGTCACGCGAATGAGCCGCTTGCCACCCTGCTCTACTTCCACGCTGATGGTGCGCGCCCCCGCGTCAATACTGTTCTCTACCAGCTCCTTCACCACTGACGCGGGGCGTTCCACCACCTCGCCTGCTGCGATCCGGTTGACCGTATGCTCTTCCAGCAGGTGGATACGTGTGACAAACGTTTGTTCCGTTGGCTGTGTGCTCACTTGGGAGCAATCGCCGGCTTGGAAGGTCGGGCAGCCGACGCCTTCAGCATCTGCTGATAGCGCTGGATACGCTCTTGATACATCTTCACCTGGGGGTCGGTGTCTGGCTTCCCCTGCTTCTTCAGTTTCGCCAGCTGCTCTTTGGCTATCTCAATCTGCTTGGCGATAATCTGTGGAGGCATCCCCGGCGTCATGCCTGGCGGCATCCCCGGTGGGCTCTGGAACGCCTCAGGGTTCTCTTTGCGCCACCGTTCCATCGCCGCTTTTTGCCATGCTTTGTATACCGCGTTGCGCTTCGTCACGACGGCGTCCATCTCCTTCAGCAGAGCCAGTTTTTGCTGTTCCAGCCGCTTGCGCTCTGCAGGGTCTTGCGTACTGAACCGTTTCCTATCCAGCTCCGCCGACTTCTGGATGAGAATATCGCGCTGCTTTTCCAGCTGGTTGAGCTGCGCCATAAGTGCCTTCTCTCTCGGGCTAGGCTGAGGAGGCTTCTTCGGCACCTGAGCCTTTGGTGGCAAGTTCATCGCCGGCGCAGGGGGCTTGGCAACTGGTTTGGGTGCCTCCTCCTGCGCCCAGAGAGCGCTGGTGCACGCCAGTACACCCGCTAAGGCAACCATTACACCCAAAGATTTCACCATCGGGTTGACCTCCTGTAATGAACAGTAACCTACCTTCATTATATACGAAAACAAGGCAGAGGGATGTTATCGGTGCTCCCGCAAAAGCACCGGATGTATAGGAGATACAGTCTACTCCAGCGCATGGGAGAGCACAGCGTTGCGAACAGAGAGATCAGCGACGCCGAGCCAGCCACTGCTGCTGCAGGCGGTTCAGCACAGCAGTGATCAGCAGGATGCTGCCAACGACAGTGCCTTCCCAATTGGATGCCCCCTGCTGAATCACGAAACTGATTCCGCTGAGTATCACGTTCAGTAGCGCGGCACCAATCACCGCGCCGATGACCGTGCCCT
Source organism: Armatimonadota bacterium (assembly GCA_026003195.1). Classification (NCBI taxonomy): domain Bacteria; kingdom Bacillati; phylum Armatimonadota; species Armatimonadota bacterium. Next base: position 410,556 of record BPGU01000003.1, read on the forward strand.
GACCACCGCTGAGGCTACAACCACTGACCACCGCCGCGGCGATGGCTTTGAGCTCATACGAGAGCCCGCTGCCAGGAATGCCCTGTCGCTGGTAGGAGGCGTACAGAATGCCTGCCAGCCCCGCCAGCAGACTGCACAGCCCGTAGGCAATCATCTGCGTGCGCAGCACGCTGATACCCGACAGGCGCGTGGCTTCTTCGTTATTGCCGAGCGCGTAGATGTGCCTGCCGATGACCGTGAAATGCATCAGCACCGAAACCAGCACCAGCACCCCCAGCAGGATGTAAACCGGCACAGGCACATTCCATATCTTGCCGTTGCCCAGAAACTGAAACGCCTCCGAATAGGGAGAATCCTGCGGCGAGACGGGGATGGGCACGTTGTTGGTCATGAGCTGCCCGACGCTGAGGAAGATAAACAGCGAGCCCAACGTGACGATGAAGGGCAGCAAGCGGAAGCGGTGAATCAGCAAGGCGTGCACCATGCCTATTGCTGCCGAGAACACCAGCACCGCAAGGATACTCGCGCCCAGCGACCAGCCCGCTCGCGCCAGCAGATAGGCACACAGCACGCCCGAGAAGCCAATCAATGTGCCCACCGAGAGGTCAATCCCTCCGGCAATAATCACCACCGCCTCGCCGATGGCAAACACGCCCAGCAAGGCAATCTGGCGGGAGAGGTTCTGCAGGCTGATGGGTCCCAGAAAAGCCTCACCCTTTTCGGTGGAGCTGATGAACAGTACCAGCAGTATCAGCACCACCACCACGCCGAACTCGCGGGTGCGTAAAATGCGTCCTGCCCAGTAGCGCAACATTGGCTATTCCTACGATGACTTAATGCCCAGCTCTTGCAGCCGCTTCAGGTACTCTTCGATATTCTGAGGGGTGATGATCTCCACGCCAGTGTCGATAACGTTGCCGGGCGCGACCTTATAGCCCGATTCGGCTTCGAACTCCTTCAGTGCCTTGTCCACATCGCCCAGCGTGATAATCTTGTAGAGCAACTGCACGGAGCGGTAGCCGAACTCATAAGGCTTTTGTACCACGGTGGCGTCGATTTCGCCGCGCTTCAGGTGGTTGATGGTCTCCGGTTCGGCATCGAAGCAGAGGACTTTGACCTTGCCGAGCATCCCCGCCTCTTTCACCGCCGCCGCAATCTGTGGACCGTCGTAGGAGAACAGTCCCAGCAGCATTTTCACATCTTTATGCGCCTGCAGCACGTTCTCCACGTTGGCACGCGCCTTGGCGGGGTCCTTGTTGTCGTCGAACACATCCACCAGCACAATATTGGTGCCTTTCACCGCCTCTTTGAAACCGGCAATGCGCTCGCGGGCATTGGGAGCGTTCTGGTTGCCCACGAAGCCGAATACCTTACCGCCTTCGGGGAGCAGCTTCTTTGCCGCTTCGCCTGCTGCCTTACCCGCCTCGAAGTTGTTCGTGCCGATGTAAGCGATGCGCCTGGAGTTCGCTGCGTCCGAGTCGAAGGTGACGACCTGAATACCACTGTTCATCAGATCGTCGATAATCGGACCAATGGTGTCCGATTCGATGACCGAAATGCCGATACCGTCCACCTTCTGCGCCTGATATTCCTCGATAATCTGCCTCTGCAGGGCAGGGGAGTCGGTAGTGGGACGTCGCGAGATCGCTTCGCAGCCGAGCTCCTCCGCCGCCTTTTTCATACCCACCTCCATCGGATCCCAGAAAGGCGAATTGCCGTTGGTGATGAGCACAATGCGCACCTTCTTCTCGCCCGATGGAGCCTGCGTGGTAGTGGTCGTGCTCTCCTTCTTCGCACAGCCGACCAACCACAGGGCTATCACGACTATCCACCACACCGCCCAGCGAGATGTTCTCATAGTCCCTCTACCTCCATGTACGTGCTACTTTTTGTTTATTCGCAGTAGCACCGGGGTAATCCTGCGTGTCCAGCTCGGCTGCAGGTTGGATGGGATGGGGTCGGTACGCTCCCTTACCGTTCGAAGAGCGTTGCCTTGCGTATCTGTTGCAGACGCCTGGTCAGGGGGGCAAAGCGGTGCACTAGTGCCAGCACCATGATGCGGTCTCGGCTCAGTGGTGGAGAAACGGGCAACTGCTGGGCTACCTGTTCCAGCAGGGCGGCTTCCTGTTGGGTGAATTGATGACTGCGCAAACGCAGTGCCAGCACGTACAGTGGCTCGTCCGTATACTGCTTCACCACCTTGCGTACGAGGTAAGCCGCGCGTATCTGCTCATACTGCCACAGGTATCTGCGCAGGGCAAGAGCCTGGGCTGGGGTAATGTCTGCAGACTCGAAGGGGTCGTCGGGACTAATTTCAGTGCGCTCATAAATCGCTTCCGACACCTTTTCATAGTGCTGTTGCCCGCGTCGGCGATAGTGATCTGCCTTTTCCCAGTCGCCCTGTCCAGCCCAGTAGCCAGCGAGCAGTTCACATGCCGGCACAATGTAGGACTCGTCCAGCTGCATTGCGCGTTCGAGGAGAGGGATAGCTTGCTCGGGCTGTTCGTCGATGAGCAGACCACCCAGTACATAGTGCGCCGCGGCGTGTTGGGGGTGGCTCTGCAACACCGATTGGGCGTCAGCTATTGCCTGCTCTCGAGAGCGAAAATTGGCAGCTAACGTCAGCCTCTCTTCGATTTGCTCTTCGCTCAGAGACGTTTTGCCTTCGAGCACAGCGAGGCGCCCTTTGGCTTCCCTGATCTGCTGTTGGGTCTGACGCCATTGCGGCAGGATGTTGTCGTGCCAGAAGATGAAGAGCGACTGCGAGATGGAGCTGCGACTGTCCCCCAGCAGAAATTCGGAGGCAGTCTCAGCGGAGGAAGGAGGTAACTCTACCTTCGCAGGGGTCAAAAGGTCGGTTTGTGCGGGCAGGTAGCCCATGGTACGCAGGCGGTTGCGCAGCGACGGGTGTGGATCGTTCGGGTCGTTTGTTGTCAGCAGCTGCAAGCCAAGCCACCGCTGGAAACGAGGCGAGGGATAGTGTTGCTCCCACGACTGGCGTAGACTGTCGAAGGGGTTGATTATTGTATACAGTTCTTCTTCCAGAATGCGGTTCCAGAACACTTGCGCAAGCCACCTGTTGCCCAGTGCGAGCAGAATGAGCGCATCGCCATAGGCTTTAGGTGTGCCGATTGCCGCAGCCACTCTGTCCGCATACTGTTCATACTGTCGTTCAGCCACCTGGCTGAGAAGGTGGAAACGGGGCAGGAATCTGGAGTAAAAGGATAGGACGGCAGGCGCCACAAATGCTCCCTGCTCATCGCTTTCGGCGAGGTCGAGCATGCGTTTCCAGAACCAGTAAAGACGCAGGGCTCTGGCAAGTGTGCCGTGCTGATCGTTAGAGCGTACCAGGTGCGCTAATTCATGGGCTACCACAGCCCGCATCTGGTCGGGGCTGAGTATGTCCATCAGAGGCAGTCCCAGTATCAGGGTATAACGGATGCGCCGAAGAGCGGTGCGTGCGGTCCAGGGCGCCACTGCTGCCGTCATCTCCGGCACGATAACCACCTCTTCAATCGGATAAGTATCCATACGCTGACACATCTGGTCGAGGATGCGAAACAAGCGTGGCGCATCGGCACGGGTGAGCAGCACGCCATCAGGCGGAGGAATTTGTGTAGCGAAGAGCGACTTCACAATCTGATGCGTACCGTGCCACAAGGCGAGCACAATTCCCACCGGTATCGCACCCACGTATACTCCAAAGCGTAACCATAATGGATATTTCACGAAGAGGTACCATGACAAGTAAGCGACACCTGCTGAGATGAGAAGAGCCAGTACGAGCAGTCCAATTGCCAGCATTAACGGGAAAAACGTGCCCAGAGCCGTCCACATCCTCAAGTGCAAACGGAAGGTACCGGGGGAACGTGATGCTACCCGTTCCCAATGCAGGTATTGTTCTTCCCAAGAGGCTCTTGCCATTGGCTCGCTCCGAAGCGGGATACGGTCATGTTTTCCCGCTACGAGCGCACTATTCCTGCATTGCAAGAGCCTCGCGTTCCGGCAAGAGGTGGCATCCTTGACGAGAGGATTTATGCCAGTATACAATAGCGATGATAAATAAGTCACCAATCGGAGGAGAATCAACCATGTCTGCAACCTATATCACCGATGAGCAGTGGTGCGAATACTTCCGGAACGGATACCTGCGTCTGGGCAAGGTGCTGAGTGATGCGGAACTGGAGCAGATGCGCCAGCGCATTGACGAGATCATGCTGGGCAGAGCAAACATCGACTACGATCGCCTGTTGATGCAGCTGGACGGCGAAACAGGACGTTACGAGGACCTGCCGGAGCAGACACTTGGCTTTAAGGGTCCCACGCTCCACTACCGCAAGATCCAGAATCTGGAGTACGACCCCGTGTTCCTGCGCTATATGCAGAAGCCTATCTTCCGTGAGATTTGCGCTACCGTGTACGGCGCACATGTTCCCATTGCCTGCTATCGGGCGATGTTTATGAACAAACCCGCCCAGAAGGGCACGGTGCTGCCCTGGCACCAGGACGCGGGGCTACAGTGGGGGCTGGACCGTGACCCGGTGGTGACTATCTGGACAGCTTTAGACCCCGCCACGAAAGAGAACGGCTGCGTGCGCGTGGTACCGGGTACGCATCGGCTGGGCTTGCTCAGCGAGTGGGGTCATACGATTACTCCGGAGCAGGAAGCCCTGTACTGCCCAGAGGACAAGGTGGTGTATCTCGAGGCGGATGCAGGTGAAGCCATCCTGCTGCATAACTGGTTGTTACATGGCTCAGGCGTGAATACCATTGACATCCCGCGTCGTGCTTTCAGCGTGTGCTATATGGATGGGCGCACCCGCCGCCTGAGCGATGGCGGAACCTTTCCCATTATTTTCGGCAAAGGCGCCCTGAACCCCGACGAGCTGGAGGTGGGCACGCCGGCATAGGAGTGTATCATATATACAAGCGGGGAGGCAGTGAATCCTCCCCGCAAGGAGGTGTACTCTGATGCAGAAGAACATGGGAGTTGCCGACCGCGTGATACGCGCAATCATCGCAGTGGTTTTCGTCCTGCTCATCCTGCTGGGCACTGTGAAAGGCGCTGCAGCATGGGTACTGGGCGTTCTGGCGATTATCCTGCTGGGCACCAGCGCGGTGGGGTACTGCGGACTGTACAAAGTACTGGGCATCTGTACCCTGAAAGAGCACGGAGCCTCGTCTGGCGACAAGCCTGCGACCACATAGTACGACGAGGCTGACACCTGAGACGGTGTCCATAGCCCCACCCCCCACTCTGTCGCAAGGGCGCCAGCGTGTTCTTTCCCTTGCAGGGAAGGAGACCTTTTTCTTGCCGCACCTGCTAAAATGCACGCCACGCCATGCGCACTGCACTCACCACCAGCAACACCATCAACACATTGCGCAGCACGCGCGAGCGCAATCTTCGAGACAACACCGCCCCTAAATGTGCCCCAGCCATCACCCCCAGCACGGAAGGGGCTGCCAGCGTGGGGTCTACGTAACCGTGCAGCAGGTAGATGGCTGCGCTGACGCTTCCTGTAATGCCGATCATGAACGAACTGGTTGCTGCCGCCGCCTTGAGCGGTACGTTCATCAGCAGGTTCATTACGGGAACTTTAATCAGCCCTCCGCCTACCCCTAGCAGGGCAGAGAGTATTCCTGCCAGCAGGCTGAAGACCCATCCCGTCGCCATGCGAACGGGCGTATAGCAGACCCTTTTGCCCGTTGCATGGTCCACGTAACACGCGCTGGCGCCGTTGGCATCGTCCACGAAGCTCTCGCGTGTAGCCGGTTCGGCAGGTCGCCTGCTCAGTGTCCAGGCAACGTATGCTTGCAGCAAAGCGAACAGCAAGGCAAGCCAGCGCGGGTTCAGCAACCGGAAGAGCATACTGCCTGTCAGCGCGCCCAGCACCGTCGCACTCTCCAGCCACATTGCCAGCGGGATATTGGTGTAGCGGTAGCGCAGGTGCGAGGTGCTGGCGGTCACCGATGTAGCGATAACGCCCAGCAAGCTGGTAGCGACCGCCGCCTTTTCCGGCACATGCAACAGCAACACCAGCGCAGGCACCAGAATAATGCCTCCGCCCAGCCCCAGCAACGCGCCCAGCGTCCCCGCCACCACCGAAGCCGCAAAAACGGTCAGCAGGCTCAGTGGTTCCATCTCAGTGTCGGAAGTGGCGCATGCCGGTGAAGACCATCGCCAATCCCAGCCTGTCTGCTGCGGCGATAACCTCCTGGTCCTTCACCGAGCCGCCCGGCTGGATGATGGCGGTCACTCCGGCAATGGCTGCCGCCTCGATGTTGTCGGGGAAGGGGAAGAAGGCATCGGAAGCCAGCACCGCGCCTTTCGCCCGCTCACCGGCAGCCTCCGCTGCCAGCCGTACCGACTGCACGCGGTTCATCTGCCCTGCTCCTACACCCACAACCACCCAGTCCTTTGCCAGCACGATGGCGTTAGATTTCACGTGTTTGACCACCTTCCATGCGAAAAGCAGTTGCTCCAGTTCCTCATCGGTAGGGTGGCGGCGGGTCACCACCGTCAGCGCCTCACGCTTCAGGTCGCTCAGGTTGTATGTTCCAGGTTGTTCCTGTCCCGGAGCTGTCCGTGCCTGGAGCAGTTGCACATCGCGCGTCTGCACCAGCACGCCTCCCGTCAGCCCGCGCAGAATCAACCCTTGCTCGGGTGGCGTGAGCTCTCCCACCTCCAGCAGGCGCAGGTTCGCTCCCCATTTCTTCTTCTCGGTGAGGATGGGCAGGGCGTCCTCTGCGAACGCGGGTGCAATCAAGCACTCGAAGAAGGTATTGGGCGCGGTAATCTTCTCGGCGGTGGCGGCGTCTACGGGTCGATTCAGCGCCATAATGCCTCCGAAGGCGGAAACAGGGTCTGCCATACGGGCACGTTCCACCGCTTCGGGCAGGGTATCCGCGACCGCCACACCGCAGGGGTTCGTGTGCTTGATGATGACACAGGCGGGGCGGTCACCAGCGAACTCCTTCACCAGTTCCAGCGCGGCGTCGCAGTCCAGCAGGTTATTGTAGGACAGCTCTTTGCCGTGCAGTTGCCGTGCGGTGGCGATGCTGGGTTCGGTGGAGCCGGGTATGCGATAGAAAGCCGCCTGCTGGTGAGGGTTCTCACCATAGCGTAGCTCCTGCGCCTTGCGCAGGGCGACGGTGAACTCCTGCGGGAAGAGGGTTTCGGGAGTGAACTGTTGTCGCAGGTACGCCGCGATTTGCGCGTCATAGAAGGCGGTATGCGCAAATGCCTTCGCTGCCAGCCGACGGCGCGTTTGCAGGCTAATCGTGCCACCACTTGCCCGCATTTCCTCAATAATGGCTTCATAATCGGCGGGGTCTACCACGATGGCCACGCTCTCGTGGTTTTTGGCGGCGGCACGCACCATCGTCGGACCGCCGATGTCGATGTTCTCTATCGCCTCGTCCAGCGTCACATCGGCGCGGGCGACCGTGCTTTCGAAGGGATACAGGTTCACGCACACGAGGTCAATCGGCTCGATGCCCGCTGCCTGCAACGCCTGCAGATGTTCGGGTTTGCGGCGGTCAGCGAGGATGCCTGCGTGGATGGCGGGGTGCAGGGTCTTTACTCGCCCTTCCATCATTTCGGGAAAGCCGGTGACCTGTTCCACCGGGGTGACGGGGATACCCGCTTCCTGCAGAGTGCGTGCGGTTCCGCCAGTAGAGATAATGTGCACACCCATTTCGCTCAGCGCCTGGGCGAACGATACGATGCCGGTTTTATCGGAGACGCTGAGCAGTGCCCGTCGTATCTGGCTCATGGCGAAGGTCCTCCCGCGAAAGTGTTGCTCCTCATTGTAGCCCCAATGTAGGGCATGAGTCAATATGAGCTGAAGTGGGGGATAGAGTATTACTCTGTCAAGGCTCAATGTTGTTGTAGAACACCCGGCGACTGGAAGTCGCGGGCAATGTGTACAAAACCCCCTTCGGGGGTTCATAACCCGTCAGACAGACTACTGCGGCGACACATGCAGTGTTTTCTCGTGGGTATAGGTGACGAAGCCAGGCTGTGCGCCACGCGGACGACGTACATACTTGCGCAGGGTGTAGTCCACCGGCACGATGGAAGAGTGACGTTGCGGACTGTTGGCGGCGGCGAGCTGGGCTGCGAACTCCAGCACCTGTCGGGGAACCGCCTGGGGATTGTTGTTCGTGCGTATCACCACATGCGCACCCGTGCCTGCCCGAACGTGCAGCCACCAGTCGTTCGGTTGCGCCACGCGCGTCACCAGGTAGTCATTCGCCTCGGCGTTTTCGCCCACCAGCACCTGCCAGCCTCCCGGTGCCAGGTGCACGCGGATGCGCTTGCCCTCAAAGTCCTCCTGTGGTCTGGCAGACACCTCGCCGGAGACGCCGGCGGTAGGGTTCAGCCAGCCGCGTGCGGCTATCTCTTCGCGCAGAGCTTGCAGCTCGGAGAGCTCGCGCACCGACTCCAGGCGTTGCAGGGTATCCTGTACTTGCCTCTCTTCGCTCCTCAAACGATAGCGCATCGCTTCCAGCTTCTCGGCGTTTTGCTCCACGTGGCGTGCGCGTGCGAAGTATCGCTCCGCGTTCTGCTGGGGCGTGAGCGTGGGGTCTAAAGGGATGGTGACGGTGGCTCCGTCAGCACCGTACAGGTCGGGCAGGGTCACCTCCACTGCGCCTTTGGGTACCTGCGGCAAAAACGCCAGCAGGGTTTCGCCCCAGCGACGGTACTGCTCCGCTCTGGTTCGCTCCCGGACTCCCTGCTCCAGCTGCTGCAGGGCATTGCGCCTAGCGCTGAGCACCCGCTGCAGAGTGCCCTGCAGACTGCGCTTTTGCTGTTCCATCTCCGCGTGGGGGATAGCGACCGCGTAGTAGTTTTCCAAAGCGACGTGGATATTGCTGCGCGGATGTTGCTGTTCTTCGGGGAAAGACGCCAGCGGAATCGGATAGGCACCGATAGGGCGACGCGCTTCGTCACGCACCAGCACAGGTTCCCAGTCACCCTGCCTTGCCGCCTCGAACACCGAGCGGAACGCCCCCCAGAGAACCTCGGGGTCGTTAGGGTGCCCCAGCCTGTGTGCTCGCGCCGCTATCTCGCCAGCCAGGAAGCCTCCGATGCCTTCGAATCGGGCACGCAACCACTCGGCGAAATCGGTAGGTTGCTCCTGTTGATACCACTGCAGGAACTGGGACTCGGACACGGTGCGCGGGTCAGGGCGCTCTTCGGCAGGAGGTGGGGTGTACGGTTTACCCGGCAGCACCTCGCGCACCCGGCTGATACGGGAAGAGACCAGCTTTGCCGCGTGCAGGATGCGTTCGTCCGGGGCGATGAGGATGATGTTGCTGTGCCTGCCCATCAGCTCCGCACTGAGCAGGTAAGTGTGTCCCTCATGCCCCTTGACCTCCACATCCAGCACGCGGTCAAACCGTCTCTGGGCGATGGCCAGGATGGTGCCGCCCTGCAGGTATTTGCGCAAAGCCATGCAGAAGGGTGGCGGTTGGGGCGGGTTGGGCAGGCGATGGGAGAGCAGGTAGGTACGCGCCCACTGTGGCGAGCAGCTGAGCAGCCAGTACACTTCGCCCATGCCGCGCACATACACGGTCAACAGAATATCGTGTTCCACAGGCTGCGCGATGTGCTGGATGCGCCCGCCTTGCAGAGACTGCAAAGCGTGTACCACTGCCGCCAGAGTGAGACTATCGTAGGGAATATGGGGCACTTTGTTCTCTCACCACCTCAGCCCCTATTATACATCACCCTGCCCATCTGTTCACATTCCCTTCGTCTGCCGCTGGTCAGCGGACGCACGCTGGACGTGCCGAGCACACTCTTCCCTGCCGCCTGCACCGCCAGCGCCAGCGCGACCACCAGGTCGTCGTGCTCATTGCCCTGCGCCTGCAGACGGGTATACCCGGTGGGGGTTCGGGTAGCAGTGAAGGCGTGCAGCTCGCGCAGCAGTTCTGGATGAGGTGGGATCTTCACACGCCCCTGCTCCATCGCCAGCGCCAGAGATTCTATCATCATCCGCTTCGTGGAGGGGGTGAAAACCACCGGCTCCAGACGCACTCCCACCCGATGGTCGCTCAGGCGTTGTTGAAGCATTTCCGCCAGCGGGTCGCCGATGCCGGTAGCGTCACAACACACAGCATGTATCCACCACTCGCTGAACCGGCGAATCAATCGGTCTATCTGGTTCTGCCATCCCGTGCCGGGCAGGCGTTCCACATGCACCGCATGAAGCTGTTTGTCCGTCTGGCGCAGCACCACCAGCGCGGTAAAGTCGCGATAGCGTCCCCAGTCCAGCCCGGCGACGGTGGGGGTCAGTTCCGACTGGGCATCCGAGAGGCTGGGCAGAATACATGATTCGAGCACCGCCTGCGGAAACACCGCCCCAGAGTCGTCCACAAACTGCGCCTCGTATTCGATGGCAAATTGCCGTTCGGTCAACAGCTGCCGTTGCATCTGCAGAAAGCTCGGAGAGATGCGCGGGTTGCTGGAGGTGGGGAAGCGGAAACTGCGGCATACTTCGCCCGACTGTCCTCGCTGGAACCACTGCCAGAAGTGATTCCTGCCAAAGGGGGTGGAAAGCAACACCAGCTGCCCTTCGGTATCCGCCAGCATGGGCATCAGCACCTGAGGAACAACCTCCTCGGTCAGGTAAGCGGCTTCATCTACCACGATGCGATGTGCACTTCTGCCGCGCAGGGAACGTGCCTGCCGATAGGCGCTGCGGGCGGTGATTTCACCATCGTGGACACGCACCCGTGGATAGGGAGTGGTGCGAACCTGTAGTTTGCTTCCCGTCTCTTCTGCCCACTGCTGAAGGAGTTCTACGGTGCGCTCCCAGAGGAGGCCTGCCTGGTCTAAAGTGGGAGCGACAATCACTTGCCGGATTCCGGGCTGGAGCAGGGCGAGCGCGGCGGTCTCCACTGCCAGCGACTCGGTTTTACCCCATCGCCTGCCACATGCCGCCACCTTCACGGGATGGGTATCTAACATCCACTCGCGCTGTGCCGGATGCGGCGTCCATCCCCACCACTGCTCTGCTGCCTGCAGAATGCTTTCGGGAGAATACGTCCACATGGGGGAATCACCTCAACCTGTACCCAGCCAGAAGGAATATACGTCAACAAGGCGAAAGCACATCCGGTCGCGTGCTCTACAGGAGGTTTTGAAATACTGTCTGCCATGCACTTTCAGTGCCTGTGGTGCCATTCTACCGCCATGGCGCGCACTTTCGTTGCGCAGGAGAGGTTGTTCGGCATAGAGGGTGAGTTTGAATATGCCGAGTGCGCACAGTGTGGCTCTCTGCAAATCCTTCAGCCCCCCGAAGACCTGTCGCGTTACTATCCGCCCCAATACGATGCCTACAACACCCTTCCGGACGCCTACTACCGAGGTCTGCTGGGGATTATCCGCGCCTGGCGCGACCGCACAGTGGCTACCGGCAAGGGGGTGCTGGGTAGACTGGTGTTGCTGGTGCATCCCCAGCAGGACCCGCGTGTGCGCAGCATCCGCTTGCTGAACCTCTCACCGGGCGCACGCGTGCTGGACGTCGGCTGTGGAAGTGGACTGCTGTTGCTCATCCTCTATCAGGTGGGCTTCAGGAATGTGGAAGGCATCGACCCCTACTACCCCTCCGAGCAGCCCGTCGGGGGCAAGGTTCCCGTCTACCGGCGTACTCTGCGGGAGCATCTCGAAGCGCAGCCGCCGCCCTACGATGTGCTGATGTATCATCACGTACTGGAGCACGTACCCAACCCCGAGCAGGAACTCACGCTGGCAAAACAGCTCCTGAAACCCAATGGCAGGGTGCTGGTGCGCCTGCCTCTGGCAGGCTCCTATCACTGGAAGCACTATGGTGTCGACTGGTTCCAGCTGGACGCTCCTCGTCACCTCAGTATTCCCTCGGTGCAGGGCATGAAGGCTCTGGCGGAGCGGTGTGGATACCGGGTGGAGTACGTTGGCTATGATGCTCTGCCACTGCACCTGCACGCCAGCGAGCTGTACCGCAAGGGCATCCTCGGCAGTCAGCACCGCCCCGAGATGCATCCCCCTGCTCAGTGGCGAGAGTTTGCCCGCTTGACCGCAAAGCTCAATCGTACGGGAGAGGCAGATTCGGGGGTATTTGTGTTGAAGGGGAAGGGTCTATAGAAAAACCTTGTGACGGGAGATTTTGCCATTGAAAAGAAGCCTTCTGCGACCCATCGCCGTTCGCTCTCGTGGTTCGTCAAGCCCGACCTTTGCCTGCACCCACTGGAGGGCGAGGCTGTCGCCGAGCCGGTGGGAGATGTGATGTTCGGCTCACCCGAAGATTCGCCCTCCAGCCTTGTGCACGCTACCGTCCGCCTAGAGGGCGAGGCACGCTGTGCCTCGCCCTGACACGCCAAAACAGTTCGGCGAGATCCCACCTCCCTGCATGTTTTGTTGTTTATTCCTGAGCAGGTTGTTCCGCGGCGGGCGTGCTCTCTTTCTGCGCGGAGCTCACCACCTGTTGCACCAGGTCGTTCACCTGCTGGGCGACCTCAGGCGACACCGCCTTGCCCGTGAGGCTCTGCACCAGCGACAGCACCTGATTCGCCAGCTGGGGCACCACGCTTCCATCACCGCCCAACGGCGAGCCTTTCATGAGCCCGTCCACGAACGCGCCCACGCCCATGCCCCGGAAGTATTGTTGCACCATATTCGCCATCATGCCCGGGTCACCGAAGATGACGAACTGTCCGTTGCTCATGAACCGCCCGATAGATTCGGCGATAGCCTTCTGGATGTCGCGGCTGGCTTCTATCTGCAGTTTGGTCAGCTCGAAGCGCAACGCGGCGTCGCTGAAGGTCTGCTTGTTCTCCAGTGCCTGGCGCTCCACTTCCACCTGCGCCTTCTGCACCTCTACCTGCTCGCGGGCGATGTTGACATCCACCATCTTCAATGCCTGCTCGCCCTGAGCCACCAGCTCCTTCGCGCGTGCTTCGGCGTCCGCCTTGCGCAGGATGGCTTGCGCCTCCAGTTCAGCCGCTTTCTGCTGCGCTTCGGCGCGTTTCACCTCGGCGTATGCCTGCACCTCTGCTTCCACCTGTCGCTTCAGGCGGTCTTGCTCGATCTGCTGCTTGGCGGCAATGAGCTTGGTCTGCGCTTCGCGGTCTGCCTGTGCGGTCACCTGCACGGTGATAATATCCTGGTTGGCGCGCTCGCGTTCGGCTTGCGCCTGCAGAGCCTCCTGTTCCGCCTCCGCGCGCTGTTTCTCCTTGTTGGCTATCGCAATCTGCTTCTCGCGCTCCGCCACTTCGATGGCTTTGAGCCGCTCGATGTCGGTTTGCTTCAGCTCCTGCTCTTTGAGCACCAGCGCCTTGTCGCGTTCGATGGCGGTGCTTTGCACGGCGAGGTCGCGCTGGATTTCCGCCTCCTTCACCTGTCGTTCCTGTTCTATCTGGTAGGTCTGCGCCTCGCGCTGCTTCTCCGCGCGGATTTTCGCGACCTGCGTGGCTTGTTCCGCTTCCGCCTCCGCCTGCTGTCGCTCCAGCTCCAGCACCTCTTTGCGCGTCTGCACGTTCTTGAGGGTCATCTCACGCTGCGCGTCGCGCTCGATACGGTTGCGCTCCACCAGCGCTGCCTGCGTAATCTCCGTGATTTTCTTCTTGCCCTGCGCGTCAAAGATGTTGTTGTCCGAAAGCAACTCCTGCGAAGTCTGGTCCAGGCGCGAGATGGTCACCGACTCCAGCGTGAGACCGTTCTGCTGCAGGTCTGCCACCACCAGGTTATGTACTGCGCTGGCGAAGGCGTCACGCTGGGCGTGAATCTCCACCAGGTCCTTGGTCGCCGCCACACTGCGCAGGGCGGACACCAGCTTCTCAAACACCAGCGCCGATACCGAGTGCGCGTCCACCGACTTCTCGCCCAGCGAGCGCGCTGCGTTCAGCACGTCCTCCTTGATGGCACGCACCTTGATGTAGAACTCCGCCTTCACGTCCACGCGCAGGTTGTCTCTGGTAATGAGCGCGTCAGGACCCTTGCGCTCTACCTCCAGCTTCATCGTCTCCAGCGAGACGGGAACGATCTTATGCACCACCGGAAACACCAGCGAACCACCGTCAATCAGCACATGCGTGCCGCCCCAACCGGTACGCACGTATGCCAGGTTCGCCGAGGGCTTGAGGTAGAAGCGTTTAATCGCCAGCGCCAGCGCAGAGAAGAACATCACCACTACGCCCACGACGGACGAAATCAGCGTCTGCGTCCATTCCCAGCCCAGATAGAACGGCGCAAAAACGAGCAATGCCCCAATCAATACGAATAGCAACCCTGTCATGTCTGTACCTCCCGATGCCAAATGCTATCTGCAAACGGGTTCTCCTCCACGAGGTACCTCCCCGTTTCGACCTCGTAGTCGGTCACGACGACCGGCGAGCCGGCAGGAAGCGGTGGATTGCCCTCGCGCACGTGGCAGGTGATACGGTGCACCGTACCGACCGCATCATGAACATCCGCGACACCGCCCCTTTCATCGATGGTGAACACCGCTACCCCTGTTGCTCCGACGAGTCGTTCACGGGACACATGAGGAACCTGCCCCATCTGCAGGTAGCGTGCCACCACCCCTGACACGCCACGCGCGATGAGCGACGTGCCGAACAGGCTGAGCAACGCGCTGATCCATACGTAAACCGCCGGAAGGCGCAGCAACGGGTGCAACGCCTGATTGCTCGCCAAGCCCAGCACACCCCACAGCATCATGCAAAACGGCAGCATTACCGAAATCGGCACGCCCCGCCCGATGCCGAACGCCTCCAGTATCTGCGTGAAAACCGATTCGTGGTGGTTATGGTTGCCCTGTCCGGCTTCGTGAGCGTGCTCGGCATGAGCCTCGTGCGCAACCTCGCCATGGGCAACCTCTGCAGGCACAGGGTGTGCCATGTCGCCATGGTCCGCGTGAATGTCCACGTCGTGGTGCAGGTCACCATGGTCGGCAGAAACATCTGCTGCGTGGTCGATATCGCCGTGCTCTACAACAGCGCCTGTATCATGCCCCGCATCGCCACCGTGTCCTGTTTCGCCCCGGTCCGTGGAGACAAAACCGAACGCGGTGACGAAGGAAAACAGCACCCCCACGACCAGCGGAAGCGCAAAGAGAAGGTTCCACCATTGCAGCAAGCTCTGCAGGTTGCCCATTGCTGTCACCTGCCTTTCATTCCAGTAGACATCGAAACGGTGTACAAAGTTGCAGCATAGACTCTCGCCCCCATCTTAACATGCAGGAGCGAGGATGTCAATTTCCTCTTTTTACGGGGGCACCCCTTGCATCTTGCAAAATCTGTGGTATAATAGAAGTAGAATTGAGTAATATACACTTAATTCCATTGCCTGTTTATCACTCAGGTAAAAGGAGGTGAGGGTTATGGCACGCCGTGAACTGACACTCGCTCGTCGTGAGACCAACGGTGGCATCCGCCGCTGGGACCCGTTTGCGGAGATGGAGCGCCTGCATCGCGAGATGGATCGCTGGTTCGACCGGCTGTTCCCGTTCAGCCCGCTCACCCGCTGGAGTTCGGATGTGGAAGTGGGCTTTGAGCCCGCCGTGGATATCTACGAGACCAACGAGGAGCTGGTGGTGTTCGCCACGTTGCCCGGCGTGGAGATGAAAGACATCCACGTGGAGGCGACGGCGGACACGCTGATTATCCGCGGCGAACGCAAGCCGCTCCTCAGCGAGGAGAACGTGACGGTGCACTACCGCAGCGCGTGGAGCGGGCACGGCACCTTTGAGGCGCGTTATGACCTGCCGGTCGAGATTAACCCGAACAAGGTGAAGGCGACGCTCCGCAACGGTATCCTGGAGGTGCGGTTGCCGAAAGTGGAATCCGCCAAGGCGAAGGCGGTGAAGGTTCAGGTCGAGTAGCCTGCCCCTCTACCAGCCTCCTGAAACAAGCATCCCCGCCCGTCGACGGGCGGGGATGTCTATCCCCACACTTCCCATGATTACAGCGCACGTTTCACCTTGCCTGCTTTGAGGCAGCGCGTGCATACCTTGAGCCGACGCACACTGCCGTTCAGCACCGCCCGCACCGGCTGTAGATTGGGATACCACACTCGCTTGGTGCGAGGCGCGCGCAACGCCCACGCTCCAGAGTGAACGTGCCGAATATTTTGACCGTGCATGACGCCCTTGCCGCAGATATCACAGACGTGAGCCATCTCCAAGAACCTCCCTGCTGAGAAAACCGCAGGCTATTATACCAGACGATCCCCCCTCTTCGCAAATAGGCAAGAATACTGTGCCTGTATGCGTTGACTCAAAGCTGGTCATTGTGATAGACTGCAGGCACACTATCTTCTCAGGAAGGAGAGTAACCATGAAAGCGTTCCTTTGCACCCTGCTGCTCTTTGCCAGCTGGTGCAGCACATGGGCACAGGCACTGGCTCCAGAGCGCCCCAGGCCGGTGCATCCGATGGTGCTGGGCACGGTGAAACGGTTTGTCACCCCTGCCAGAAGCCACCTGACGCCTGCTTCCGTGCAACAGTCGCCCACTTTGAGGCTGTATGACGCCACTTCGGAAGCGCAGCTTGCCTTCGACGGCACATACGTCTACCTGTACGGTCCTAACAGCGGGGAAATCTTCCGTGAGCAGATCCCCCTGCTGGGTCCCGCCAGGCTGGACACACTGGACATCCTGTACTCCGCAGGCGGCGCCGCAGGCAGCACGGTCAGCGCCACCGTGCTGGTTTACGGATGTCGCACTGGCTACGTCGGCGATGACCCGGTAACGAACGGCTTCCCGCTGATCGCCTCGTTCACCGACACCATTCCCGCCGACGGTGTTTATCTGTGGACACTGGACCTCGGCGGAGTAGTGTACGATGCTGGCAAAGACACCAGCGGTCAACCCTACTCGCACGACCTGATGGTGCAGGTGGTGTTTACGGGTACCGACGCCAACATCCCCGACTTTTTCATCGCCAACGGAGCGAACTCGCTAGGACTGCGTAACGACGGTGGATTGGCACAGGAGCAACCGAGCCTCTTCCCGCTGGGCGCAGGGGCGTTCTGGAATGACGTAGGCAACCGCTTCCACATGGAAAACTACTTCACGGGCATCAGCCAGAACGTCTGGCGACAGGGGACATCCAATTACTGG
Organism: Armatimonadota bacterium; assembly: GCA_026003195.1. Classification (NCBI taxonomy): domain Bacteria; kingdom Bacillati; phylum Armatimonadota; species Armatimonadota bacterium. The sequence goes on from BPGU01000003.1 coordinate 427,665, forward strand.
TTTGGAGGCAGTCCACTGGGCAACTTCTCGTTCAGTGTGTCCGGCAGCTACAACTTCGTGGGCATCGTGTCCAACACTGCAGGCGTAGACATGAAGGAGGCGAAGGTGCAGATTGATGGGCATCCTGTGATTGTGCCCCTGAAGCTGATAGACGATGCCACGCGCGTCTTTACACTGCCCCTGACGCCCGATGTGGAGCACGACGTGCGCATCGTGATGGGACCGCCCTATCTGGTACGCGCCCAAACGGTCACTGCCTCCTCGCCAGCTATGCCAGTGGTAGAGAACTTCCTGCTCATCTCCGGCGACCTGGATGGGGATAACGAGGTCACGTTGTTTGACTTCGGAATCCTTGTGCAGAGTTTCGGGGAGATTGGCGACTGAGAAACGTTCTTCCTGAAACATGGGGGCGGGTTTCACCCGCCCCAATACCGTATTATTTCCACACCTCCCAGAGTTGAGGAGCCTCCTCCGGAAGCAACCCCAGACGACTGCATCCCGTGCCTCCCGAGGACTCGCAGACCGTCTCCGGTACCGGATACAACCCTTCGAAGGGAAGCGCTTTCACATGACCATCGCAGAAGACAACCGTGACCTTCTTGGTGTGGCGGGCATGTGGGCGCTGATGCCAGGTGCTCAGGTCGGCGTTTAGCCCATAACCCTGTAGAGGGTCAAACGGACTGACCGCGTGGTTCATATACGCGCCCCACGAGTGATACAACGCGATGCTACTCGGTCCGTCCGGCACCACATCCGAAACGAGGATATGGGATGCCGGTGCCTCAATGCGCGCCATCGCTCCAAAGCCGGGTCCTCCAGGCACCGGATAAGCAAGACCGTAGCCAATGCGTCCCTCCATCCACAGGCGTTTTCCATCGGGAAGGGACGTATCCACCTTTTTCGCCTCCGGGCACTGGGAATAGAGATTGTTCTTGGAGTAGGGCTGTATCATGTACAGGAACCCTACGGACACAATGCTGGTGCCGCAGATATCGGGCCAGGGACACTGCATGTTGATCTGAGCCCGCGGATAGGTCTCGTCGTAGTCCTCAGCATACATCATGATAGCCAGCCCGATCTGCTTGCTGTGGCTGATACATGCCGACTGCCGAGCTTTGGAACGCGCTTGCGCGAACACAGGAAATAGAATGGCTGCCAGTATGGCGATAATCGCGATAACCACGAGCAGCTCAATCAATGTGAACGCTTTAGACCTTCCCACTATAGAACACCTCCTATGAGAGTGATAGAGTAAGCGGGCAGGCGCCTCGCCTGCCCGCTCATTGCCGTTACTCATCCCCGACCATGCCGAAGTTGCGAACGAGGATGCCGAAGTCGAAGAGCGATACCTCCTCGTCGCCGTCCAGGTCGGCATTGGGGTTCCAGTTGCTGTCGCCCGGCATCGCGCCAAACGCCGTTACCAGTTGGCCAAAGTCGAACAGCGTCACCTCGTTATCGCCGTCGACGTCACCGTTAATCAGGCTGAAATTCAGCGTCACCGGCGCACCCGTCAGGTTCACACCCGGGATGACCTGTCGCAGCCAGTGCGAAGCCTTCGCTGCCACATCATAGGTGCCTGTTAATGCGGTGGAGAACTCGTATGCCCCCGTGCTATCCAGATTCACGACGTGTGTCTCCACCGGGGTGGTCTCGCCCGGGTTGCGGATTTCGATGGTGACCGGAACCTGCCCCGCGTCCCCATCATAGTCGCCGAGCGTTACCGTACCGCTCACCTTTGCAGTGGTCACGAGCTCGAGGATGCTCAGCCGGTCAATCGTGCCCGCAGGCGAACCACTCGTTTGTCCACCTACCACAAACAGCAGCACCTTTCCGTCGCCTGTGAGGTAGTAGGAGGCACCGATGATCGTATCTCCGAAGGCACCTACCTCTACTCCGTCTTCGGTGACCCCGCTGCCATCCCAATCCAGCAGTGGGTTACCGTTCGTATCGGAGATGTAAATCTTGCGGGAGGCAGGGTCTTGTGGTGAGAAGCGGAAGTTGCGCACCAGCAAGTCGGGCAGCGATTGGTTCGCCAGGGAGGCTGGAACATACACAATCCTGTGTTCCTGATAGTTGCCCGAGTCGAAGGGGATAAGGCGAACCGGTTCTGCAAAGCTGTTGACGCCGGTGCGAACCGCCTTGAAGATGCCATCATTAGCATCGCCAGAAGCACGGTACATGTAGATGTCGCCATTGGGAGCGAAGGCGATATCACGCAGGTAGTTCGGTGCGACCGTGTTCGTAGTGCCGATGAGCGCTCCCGAAGACAGGGATACCCGCCGGATCGCTTGTGGGTTGGTCAGATGCAACGTACCCACTGCCAGCGCGGGTCCCGACCCACCGTAGCCGGGATCCAGGGCAATCGTATCGTAGCGTCCCACTCCCAGTTCGGAGAGCGAGACGATCCCATCGTTCGACCAGAACTCGTCCCAGATGCCATTGGGGGTCAGGCGAACGATGGCAGTGTCCGGGTTCGTATTGTGTCCCAGACCAAAACCGACATATAGATACCCGCCGTAGTAAAAGAGCCGGGTATCCCGTCCAACACCCGGTGCATTCCATCCGAAAATCTTGGCAACGCCGCTACCATAGCCGAGGTTTCCGCTTGGCAGGTTCAGCACATTGTCGATGCGCACGATACCCACAGGACCGACGCCCGATTGCGAGCGGAACCCTGCTACATACACCGTTGTACCGTCGAAAGCCGCGTCGATAGCGCCGTCGCCGCACCCCTGATCGGTACCGTTGAAGATGGTGGAGAGGTTGAAACTGCGCAGGAGCTTCAGCTGCAGGTCAGCCTGTGTCGACACGGCGAGACCAAGCAAACCAGCCGTCAGGCACGCTAGTGTGACGAGAGACCACAGACGTCTCATGGGTGAATCCTCCTTTCACCGAGATTCCAGCGTTATATAATGCTGTCCGTAATTATCATAGCACGACGTTCCCAGTGTGTCCAGTATTTTCACCAGTGCAGGAGGAAAAAAATTTGATGGAATCCCTCAGGGTTTTCGTCTACCCTGTGAATAGGGTAAGATAGCAAGTGTAAGGTTTTCACGGAGGCGTTGAAGAGGGCATGTTCTGGCGTTTACTGGGCTTGATGCGTCCCTATCTGGTTCCTATTGTCATCGGCTTTACCTGTCTGGTGCTGGCGACCCCTGCCCAGATGTTTCCCCCACTGGTGTGGAAGTACGTGGTAGACGAGGTGATCATGAACCGAAAGGTGGAGCACCTTGCCCCTGCGATGCTGGTGATGCTGGCAGTACATCTGGTAGGCATGGGGCTCTCCGCAGCGCGCACCTACCTGCTGGGCGTGGCAGGGCAACGCTTTGTGGCTGACCTGCGCAGCCGCCTGCACGACAAGTTGATGCGCCAGTCGGTGCGTTACCACCATGACCGCAAAAGCGGTGACCTGATGGCGCGTGTGATCGGCGACGTAGACACCCTGCAGGAAGTGGTCATCAACGGTGTAGACAACATCCTGGGCAACGCGCTGAGCCTCCTCTGGGTGGCAGGTATCATCGTGTGGTTGAACTGGAAGGTGGGAACGCTGACCCTGCTACCGCTGGCCATCGTGGCGGTGATGGTGTGGTTTTTCAATCTGCGCGTGAAGGGACTGTATCGTGCTATCCGCGACCGTTTAGGCGACCTTTCAGCGAAGCTGCAGGAGAACTTGCTGGGTGTGCTGATTATCAAAGCCTTCGCCCGTGAGGCGTATGAGCAGGAACGTTTTCAGCAGGTGAACGCCGAGTATCTGACCACCAGCCTGAAGGGCGTCCAGGTACGCTCCGTATATTTCCCCGGCGTGATGACCGTTGGTTTCCTGAGCAATATCGCCATGATAGGCGCAGGAGCCTATTTCGTGCTGAAAGGCGAGTTTACCATCGGCGGGCTGGTCGCCTATCGTGGTTACTGGTGGCAGCTGTTTGCGCCGGTTTTTTCGCTGGCTCAGGTGAACGAGATGATTCAGCGTGCGATCGCAGCCGCCTCGCGTGTGTTTGAGGTGCTGGATGCGCCGGAAGAGGTGACCGACGCCCCGGACGCCATCGCCCCCGACACGGTGCGGGGACATATCCGCTTCGACAGGGTGAGTTTCGCCTACACGCCGGAACGTCCGATCCTGCAGGACGTCTCCTTCGAGGTTCTGCCGGGGCAACGCATCGGTATCGTGGGTCCCAGCGGCACCGGCAAGACCACCATCCTCAACCTGATCTTGCGTCTGTATGACCCGCAGGAAGGTGTCATCTCGTTGGACGGTATACCTCTGCACCGGTTACAACAGCAGGCGTTCCGCCGTCATATCGCGCTGGTCACTCAGGAGCCGTTCCTGTTCAACGACACCGTACGCCAGAACATTCTCTTCGGCAGGTTAGATGCGACCGACGAGGAGATGGAAACTGCCGCCCGACTGGCGAACGCCCACGAGTTCATTATGGACCTGCCACAGGGCTATGACACACTGGTTGGTGAGCGCGGGGTCAAGCTCTCCGGCGGACAGAAACAACGCATCTGTATCGCCCGTGCCTTTCTGGCAAATCCCAAGGTGCTTCTGCTGGACGAAGCCACCGCTTCGGTAGAGCCGGAGTCAGAGGCATTGATCCAGGCTGCGCTGGAAAGGCTGATGCAGGGACGTACCACCATCATCGTCACACACCGCCTCTCGCTGGTACGCGACTGCGACCGCATTCTGGTGATTGACGAAGGGCGCGTGAGGGAATCGGGCAGGCACGAGCAGCTCATGGAGCAAAACGGATGGTATGCGCGCATGTATCGCCTGCAGATGGAGGGCGGCGCACTGGTGGAGGAGTTGATGGATTCAAGCACTGTGGACTGACAGGTGCGCACGCAGGAGCTGATTGCTGCTGGTGCGAATCGTGATTTAACACACCCATCGAAAGGAGAAGTATCTATGCGCCGCATGAAAGTGGGCGTGATTGGCTGTGGCAACATCAGTCCTATCTACCTGCAGGCGGGTAAAGTGTTTGAAAGCATACAGATAGTGGCGTGCGCGGACATTGACATGGACAAGGCGCGCACCCGTGCTGCCGAGTTCGGTATTGCAAAGGTTTTGACGCCCGACGAGCTGCTTGCTGACCCCGAAGTGGAAATCGTGCTGAACCTCACCGTGCCCAAAGCACACGCCGAGATCAACCTGAAGGCGATTGAGGCGGGCAAACACGTCTACACCGAGAAACCGCTGGCGACCAACCGCGAGGACGGATGCAGAACCATCGAGGCGGCTCGCACAAAGGGCGTACGCGTTGGCTCCGCGCCAGACACCTTTCTGGGAGGCGGCATCCAGACCTGCCGCAAGCTGATTGACGACGGATGGATCGGCGAACCGGTAGGCGCGACCGCCTTCATGACCTGTCACGGTCACGAGAGCTGGCACCCCTCTCCGGAGTTCTACTACGAGGTGGGTGGAGGACCAATGTTCGACATGGGTCCCTACTACCTCACCGCGCTGGTGAACCTGATAGGTCCCATTCGGCGAGTCAGCGGCTCGGCGCGTATTACTTTTCCCGAAAGGCTCATCACCAGCCAGCCCAAGTACGGCAAAGTGGTGAAGGTGGAGACGCCCACACATATCGCCGGCACGATGGACTTCGCCAACGGTGCTATCGGCACGGTGGTGATGAGCTTTGACGTGTGGGCAGCCCAACTGCCGCGCATCGAGATATACGGTACGGAGGGAACGCTCAGCGTGCCCGACCCGAACACCTTTGGCGGTCCGGTGCGCCTGTACCGACCGGGTAACCGCGACTGGATGGAGATTCCGCTCACGCACGGCTACACCGAGAACAGCCGTGGACTGGGCGCCGCAGACATGGCGGTGGCTATCCAGACGGGCAGACCGCACCGCGCCAACGGCGATCTCGCCTACCATGTGCTGGACGTGATGCAGGCTTTCCTGGACGCCGCCGAGACAGGCACGTATATCCCCATCGAAAGCACTTGCGAACGCCCGGCTCCCTTACCAATGGGCTTACGGCATGGGCAGATAGACGCTTAAAAGGAGGACATTCACATGAAACGCGCGTTGATTGTGTGGGGCGGCTGGGAGGGGCATGAACCCAAACAATGCGCCGAGATTTTCGCACCCTGGCTGCAATCGCAGGGCTACGAAGTGATCGTGTCCAATACGCTGGACACCTATACGGATAAAGAGCTGATGCAGTCGCTGAACCTCATCGTACCGATATGGACGATGGGCACGATTACCCCGGAACAGGAGGCAGGACTGCTGGACGCCTTGCGCAGTGGCGTGGGCATTGCTGGCTGGCACGGCGGCATGGGCGACTCCTTCCGCAACAACACCGAGTACCAGTTCATGGTGGGCGGGCAGTGGGTCGCGCACCCGGGCAACATTATCGACTACGAGGTGAACATCATCAAGCCGGAAGACCCCATCGTGGCGGGCTTGAGCGACTTCAAAATGCACTCCGAGCAGTATTACATGCACGTAGACCCCTCGAACGAGGTGCTTGCCACCACCACCTTCAGCGGAGAGTACTGTGAGTGGATAGCAGGCACGGTCATGCCGGTGGTATGGAAGCGACGCTACGGCAAGGGGCGCGTGTTCTACAGCTCGCTGGGACACGTGGCAAAGGATTTTGAGGTTCCTGAAGCGCTGGAGATTATGAAGCGCGGGATGTTGTGGGCGTCAAGGTAGCGGGGGCAATGCCTGAACAGACCCAGAAAAAAGCAAAGCCTCCCTCCCTGGAGGAGGTAAAACGTCGGCGCAAACCGGTGCGCAACGTTAACGAGGAACACCTGCGCCAGCTCTCCCAGATGGAGCAGCTGGCGCTCGCCGTCACCGAGCGCGTGGGCACGATGGGCTTTTTCTTCCTGATAGCCACATGGACCGCTCTCTGGCTGGGGTGGAACACCCTCGCGCCCAAACCGCTACGATTTGACCCACCCACCGCCTTCGTGCTGTGGCTGTTTATCTCCAACCTTATCCAGATTCTGCTGATGCCTCTGTTGATGGTCGGGCAGAACGTGCTCAGCCGTCACGCCGAGCTGCGCGCGGAAGCCGACTACGAGGTGAACCTGAAAACTGAGCACGAAGTGGAGATGATATTGCAACACTTAGAGTATCAGAACCAACTGCTGGAAAAGATTGCTCGCAAGTCAGGGGAGTAGTACTCTGTCAAGGCTCAACGTTAGAGAGCACCCGGCGACTGGAAGTCGCCGGGACAACACCGGCATCTTCAAAAAAGGTCTGACAAAGTAGTGCTTTGCCAAAAGGGTGGTGCCGAGGCTGTCTCGCCTCGCTGTTCTTCTGAGCGCAAGAGAAGAATATCGGTGAGCGTTTGCGGCTGAAGCCGCACCCCTTCAGACAAAGCCAGCTTTCGCTGGCTGAATATGGTTTGCGAGGGAACGGCTTGAGCCGTGAGAGGGGTAGCTGCGCGCGCAGCTCACAGAGCGGAGCTCCGAGATGCTTCACTGCGTTCAGCATGAGGATGAGATGTAGCGGAGTACTATTCGGATACTTGCACGGTCCCCTTCCGTTCCAGCTTGCTCCATCCGGCGCGCACACCCTGCAGGGCAGTGAGCACCGACTTGATCATCACCGCGTACATCAGCTGGCGATACACGAACCGCTGCCAGAACAGCCACCATAGCAGCCGCATTCGCTCACGGTCCAGGCGGAAAGCGACGCTGCTTGCCAGCAGTTCAATCGCGAAGAACAGAGCGTAGAGAAAGCCGATTTGCGAGAGCGCGGCAACCGCCTGGGGCAGGGGGTGCCAGTCCTGACGCAATAGCCCACGGGTGAGCCACGCTTCCCCCACGTTGACCAGCGTCCACGCCACCTGCAAATCCACCAGAGGCGACAGAATCTGGAAGAGCACTTGAAACAACCACAGGGACGGCAGCAATACCCAGCCGAACCATCCATAACGACCCAGCGCGTCACGATGCTTCCACAAGCACTGCAGGGTACCGTATGCCCAGCGGAAACGCTGGCGGAACAAGCCCTTCAGGTTGTCTGGCGCCTCCGTGAGCCCGATGGCGTCGTTGGCGGTTTCGATGTGCCAGCCCGCCCGGCGCAGTCGCCAGGTCAGGTCCATGTCCTCTGCCATCGTATCGCGCTCATAGCCGCCAGCCTGTAGCACCGCCTCGCGCCTCCACGCCCCCACTGCGCCGGGTACCACGGTGACCGCGTTGAGCAGTGCGTAGGCGCGCCGATCCAGATTCTGGCTGGTGATGTACTCTATCGCCTGCCAGCGCGTTAGCACATTGATGCGGTTGCCTACTTTCACATTGCCGGCGACGGCTCCTACTCGCGGGTCCGCAAATCGCCTGACCAGGCGAACGACGGTATCGGGCAGGAAGATGGTATCCGCATCGAGAGCAATCAGTATCTCGCCGGTAGCGTGCTGGATAGCATGATTCAGGACAGCCGCCCTGCCCTGATTGGGCTGACATATCAGCCTCACCTGCGGATGCGACGCGAACAACCGCTGCACCTCCTGTGCGGTGCCATCGGTAGAACCGTCGTCCACAACGATTACTTCCAGCGGGCTATACCCACTGTCCAGAACGGCTTGAATGGTGCGCCCGATCACCTTCTGCTCGTTATAGGCGGCGATAAGCGCACTGACCGACGGACAATAATTCGGCATCGCCTGCTGACGGCGCTCGCGCACCGCCCCAAGCAGCGCCAAAGGTATCACCGTCCCTACGCGCACAATCGCCAGCGCAATAGCGGTCAGAAACGCAAGACGCAGAAAGACGTCTGTCCAGTAGTTCACCTCAAAGACGACCTTGTCCACCCCTATCAGCACTATATCCTTGGGCGATAGCGGCGGCATGATACTTTCACGAGAGGTACCCAGCAGGTCCGACACCGTGACGAACCGATACCCCCGTCGTTGTAGTTCAGGAATGATGATACTCAACGCCTTTACCGTTTGCGAGCGGTCGCCCCCGCCATCGTGCAGCAAAATGGTGTTGCCTATCCCTGCCTGCACCTGCTGGATAACCTGTTGCGCAATATCTTCTGCGGTACGCCTGTGGGTCACATGCCCGGCGTCACGAGGCTGAAGGTTCCAGTCCTGCGGGTCGATGAATTCACCCACTGTGAGGTAGCCCATCTGCTGCTGGGGCGGTTTGTCCGGACGGTTGTCCCGAGCGCGAAGGATAGCCTCTTGAAAGGTCAGCGTTTCGGCGTTCCGTGAGGAGTCACCCCAGTCGTATGCGTAGTTACCGATGCCAAGCACCAGCTTGCCTGCGGGAATAACCTTCAATGCTTGCTCCAGAAGACGTCGCGTCCACTCCAGAGAAGCTACCGGTCCAGTGGTGCCGCCCGCGTAGTGTTCGTCATACGCCATGATCACTACAAAATCGGAGGCAGCAGCCGCGTCCCGCCAGTACACGGGGCTACTCCCGGCTTCTAGTAGTGCATCAATGATGATCCCTCTGCAGGGCGAGGCTCCCGCCGAGCCGTCGGTGTCCTTGCGAGGAAGCGACAGCCCACGAAGCAATCCCCCTCGTGGGCGCAGGAGATGATTGCGCCCTTCGCAGTTCGAAGGACACATCGGTCGCTTCGGGGGGCGACCGTTTAACAGGGTTCCGTTTGGACGGACTGTGAGCTGCTGAGCGGGTTGCACTCACAGGAAGGATAAAGATACCACTCCTCTCGAAAGAGAACATACGACGAGGCATGAAAGTGAACAGGTTTGGGGTTCAATGCGTCCACCTTTTCGCGCTCGTGATGAGAGATACGTCGCATGGCTGTTCCTGCTGCCGAACTTTCTCGGCTTCGCGGTGTTCACCGCGGGACCGGTGCTGTTTTCGCTCGTCGTCAGTTTCTCGAACTGGAATCTGCAGCGCACCATCCCCTTCCAGTGGATTGGGGTCGAGAACTATATAGAGCTGATGCATGATCAGCAGTTCTGGCTGTACTTCATCAATACGCTCTATCTCATGTTAGGGATGCCCATCGCCATTGCGGGTTCGCTCGCGCTGGCGGTGTTGCTCAGCCAGAAACTGCGGGGTATCGTGCTGTACCGAACGCTCTTTTACCTGCCCAGCATCACCAGTGGGGTGGCGCTGATGATACTCTGGAAAGCGCTATACAACCCCGATTTCGGTCCCATCAACGCAGCGATTAACGCGGTGAGCCAGGCGTTAGGGCTGGACGTGAAGGCGCCGCAGTGGCTGCTTTCCACCGCCAACCTGTTGGGGCTGGACGTGGAGCAGGTGCGCGTCACCGCGAAACAGTTCGGGCTGGGTGCGCGCGATGCGCTCATCATCATGGGAATCTGGATTGCCATCGGTGGGAACAATATGCTTCTCTATCTCGCCGCGCTCACCAATGTACCGCAGGAGCTGATAGAAGCCGCGCAGCTGGACGGGGCGGGTAAATGGTCGGTGTTTCGCAACGTCACCTGGCCGCAGCTGGCTCCCACCACCTTCTTTATCGTGGTGATGAGCTTCATCGGGGGACTGCAAGGTGGCTTCGAGCAGGCGCGTGTGATGACAGCGGGTGGGCCCGCAGGCACAACCACCACCCTGACGTATTATATCTATACCAAAGCGTTCGAGGAGTTCCAGATTGGATACGCCTCGGCGATTTCGTGGATACTGTTCGCCATTATCTTCGTGGTGACGCTGGTCAACTGGAAGTTCGGCGCGAAAGAGGTCAGCTATTGAGAGATCACTTCACCTCACGCAGAACAAAATTGACAAAACTCAGGGTTCACGATATAGTGAACCTGAGGACTGGAGGATAGCGTATGGGAGCACAACACACGGTTTCACAAGAGGCATTCCCCCCTGCCTATGTTAGGGCGACTTTGCATCAACTCGATGCATGGGGCGTTATGGTCACCAACAGAGAGAGGGTAGTGGGTTATCTGGAACAGCATCTCGATGTGATTGCTGCTTTACTCCAAGCGGCGGAGGAAACCCGAAAACGCTTTCCAGAGGCGCCGCTCGTCCTTACCGTGTGTGATGATATGGAGTTCGAGCACTGCTACCTTACCCTGTATATCCGCCTGCGGGAGTATGATTCGGAACTAATGCAACGCCTTGACGAAATAGACTCTCAGTATATACCTCTGCTAGAAGGCGCAAATGGATGGTTCTTGCTCACGACCGACCGGAGTAAAGCCATGCTGCGGTTGTAGATTACTGCGTCAGCATGGTCAGGCTGCAGCTGCCATCCGGCTCAGCCGACTTCGCCAGTGGCGTAATCAGTGCGATGACGATAATGAGGTAGCACACCTGCCTGCTCTGGCGGCAAATGCGCTGGAGTACGCACATGCGCTGATGGAGAGTAGCCTTTCATGGTAGAAACCGCTCCTGTCCAGAAGCCCGCACCGCTAGCGGTATGGTGGAACCGCGTGGGCAAGGTCATCGCCAGCCATCTGGTACTGACGCTTATCGCGCTCACCACGCTCGCGCCGTTCGTGTGGATGGTGCTGGCAAGCTTCAAGCCACTGGAAGAGGTGGAGCAAATTAACCCTCTGCCCAGCGTGTGGCATCCCGAAAACTACGCGAAGGTGTTTGAGCAGATACCCTTCGCCCGCTACTACTTCAACAGCGTGTTTATCGCGGCGTGGGTCACCTTCCTGCAGTGCCTCACCAGCGCGATGGCAGCATACGCTTTTGCCCGGTTACGGTGGAAAGGACGTGACGCCGTGTTCCGTCTCTACCTCGCCACGCTGATGATACCGGGCGTGGTCACCATGATCCCCAACTATACACTGATGGTGTGGTTGCACCTGCTGGATTCGTACGTCGGGTTGATTGTACCGGCGGCGTTCAGTGCGTTCGGTACGTTCCTGCTGAGACAGTTCATGCTCACCATTCCCCCTTCGTTAGACGAGGCGGCGAAGATAGACGGTGCCACGCACTGGCAAATCTTCTGGGACATCATTATGCCCCTGTCGCGCGCGGGGCTGATTACGCTGGCGATATTTACCTTCATGGGCAACTATGGCTCCTTCTTCTGGCCCCTTATCCTGATTAAGAGTGAGCATCTGCGCACCCTGCCCATTGGGATGCTCTACTTTGATACCAACTATGGCAGGCAGACCAACCTCATCATGGCGGCGAGCGTGATGAACATCATCCCGCTGGTCATCCTGTTCGTGGTGTCGCAACGGTTCCTCGTGCGCGGCATTCAGCTGGGGGCGGTGAAGGGGTAGGCGGAACATGGATAACCCCTGGCGTACACTATCATCCACGCTTATCTACGACAACCCCTGGATTTCGGTCACGGAACACCAGGTGATAAAGCCATCTGGTGGTGCGGGTATCTACGGCGTGGTGCACTTCAAGAACCGCGCAATCGGCGTGTTACCTCTGGATGACGAAGGGTGCACCTGGCTGGTGGGACAGTACCGTTACACGCTGGGGCAGTACTCGTGGGAGATACCCGAAGGTGGCGGCAGGCTGGACGAAGAGCCTCTACACGCGGCACAGCGTGAACTGAAGGAAGAGACGGGTATGGAGGCGGAGGAGTGGCGTGAAATCCTGCGCATGCACCTTTCCAACTCGGTAACGGACGAATTGGCGATTGTGTACCTGGCGCGCGGGCTGAAACAGGGGGACGCTCAGCCTGAGGACACGGAGCTGCTGCAGGTGCGGCGTGTGCCTTTTGAGGAAGCCTATCGCATGGTGTGCGAAGGGGGGATCACCGATGCCATCAGCGTGGCAGCGATCCTGCGCGTCCAGCTGATGATACAGAGCGGAGAGCTGTAGTCGGCAGCCGTTCCGACACCTGTACCGGGCAACGCTGTGGACCCGCTCCTCCGAGCGCAGGCGAGGCATCTGCTCCTGTCCATGACTTGAGACGCCTCGCTCGCGCTCCTATAAAGGAGTTGCTTATCTCCATTCCAGCACAGTCGTGGACTCGATATGTCCCTCCAGCCACTCGCGCTCGAACCACGTTGGTTTCAGACGGCTCTTGCTGAACAGCTTCTCCGCCTGGTCGGTGTAGTGCGGCGAGGTGGGGTGGTCGCTTTGACCGTATGGGTTGGCACTGTAGGACTCCACTGCCCCTTTGCGGAACAGCACCACCTGCGTCCAGTTCTGTCCGGTGTATCCATAGAAAATGTTATCCGCCTCCATTCGCGAGCCGACCGCACGTAGTGTTTGTCCACCGCCCGTTTCGCCACCCGAGATGGGCCACGATTTGCCCCCACGACGCACGCGGTGGATCTCCCCCCAGGAAACCTCCAGCCGTCCGTAGCGTTTCTGTACCTCTTCCACTGCTGCTGCCAGCGCCTTTATCAACGCATCCGCTTGTTCGGCGGTAAGCGGTTTGCGGGCACGTACCGCTTCAGGGTCTATCGGCGGGGAAAAGCGCTTGATGGCTTCCCGCCAGAATCGGAACAGCGTCGCGCCGGTGCTGTCGGCGTTCATAAAGCCATCCCACCGCTTGAGCAGGCTGATAGCGGGTTGCAACTTCGCGACCGTCTCTTTATCCGCACTCCGCTCCTCCGCCTGCGCCAGCGCCTCCTTCCACTGCTCCGCCATATCGGCGTGCGTGTCCAGCGCGATGGCTATCGCTTGGCTCAGCGTCATGCGTGGGGTGTTCTCTAACAGCTCCACAGCTCGCCTGCCGCGCGAATTATTCTCGTTAGGACGGGTGCCGTAGATATATTCGGGATATTTATCCGCTGTGAGCGGCGACCCTACCAGCATGTTGTCGGGACCGATGTTGCAGTTCTGCATATATCCGCGCGAGGGGTTGAGCAGCTGTACCAGGTCTTTCATCGGGTGGATGCCCAGCCACTCGGTAGCGCGGGTGTTGCCAGGCACCGGCTTGCTGAAGTCGTACCCCTTCGGACGGATGGGCACGCGACCGGTGCGCACGTAGAAGATGTTGCCCTCTACGTCGGCGTACATGATGTTCTGCTCCATGAAGTGGTTCATCGCCATCGCCTGCTGGAACTCTTTCAGGTTGCGGGCGGTCGCCATGCGATACAGCTGCACCACGAAGCCCACTTCGTTCATGTACGGGGTGGCGACAGCGTATGCCCGATGCCCCTCGCGCAGGATGATGGGTCCGTGATGGGTATAGTGTATCTCGCGCTCCACCGGGGGTTTGCCCGCCACGTTGATGCGCACCTTGCGCACGGTCATAGGGCGCCATTTGCCCTCGTAGCGGTACTGCAAGGGGTTGTCCGGATTGACCTCTTCCACGTAGATGTCGGTGGTGTCGGGACCGCCGGTTGTCGCCGCCCAGCCGAGGTAGCGGTTGTGTCCCAATCCCAGCAGAGGTGCGCCCAGCGGACCGAAGCCGGACACGTGCAGTTGCCCACCGTGCGCGCGGAACTCGTAGAAGCGGAACTCGTTGTCCCAGGGGATATGCGGGTCAATCAGCAGGATGGCGCACCCTTCGGCGGTGCGCTCCGGTCGTACCGCCCACTCATTCGAGCTGAAGGGCAGGTTCACCTCGTTACGTCGCTGCAGTTCCGCTACTGCCCGCCCCATGGGCCAGTTGAAGATGATATAGCGTCCCAGCGCCACCACCTGCCAGGGCTCTATCTTCGGTGCCCAGGAGGGAACCTGTTCGGGATGTCGTCTCATATAGTCCTTGACGCCCTGCTGGTACGCTTCGATGACAGAGCGGACTTTGGCAGGTAGTTCGCGGTAGCGTCGCCGGCTCACCTCTTCGTGCCCGACGAAGCGCTGTTGCCAGTCGTGTTCTATCCACTGCTCGCCGAAGACCTCCGCCATCGTGCCCGCGGCGAGGCGATAGTTTTTCAGCAGCTGCTCCAGCCGGTCTTCCGCCTGCGCCCAGCCCAGTCCGTAGGCAACACCCTCTTCGGTTTGCGCATAGATATGGGGCACGCCCCACACGTCGCGATAGATGGTTACCTTTTCGGCGAAGCAGACATTGGCAAGCAACAACCCGCTTGCTAAAACGGTGAGAAAAGCAAAGCGCATGTGACCCTCCTGTCATGCTAAGCGATAGCGAAGCCTCTTTCTCTCCTGGTGTCATGGCGACCGTCAGCGAAGCATCCCCACGTAGCGCCAGCGACGAGATTCTTCACCTCGCTTGAATCTATTGCCCGCAGCACAGCCTGAGCCTTGGCGAGCTGCTATGGCTTCATCTTCAAGATATCTTCATCAATTCCTGCAGCTGACTCAGATAGCTCTCGGTCTGCTCTTGCAGTTTCTGCGCCGAGAGAGGATTCAGGCGCATCCCGCAGTGCGCAATGTCGTTGCGCAGGTTGCACAAGCCAGGCCACAGCTGTTGTAGCACCTTGTGCAGCTCGGGTTCACGGAGCCACTCTGGCACAACCGCTTTGTTTGCATCTGGACGAAAGGCACTGTTCAGGTCGTTTTCAGCGCTATTACGCGATTTGTCAGATAGCCAATCATCCTTGTGCAGAGAGCCTCTGCCTGCTTTGTACCAGATTGCCCAGTTGACCAGCCACTCGCGCGCCACCTGGACCGCTTGCATGGTCAAACCGTATCGCAACAGCTGGTGGATGAAGTCCAGCTGCCTCTGCAAAGTTTCCGAGTTCAGTGTCTCCGCATCCTGATAGCCAAGCCGTGCGGTTTGCTCAATAACTTCATCCAGAAGCAGACTGAATGGTGTAGCCCATTGATTTATTTCCTTTGCGGCTTGAGACAGGGTAGTTTGCAATCCCTGAGCAATCTCAGCGCTCTCTACGGGACGTACCAGGTGGAGTGCTTGAGCAAGATTTTCCAATCCCTTCCCAGCCGCTTTCAGTTTGACCGGTTCGCCTTCGCCGCTTTTGCGCAGTTTATCGTGCGTCTCTTGCAGCGTCTTCCCTATCCATCGCGCGTCACCCGTTTCTCTAAAGCGTCGAACCGCTTCCATCCAGTCCATCCAGTGCAGCAGCAAGATGAGATCCATCACCGTAGATTCCGCTTGGCCTCGTTCACTGGGCGCATAGAAGATATGCTCTATCCTCACCTCACGCGCAGCACGGAGGAAAGCTGCAGCAGCAGTCAAAAGCATCGGCAGAGAGCGAAACGCATGAGTCACATCCAGAGCCACGACATCGTGCCGATGAACCTGCCCAACCACCCGTTCAAATATCTCCCATATCTCCTTCTCGGTCCTGCCATCAGGAATACGCACGGGGCGCACCCGTTCTTGCAGACGCTCTTTTAGCTTTTCCCAGTTCGTGCTCCCCTCTGCTCCCTCAGTAAGGAACACAACGACATCCTGCGGGGATAACCACTTCGCTATTGCCTCCGCGATGAATTCGGTTTCGTAGCGCTTATCGTTCCAGACATAGCTGGTCTTCCAGTAAGGGGTCGTGCCGAGGAAGGTGAGCAGCTTCATCCCTCTCACTCCTGGGGGGTTATTTGGACGATAACCTTGCGATTACCACTAACTTCTACCTCCACGTCCGCCAGCAGTCGGCGTTTGCCCTGAGTGAGCTGGTTGCGAGCGGATTCGGGCAGTGTTGCCAGCAGCAATCGGGTTCTCGCCTCGTCTGCGGAGGCACTTTCCGTCCTGCCCTGGTTCTGTCTCTGCACCTGCAGGTTGCGCTGCTCTTGAAAAGTGTAAAGCAGGTATTGCACCTGAGGACCCACCTGAGCGGGCGAGCCACGCGGGCGAAAGTCGTTGACCGTTTTCTCCTGGTGGTTCCATCGGACGTCGCTGACCCTCAACCCCACCTTGCCTGCCCAATCTTTGTGCTCGGTGGCTGCGGCGCCCCATATCGCCGCCTCCGCTTCAAAGAGCTCTTGGGCTTTGGCATACTGCCCTCCGTAGAGCGCACGCCACCAGAAGCGCAGATGTCCGCGAATAGCCGCGGGGCGGATGATGCACACGGGGTCTACCTCACGCGCCTCGTAGCCGCCACCAAATAGCGGTGTGATCAGGCGCAGATGCAGCGTCAGGCTGTCAAGTGCAGCAGGCTCCTTCCATTCGGGAGCCGTCGTTTGGGGCATGGGACGCGCCATCGCCTTCCTCCAGACAGTGGAGTGTCAGTAAGGTGTTGTCTGCTGATTCGACACGCCCCAACGATTTCCTGCATCCCCACGCCGAATTGGCAAAAAATGTGCGGTTAGCAGGTGCGAAACATCTGGTTCCAGATGGCGGACAGGATGCCGAGCACCAACAGAAACACCAATCCCCCGATCAGTAGAGTGGGTATTGCTGGCAGCAGTATCGCTAGCAGCACCAGACAGCCCAGACACCCCAGACAGGACGAACACGCACCGCCAGACGGTGGATTTGCCATAGGAAGTACCTTCCTTTCCCTGACAGGCGGGCTTGTAACTGGCTTGCTGGCTGGTGCTGCACAGCGCCTCTTTATGTGGTTTCAATCCCTTATCGGTAGGCTCGTACCCCGGGTTGCGGACGACATGGGGGTAAGAGAGATTCAGCGTTTCAATCCCTTATAGGTAGGCTCGTAACAGGCGGCTGCGCGCGAGGTCGCAGCTGCCATCGAGCGTTTCAATCCCTTATAGGTAGGCTCGTAACACTCGGGAGAGGGGCAGACAAGCCCCGACCCCGAGAAGTTTCAATCCCTTATAGGTAGGCTCGTAACGTCAAGCTGCTGGAAGCAAGAGGAGTATCTGTATCTCCGTTTCAATCCCTTATAGGTAGGCTCGTAACGGGCGTACTGGAAATCCCAGCCTCGGGACACGTCCTGGTTTCAATCCCTTATAGGTAGGCTCGTAACCAGCTCCGATTGGTAGTAGACCTGTCCCTCATCCAGTGTTTCAATCCCTTATAGGTAGGCTCGTAACGGGCGTACTGGAAATCCCAGCCTCGGGACACGTCCTGGTTTCAATCCCTTATAGGTAGGCTCGTAACTTACTCTATCCTTTGGCCGTGATATCCGACGAGGTAAGTTTCAATCCCTTATAGGTAGGCTCGTAACCAAAGGCAGAAAGCCACACCCCTTAACAGGCACCCATCGTTTCAATCCCTTATAGGTAGGCTCGTAACTGTCGCAGTCCACGAAAGCTGTGAAAGCAAACCGTGCAGTTTCAATCCCTTATAGGTAGGCTCGTAACTGCTGCTCTCTGCTGTCCAGAACATCTCGCAGAGTGATGGTTTCAATCCCTTATAGGTAGGCTCGTAACGCTCTCGGAGCTGGAGCTGCACCTGAAGCTCTCTGAACGTTTCAATCCCTTATAGGTAGGCTCGTAACGGGTGAACCCATCCGCGTAAGCTTCAATGGTCAGACCAGTTTCAATCCCTTATAGGTAGGCTCGTAACCCGAGAACGGACAGCAACCACCGCCACGTCCGCGCGCGTTTCAATCCCTTATAGGTAGGCTCGTAACGCTGCCAGGCGGAAGGTGCCCGCTCGGCCAGCACGTGTTTCAATCCCTTATAGGTAGGCTCGTAACGCCTCCCAGCCTGATCATCATGCCGGAGGACATTTTGTTTCAATCCCTTATAGGTAGGCTCGTAACTCGCGCAGTGGATTTCAATAACAGCTGCGCGTCGGCGTTTCAATCCCTTATAGGTAGGCTCGTAACTGGCGCAGCGGTTGCCTCGTTCGCTTCGTGCAAAGCTTGTTTCAATCCCTTATAGGTAGGCTCGTAACGCAACTGCAACACTTCTTCAAGTCTGAAACGGACTTTGTTTCAATCCCTTATAGGTAGGCTCGTAACGTAGAAGCCCGCAGAAGCCCTCTACAGCCCTTTGTAGGTTTCAATCCCTTATAGGTAGGCTCGTAACCTCTTCGCAGACCGTCACCGCTACAAACTCAAACACGTTTCAATCCCTTATAGGTAGGCTCGTAACGGGCTACGCCCCTGCCGTTTCGCCGAATAACGACTACGTTTCAATCCCTTATAGGTAGGCTCGTAACTGTACGCGCAGGGCAGAACAGACGAACAACTGCGCAGTTTCAATCCCTTATAGGTAGGCTCGTAACCGGTCTTTCCGGGTCCCCCCAGTCGCTGTATGGGTCGTTTCAATCCCTTATAGGTAGGCTCGTAACTGTAAGAAGACGTTGACCGTCTCCTCTTTCGCACAGGTTTCAATCCCTTATAGGTAGGCTCGTAACCTTCTCGCCCAGTCCGTCGAAAGACGCATCCTTGAGTTTCAATCCCTTATAGGTAGGCTCGTAACTCTTGTATGCTCATTTTCTACCTCCTTCTTCTGTGGTTTCAATCCCTTATAGGTAGGCTCGTAACTGCTGATCGGCGCAAAACAAACGAACACTTGTGAGGGTTTCAATCCCTTATAGGTAGGCTCGTAACGTGCGAATCGCGCTGTACTCGCAGAACGCATTGGCAAACGTTTCAATCCCTTATAGGTAGGCTCGTAACGGTCGTTGGAGTGTGCGCACCACCTCCTTTCGGCTCGTTTCAATCCCTTATAGGTAGGCTCGTAACGCGATTCAGCTCTTCCGATGCCCTGAAGCGATACTGGTTTCAATCCCTTATAGGTAGGCTCGTAACGGAAGAGATGAAAAAGATAATAGCAGTGAACCCTGAGTTTCAATCCCTTATAGGTAGGCTCGTAACTCGCGGCGGACAGCATCGAGCTGGAAGCAGCCCTCGTTTCAATCCCTTATAGGTAGGCTCGTAACGCGGCTATGTGAACTGATATATAAGGCGTATCATTCGTTTCAATCCCTTATAGGTAGGCTCGTAACGCAAATCGGGTTCGTTCAGCTTGAACACCACGCGGTGTTTCAATCCCTTATAGGTAGGCTCGTAACGTGAGGTAATACAGCGCGTCGCGGAGCATGTCACTGAGTTTCAATCCCTTATAGGTAGGCTCGTAACAGCTGCACCAGCAGCTACGCCAGCGCGTTGCGTTTCAATCCCTTATAGGTAGGCTCGTAACCGCACCATTTCACGTTTCAATCCCTTATAGGTAGGCTCGTAACCAAAGGTTTTTGTCATTCTATGAGAAAATCTAACAGGTTGTCAAGGAGCACCCGCTGGGAACCGCCACGCTTTGCCTCTATTCTATCGTATCCCCCGCAAAAATGCAAGCCTTTGGGGCGCATCAGCGCGAATTTTTTTGTGTAGCTGCGCCAAAGAGTCGTCTACCTCCTTCGTGGGAATACCGAATCGGGGGTAGACGACTCGCTTGTGACAAAAAGCTACCGCTTAAAACCGCGCGCTGAGGTCGGCGTCCAGGGTGAAGGCTTTGTAGTTGTAGTTGGCATACTGCGAGTCGCGGTTGGAGCGTTCCTGCAGGCGGATGCTGAGCGTAAACGCCAGATAACGGTTGATCTCATATTCGTAGCCCAGCGCGCTGTCGCGGTCTATACTGCCGAAGAAGCCCTGCACATCCGAGAAGCGATGCTCCAGGAACGCGCTCTGGCGGGGGGCGAAGGGATACTCCAGCCGCAACGAGTACGCCAGCATCTTCTGGTCCTGTCGCTGTCCGCTGCCGCCGAAGCTGAACAGGCTGGAGGAGTTCATACGCTGTGCCTGCAGGTTCAGTATCAGCTTGCGCGTGAGCTCGGTGCGCAGGGTGAAGTAGAGGATGTCGGTCTTCGCGCCGTCGCTGGCGCCCACGTAGTTCACGTTCTGGCGGGTGAAGTTCAGCGCGACGCTGGTCTTGTCCGACAGGCGATAGTTCACCCCCAGGTTCAGACCCTGCATGTCGGTGTTGGTGAGGTTATCGCCTGCGCTCAGCTGCTGCGTCCAGCCCAGGTCTACCGACAGGCTATCGTTGGGCGTGAAGCTCGCCGTCAGGTTGTGCGAGCGGTTCTTCACGCCGATGCTGGAGTAGGTCAATCCGCTGGTGATGGGGTTATAGTAGCCGCCGCTGTAGTTGCCTCCCGCGCCGTAGCCCACTCCCCAGCCCGACTGGTAGCCTCCGGGTCCGATGAACGAACCGCCCAAATTGCCTCCCAGATAGCTGCCCGTGCTGGAGAGGGTGCCCGAATCGCGCACCGCATACTGGTAGCTGATGTTCAGCGTCTTCAGGGGCAACCACCGCACGCCCACGCTGATGTCCTGCGCGTTGTTGCTGCTGCCCGATGAACGGGTACGTCCGCGCGCCAGCACGCCGTTAAACGCCAGACGGTCGCTCTGGCTCCAGCTCCAGGTCAGGCGCAGGGTATTGCTGGAGCTGTCGTAGGTGTTGGTGGTCGTGTTGCCTCCGGTGGTGAAGGTGCTGACGCTGCTGGCGCGGGTGCTGAGCAGGTCCAGGCTGAGCGACACACTGCCCAGCCGATGGGTGAGGCTGAGGGTCTGGCTCTGGTTTTCGCTGGAGCCGTAGCTGCCGGAGCTGTTGCGCTGGCGCAGCCAGGAGAAGCGCACCTGAGGCGCCCTGGGCAGGTTCAGCGTGGCGTCGAAGGAGGTGTTCTGCACCGACGCGCTGCCCGTGCGCTGGGAACCGCTCAGATAGCTCCCCAGATAGTCGGGAACCTGCATCCGGTCGATGGTCAAGCGGGCGTTGAACTGCTGGCTGCCCACGTATTCGATGCTGTGGCTGTAGCCCTTCTCCTGTCTGCGGAAGCCCACGCTCTCCACCGTGACGAAATCGGGGTCGATGTCGCGCCACATCGTCGTCCAGCGCACACTGCCCAGATTCAGCGTGGCGTTGAGCATCCTGCCCTGCCCTTCCTGTGTGCTGGCGCCCCGTTCTGCACTGCTGCGCGCCGCATAGAAGCCGATACTGCCCCACTTGCCCAGCTGCCAGTTCAGGTCGTAGCCCATCACCCGCCGCGAACCGAGTGTGGCGTTGCCTGTCAGGCGTGGCACATAGGTGATGCTGATGATGCTGGTGGCGGGGATGGCGCGGTTGAAATAGACGCGATAGGGAATATCGGGGTCGACGAAGAAATCGCCCTCACCGCGCTGCGTGCCCTGCTGCTGGGGCACACCGTCCACCGTGGCGATGATCGCGCTGCCCGGCTCCACCGGATACTGCAGTTCGTAGGGCGAAAGCGGGTTGCCGTAGCCGTAGAATCGCTCCGTCTTGGTGCGCAAGCCGGTAGAGGAACGGGCGTCCTGGCGCAGAGAGATGACCCCCAGCTGGAGCGAACCCAGCGGAGCCTCCACCCGCCAGCCTGTCAGCCTGCCGGAGGGTTCGTTGTAGCCCTCCGATTCAAAACTGACCAGAATGGTGGAGGTGCGCGGGATGATAATCCCCTCCTTGAAGTTCAGCAAACCGGTGAAGTAGTCGATCTCATAGTCTCTGCCGCGCACCATCTCGCGCCCGTCCACCCGCACGCGCTCGGAGCCGTCCAGTATCTGGCTGGCGTTCAGGTAGTAGGGTCCGCCACTATCGTTGCCGTAGATGACGCTGGTGCGGGCGGTGGCGCGCGTCTCGCTGTAGATTCCGCTCACCTTCAGCGGGATAGAGGGGCTCAGGCGCGTGCTGACGTGTATGCCGCGCAGCGTCTTGTGGAACGACACCAGCTCGTTGCCGCCCAGCGCGGCGGTGATGTCGCCCAGATCAATGCGTGTGCCTCCCCGTTCGTAGTTGATAGAGAACCGCCGATCCTGCGGCGTGCCGAAAGGCGTGTTGGTCAGACGCCAGTTGAAGTTGAACAGGTCAAATACCTTCGTGCCGATGATGGAGAGCTCGGTGAAGTCGGTGACCGGTCGTCCCCCTTGCCCAAAATAGTAGGAATCGCTGTAGGCGTTGCGGTCGCCGCTGACCCTGGCGATGTGAAAACCGATTTTCTTGCTGCCGCTCAGCTGTATCTTGCGGTTGAACTCCTCCGAGAGGGCGCGGAACGGGTCTTTGGAGCGGCGCGCATTCTCCACCGTTTTGCGCTGCACGGTGATGGTAGACTGTTTCGGCTCCTCCTGTGGCGGCGTCGGCGTGGGACGATTGGCAGGCTGCGGCGGTGCGGGCGATTTGTCTTCGGCAGGCGTGCGCAGCAACTCCTCTATCCGGCTGGGCTTGAGCCGTTTATTGAACAGCGAGGGCTGTAACGCCTCGCGCACCTCGTCTGCCGAAATCTGCGCGGGAGGCTCGTCCAGCGGAAACGCCAGGCACACCGCCGACGCCCACAGCCACAGAACGCTCAGCAAGGTCAACCGTTGCATCGCCCTGCCCACCTCACGAAGCCAACCCGAGTAGCGCATCGATAGGACGCCATGCCAGGGTGCGTTGCTGGGCAGCATACGCCTGCACCCGCTCGCGCAACGTGTGCTGTTGTTCCCATATCTCGGCGAGGTATTGCTCCAGCAGAGACTCTTCCACGCTTGCTACATCCACGACGTATTTCGGCTCAACCGGCTCCCAGAAGGCGCGCACCTTCGGGTCGTAACTCAGTGCCAGTGCGGGCACGCCCGATGCCGCCGCCAGCATCAGCACGTGCAGACGAACGCCTACCACCACCCGACAACAGGCGAGCACATCCCTGACCTCTTGCACCGACAGGGGCTTACGAAGCACTACCGCGTCGGGCACACCTGTTGCTATCTCCTCTACCAGTTCACCGTCGCGCGATGCCTGCATGGGTAGCAACCATATCCTCGCTCGCCACCGCCGCACGGCGTACCGGGCAAGCGACTGAAACGTCGCCGCCGGCGACACTTGTGCACCTGCCCATCGGCGAGGCGCCATCGCAAGCAATGCCTCACCTTTTTCGACGCCGAATTGTTGCAAAACTCTCCACCCGTTCTCTATATCGGCTTCGGGCAACAGGAAGGAAAGGTCTGCACCCACCTGCACCCGCTCCACTCCCATCGCCCGCAAAAGCTCCGCAGAATCCGGGTCGCGCACCACCACAACGTCTGCCCGTCGCGCTGCCCGCGCTGTCCACCGCTGCGCCCAGCGTCGTCGCAGGGGACCGATTCCCTGCCCTATCCACGCAACGCGACAACCTGCCCGTCGCGCCAGGCTGTGCATACCCAGATAATAGACGACGGAACGCGCGCTGGTGACATCCTGAATCAGGCTGCCCCCACCCAGCACGAACACCTGCACTCGACGCATCGCTCGCCAAATTGCCCGGATGTCGGTGCGCGGTATGGCTGGGACATGATGCTCGCGTTGCGTATACGCAGTGTCCGTGCTCAGCACGGTCACCGAGCCGGTGTATCCCGCCTGCCGTAAGCCGTGTACCAGACCTGCCAGAACCGCTTCATCCCCCAGGTTGGCGAAACCGTAGTATCCGCAGGCGAGGATACCCTGCCGACTCATGCCTGCATCCGCCTCGTCCACCAGCGTATTGCCACGAACGCCAGCGTTCCTATTATAGCACCGAGCAGCCAGCCCAGCAAGATCCTGGGCACAGAAAGCGCAAGGGGGGTGTGGATATGGCAGAGAGTGTTGACCACCGACGCCTGACCGATCACCCCCACCAGCAGCAGCGGAACCCACACCGCCCGCCCGATGCCCGCCGCCGACATCGCCAGAGCCAGCACCAGCGCAGGATGCCCCACCAGAAACTCCTTGGTGCGAGGACGTGCCAGCAGGTAACGCTCCAGCATCATGCGCATCTTCATCTCCATGTCGGAAACGCCCACGCCCGGCTCGTTGCCCGTGCGCATCAGCACCAGAGCCAGCAGAATCAGCGCGACGAACACCGCCGTTGCCAGCCCCACCGTGACCGGGTGGCTGACGATTCGCTGCCACCGCTCGCGAATGCGCTGTCTGGCGTCGGCGAAGGAGGTGGCGTTCACCGTATCCAGCGCATACGCCCACCCAACCGCCAGCACCGGCAACAGGTGCGCCAGCTTGATGCCTGCGAACTGGTTCGCCTTCACCAGAAACGGCAGGGACGCCAGCAGAGCCACCACGTGCAGCCCCCCTGCCAGGCTGAACAACGTCACCCCCGCAAAAACGCCCAGGGCGTATAGCACCGGCGAGCGCGCCGAGCGCAAGACGTTCGTCAGCACAAAACCCAGCGAGGGAAACGCCACCGCCGCCGCCAGAGCACAGGCTTTGCGTCCCGTCTCTCCGCCTGTATAGGCGAGTGCCAGCCCGAGAGCAAACGCGCCCAGAGCCAGCCACCCCGAACGGCGCAGGGCAAAGAGCCTCTCCAGAAGCAGGAGCCCTGCCACCAGCGCCGAGCCGCCAGCGATCCACCACACCCATGCAGGCACTTTGGGATCGGTGAACGGGTGAGGCTCCCCGACACGGTAACCGGCTTCCTGCAGGGAGAGACGCAGCTGCGCAACGAACCTCGCCGCCCCCTGCAGAGGCTGCTCTTCCAAACTGCTGGGCAGGCGCACATAGCACAGGCGGATGTTGCGCTCGCGCACCGCACGGGTGTAACGCTCCCGAAGCTCCCCCGGGCTGAGGGTGGACATCTCTGCAGCAGGGACACTGTGTACGCGCACCACGCGGTCCAGCAGAAGGCGAGTGAGTCGTTCGTCACCCTTCTGCTTGCCGAACTCCACCGAGCCGTACAGCATTCCCTGCCGACGCATTTCCTCCGCAGTACGGGAGAGCAGGGCACGAAAACCGAGCACTTCGTCCCCGCTGAACACGACGACCTTTGCCCCTACGCGCCTTGCGCCCTCCAGCGTGCGCTGGATGTACAGGGGTGTACAGGCAGGGCTGTTGCCCACCCGCGCTACGACCGAGAGCCCTGCTGCCACAACCTGTCTCGCCAACACGGGGTCTATGCCCGCACGGAGCTGCTGGAAAGCAGCGGGCGATACCGGCACCGAAAACCCCACCGCCCCACCGGTGTCGGTGTAGGCGTACACCAGCACGCCCCCCTTCGCCCGCAGGGTGTCCAGCAGCTTCTTGCGCGAAGGGGTATACACCGTACGCCACAGGGAAGGTGTGGTGTGGATACTTCCCACCGCCTGCCTCAGTCGTTCCACCACCTGCACCGACGCCGCCCGTACGATAGGTGAGGGAAACCTGGGATACAGCTCCCACGTCAGCTGCCCGGCGCGGAAAAGGTCCTCCACGCTCTGCTCTTCCAGAGCCACTGCGGTCGCGCCCGCTTGCTTCATCGGTGACAGTGTTTGCGCCCAGCCGATGCCGGTATCCGCGCTGATGTGAAACAACTGCTCGCCGTCCAGCACGATACCCACGCGCCTGTTCAGCGATTCCGCGCGCCAGCGCGCCCCGAACGCCAGCAAAGAGACAGCAGTTCCCAGTACCACCAACAGCCAGCCGATGCGGTGAATCATACTGCGCAGCTCCTCAACTTTTTGCCGTTACTTCTGTGTGATGCGTTGCCCATTTCGGCACAGGGGAGGCAGATACCTGTGTGTTGGTTCTGTTCCAGTATATGTTATAATACCGCTGGTGATGGAAGATGGAAGCACAGGTCACTGTGGAACAGATGGTTTACCCGGAATCGGATGGGAAGCCGATGGCAGACAACACACTGCAGCTGGAGTATATCATCTATCTGTACGATAATCTCTGCGCGCTCTTTGCTGAACGTGAAGACGTATTCGTCGCTGCGGACCTGTTCTGGTATCCTGTGGAGGGACGTCCTGATATTCGTACTGCCCCAGATGTGATGGTGGTTCTGGGACGCCCTAAAGGACATCGTCCCTCGTACAAGCAGTGGGAAGAGGACAATATTCCCCCGCAGGTGGTGTTCGAGGTACTCTCTCCTAGCAACCGCCCTTTGGAGCTGGTGGAGAAATCGCGCTTTTACGAGCAGTACGGGGTACAGGAGTACTACATCTACGATCCCGACCGCGGCGTCCTGGATGGCTGGGTACGCCAGGACGGCATACCGCGCCTGATCGAGAAGATGCAAGGCTGGGTGAGCCCCCTTTTAGGAGTGCGATTCAGCCTGGAAGACAAAGCGCTGGTGCTGTATCGACCGGATGGGGAACGCTTTACACCGTACGTGGAGCTGCGCCGCAGGATGGAGCAAGCAGAGCGTGAAGCGCAGCTGGAGAGGCAACGCGCAGAGCAGGCTGAACGCGAGCTGCAACAGGAACGCCTGCGCAACGAAAAACTGGCTCAACGCCTGCGCGAACTGGGTGTGGACCCAGCCGAGGTTCAGTAGTCCGGTGGCAGGGAACGGTAATAGTAGTAGCGAGGACGACGCAGCCTGCGCAGAACCCGGTCTCTTCCCATCGCCAGAATGGTAGCCGCACCCGCGACAAATCCGCCTGCATGTGCCATCGTCGCCACACCCGGCTGGAACTGGAACTGCATCAGGAACCACAGCCCTAACAGGATAAACGCCGGTACCGCTATCACATCGATAATAAAGAAGAAGATGACCAGCACCCGTATCCGGGCGGCAGGAAACAACACAAAGTAGGCTCCTAACGCCCCGGCGATGGCTCCACTGGCTCCCACAGTGGGGATTGGCGAGCTGGCATTAATGACTACGTGTGCCAGAGCCGCCGCTACCCCCCACACCAGATACCAGAACAGGAACTGAAAATGCCCTAAAGCATCCTCCACGTTGTTGCCGAAAATCCAGAGATAGAGCATGTTCCCGCCCAGATGCAGGATACCCGCGTGCAGGAACATCGAGGTGAAGATAGTCAGCCAGTGAGGTGTAATCGGCGGTATCTGGTACTGGCACTGACCGGAGATGGTGCAGGGGATCATGGCGTATTCGATCAGCGCTTCGGGAGCCCCCCAACCGATCAGCTTGTCGTAGAGAAACACCAGCACGTTGGCAAGGATAAGACCAACGGTCACGAAAGGAAAGGAACGTGTTGGGTTTTCGTCGCCAAGCGGTATCACGGTATCCAGCCATCCATCTCGTCGTTCGCTGGTTTAAGTATACCTGACTCTGCGAGAAGTGTAAATGGATTACGAAAATGAACCTTTTTCGGTTTTTGTGCGTCTAAGCTTTTGAGACGTTGAAGCATTCCTGCTACGATACAAGCAAGAGGGACCACGAGCAGCATCAATGTGAAACCGTTAGGGCGTGCGCAAAGCACGCCCGTTTTTTTAACCTGTTCTCACGCCTTCGGAGGCGCGACGTACCATCCAGCTCCACACCGCCCAGCTCAGCGCAGCCCCCACAGAGCTCCACAACAGGAAACGCCACGTGGTACGCCAGAAACCGTTGCCCCGTTCTCGTTGTATCTGGCGATCAGCTTGCTGCAACGCCTGCTTCGCCTGTTCCGACGACGTCTTCTGGTCTGCCTGCAGCAGCGGACTACTATCCGTACCCGCCTGTTGCTCGGATGGCGGCGTTGGCTTGGGGACGTTGACCACCGGCGGGGGTGGAAGCTGGGGCGCTTGCTGTAACTGCTGCAAGCGAGTAGCGTCATCGAACTCACGGCTCAATCCTGCCGCTTCTTGTGCCCCGCGCGGGTCATAGCCCACCGCCAGCACCGGCATCGCTGCCAGGACGCTGATACACCCACAGAGAACCACTACCTGCATGCACTTCATTATCCTGCACCTCCTGAAAGCACTTGCCATAGTTTGGGCACCATCTTGGGGGCGCGTGGCAGGTCGATATCGATGAGCGGTCGCGTGCCCGGTCCCTTGTCCCGGATGCGGTTGTCGTAGTTCAGGCGCAGGGGCAGACTGTACAGCACCATCGCCTCGTCCTTGCAGATGATGGAGCCGTTGATGGTGCAACCTCCGCCGCCCGTTGCAATGTTTCCGCCCCCAACGAAGTTGGTGTACAGGATAGCGTCTATCTGGTTGATGTTTTCTGAGATGCTATTGATGTAGTCGTCGCTATACAGTGACTGATACCGCTTCCTGCCGTAGCTGTCTATCTGCGTGGCATCGTAGGCGGGTATCAGGTTGCCGTATTCATCGTAGCGGGGTTTGGTGAAAGGCGGCCTCATGTAGTACAGCGGGTAGTAGCCGAAATTCTTCACATTGCCCATAATCACGCTGCCCCGCGCGGCTAAACCCAGAATATCCTTTTTCTCGTTCTGCTGCTCGATGGTCGTTGGGTTCGTACCCCGGAAGTCTGGCGGGTTCTTATAGCGCACACTGCCGACGATGTGTACATTACGTCCGGCGTAGAGCGTGCCCTGCCCCTCTACATACCCCTTAATCACCACGTCGCCGGTGAAAGTGACCGGTCCGTGGATGCGGATGGGCTTGTCGCTGGTGCCGATCAGCACCGCCGAACCGTTGACCACACCGTTAGTAGAGAGGCGCACGTAGCGATTCTGTTGACTGTTCCACACCTCCACGTATGCCCCCTGTCCGTAGTTGGGGTTGGGCGTGCCGTCTGCAAAGGTCTGCTTCTGGTCCACATAGTTCTGCGACAGGTTGATGTAACGGGTGATGTCGTCCAGGTCGGGCATGGGCAGTTCCTGAGTCGCAGTAGGGTCCAGCACGGTGCCGCTGTAGGTTTTGGTGCCGCGTGCGTCTGCCACCACCGCTCCGGATACCCGGTTGTTGACGACGCTGGCGTTCTGGTCGTAGATGAGGTCGCGCCACTGCTCGTAGGTACTGGACCCCTTGGCACCGTGCAGGGTAGGGTCATACGCCTGACGCGCTCTGCCGGTATTGACACTGTTGTAGTAACTGTTGCTCCACTGCGTGGGGGTGATGTTGACGTAACCCGCAGCGGGAGGGATCAGTTTATTGTTGGCGCAGGCGTAGACGCTACCGTTGATGGTAGGCGTGCCCCCGCTGAAGTCGAAGTTCCCGTTGGCACGCATGTCGCCGTTCACGATCAGGTCGTTCGCCCCGAAACCGTACATCCATCCGTAGTTGTTGGCGAAGTAGGCGTAGTCGAACACACCGGATCGCTCCAGTGTGAACTCTAAGGTCTGCTCCAGCACGGTGCGGGGTTCGCCGTCATCCAGCTGACCGTCGTTATCCCGGTCCTGCCATCCTACCGCACGGAAAGTCAGCTCGCGGCTGAAGTTGCTATTGATGCGCTGCCCCACGATGCCGCAGGAGTAGCGCAGACCGTCTCCTAAATTTCCCCCCACCGTCGCCATCGGATTGGTGGGCGAAGCCAGCTCCCAGGGAACGAAACTGTCGAACTTCTGTTCCACCTTGAACTGTTTCCATACCTGCATCTTTTTATATTCCAGCCCCGCCTCGGCGGCATAGAGGGTGCGCACCGCCTGCTCTTCGCGGGCAACATGACGGATGCCTGCCGTACCGAGACTGACCAGCGCGGTACCCAGACCAAAGGACATGAACAACACCAGCAACGATGTGATTAGAGCGGTTGCTCGCTGCCACCTCTTGTTCCGGGAGAATATTCCTGACATCGCGCTCACCTCCTCACTGGTTGCGCAGGACCACCATCTCCTGCAGGCGCAGGTAGCGCACCCCTGCAGGCGTCTGTCTGCGCACGCACAACCGAACGGTCACGGTGCGCCCGTTCGCACCCAGCTGGAAAATCGGATAAGTGGTGCCCGTTTCTGGATCGGTGGGTACGACCCCATCGAGGATGT
Organism: Armatimonadota bacterium; assembly: GCA_026003195.1. Taxonomy (NCBI): domain Bacteria; kingdom Bacillati; phylum Armatimonadota; species Armatimonadota bacterium. Next base: position 457,832 of record BPGU01000003.1, read on the forward strand.
TCACAGTATCCGCTGCGCCCTCAGCAGGATGCCACTTCAAGGTCTCGTAGGATAAACCAAAGGAGCCATCTGCCCCGCTGGGCAGCACGTAGGTGACCTGCGTTTGCGAACCGTTGACGCTCACCGACCTCGCCCGGCGCAGTTCACTGACGATACGGCGCATAGCAAGGGTGGCATCCATCGTCACAGCCACGTCGGTGGAGTTTCTCTGCCAGGCGCGGGTAGAAGTGCTGAGCAGGGGCATCAGCGCCATGAGCAGGATCACCATGATGCCACTGGCGACGAGCAGTTCCACCAGAGTCACCGCGCGGCGTGTACTATTGTTCCTTTTGATTGCTCTTTGCATATTGCCACCCCCTCGTTTGGCACAGGCACGCTTCTGCACGCTACAGGTTGGTCACCAGCGTGCGCAGTTCTACCTGTCGCGTCTGTCCGTTCAAATCACGCCAGATCACCCGCACGATAACCCGCTTCACGTCCCACGCCACATCTTCTACCACAATCTGCCCCTGCCCGTTGGGAAGCATCCTCGCCGGGCTTTCGCGGCTGGTATCATCGGTATAGGTGAACGAGAAGGGCGACGTGTTCGGGCTGGCGTCTATCAACCCGTATGCCCGCAAGCCGTCGTAGGTCAGGTTGCCGTAGCCGATGAACTTGATCGCTTCCATCCGCCGCTCCGCCAGAGCCAGCGCCGCCGCGCGCCATTTTGCGCCGCCGCTCAACCGCTGGCTGACCGGGAACAGTGCGCCAAACACCACTGCCACCACACCCAGCAGGAAGATAGACAAAACGATTTCCGCCAGGGTAAACCCTCGCGCTCGCCGTTTCATGGTGCGCCTCCTCACCACAGCTTATGCCCTGCCGTCGCTTCCAGCGAGCATTGTGGTGGTGTGCTGACGTTGTTCATCGTGTAGGCGCCATCGGAAGGGCAGGTGCTGGTCGGAAACGTCGCCGGGTTACCCTTGATGTATTTGTCCGGTCCCACAATGTCGCTCCAGGCAGGAGTGTCGTCTGGCTCCTTGTTGTTGTCCATGGCCCACTGCTGCTTGGCGACATCGATACGCAGCAGGGTGCCCACACACGACTTGCGCCGGCTGGTTTCTCGCGCCGGCACATAGTTGGGCACGGCGATAGCCAGCAGGATGCTGATAATCAGCACCACGATCATGATTTCCACCAGCGTGAAGCCCTGAGAGCGTAGATGGCGCATCGTGTCTCACCTCCGTCGTCTTCCTGGACCTCCCCTGCTCTCCCCTCTCCCACGCTGTGGGAGAGGGGCAAGGGTGAGGACTAAAACAAAGCCGATGGGACATCGCAGGGTGGGAATACCCCATCGGCTCTATAAACCTGAAACGCAACGCTGAGATTACAGGCTGTGTGTGCCACCAATGCTGCAGGTAGGATTGGTTCCCACGTTGCCTACCGTGTAAGTGCCACCCGACGGGCACGAAGGCGTCGACTTGATGTAGTTCGGCACCAGGTCGCCCACAGCGCATGCGTCACCGTTAGCCTTGTTGTTGTCCATCGCCCACTGCTCCTTGGCAGCATCAATCTGCTTCAGGTTGGACACACATGCCTTGGCGCGGCTGCTCTCACGTGCCCGCACGAAGTTCGGCACCGCGATGGCGAGCAGGATGCCGATAATCAGCACGACGATCATAATCTCCACGAGGGTGAAGCCTCGCTCGGCGCGTGCCTTTCGGATCAGGTTGAACATTCTCGGAAGCACCTCCTGAAAGGGATTTCATCAGCATTTTTCCATCCAGCAAGCGGGGATTTCACATCAAAATTGCGGGTTTTTGGAGGACGAGGCTGCTGCCGAGCTGTCGGTGTTGGAACCTAAACCCCTGGCCCCCTTCCCTGCGAGGGAAGGGAGAACCGCAATCACCCCTCTCCTCACAGGAGAGGAGATGGGGGTGAGGTTGGTCTGGCACAGGAGATGGCTTCGCTCCTGCGTCGCCCGTAAGGAACGTTTGTCTACCGGACCGACCGGCGCACCTGATCGAACACTTCGGGCGGGGCGTTGCCGATGAGCACCAGGTTCACATCGCCGTCGCGCCACGTTTCCACCCGTGCACCCAGTGGAGTGAGCGACCTTAGCAGGGGAGCATCGGCACGCAACGGCAGGCGCGTCTGGAACAGCGCGAGCGAGCTCCCTTCATCCGTGTAATGCAGGCTGACGAGCGGACGCTGCCCCACGATGCGAACCCTTACCTCTACCAGCCGGAACCCTTTTGGCAGAGCCTGCGGCTGACGGATGGTAAAGGGCACCAGCGGTTGTGCCTCCTGCACACTGGCAAACACCCGCGAAGGGGGCAGTATGTCTTGTCTTCTCACCTGTGCGGGGAAACGAGGCATGAAACGCTCAGGGGGGATCACGGCGGGCAGGGTCAGGCGGACGTATTCCGTACGCATCCGCACCTCTCCGCGCGGGGTCAGCTCTTCCATGCGCAGTATCACACCGAACTCGCCGTCCACCCACCAGCGACGCAAAGGCTGTCCCTGCCGGGTCTTCGCCTCCAGAAGCACTGCCCTGCGTCCGGCAACCGACTCGATGCCCTTCACCTCCAGAATCATCTCCTTCTTGCGCAGCCGCTGGAGCAGCTCCCGTCGGCGTCGCAGCAGCAGCGGCTGATCCGAAGGCAAGATGTGCACTCTTTTCATCTGGGGCAGGTAGTGGAAGCGTCGCACACCGTCATCGATGAGCACCTCTCCACGCCGACGGGGCGGTTGCAGGTACTCCACCCGGTAGCGTATTCCCACCCGCAGGATGTGCTCTTCCACCGGGGGCAAGGGCACCGGCAGGAAGAACCGCGTGACCCGTACCCCATCCAGCGCAACCGTGCGCTCCGCGCGTTCCATGCGCTCCAGCCATTCGGCTGGCGTTTGCGCCCACGCGGACAACCCGCATCCCACGCCTATCACACAGGCGATGACAACCAGAGAGTATCTCATGGCGACGTCGGCTCCAGCCGCAGCACCCTCATTTGCGCTTCCCGGGTGAGCATCTGCAGCGAAGGGTCGGTGAAACCATCGCTGGAGGTGGCACCCACGTACTCCTGCACGATAGCCTGAGCGACCGTCGGCTCCTCAGACGACGGGGTGGGAACTGTGTCCGGGCGGAAGGTGTTCCACCACAGGGCAACCACGACCACTGCGACAGCGGTGGCGGCGAACGACCACCGCAGGACGAAGCGTGTCCACGAGCGACGGTGCAGGGAGGCACGTGCGTGGTCCCGAATGCGCCGTGCAAGATGGGCGGGTGCCCGTTCGCGCTCCAGCTGTGTCACCATCTGTTTCATCCAGAGCTGGTCGCGCACTGCCTTGGCGCATGCCTCACAGCAGGCGAGATGCTTCTCCAACCTCTGTGCTGCTTCCGGCTGGCAGAGGCCGTCTACGTACTCCACTATCACTTGTTCCCATTCCGTGCAGGTTCTCATCGCTCAATCTCCATACATATAGCTTGCCAGCGCATCCCGAAGCCGGGCGCGGGCGTGGAACAGGCGTGATTTCACCGTGCCCAGCGGGATACCCAGCGCCTGAGCAATCTCCTCGTAGGATAACGACTCCAGATCATGTAGCACCAGCACCTCGCGCATGGCTATCGGCAGGTGGTCTATTGCCTGCTGCAACAGGTCGCTCAATTCCTCGCGCAGCAACATCTTTTCCGGGTCGTAATGGGCATCCGGTATTTCGATGGAACACTCGTCCCCCTCATCCTTCTCACCATCGGCACGACGCCAGAGGGAGAGCCACCCCTTTTCGCGCTGGCGACGACGGTGCAGGTCACGGCACAGGTTGGTGGCGATACGGAACAGCCACGTTTGCAAACTGCTTTCTTCCCGAAAGTGGTGCAGTGCGCTCAATGCTTTGAGGAACACCTCTTGCGTGATGTCCTCGGCATCGGTTTCGTTCAACACCAGCCGCTTCACATATCCGTAGATTTTGTGCTGGTAGCGCTGTACAATCTCCTCGAAGGCAGACAGGTCGTTCTCTTTACATCGGGCTACCAGCGCCGCATCGGCGTCGCTCAGGCGCATCGCTCGCTCCAATGCAGAAGCCCCCTCTGCTGCTCTCTGTGTGTACATTATGGACGATTCGCGGGGGAAAAAGTTCACCGTGGCTGGAGGAAGAGAATGGAGCGCACGAGAAAGGACTATTGGCGAGAGGGAGGTTGGGCAAACAGCGGTTCGTCAAGCGGGATACTGGCAATCCCCTGTGGAGGGCGAGGCTCCTGCCAAGTGTCTGGAGGGTGCATCAGCACCCTCCAAAGGACACATCGCACACTCAATCCATCCTGTAAGGCGGTCCTGCTTCCGGCACCTGCAGTTCGTCTGGCGAAATCGTGTATCGCTCCACCAGTCCGATAATCGCCTGCGCCAGCACTGCGCTCACCGTGTCGGGGTCGACGGGGCGGGACAGGTCGCGCAGAAGGGGCGACTCTTCGGAAACGTACCCATGACCGACGAGGAACTGCAGGTCTTTGAACGCCCAGTGCTGAGGCTTCAGCGGTACGGCGATGGACACTTTGGGCGTTCGCGCCTTGAGGTCTTTCAGGCTTTCCTCCACGTGTCTCATAAAGCGTGCCAGCGTCACTGCCAGCTCGTAGCGGGTCACAGGCTGGTCCCCCCGGAACGTACCGTCGGGGAAGCCCGTCATGATGCCTTTCGCCACCACTTCTTGCACCGCTGCCGCTGCCCAGTGGTCTGCGGGCACATCTTTGAATGCGGTAGTCTGCGCGCGTACAGGGAGTACAGCCATTGCCATGCTGACTATTAGTACCATCGCGCCAGTCCAGCAAGCCGTGCGGAACATGAGAATACCTCCTCCTTGTTAGATCTCTGCCGAAACCACGTTGCTTTCCCGGATGGCAGCAAACTCCTCCAGGGCACGCCCCGTGCCGATAGCGACGCAGGACAGAGGGTCATCCGCCACCTGTACCCGAATGTTCGTCACCGACTCCAGGAGCTTGTCTATCCCGCGCAACAGGGCGCCTCCTCCCGTGAGGGTGATGCCCCGCTCGATAATGTCGGCTGCCAGTTCGGGCGGCGTCTCCTCCAGCACCGAGCGCACGCGCTCCACAATGGCGTTAATCGGCTCCTGAAGCGCCTCGCGAATCTCCTCGGAGGTCACCCGAATCGTCTTGGGAAGCCCCGCGATGAGATCGCGCCCGCGTACCTCCATCTCGATTTCTTCTTCTAATGGGTAGGCAGAGCCAACCTTTATCTTTATTTCTTCGGCAGTTCGGTCGCCAATCATCAGGTTATATTGACTGCGGATGTAGCGCATGATGACTTCATCCATCTTGTTGCCGCCCACCCGCACCGAACGGCTAATGACGATGCCTTCCAGCGAGATGACCGCTACATCAGTGGTGCCGCCACCGATGTCCACTACCATGTTGCCCCCTGGCATACTGATGGGCAACCCTGCGCCGATAGCCGCCGCCATCGGCTCCTCGATGGTATAGGCTTCTCCTGCTCCCGCTTCACGTGCCGCTTGAATGACCGCCCTGCGCTCCACACTGGTTACCCCTGAGGGCACACACACCAGCACGCGCGGCTTGAGAAAGCGCCTTTTGCCGCACACCTTCGCAATCAGATGCTCTAACATCTTCTCCGTGGTGGTGTAGTCAGCAATCACGCCGTCGGACATCGGACGGATAGCCACAATGTGCCCGGGCGTTCGTCCCAGCATCAAACGCGCTTCCTCGCCGATGGCTAACACTTTCTTGTTCTTTGTGGAGATAGCCACCACCGACGGCTCACGCAAAACAATGCCCTTGCCCCGCAGGTAGACCACAATATTCGCTGTTCCCAGATCAATGCCCAGCTCAGGTGTCAAACGGAACACACCGGCACCCCTTCCACAGAAACGGCAACAGGTTCATCGCTCTGCCGCAGGATTTGTGCTCCCAGCGATTGCAGCTTCGCCACCAGGTCCTCATAGCCGCGGTCGATGTGGTGTATCTCCTCGATGGTCGTTTCGCCTTCTGCACCCAGCCCTGCTATCACCAGTGCAGCGCCCGCTCGCAGGTCGGTGGCTTCCACCGTAGCGCCGTACAGCTTCTCCACGCCGCGGACTACTGCCGTACGGTTTTCCTGCTCGATGTCCGCCCCCATCTTGCGCAGCTCCTGCACATAGCGGAAGCGACGTTCGTACACCGTCTCCGTGACGATGGATACCCCTTCCGCAACGCACAGCAGGGCGGTCATCGGCTGTTGCATGTCGGTGGGGAAACCAGGATGAGGCATCGTCTTGATGTTCACCGCCCTGGGGCGTGTCTGCAGCTGCACGCGCACCCCTGCCTCGTCGGTTTCTATCTGCACGCCCGCTTCCTGCAATTTCAACAGCACCGGAGTCATGTGCTCTGGGTTGGCATGGACCACACGCACCCTGCCCCGCGTCATCGCAGCGGCAATGGCGTAGGTACCGGCTTCCAGCCGGTCGGGGATGATGGTGTATTCGCCGCCACGCAGGCGGGATACGCCCCCAATCGTGATGCGTCGTGTACCGTGCCCCTCGATATGCGCACCGAGCGCGATGAGGAAATTCGCCAGGTCCACTACCTCGGGCTCTTCCGCCGCGTTTTCAATCACCGTCGTGCCTTCAGCCAACACCGCCGCCGTCATCAGGTGCTGGGTCGCGCCCGCGCTGGGATAGTCCAGATAGATCGTATTGCCCCTCAGTCGCCCCGCTTCGGCAGTGACGAAATCACCATCCATCTCCACCCGCGCTCCCAGCAGACGCAGCCCCTTGATATGGAAATCCACCGGTCGTGCGCCGATGTCACAGCCGCCGGGGAGAGGCACCTTCGCGAAACCAAAGCGCGCCACCAGTGGTCCGGTCACACTGAAGGAGGCTCTCATACGGGTGACCAGGTTATGAGGAGCTTCCAGGTGGCTGATACGGCTGGCATCTATCAACAGCGAACGAGGATGGATAAACTCCACCACCGTGCCCAGACGGCGCAGCATCGCCATCATAGTATAGATATCGGTAATAAGGGGGAGGTTGTGTAAGATAACCGGTTCAGACGCCAAAACCGCCCCTGCCATGATGGCAAGCGCGGCGTTCTTGCTTCCGCTCACGCAGACCTCGCCCTGTAAAGGTACGCCCCCGGTGATAGTAATGCGTTCCAAGTAAGGAGTCCCTCCTGAATATCAACGGTAGGATCAATACGATTCCCCGAGATTCACCCTGAATAGTATACAGAGGAGGTACTTCCGGTGTCAAGGTGTGTCGGGTGAGCTGGCCAGTCTCCTACCAGTTAATGGGATACACGCTGATATTGGTGAAACACCCCACCAGCGTCCAGAAACCTCCATTCAGAAAGTCGCCCAGAATGAGACCGAAGAAGAACGGCAGAGACTGGCGATAGAGCCTCATCCCTCCAAAGTGCAACACCACCCACTTGATGACCCATGCGATCAGGAAGGGCAGCCACACCATCTGCATGGTGAGCGTATGGGCAATCGCATAGCCGACAGGATGGAAGGGAAACCAGGTGAGCTGGGTACGCAGTACTGTCAATATGATCGTGATCAGGAAACCGAATACCACAGCAATCGTGCCGTTGGTATCTGCCTTCAAGGGGGTCTTGATGGCATCTGCCAGTGCGTCGAAGGGAGTCCGCCCCATAGAGGTGCGCCAGGCATCGGTCTTCGCGCCTGCGCCGAAGTGGTACCATATCGCCAGCGCGATAATGAAAGAGACCACAAACCCCACTGCAATCGCCGTCATCATCGCGATGGCGACCTGCCTCAAGTTGGCGCGCACCTCACCGCCCATCTTGAAGCCATCCAGCTGGTGGGGCATAGAGATACAGCGCAGGTCGAAGTTCGCCAGTGGCGCGCGCATATACGCCAGAATGGTCAGGTCCTGCACGCGGAAGCCCGTTGTGCCGAAGGTGGTGGTCATCAGCTGGTACACATCCACGCTGGGACCGAACAGCCAGGCGTTACCGCTTTCGGCGCGGGTGCGCGTCGCTGCCATCATGTAGGAGAGAGCGAGCAGCACCAGTATCGCCGCCGCGCCCCAGCTCATGCCAGCCACCACGCAAAAAGCGATACTGCCCAGTACCCCCGCCAGGAAACCCATCACCGCCCAGCGATAAGGCATCGGCTCGTTGTGGTCGTCGCCCTGTCCTCGCCAGGCGGTCTGCCACACGTCCCGAAGGTGCTTACGCGCCAGATAAAGGCTGATGGCGGTCAATCCCAGAAACGCTCCTGCTCCCTGATGTCCCGTCCAGGGGTAGACGCTCTGCGCTGCGCCACCCGCCGCCGCCGTCCAGCCCATCGCCGACCCCAGTATCAATTCGATCTTAGTGACCAGATAAAAGAACCAGCAGCTGAACGTTACTTCCAGCGACAGCAGATAGGCGATGCCGATGACAAAGGGATAGAAAGACATAGGCGTGTAGCCGATGGCGTTCCAGGGGGGCGTGGTGACCCATTGCGCGAGGTCCAGATGGCTGGTGGCACGCAGTGGTATCTCGGGAACCGCCGGATAGTTCAGGTGGATGGTGTTCATCGTGCCCAGACCAAAGGGAATGGCAAACCCCAGCCACAGCAACCGGTTGCTGAACAGCGATTGCGGTTCGCGAATCAGTGCAAGGGGCAGTGCTACTGTCGGAAAGGTAAGCCTCTCGCGCTCTACCCACTGTCGGCGCATGATGACCATCAGGCACAGGCAGGTGAAAGTGTAGATAGTCATAAACAGCGTCCAGGCGGCAATTTGCCTCCACCATAGTCCCAGCGGTACGGGCGCGTTGCCCTGATAGAAGTACTTGAGCGCAAACTCGTTCTTCTGCGCCAGCCAGTCGGGAATGTAGCGATGAAACAGCTCCGCCCACTGATTTTCGGCGGAAGCATAGTAGAAGGCAGCAGTCACTGTTGGCACAATGAAATGAAGCGCGCCCGAGGAGGAGAGCACAGTGGCTACCGTCATCATCACATAGATCACCAGCAGTTCTTGCGCACTCAGCGCCCAGCGTGCCGCTGCCCGCTGCAACAGCAGATTCATCACCACCAGAGCGACGAGCGCGTTGAACGCCCCGACAGGGATAGAGGTGTTCGCCAGCGCAGTGTGTCCGCGACCGCCTAACACAAGCTCCGCCCAGTGTATCCACAGGTCTACCAGTGCGACACAGAGGATACCGATAATCCACGCACGCGTGGTGAGCGCACGCCCTGTAGCAGTTATGGTAGTTACAGCAGGCTCATGCACTTGTGCCCGTGTCACACCGGGCGAATAAGGCACTGTCCATTTGCGCCAGGAGAGCATAGGAATGACCTCAGTAGACCGTGTCTCCATCTGTTTCTCGCTCTTTCTTAATCGTTTCATTAACCCTTTCAGGAGAAATCTCCTGCTACCTCCGCAACGAGGCAACTTCTTCCGATAATAGGATCGGCAGCGTTGACCACGTGGATCGGTTTTGCTGGATGACTCCTTTGGTGCTGCACCGGCAATTCGTTCTGGAATAGATAGCGGAGGTTGCTCATGGACCTGAAGCCTTTGCGAGGGGCTTCTGTTGACGGCAGCTTTTGGGTGTTTTTCAACGAAGATAAGACGCAGGCGATGCTGCTGGTAACGCCACCACGGGGCGACGGAAATCCCGTGCGGGTAGCGGACGTGGTACGCGCTCTGGAGGAGATGGGGGTCGCCTACGGCATTGACCAGCAGGCGATTCGCGACACCATCGAGCGCGCGACAAATATCGCGAACAAGGTGCAGGCAGTGGTTGCACAGGGTGTTCTGCCCGTGCACGGGGTCGATGCGAGGGTGACTTACCGCCTGCCAGAGGAGGCAGTGCTACGCCCGCTGCCCTACCTGCCGGATGGGAGCATCGACTACCTGCAGATAGACCCGGCACGTTATATTCAGGCTGGTCAGTTGATTGCCACGGTGGTGCCGGCGCAGCCCGGACGTCCCGGGCGTACCCTGACCTTTCCTCCTCAGAATGTACCTCATCGCCCGGGCAAAGAGGCAAACCTGCGCGCAGGAGATAACGTAACCGCCTCGGAAGATAACCTGCAGTTTACTGCGGAGACGGCAGGCTATGTGTACCTCTCGGGAGAGAAACTGTGCGTTCTACCAGCGATACCGGTCGCTGAAGATATCCGAACGCCTTGCCAGTTTCCCGCATCGCTGGTTCTCAAAGGCAACCTGCTCGCAGGTGCGCAGGTCAGAGTGCAGGGCGATGTGGCTATCGGCGGGCGGTGTGAAGAGGCTACGCTCAACGCGAGAGGAAGCTGCTACCTGCATCACGGCGCACTGCGCTCGGAGATTGCGGCGGATGGAAACGTCCTGCTGGCTTCCGGCGTGCTGGACTGCACCATCAGCACCCGCCGCCGGGTCATCGCTCTCCACGAGAACGCGCAGATTGCAGGCGGACGCATTGTGGCATTCGAGGGCGTGGAGGCGTATACTATGGGTACACCTGCATGGACGCCTACCGAAGTGGTGGCGGGGGTAGACACGCTGGGCGACGAGCGGTTGTTTGAAATCGCAGAGGAGATACGCCAGTGTGAGGATAACATACAGAAAATTCAAGCCGCCCTGCGTCCCTTTGTCTCGGTGACTGCAGACGTGACCTCGCCCGAGAAGAAGGAGACGATACAGCGGCTGATGGCGCACCGTCGTCGCCTGGAAGCGCGACTGAAGGAACTGCAGCACGAGAAGCGGAGTATCACGATACAGGTCAATGCGCCTACTCGCGCGGAGGTGGTCGTGCGTGGTACAGCGTACCCAGGTGTGAAGGTGACCATCGGCAAATACAGCTATCTGGTAGAGAGTGACATGCAGAGGGTACGCTTCTTCGTGGCAAGGGGTGAGGCGCGAGTGCAGGTGAGACCACTGGACAAGCTTTAGGAGATCGGACATGAACAACGTGCGTCTGAACCGTCTGGTTCGCACCGAAAGCTCGGAAATCTATCTGATATGGCGCAACAACGAGCGCGTCGGGCAGGTAGACATCCACTACGCCTCGGGCACCATCTATGCTACCTTGCTGCTGGAACAGGATTTCGCCCCGGAGCAGGAAGAGACCCTGATCACCATGATCGACGAGGATATCGTGTCCAGCTACATGCCTCGCTTCGAGCGCGAGGACTTCGTGGTGCATGTCTTCCGTGCGGAGGAGATCGGACGCTACACCGACCCCAGCATGGACCTGGAAGACATCGAAGGCTTCGACTTTGAGGACGAGGGCGACGAGGACGAAGAGGACTAGCTGCCCTCCTCTGCAGGGATAGCCTTGCGGGCGCGCTCTACCCACTTGCCCCGCCGATGGCGCAACAGGAAGTCGCGCACTTTTGCCGCCCGTTGGGTTTCTCCTAAAGACAGGTAGGTGCGCATCAGCAGGTAGTGCGCCTCGCCGTCCCAGTCAAAGCCCCGGTTGCCGAAGCGCGAGAAAGGCTCGAGCGCCACTCGCGCCGCTCGCCACAGATGCTTCTGTACCGCCGTGCGTCCCAGCTGTTTCAGTCGGTTGTAGCTTTGGCGCAGGTGGTACATCATCACCTGCACCAGCACAAACACCACGATGAAGTTCAACAACAGGAAGCTCACCTGCCCCAGCCGCAGTAACGCCGCCAGAAGGGTCATCATGACCGGCGCAGGAAGCATCAGGATGGTTATCCACAGCATGTAGCGCCACCATATCACGCGCAGCTCACGCTGTGCCTGCTCGATAATCGCCTGCTCGGTGGTGGGTTTGCGTTCGCCATCCGTTTTGCGTGCTACCGCCTTGCTCATACCAGACGCTCTCTCCTCAGCAACGTGATGAAGAAGGGCGCGCCCAACAGGGCAGTAATCACCCCTACGGGTATCTCCGCAGGGCGGGCAACGCTTCGTGCCAGTGTATCTGCCCATACCATTAGCACCGCCCCCAGCACTGCCGCGGTCCAGAACAGCTGCCGATGGTCCGCGCCGAACAGCCGTCGGGCAATATGCGGAACCACCAGCCCCACAAAGCCGATGATGCCGCTTACCGACACCGCCGCCGCGGTGCATAGCGCCGCCAGCACAATTGCCACCCGTTTCAGGGTCTCCACCTCAAAGCCCAGGTGCGCCGCGCTCTCTTCGCCCAGCGCGAAGGCGTTTAAGCCGTAAGCCATTGCCCGCAACCCCACCACGCCCAGCACCACGAACGGCAGCAACAACCGCACGCGCGTCCACTCGGCGTCGGCAAAACTGCCCATCAGCCAGAACAGCACACGCCCTACATCCGCCCCTGCCAGCGTCAGCATCAACGTCACCACCGACCACATGAACGACCCCACCACGATGCCCGCTAGCAGGAAGACCGACACACGCAGCACTCCTCCCCGCCGCGCTACTGCCAGCACCAGCGCCGTGGCAGCTATCGCACACACAAAAGCCGCCAGAGGCACCCCGAAGCCATGCCACCTCGCCTCCCAGCCCGCCAGCACCGCCGCCGACGCACCCATCGCCGCGCCGGAGGAGACGCCTATCGTGTAAGGGTCGGCGAGGTCGTTGCGCAGTAAGCCCTGTAGAATCACGCCCGCCACGCTCAGCAATACCCCCACCATCGCTGCCATCGCCATACGAGGCAGGCGTAACTGCCACACAATCACGCTTGCGCTATCGCTGGAGGAACCGCCCTCCCGCAGGATACGCCAGACCTGCTGGGGTAACAGCATCTCACTGCCCAGGCACAACGCCGCAACCGCTGTCACTACTGCGAGCGCAATCAGCAACACGCCGACCGCCTTGTAGCGCGTGCGCGAACCCACCGGCATCGGCTCAATCCCTCTGCGCTCTGGAAATGATGGCTTTCAGCAGTTCCAGCCCCCTCAGCAGGCGAGGCGTGGGGCGCACGAACAGGTTAGAGTCCACACTGTGCACCCGCCTGTTCTGTACCGCCCTGAGGCGTTTCAGCACAGGGTGCTCGTACAGCGGGGCAAGGCGGTCTTCGGGCACGGTGGTGATGATAATATCGGGATTGTGCACCAGCAACGCCTCCGCGGAGAGAGGGTAGTAGTTGGTTCCCCCCTCTGCCGCCACGTTGCGTCCCCCTGCAAGGCGGATCATATCATCCACAAACAGGTCGCGTCCTGCCACCCACATCGGAAGCGGTTCCACGTTTAGCGCGAACAGCACACCGGGTTTGGTGGCGGAAGATGTGCGAGAACGCGCCTCTCTTTCCGCCTGGTAAAAGCGTTGGGCCAGCGGCTCCGCCTGTTTCTCATGTCCTGTCGCCTCACCCAGCAGGCGGATGACGCGAGCCACATCCAGCCACGTTTTGGGAGCAATCACCAGCAGGGGCAGCTTCAGCCGCTCCAGCGCAGGAATGAAGCGGCGGTTCAGCACGCCGTCCGCCACCACCAGGTCCGGGCGCAGAGCAACTAACGCCTCCACGTTGGTGCGCATATCGCCCACTTGGGGAAGTCGCGTCGCTTCGGGTGGGTAGTCGCAGTAGCTGGTCACGCCCACCACCTGCTTGCCCGCGCCGACCGCGAAGAGCACCTCGGTGGTGCCTGGCGTTAGCGACACAATGCGCCGGGGCGGTGATTTCAGGGTCAACGTCTTGCCACGAAAGTCGGTGACGCGACATGGAAATGCTGCTGGCGGCATTTTTCCTCCTCTACCATAGAGCAACCGTTAAACATTATACATGCCTTGTGGGAGCTTGTCGAGGCGCAAAAGCACGGCAAGGGCGGTGCAAACCGCCCTTGCTTGAGGTGAACCCACTGAGGGGATTAGATAAGGCGTGGCGTTTATCCCACTTTTACTAAGTAATTCGCTATTGCAGCAACCATTGGCAAACGAATTAGCGCGAATGTAAGATATTTACGCATCATCGATCCTCCCATGTGGATGTTATTCGCAGGGCTATCGCCCGATACGCTGAACTTGCTGCAAAGAAGGGATATAGTATTTATATTAACAGTGATCCCAATAACAAGGAGGCAGCAGATGAAAAGGGCAACTCTGTTACCCATTCTATTCTTTACTACACTATTATGCAGAATTGCTTGGGCATACGACATATTTTTCATGGCAGAACGCCCATTTGGAACGCTACCTGACGTGATTGTCGCTCGTGCACTACCTGCCCCCGGCGAACAGATACGCGGATGGGAGTTGTGGATAGGACACTGGTCAGAAGATACCGGTGCACCCATGCCATATTATAGAATAGCGTACGGGACCTCCGCCCTTGAAACTACGTACTGGGATATCTATACCACCCAGTTTCCGTACTCAACATTTCTTAGCCAAGGTGCAAGATATGGCTACACATTCGTTGTCACCATAGCCGATGGTAGACGCTTCACCTACCACTCTGGCATGTTTATAAGCCCTTAATCAACGTTGGGGGAAGGTATGACCCTCCCCCTTTCTGAGTATTTAACGCGGTGGTGCTTCCAAAGGAGGTACCTTTGGCGCTGGATAGTGGCTCCTTAGCTTGCTTTCACTCGTTTTGGGCGGTGTCACCCCAGACCTGAGAAATAGCACTAAGAAGCCAACTGCTATCACTGCGATGGCTACCACGAGCCATACTGGGCTTATCTGTCTGTTCATGGTTTTCTCCTACAACTCTGGACACGAGTTGTCCGATGACCAGGGATAGTAGATGTACAGGTAGCGCCCGGTACATGGGTTGCGTGAGCGATCGTTCCACCACCCTTCTAGTGTCTTTCGTGTCACATACTTAGCATGGGTATCTATGAATGTAACATTCATTCCGTCTGTATGACGAAATGCCCAGTGACTGGGTCCCCAAGTGGCGTTGTAGCCCAATCCTTGGTCGTTATCGTCCGCATCGTACACCTCAAAGAACCAGATACGCTCTGCCGGACGTTTTATGAGGTCGAGCATGAACTCGCTTACAGTATTGTCCGGCTTTATGTAGATAACGGCACCGTAAACATTGATGCCGTAGCTCTTGTAATACCACTCAGGTACCCAGTCGTAAGGGTCGGTGTTCCAAGGCTTGCGAGGCACCCCGTGGCTGGGGCAGCGAAAAATGTCCTCGTTCTTAACGTATGGCAGAATGAACCCTGACCACGTGTTGGGGAAATGGGTGAACTGCCAGTACGTATCCCAAATGGACATGCCGTCGTAGTCTTCCACGTACATCCGCGCTGCAGTACCGATCTGCTTCATGTTAGACAGACACGAAGCCTGCCGTGCCTTTTCCCGAGCTTGCGCGAAGACCGGGAACAGAATCGCTGCCAGTATCGCGATAATCGCGATCACTACGAGCAGCTCAATCAGGGTAAAACCGCGACGAGATTTCATGGTGAACCCTCCTTCTGGTTTTCAGGTTGTCGAGATGTTTGAGAGTGTGGCGGTGCACACGAATCGCGCAGCACCACCTGAGCGGGTATCTCTACCCGTTGAGGAACTGGTTTGCCCTCCATCATGTCCATCAGCAGACGTACACCCGTGCGCGCCATCTGCTCGAGGTCCACGCGCACCGAGGAGAGGGGCGGCTGCATGGTGGTGCAGAAAGGCTCGTCGTCGAAGCCGATAAGCGAGAGGTCTTCCGGCACCCGTACGTTCATCTCCGTGATCGCGGGATAGGCGAACGCCAACAGGATGTCCGACGCTCCCACGATAGCCGTCAGGGGTGGACGTACTTCCAGCAGCCGCTTCAGCGCCTCCTGAACGGTAGGACGAGGCTGACCGTGTTGCATCACCCAGCTGGCTTCAGGGGTGATGCCCGCTTCTTGTAACGCCTCCATGTAGCCCTCGAAACGCTGGGCGTAATGAGGCATATAGTGACCGGTAAAGAAGCCGATGCGCTGGTGTCCGAATCGAATCAGCTCACGCACCGCCAGATAGGTGCCCTCACGGTTCGCCTGCACCACACGGGGAACCGGAACCTCGGGCTCGGCATCTACCACCACTACCGGATAACCCCGCCGCTGCATCCACAGCAGCCCCTCATCGTGCAGAGGACCGAACACCAGCGCGGCGTCGAAGCGGTGGTGTCGCTCCCACTCTTGCAGGTAGCTGGCAGATGCGCTTCGGTCGGGGAAGTGGAGTAACAGGCTACCCCACAGATGCCGGGCACACTCCTCCGCCGCTGCGTGCAACATGCGCATCTCGCCCACCGAATAGGAGGGGCGTGCCCCCGGTATCTGCCAGGTGTAGATGAGAGCAACCAGATGCTGTTGCACCGGCTGTTTGGGGCGGCTGGCGGCGATAACCGTTCCTCGCCGTGTGCGTTCCACCACCCCACGCTGCGCCAGCAGAGTCAGCGCACGCTCGGCGGTCTGGTAACTGATGCCGTAGTGCCTGGCGATAGCACGGGCAGACCACAGGGGAATGCCCGGCTTGAGCTGCCCCGAGCTGACCGCTGCCTCTATCTGCTCCACGATTTGCACGTAGAGCGGTGTGCGCAGATGTGGGTTCAGGTGCAACGGTATCACTTGGCTAATCCTTTGCTATGACTGCTATGATATACTCATCGCTAATACTCTACAACACTTCACGCCGTTTGTCAAGGGGTTTTTCCCCTGTTTTCTGCGAGGTTTTCAAAAAATCGGCGCAAACCGAAGGCAAAACGCAAACTTTCTCCATACTGATATTCAGAGCCAATAAAAACGGGAGAATAGTCAATAAATGGGAAATTCATTCTCTGCTTCCGCTGCGTGCTCTCTGACAAAGGAAGAAGCATCCGTCTGCCCCCTGCAAATACCGGTATCGTCAGCCATCCCATAAACTAATATGTGCTATGATTAATGGAGTGAACACCCTCTGTGTGCTATGAGAGAAATTCCTGTTTGGGAAGAATTTTACTGGTCAACGCGCAAAAAGTTATTGACAAACGTGGAAAGTTTTTGTATAATAAGGAAACAAGTTATGCCCTTAACCGGGCGAAATCACCAGTGGAGGTGTTTCTGGTCATGAAGCGAGGTTTTACGCTGATTGAGCTGCTGGTGGTGATTGCGATTATCGCGATACTGGCAGCCATCCTCTTCCCTGTGTTCGCTCAGGCGCGCGAGAAGGCGCGACAGGCTTCCTGCCTGAGCAACCTCAAACAAGTGGGCACGGGAGTGATGATGTATGTGCAGGACTACGACGAGACGTTTCCTTACAACCGGTTCGTCGGCAACGGGGGAGCGACCTGGTCCAACTGGAAGTACGGTATTTTCCCCTACGTCAAGAACCTTCCGGTGTACGAGTGTCCGAATGCGAAGGCGCAAATCTCCCGGATGCTGGGCGACACCGTCAACGCCTGGCGTGGTTCGCCCTTGGATGAGACGTGGGCACACTGCCACCCGAGCTCGCCATGGCTACGCAATGACCCGTTGTGCGACATCCCCCGCAGTCAAAACCTGTGGTTCCCGCGTGGTTACACGGTCAATGGCGCCGTGTTCAACCTCGCCGCTTATCAGTCCGGCTACGCAGATCCCCCCAGAAAGCTGGCTGACCTCGATGTGCCCGCGGAAACTATCTGGATGCAGGACGGCAAGAACTACGAGCCGGACACCGGTCCGTGGGCTCTGGCACGCTGCTGGTGCAACCCGCCGGGCGACCCGTTTGGCGGGGATGTTCCCGCTCCGGGCTCACCCTGTCTGGATGGACACGTCCGCCAGTACGGGTGGCTGGTGAACCATCTGAAGGGGGTACACTTCGTGTTCGCAGATGGGCACGTGAAGTGGACACGGATCCAGGGTGCCATCGCCAACAACCTCTGGAAATGGACCTGTTTCCGGCGCCCGGGCGAACGCACTTTCCCCTATGACGGCTACGACAACAACATCTATAACTGCCGCCAACCTGACCCAGATACGTGCCGCAACGTTGCACAGCTGCTCGTAGCGGGCGAATATAGGTAGTCTCACCCGTGCTCCGAATCCCTCTCCCACGCTGTGGGAGAGGGATTTTGGCTATTCTCTCTTGCGCCCCCGCCACTTGGCGTCCAACAGCCTGCCGATTTGCTTGTCGGGAGTGGAAGGTTGAGGCGCAGCTGGACGAGGGGAAGTCTGCGGTGTTTCCCAAGCAAGTATTGGAGGCTGAGCAAGGACTACGAGGCTTTACCGCAGACCGGTGAGGCGTTGATCTATGCCAGCCGTGGTTCCGGTGGTGGTCCGACTCTTGGCATGTAGATGACGTAAACCCGCCTCCACACGCGCCACAGGCAACCAACCTGCCTCCTCCAACTGCTTTAACAAACACGCCCGATGCCCACACAACCTGTCCCCCACCAACAAAGTGCCAGACGCCAAACCACCACGACCATATCGCTCCACCCACTCCCCCAACAGCCGACCCTCATCCGCATACGCCTCCCCCAACTGCAACCCCACCACCCAGACCCGACCACCCTTCCCAACGCCACCCTCTTCACATGCGACCGCTGCTGACGTGCCTGTGCCCCTCGCCAATACTGCGCGAAAAACGGCGAGGGCTACCCCACCCCCGTGCCATCCACAAACACACATGACGTCTCACCGGTCGGCGTCTCGGCACCGATACCCTGCTGGACGAGCCAATGGAGCAGTTGTTGCAGGCGTTCGTCTGCAAGATGCCGCAAGCGGTAGGAGAGCGTGCCTAAGGCAGGCAGAGGGTGGTCGGGCAGAATCTCGGGGGCAAGCGCAAAGAGCAGGCGTCGGTAGGGGACGTGTTCGCGCACGCCGAGCAGCCAGAGGGTGAGGATGAGGGCTTCGGGATACTTGTGGGGTCGTCCGCGTCGTTTGGGAAGGGGGTTCTCCTGGCAGAAGCGCAGGACAAGGCTGTAAATGGTGCGTACCCGTATGGTGGCGAGAGTAGTTCGTCTGGAGTATGTGTGTTTCATAGTATGTTTTATACCCGATGCTCACCGATTTTTCGAACACCCTCTGCTACCCCTGACTCGCCGCGCGGACAGATTGTAAGCCAGTATGGATGGTTGGTTAACCACCTGAAGGGAGCACACTTCCTGTTCGCAGACGGACACGCCAAGTGGACGCGCGTGCAGGTGACTATTGCCAACAACCTGTGGAAGTGGCACTGCTTCCAGAGACCGGGCGAGAAAACCTTCGCGGGCGGCGATAATGTCCGCGACTTCGCCCCGGGATACGGTGCGCGTATCGGTGCAGTGTCCGATGCTGCATCCTGCCGCGCTGTCGCTTCGATCCGGGTCGCGGCAGAATACAAGTAATCTCCTCTTCTCGTTCTCATCATCGTACGGGGCGCCCGAGGGCGCCCCGTATGCATGATCCCGTCCCACCCTTACTTGCAGAGGTTTATGCCCCGCCGCAACCATAAAGTGCTTCCGCACACAGACATCCCGAATAGCCCCATACAGAGCGAAGCGGAGAATCTCCGAGATGCTTCCCTTTTGTTTAGCGACGGTAAATGTCATAAAGAAAACTTTCCCCGCATCCCATAATTCCTTTATAGATGCTCTTCTTGAAGAGAGAGATGTACCCCGATGCCATCTTCGCAGAAACGCCCTCCTCGGTCACATCTCTGTTTGGATCGCTGCCCATGTGGTGAACCGAGTTGCGTACATAGCACGAACCTTCTTCAGGAGGTGACGTTGATGCAACGATTTTACAACCTGAGCACCGCTGTGAAACTAGGTGTCGGTTTCGGGGTGTGTGCCCTGTTGACTGCAGCAGTAGGCATCTTCAACCTGGTGCAACTGGTGAAAGTGAACCAGCCTGCCCGCGAGGTCGTACGCCACCATCTGGCAAACGCTATCGCCTTTGGCAAGATGGACTCGAACATGCAGCAGGTTCGGGCGCGCGAGTTTCGCCACATGCTCGCCATCGGCGACCCCAAAGAGATGCAAGCTGCAGAGGAAGCCGCCCAGAAGAACATCCAGGCGATAGAAGAGGCTTTCAAGCAGTATGAAGCCTCCTTGACCTCGGAGGACAATCGCCAGACGTTTGAGGAGCTCAAAAGCGCGTGGGCGGAATATGTGAAGCTGCACGAACAGCTCATTCAGCTGAACCGTCAGGGCAAACGCGCTGAGGCAGCGCGTTTTGTAGCAGAGCAGATGCGCCCTGTCCTGCGCGAGCGCATTGACCCGCTCATACAACAGATAGACCAGGAGGTTAGCGAGAAGAGCAAACGCGCTGAAGCCGCTATCATGGGCACGTACGGACGAGCACGAGTATGGACTATCCTCTTCGTGCTTTTTGCGGTAATGGTCGGTGTGCTCTTCGGCTGGACCATTTCACGTTACCTGGTAGGCGTGGTTCGGCAGATGATGCAGGGGATGGAAAGCCTGCGCACGGGTGACCTCAGCAGTCTCCAGCAGGCGATGAGTGCCATGGAACAGGGTGACCTGACGGCACAGGTGACCACGCAGGCTCTCCCGTTGCCTGTCCAAACCCGCGATGAGTTCGGCATGCTGGCACGCACGTATAACTCGATGCTGGAGGGCATCCACGAGATTGGGCGTGCCTACTCGAAGGCACAGGAGACTCTGCGCTCGCTGCTGGCTGAAGTTGCCCGCTCTGCAGGAGAGGTCTCCAGCGCAAGCACGGAGCTCGCGGCGTCCACCGAACAGTCCGGACAAGCCTCCAGCGAAATCGCCAGAGGCAGCGAGCAACTTGCCCAGCAAGCGGGCGAAGCCGCACAGGCGATGGACAACCTCGACCGAGCCATCCACACTGTGCAGCAGGGCAGCGAAGCACAACGCGAAGCCGCCCAGCAAGCCGAAGAGGGCATGAGACAGGCTGCCAAAGCGGTGGAAGAGGTCGCTCGCTCCGCCCAGCAGATGGCTGCCTCCGCCCAGCAAGCCAGCGCGATTGCCCAGCAGGGTGGGCAATCGGTGGAAGAGATGTTGCGCACCATGCGCCAGATTCAAGAGCAAGCGGAAGCCTCCGCGCAGAAGGTGGCGCAGTTAGACCAGCTGGGTCAGCAGATAGGCAACATTGTGCAGACGATCGAGCAGATCGCGGAGCAGACAAACCTGCTGGCGTTGAACGCGGCGATAGAGGCGGCGCGTGCGGGCGAGCACGGCAGAGGTTTCGCGGTGGTGGCGGACGAGGTGCGCAAGTTGGCGGAGCAGGCAGGTGCTGCCACCAAAGAGATTGCGACGTTGATTGGCAACGTGCGTTCTGGAGTGGAGGAGGCGGTTCGCGCCATGCAAGCCACCGGTGCACAGGTTTCGGACGGTTTCGCCCGCAGTGAGCAGGTCGGTTCCGCGCTGATGCAGATTGTGGAGTCGGCGCAGCAGGTAGCGGGTGAGGTGCAGTCGGTGACGGCGGTGGCGGAGCAGATGTCGGCGAGCGTGCAGCAGGTATTGGCGACGGTGAGCACGGTGTTGCAGAGCGCGGAGGAGAACGTTCGCGCGGCATTAGAGATGGCGTCTGGTGCGGAGCAGGTGTCTTCGGCGATTGCGTCGGTGGCGAGCATCAGCGAGGAGGCAGCGGCGAGCGCGCAAGAGCTGACCGCTACCAACGAAGAGGTCGCAGCCACTGCTCAGGAGCTGTCCAGAATGGCGTCGGAGCTGCAGCTGGCACTGGTGCAGTTCAACACGGGCGACAGTTCGGCTTTGCAGGAATGCATCCACGTGTTCAAGAACGCGCATATCAGTCGTGCAGAGCGGCTGCAGAAGGTGATAGCAGGCAAAGTCTCGTTGACCGAAGCCGCTCTGGGTGACCACACCACCTGCCATTTCGGCAAGTGGTACTATAGCTCCGGGCAAAGAGACTTCGGCGCATACGCGGAGTTTCAGGCGATAGAAGCTCCGCACGCCCGCTTCCACCAGCTGGAACAGGAGATTGTCTCGCTGGTCAACCGCGGGCAGAAAGGACAAGCGGAGCGGTTGCTGCCTGAAGCCCTCCGGGCGAAGGACGAGATCGTTCATCGGCTGGATGCGCTGATGAACCTCATCAGCGGGAGACAACAAAACATTTTGCGCAAAGCGGCATAAAAGAGCTGAAAGGCTACACTGTGCGAACAGAGGGGCACGATAGAGCGTGCCCCTCAGGAGTTATCCTGGTGCTTTCACGGGTGCGCGCCGCTGCACTCCACACCCAACGGCTCGGCAGGAGCCTCGCCCTCCAATGACCTGAATGAGGGGACATACTTCGCGGCGTCCAGAGGAGAGCTGTTCCCTTACCGCGAAAATACAGACGACGCCACAGGAGGTAGCGGAACGATGAAGTGCTCTCGGCATATCTGGTTGCTTTTTCTCCTCATTGCCCTGTCTGCCGCCGCCTTTGCCCAGCAGAGCCCCGACTGGGTGCAGGTGCGGCGGGAGGTTCCCACTCCGGGCTCACCCTGTCTGGATGGACACGTCCGTCAGTACGGGTGGCTGGTGAACCATCTAAGGGGGTACACTTCGTGTTCGCAGATGGGCACGTGAAGTGGACGCGCGTGCAGGTGACTATTGCCAACAACCTGTGGAAGTGGCACTGCTTCCAGAGACCGGGCGAGAAAACCTTCGCGGGTGGCGATAATGTCCGCGACTTCGCCCCGGGATACTGTGCGCGTATCGGTGCAGTGTCCGATGCTGCATCCTGCCGCGCTGTCGCTTCGATCCTGGTCGCGGCAAAGTACAAGTGACATTTTCCTGTGGAAGACTAGAAGGCATGAGGCTTGACCAACCACCGGGAGGGGCGGTTTCGCATGGGACAGCAAAGCCTCACGCCTTCAACGCGCCGCTGGTGACCCCTTGCACGAAGGCGCGCATTCCTATCGCGAATAGCGCAATCAGCGGCAGACTGCCTATCACATACCCCGCCAGTGTGGGACCATAGTCCAGGTTGAACTCGCCCGAGAAACGAGTCACGCCGACGGTGAAGGTCTGCAGGCTGCTATCGCTGATGGTGACGAGAGGCCAGATGTAGTCGTTGTAGATGCCCAGCGTGGTCATGATGGCGATGGTCGCCAGCGTGGGCAGGGAAAGAGGCAGGGCAAGATGGCGGTAAATCTGCACGTCGCCTGCGCCGTCCAGCCGCATCGCCTCGAACAGCTCGTCGGGCAAGCTGGTGAAGAAGGTACGACACAGTACCACGCCCAGCACCTGCCCACCCGCCAGGTAGGGCAGTATCAACGCCCAGCGCGTGTTCAGCAGCCCCATGCTCTGCACCAGCGCGTAGGTGGGGATGAGCGTGAGGATACCGGGCACCACCAGCAGAGCCAGAATCAGCGCGAACACCCCATCGCGCCCGCGAAAGTGGAGCCGCGCCAGCGCGTAGCCCGATAGGGAACTGAACAGCAACACACCCGGTACCACCACTGCAGTGACAATGAGCGTATTGAGCAGATAGCCCTTGAGTGCGATGGCGGCGTCGCGGTAGAAATCCCAGCGAGCAGGCTGGGGCAGTCCCCAGAAGCGGGTGAAGATATCGGCGTTGGTCTTCAACGAGAGCAACAGCATCATCGCGAAAGGCAACAGCGACAACGCCAGCAGCACCGCCAGCACCGCACCGGAGAGCACCTCCGAAAAGCGGAGGCGACGCCTTCGGGAGGGAGACAGTGAACGAACTGTGCGGAGTGGTTTCATGTCAGCTTCTCCAGCCTCCTGCCCCAGAGCAGGTTCAACAGCGACAGTACAAATATCGCCACAAACAGCGTCAATCCGATGGCGGCAGCATACCCCAGGTGCCCGAAGCGAAACGCCTGAAAGTACATGTGCAATGCGGGCACATGCGTCGCCAGCCCCGGGCCGCCTCCCGTCAGAATCAGGATGCTTCCGAAATCCTGCAACACACCGATGAGCGTGAGTATCACCAGCAGGCGCACCTGCGGTAGCAGAAGAGGCAGGTCCACATACCACACCCTCTTCCAGCCGCTCACCCCGTCCACCTGGCACGAGTCCCACACGTCACCCGAAATCTGGTTCAGTCCCGCGAGATAAATGAGCAGAGCCAGTCCCCCTGCCCATGGGAAGCCGATGCCGATAATCGCCCACAATGCGGTGCCGGACTCGCCCAGCCACGAGCGGGTCAACGCGCCCATACCCATCGCTTCCAGCACCTGATTGAGCAATCCCACACTGCCGTCGTAGATGAAGCTCCACAGCAGCATCGTTACCATACCGGGCACTACCATCGGCAGGATGAAGGCGGTACGCAACACGTACTGCCAGCGTGGCGAGCGCAGGCTCATGAGCAGCTCCGCAACCAGCAAGGGCATGGTCAGCGTCTTCAGCACGCTGGCTATCAGAAGGATAAGCAGGTTGCGCAAGCTGAGGCGCAGGAACTCATCGTGCCACATCGCCACGAAGTTCCCCAGACCAATCCACTGCGGGTCTTCGCCCGTTTCCCATCGCGTGAAGGCTCGCGACAAGCCCAGTATCGCCGGGTAGTAGTTGAACAGTGCCAAAAGCACCAGCGTCGGCGCGAGCATCAGCGCAATGACCACTATGGAGGTGCGTCGTCGGCTCATGAGGGTGTATCCTTCGTACGGGGATTCATGTCCAGCTTCTGCATGGCGATCACGCGGGGCACCGCCTCCTCTATCAGTTGCTGGTAGCGTTTCAGAAACTCTTGCAGAGAGATGCGCCCCTCCATGTACCTCTGCGCCCACACCGTCCACTGCCATATTGATTCCTGCTCGTCCATCAGCCCACGAAAAGAGAGCTTTTCGAACCCTCTGCCCTCAAAGGGACGATAGTACCGCTGCAGTTCGGGGGGCATTTGCACGTCGGGGATAAGCATCGGACCGCTGAGGGTGCGACGGTGTCGCACGGCTTCATCCACCAGAATCTGTGCGCCTTGTGGGCTGGTCAGGAACATCAGGAAATCTATCACGCGCCTCGTCTGCTGGGGGTTCTTCTTCACCACGCCCAGTACCAGCCCCGGTCCGCCCACCCCCCGAAACGGCGGTATCTTGAAGCGTGAGGTGATCAACGGTGGCACGGCGAAAATCCCCCACTCGAAACGCGCCCGAGGCGGCAGGTCCGCCATGTCTTGCATCAGGTCGCCGATGAGCCACGAGCCTTCCAGCAGAATCGCCGCCCGCCCCGTCAGGAACAGGTTGTACGCGGTCACCGAGTTCGCGCCATGAAAGCCACGTTGCCAATAGCGCGAAAAGTTGTGGATATGCGTATACAGCTCAGCGAAGCGTTCACCGTCAAAACGGATGAGTCGTCGACGCACCGCGTCTAGCAGCCGTTCGCCGTTGATGATGACCAGCGAGTCGTTATAAGGGTCGTTCAGGTTCAGGCGGAAGTGGGCGTTGCGCGTGGGGTCATAGTCCCAATCGCCCGGGCGCGACATCACCAGAGGAACCCACTGGCGCGTGTAGGCATCGGTAAAGAAGCGCACAATCCAGCCGACCGTGCCTGACCAGTAGGAATCGGCGTTGCCGGGCACAGCGAAGGGCAGGTAGCCTGCGGCGCGAATACGCTCCGCCAGAGCCAGCATCTGCTCCCAGGTGCGCGGAGGCTGTAAGCCCAGCTTGCGGAAAAGAGTCGCGTTGTAATAAAAACCAATCTCTACGAAGTCTACGGTAACGAACGAGACGCCGCCTGCGGTCTTAAACTTCTCGATGAACTGGGGGTTGAGCGTTTCTATCCACGCCTTGCCCGTATAGGGGTTGTGCTGGTTCAGGTAGGGGGCAAGGTTCACCAGCAAGCCTTTCTCATACATGCCCCAGGCATAGTTGGCGTTGAACAGGTCGGGCGCACGGTCTCCCGCTCCGGGAATCTGGGTGCGCAGCCACGTCTCATAGCCGTTCACGGGCATCACCTGCACCTTCACCTGCACGCCAGGGTGGGCACGTTCATACTCCCGCGCCAGCCGATAAAACCCCTCCCGGTAGTTGCCGCTCACGGTGGCGAGAAACAGGGTTGCCGCCTGTTGGGGCATATTTACGATTCCTCCTGCATGGTATAAGTTATCGGCTGGCAAGAAGGACTCCTGTGCGGGGAGGGTCTCTCGCGTGTTTCCCAGAGGAACGTCTCGCAGGATGGAGGAATCTGTAACAGAACGCCTTGCCTGAAGTAGAAAAACGGAGAGTGTCATGAAGTCGGTGCACAGCATGGAATGGCATCCAGACCGTTCCTCCACGCAGAGGGAGACCCGCGCCCTGGGGGTAGTGTCTACGCCTCGTGACCTGGTAGAGTTCATGGTGCGCCTAGCTCAACCTTCGCGGAGGAGGTGTCGGGTGCTGGAGCCTGCCTGCGCCGAAGCGCCCTTCCTGGCTTCATTTGCCCAGCATTACGGTCGCGAACACGAGCTGGTCGGCGTAGAGATCGCCCCTGAACGCCTGCAACGCGCCCGTATGAGCTTACCTCAGGCTCACTTCATAGAGGCGGACTTTCTGCTGTGGGAACCTGTTGCACCGTTTGACATCGTTCTCGGCAACCCTCCGTACGGCATCATCGGCAACGCCTCGCACTATCCCCTTTATCCGTTGAAAGAGCGCAAAAGGCTCTATCGCCAGCGTTCAAGCACCTGGCACGGCAAGTTCAACATCTACGGCGCGTTTATCGAACGGGCGGTGAACCTGCTAGCTGCAGGGGGCAAGCTGGTGTTTGTGGTTCCAGCCAGCTGGCTGGTGCTGGACGATTTTCATCGGCTGCGCCGATACCTGGCACAGTCGGGCCAATTGCACGTGTACTATCTCGGCAGGGTCTTTCCAAAGCGCAACGTGAGCGCGGTGGTGCTGATGCTGGAAAAGGGCGGGCAGGGGTTACTGCTCTACGATGGCATAGACGATGTGAAAGTGGCGCTGCCGAAGTATGGCGGTGAAATGATTCGGTTCGAAACGGACGAATGGCTGCGCTTTGAGCGGGAAGGCGTAGCGTTGGGAGACCTTTTTGATATCCGCTTCGCTGCACGTAGTACCGAAGTGCGCGCGCATCCAGCAGTGGCTCTGGAGAAACGCGAGGGATATGTGCCCATTCTCACCGGGCGCAACCTGCACGCAGGCTGGATAGACTACGACACCTGTTACTCCGGACTATGGATGCCCCACGAGCGGGTGGTGGAGCTGCGCACGTTCTATGGTTTTCCGCATCTGGTGGTAGCGCACACGAAAGGCGCGCGAGTGGTTTGTGCGTACGACGAGCGCTGTTACCCGTGGCGCGAGGAGTTTCATCTGGTGCCGAAGGCAGGAGGCTTAGACCTGCCCTCCATCAGGGAACATCTGAACAGTGAGCCTGTCCAGCGTTACGTGAGGCAACTCTATCGGGATTTCGTGCCCCACCTGACGGCTTCGATGCTGAGGCGGATACCTGTGCCCTGCGGATTCTGAGATGGTTCCGGTCCCTATATGGGTTTCTGCAATCGCTATGATTGCAAAAATCGCCTTATGCCCTTTTCAAATGGGAGAAGTTGGTGTACTATATTGACTGGGTGAAGCGAGTGAGACACCACAACGTGTAACATCAGGCAAGTCAGGCGTTACGCCTTGCAGATATAGTTGTGGTGTACGACCGACAACGCTACACAGAAAGGGTCACGACGATGAAACGTTCCTATATCACCTTAGACGGCAACGAGGCAGCGGCATATACCGCTTACCGTACCAACGAAGTGATAGCCATCTACCCTATCACCCCCTCCTCCCCCATGGGCGAGTTCAGCGATGAATGGTCAGCCAAAGGCATTCCCAACATCTGGGGTACTGTTCCTCAGGTGGTGGAGATGCAGTCGGAGGGGGGAGCCGCAGGAGCCGTGCATGGCTCTCTGCAGGCAGGAGCCCTCACCACCACTTTCACCTCCAGTCAGGGGCTCCTGCTGATGATACCCAACATGTTCAAAATCGCCGGTGAGCTCACCAGCACGGTGTTCCATATCGCCGCGCGAACGGTAGCCACGCACGCCCTCTCCATCTTCGGCGACCACAGCGACGTGATGGCGTGCCGTTCCACAGGCTGGGCGATGCTGTTCTCCAATGACCCGCAGGAAGTGATGGACATGGCGCTCATTGCGCAGGCTGCGACGCTGGAGGCGCGGGTGCCCTTCCTGCATGTGTTTGACGGTTTTCGCACCTCCCATGAGGTGCGCAAGATCGAACTGCTCACGGAAGACGATATGCGCGCGATGATAGACAACGAGCTGGTGCGCGCCCACCGTGAACGAGCGTTGACTCCCGACCGCCCGATTTTGCGTGGCACCGCCCAGAACCCCGATACCTTCTTCCAGTCGCGCGAGCGCATTAACCCCTTCTACATGGCGACGCCGGGCATCGTGGAGAAGACGATGCGCAAGTTCGCCAGCATCGTCGGCAGGGAGTATCATCTCTTCGAGTACATCGGTGCCCCCGACGCCGAGTACGTCATCATCCTGATGGGCTCGGGCTGTGGCACCGTGGAAGAGACGGTGCGCGTGCTGATGGAGAAAGGCGAAAAGGTAGGTTTCATCAAGGTGCGCCTGTATCGCCCGTTCTCGCGCGAACACTTGCTGAAGGCGCTGCCAGTGACGGTCAGAGCGATTGCTGTGCTGGACCGCACTAAGGAACCGGGCGCACTGGGAGAGCCGCTCTATCAGGACGTGGTCACCGCACTGGGCGAGGCGATGATGGAAGGAACCCTGCCGTTCGAGCGGGCACCTCGTGTGATTGGCGGACGCTACGGGCTGTCCTCCAAAGAGTTCACACCGGCAATGGTCAAGGCGGTGTACGACGAACTGGCAAAAGACAACCCCAAAAACCACTTCACCGTGGGCATCGTAGACGATGTAACCCATACCAGCCTGGAGGTAGACCCCCACTTCAACACCGAGTCGCCTGACGTGGTACGTGCGGTGTTCTGGGGTCTGGGCGCGGACGGCACCGTCGGCGCAAATAAAAACTCCATTAAAATCATCGGTGAGGAGACACCCAACTGGGCGCAGGGTTACTTTGTGTACGACTCTAAGAAGTCGGGAGCAGTGACCGTTTCTCACCTGCGCTTCGGTCCGCGCCCCATCCTAGGCACGTACCTGATCCAGCGGGCGAATTTCGTCGCGTGTCACCAGTTCCACTTCCTAGAGCGCTACAACGTGCTGGAGATGGCGGAGGAGGGCGCGACTTTCCTGCTCAACAGCCCGTATGGTCCTGAAGAGGTGTGGGACCATCTGCCCCGCTCGGTGCAGCAGCAGATTATTGACAAAAAACTGAAGTTTTACGTCATCAACGCCTACGACGTCGCGAAGCACGTGGGGCTGGGCGTGCGCATCAATACCATCATGCAGACCTGCTTCTTCGCCATCAGCGGCGTGCTTCCGCGCGAGGAAGCCATCGAAAAGATTAAGGAAGCCATTCGCAAGACCTACGGGCGACGCGGAGAAGCGGTGGTGCAGCAGAACTTCGCAGCCGTAGACGCCGCGCTGGACAACCTGTTCGAGGTCCAGGTGCCTGCTCAGGTGACCAGCACCTTCGACCGCCCGCCGGTGGTTCCCGACCACGCTCCAGAGTTCGTGAAGCGTCTGACGGCGCAGCTGATGGCAGGACGAGGAGACCTGCTGCCGGTGAGCGCATTTCCGGTGGACGGCACGTATCCCACCGGCACCGCCGCATGGGAGAAGCGCAACATCGCACTGGAAGTGCCTGTGTGGGAGCCGGACCTGTGCATCCAGTGCGGCAAGTGCGTGTACATCTGCCCGCACGCCACCATCCGCGCGAAGGTATACGACAAGGAACTGCTGGCCAACGCCCCGGCAACCTTCAAGACAACACCCGCCAAATGGCGCGAGTTGCCCGACAAAATGTTCACCATTCAGGTGGCGGTGGAAGACTGTACGGGATGCCAGCTGTGCGTAGAGGTCTGTCCGGCAAAGGACAAGAGCGACAGTTCGCGCAAGGCACTGAATATGCGCCCGCAAATCCCCCTGCGGGAGCAGGAGCGGGTCAACTGGGAGTTCTTCCTGAGTCTGCCGGACGTGCCCAAGCACGACAGCCTGCGCTTCAATAATATCAAAAACGTGCAGCTGCTGCGACCACTGTTCGAGTTCTCCGGAGCATGTTCCGGCTGCGGTGAAACCCCGTACGTGCGACTGCTCACCCAGCTGTTCGGCGATCGGCTGTACATTGCGAACGCAACGGGTTGTTCCAGCATCTACGGAGGCAACCTGCCCACCACGCCCTACACGACGGATAGCGAAGGCAGAGGTCCCACCTGGAGCAACTCGCTGTTTGAGGATAATGCCGAATTTGGTCTGGGGATGCGGCTCGCTATCAATCGCCAGAATGCCTATGCTCGCCAGCTGCTTCAGGAGCTGCGTCCGCTCATCGCCGATGACGAACTGGTGGATGGTCTGCTGAACGCCGACCAGTCGAATGAGGCAGGTGTTCAGGCGCAACGCGAGCGCGTGGCGAAGCTGAAGCAGAAACTGGCAGGTAAGAGTGAGCCCAAAGTGCGCGACCTGCTCGCCGTCGCCGATATGCTGGTGCGTAAGAGCGTCTGGATTATTGGGGGCGACGGCTGGGCATACGACATCGATTACGGTGGGCTGGACCACGTTATCGCCAGCGGTGAGGATGTGAACATTCTTATCCTCGATACCGAAGTGTACTCCAACACGGGTGGGCAGGCTTCTAAAGCCACTCCAATGGGTGCGGTCGCTCGCTTTGCGGCAGGTGGCAAGCCCACCGCCAAGAAAGACCTGGGCATGATGGCGATGCACTATGGCAACGTCTACATCGCCCAGGTGGCAATGGGCGCGAACGAGCTGCAGACGCTGAAGGCTTTCCTGGAGGCGGAAGCGTACCCCGGTCCCTCCATCATTATTGCCTACAGCCACTGCATCGCGCACGGCATCGACATGTCCAAAGGACACATCCAGCAGAAGCTGGCGGTCGATTCCGGTTACTGGCCGCTCTATCGCTACAACCCCATGCTGGCGGAGCAGGGTGAGAACCCCTTCCAGCTCGATTCGAGCGGACCGACCGTCCCCTTCAAGGAGTACGCCTCCAAGGAAGGGCGTTACCGCATCCTGATGCAAGCCAATCCCGAAGCGGCGGAGCAGTTGCTGCAACAAGCACAGCAGGTAATCGAGGAGCGGTGGCGCTACTACCGGATGCTGGCGGGCAAAAACCCCGACGGTGCAAAGTAGTCGGGCTGGGGGTTGGCACGCGCCAACCCCCCTTCCCATCTGTCAAGGAATCGCAACTCAGGAGGACTGCAGACAATGGATTTGAGTACCACATACATGGGTTTGAAATTGCGCAACCCGCTGGTTGCCTCTTCCTCGCCCCTGTCGCACAAGGTGGAAGGTATCTGCCAGCTGGAGGAGGCGGGTATTGGCGCAGTGGTGATGTATTCGCTGTTCGAGGAGCAAATCACCCTCGAGAGCCAGCAACTGGATTACTTCCTCACGCATGGCACCGAGAGTTATGCTGAAGCGCTCAGCTACTTTCCGGACCTGGGCGAGTATAACGTGGGACCGGATGAATATCTCCGTCTCATCCGCAACGCCAAGGAGAAAGTGGGCATTCCCCTCATTGGCAGTCTGAATGGCGTCTCTGCGGGGGGGTGGGTGCACTACGCGAAGCTGATAGAGCAAGCCGGTGCGGATGCGCTGGAGCTGAATGTGTACTATCTGCCCACCGATCCCGACCTGACCGGTAGCGCCGTGGAAGAGATGACGGTCGAAGTGGTGCAGGCAGTGCGCAAGGAGGTCACCATCCCGCTGGCGGTAAAGATAAGCCCCTTCTTCAGCTCCATTCCCCACATGGCGAAGAGATTGGCGGAGGCGGGCGCGAACGCTCTGGTGTTGTTCAACCGTTTCTACCAGCCCGACATCGATATCGAGAATCTGGAGGTCAAGCCTCATCTGGTGCTCAGCGACTCGGATGAGCTGCGCTTGCCCTTGCGCTGGACAGCTATCCTGCATGGGCGCGTGCCTCTGGACCTCGCCATCACCACAGGAGTCCATACCCACCGTGACGTGTTAAAGGGGCTGATGGCGGGTGCGAAGGTGACCATGATGGCTTCGGAGCTGCTGCAGAACGGTTTGGGGCGCATCGGGCAGATACTGCAGGAGATGCAGGCATGGATGGAAGAGTACGAATATTCCTCCGTGCAGCAGATGATTGGCAGCGTCAGCCAGAAGAACGTGGCGGAACCTGCCGCGTTTGAGCGTGCCAACTACATGAAGGTGCTCGATTCGTATCCTCGTCTCATATAAGCATTCGCGGGAGCACACCACTGTGCCCCCGCGAATCAGGCTCCTGATCCGAAAATGGTTCGCCCGTGTCTCTGTAGTCCGGGAGGCAGACTACCGCACGTTGTCGGCGATGGTGCGCCGAACGATAAGGTCCGCGATCTCCGCAGAAGAGACGTGATACTCGCCCGCTTCAATCTTGCGGCGGAGCTCCTGTACCATCTCCTCGCGTACCTCCGGGATTTCGTCCAGAAGGAACTTAATTTGCCGGATTTCCTGGGCGCGAGGCGATAGCTCCACCGAAGCGGCGGGGGAAACGTCCCTTTGAGCGTCGACCGGCGGAGGGGCAGGCAACACTGCCGCACCCACCCTGCCCGTGCGGCTGAACTGCAACACCCGGCTGTACTCGTCCAGCGATATTTTCATGACCATCCTGCCTCCTTCGACGACGCCCCTGCGAAGATGCGTCGTGTCGTTCGGCAGAACTTCGGCAGCCGGGCGATCATATCCCGACCCTCGTCGGGACTTAGACCCCTATGGCTTTGCGTCCCCACATTTCTGTGGGTTTGCCTTTATCGGATCCGCCTGTCAATCTCTATTATTGGCAAATCTGCGCAGGAACTTTAGGGTTGAAACGGTTTCTTTTCAAAAATTCCCACCTGCAGTATAGCAAAAAAGGCGCAGAGGTTGCAAGCTGCTTTACTCCCCCTTCTCATCGCTTCCCCGAACCTCGACGAGCCGATGCCCCAGAGCGGGTACGCGAACCCACAGGGTGACCTCCCCGCCTCGCTGGTGGGACGGCACGTCCGGGAAGTGAGCCCGGAAGTTGTCTGGCAGACCGATGTCCCCCAGGCGAAAGCGAATCTCGCGCTCTACCTCCGTCGTCGCCAGGTTGAAGACGTTCAGCACCGCTACCGTCTGTCCCTCCGCGAAGGCTTCACCGGTGAGGGTGTGTGCGTGCACGGTCTCATCGATGCCGTAAAACCTGCCCTGCGTGTAGAAGCGTTTGAGGGAGAGGTAGGTCTGCATCGCCTGTTTGTGGGCATACCAGACCCTTGGGTCGGGGTGTCTCCCACCAATCCCCAGATGCCGACAGGTACTGGCATACCACCAGAAAACCAGAGCGTGTTCGTTGTCCTTGCGCAGGTCGATGTGCAGGTAAACCGGAATGGAGTACGCCAGATTCAGGTAGTAGAGGCTGAGCGCGCGCCCACTGCGCAGGTCATCCATCGGGTCCCACATGTACTCGTAACCCCAGAGCTCATCAAACGAGTCGGGCAGGGCGTGTAAGAAGTAGGTAGGCGCATACCGTATCGTCGTACCGCCGACTATCGGGTCGTGCAGTTCAATCCACACCTGAGGGAACTCTCGCTTGACCGACTGTATCAGCTGCAACAGCGCCATACAATGCTCATGGCGGGTGAGAGGGAGGGAATGACCATGCGACTCGTCATAACATTCACCGGTAAACATGGTTCCGTCATACATCAGGAACGAGGCGCCATCCCGACAGAGCCGCAGCAATCTCTCCGACTTTGTCTGCAGGTAAGCAGGAGACGCACTGCATAAGGACGGGAGCGTTTGCCCGTCTTTTGCTTTTCGCCGTGCCTGCTCGGGATAACCGTTCACATCACACCAGGCTGCCAGCGGATTGTGCAGCGCCAGCCGTAAACCGTAACGCTCCTCCAGCAGCCTGACGAACTCCCGCTGTTTGCCCAGCCTGTCTTCCGCCCATATCGAGGAGGCAAAGAGGGTGTCCCAGCCCGGGTCCAGGTAGAGCGCTTCGCACCCCAGATACACTGCCTTGTGCGCCTCTGCTTCCATATCCGCCAGTTGATAAAACTGCTGGCGACGCTCGAGGGTATCTGCTCCCCACCAGAGCGGGTTGTCGTACAGCTCATTCCAGTGCACAGGCGGGTCATAGCCTTCTGGTATCCGGTGTCCCAGCGATTCCGTCCATTTGCGAAACGCGCTGAAAGCGCCTTTCCATCCACCCTCACAGGGCTCGAACCGGGTTCTTCCAAAGTGCACACTCTGCCCCGGTTGCAGGCAGGCAGCGGGTTCAGGGTCGCCCAGCTTCCACAAGCCTGCTCCCCCAAAGCGCAGGTACGTCTTGTCTGCACGCTGGAAAGCCTCCAGCAAAGACCATTCCATCGCGTCAGGGTTGTACTTGGCGATGAGAAGCGTGTGCTCTCCATCCGAATCCGTCCAGCCCCACGCCTCCGAACCAAAAGCGGAGGTGGTGTAGCGCTGTAGAGGGATTTCAAACGACCAGAAGTAAAAGCCACCCTGACGCGATAGAAGCTCTTCCGGGGCGAGGTCCCCAAACTCGCCGGTTACCGTCTCCCTGCGGTACGGGATGGGGTGAAAACAACACCCCTTCAGGTCCGCACGGAAATCGTTGCCGTCCCGCAGAGTTCTCGTGAAACCGAAGACGGCGTCCCGCAGGTCTATCGGTTCTGCACCCCCATTGGTCAGGGTGAGTTGCTCCTCCAGAGCGTCGAGAGTGGCTCGGAAGGTATGCTGCACCACCAGATTGCCTCTACGGGCGAGGAGAGTCACTCGAAGCGAGCCATCGTCTCCCTGCTCCACGTGAGGCTCGCCCTGCAACTGCGGTAAAGGGGCGTCCGGCTTGCCGTAGCAGTAGTCGGCGTCGGCGTACACGCGCCCGGTTCGCCAGTGCACCAGATGATAAGGGTTCAGTCCATCGCGCGTGCGAATACGCAGCTGCAGGGCTGAGTTTTCCAGTACGAGTTCACCCGTTCGTCGGTTCCACCGCACGAAGGGAGAAGGGGGCTCCTTTTTCGCCATGTCGGTCCTCCCGAATCTGCGCTGTCAGCGCAGCTTCACCGAGATCACTTCAAAGGGCTGAATCTGGATGGTGAACGAACCGTTCTCCATCGGTAAGGGCTGGAGGTCTCGCTCCAGCAAGTCGCACAGCACTGCCTCTCGAACAGGCAGGCTGGTAGTGACGGTCACCTCGCCTCGCGAGTTGTACGCCTCATACAGCCGAACCACTATCGCCTCTTCGTCTTCCGCTTTCTTGACCGCTTCGATAATCACTCCATCGCGGTCTACCCAGAAGAACTTGCCCTCGGTATCCCCCTCTGCCGGTCTGCCTGCAGGCAATCGCAAGGTGCGCGGTGGGCTGTTCAACCAGTATGCCTCCTCGATGACGCCACCCTCCTGCGGGCTACCCGCATGGGGGAAGAGGGAGTAAGTGAAGACGTGATGTCCCATATCCGCCTCGGGGTCAGGCGCTTTGGGGGCGCGCAGAAGCGTGAGGCGCAGGGTGTTGCCAAACACATCGTGTCCGTACTTGCAGTCGTTCAAAAGCGCCACGCCGTAGCCGTGTTCGCTGAGGTCTACCCATTTCTGCGCGGCGACCTCGAAGCGCGCCATATCCCAGCTTGTGTTGTAGTGGGTCGGCCGCTCCACGTGACCGTATTGTATCTCGTAAGTTGCCCGATGGCTGTTGACCGCAACGGGGAAAGCCACTTTGAGCAGTTTGTACTCCTCGTGCCAGTCCACTTCTGTGACGAAATCGATGCGGCGGCTCCCCGCTGCCAGCCGAACCGTTTGCACGATGCAGGAGTTGCCGAACCGTCGGGTGAAGCGTACTGCTCCGCGCAGAGCACCCGCTTCCACCACCTCTGCTGACTCCAGCTCGGTAATGACGCACCCCTTCTCCTGATAGAAGATGTCGATATCCCAGGCATCCCAGAAGAGAGGTTTGTCCTCAAAGAGCTGTAGCTGATTGCCCTTTTCACCGGGGGCGAGCACTTCCCGCTGGTGTTCATAGTCGTAAATGCGGGTAATCAGCCCCTGCTCGTCGAACTCCACCCGCAGGATGCCGTTGTCCAGCACGCGCGCCGAGACAGTGATTCCGGTTTCCTCCGCACAGGGCTCCTCGCGCAGGTCGTACACGGAGAAAGAGTACTCCTCGGAGCTCTCCACATCTTCCAAAAGAACGTAACGCTGTCCCTCCCGCTCCACGATTTGCACGGGCATCACGTTTTCGCCACAGCGAACCGATCGTGGCGTGAATCCATCGACAAGGGGTGCTTCCACCAGCTGGGCGGAAGAGGGAGGCGGCAGGGTGCGCACCACCAGAAGAGGCGCCTGCATCCCTTCGGTGTTCACCGCTTCGCCGATGGCTTGGAGCGACTCCACGACAATGCGTTCGGCAATTGCCCTGACCTCTGCGTAGTCGCGCTCGGAGTCGCGGTACACTTCATTCACCGACGAGCCGGGGATAATATCGTGGAACTGATTGGTCAGCACCAGTTTCCAGGCGCGCTCCAGCTCCTGCGCGGGGTAGTGGCGCAGTCCTTCGGGGCGCACACACGCCAGGAACTCGGCTTCGCGCAGCAAGAACTCGCTCTTTCGGTTGTGGCGTTTGTTGCGAGCCTGCGTGGTGTAGGTGCCACGATGCAGTTCCAGATAGAGTTCACCCACCCACACGGGCAGGTCTTTCGCCTCCGCTTCCGCCTTGGCGAAGAAATCGCGAGCGAACTCCAGCGTCACGCGGGGCATTCCTTCCACATCGCGCAGACGGCGAGCGTATTCTAACATCTGGGCGGTGGGACCGCCGCCACCGTCGCCATAACCGTAGATGTAGAGCGCACGGGTGGCGCGGTCGTGTTCGCGGAAGTTGCGCACGTGGTACATCAGCTCGCGCGGTGTCATGTTGCCGTTATAAGTGTCGGCAGGCGGGAAGTGCGTGAAGATGCGCGTACCGTCGATGCCCTGCCACAGGAAGGTATGGTGCGGGAACTTGTTCACCTGATTCCAGCTGATTTTCTGTGTCATGAAGTAGCGGATGCCCGCTTTCTTCAGGATTTGGGGCAGGCACGCCGCATAGCCGAACACATCAGGCAGCCACAGGTCCACCGTTTCGATGCCGAACTCCTGCATCCAGAACCGCTTTCCGTACAGAATCTGCCTCACCAGCGACTCGCCGCCCGTAATATTACAATCTGCCTCCACCCACATCGAGCCGGCGACCTCCCACTGCCCTTCGCGCACTTTCTGCTTGATGCGCTCGTACAGACGGGGAGCCAGCTCCTTCACCCATGCATACTGCTGCGCCTGTGAGCAGATGAATTTGTACTCCGGGTACATGTCCATCAGGCGCACGGCGGTAGCGAAGGTGTGAATGCACTTTTGCTGGGTGCGCTCGAGAGGCCACAGCCATGCGGTATCGATGTGGGCGTGCCCGATAGCGCTGATGCGGTGTGCCGAGGGGCAGGCAGGCTTGTTGTAGGTCTCGCTGATTATCTGCCGACAGCGAGCGATGCTACTGCGGTCACCGGGATCAAAAGCGTTCACCGCCTGATTCAGCGCATACAGCAGCTGCGCCCGGCGCGGTTCAGCAGGTGGAAGCTCCTTCAATACCTCCAGGGCGACCTGCATGTCCCAATACAGCGCAGAGATCTCGCGATCCCATACCGCCAGATGGGCATAGTGGAAGGTGAAAGGTTGGGGAGGGGGTTCTATCGGCTTGGCATCCACGCTGACGTAAGGGTTCATGCCTGTTGCCTGCACGTAGAGAGTAATTTCCTCACCGCCACGTGCCGAATCGGTAACCAGGTACTCGCGGTGGTATTCGTCGATACCCTGTCGTGGGTCGTCCCCCACCCAGACCACCGCTTCCGCGCCGCAGTCGATGAGGGCACATACGGTTTGCCCGCGCCATTCCGGGGGAACGACAGCGGTCAACCGGAACCAGGCGTCGCTCCAAATCGGTCCCCAGGTATAGCCCGGCTGCACGGGGGTATAGGCTTGCCTGGGCGCGTCCGCCGGGGAGATTTTGCCGCTGGGGCGGTACACTCCCGCCTGCATGGGTATCTGCGCAGCCCAGATTCGAGGCTGCAGCTCATTGCGTAGAAAACGTTCCACACGCGCCAGAGTCAGTTCGGGATGTTTCAGCATGGATGCCTTCTCCTCACCTCCTGAGCAGAGTGATGATACTGATAGGTTTCTTTCTCCGCAGAGCCGGTTCCTGCAGGGGGAGCAAAAGTAAAGGCGTCCTGCCCAGAAGGAGGCAGGACGCCAGGCAAAGGGGAGTGTCCTACAGCCGGGTAGACCGGAGGGACTTTTGATACAGAGCCATCAACACCAACGCGGGACCTGAGCCGGTCTCGTACGATACCTCCATTTCCACCGAACCAGTATTCGCCCTGAAAATGCACACAGG
This sequence comes from Armatimonadota bacterium, assembly GCA_026003195.1. NCBI lineage: Bacteria > Bacillati > Armatimonadota > Armatimonadota bacterium. The sequence continues at coordinate 495,989 of BPGU01000003.1, forward strand.
AACGGCGTCGGTCTCGATATCCCGCTTAAGCACCCGTCCGTTTTGCCTCACTTCCAGGTCTAAGTCGTCGGCTTCATCGTCGGCAACCGCTATCGCCATGTAATCGCCCTCGCGGATGCCGTTCATATTCATAGACTGTTTTTCGCCGCGTTTCATCACGAAGCCGAAGAATCGCGCGGGCAAAGACTCGAAGCCTGTCAAATCACTGAGCGTAGAAGCTGTTCCCAGACGGGTGAGTACTGTCTCTACATCGCGTTCCGGGACATTCCATCCTCTGCCGGGCGTTTCGATGATGAAGTAACACAGGGCGCGTGCACTGGCTTCCGCCAAATGCAACTCGATACTGTATCTTCCGGTGTTCTTCGGGCGGAACGTGACAGAGGCATCTCTTGAACTGCTGGAGTCTTCCGTAACGACGCGACCGTCCCGGTCCAAGATTCTCAGGTCCACATCGCGTGCATCCTTGTCTCCTGAAGCGGCTATCACGTAGGTTACCCCCGCGTAAAACTCGCGGGTAAAGGTGGCTTTTTCACCTTCGCGCAGGGAGCTTCCCCCCAGCGACCAGCCCTCATCCAGACCGGCGGCGTCCGCGGGTACGTCAGCGTGAAGGATGGCTAACACCGCGTACAAGATGAAGACTGTTAATGTTCTTGTCGGACATTTGGACACCTTCGTGAACACCTCCAGCACGAGATTCCAATACGATAGGATTCTGCCTGCCTTGCGATCTCCAGAACCTGTGAGAATTACGGGTATTTCATCCGGAGCGGATCATCCACTGTGCATCGCAAGAGCCCTGCACTGTGCGAAGCCGGCTACAGGCTGTGGAGCGGGAGGATCCTGCGAAGTGGGCGAAATAAACGGGAAAGCAGAATACATCCGACGGAGGAAGATGTCTCTATGTCTACACAACGTTCGAGGGTACTTTACCTGCCTCAGACTGACCATACCGATCTGGCTTTCACGCCTTACTGGTGGAACCGACTGCGTCGCCATGCGGAGGTGGTAGAGTGGGACCATGCTGTGCCCTGCACTTCCGAGAATCTGGCAGAACGCATCGGCGAGTTTGAGGTGCTGGTGACCGCGTGGGGCAGTCCACGCTTGACGGACGAGGTACTGCAAAAGGCGACAAGGCTTCGGTTGATTGCCCATGCCGCCGGGTCGGTCAAGTTCATGCTCTCGCAAGAGGCGGTACAGCGTTATCTCCTCCCGCGCGGTATTCGCGTGTTCAGTGGAAACGGTGCGATTGCGCTCAACGTTGCTGAAGCCACTGTGGGCATGATGATTATGGGCGTGCGCCGCTGGATAGACCACGCCATCGCCTACCGCGAGCGAGGCGTCTGGCGTGACCCGGCTCTTCCCCTGAACGGGCAATACCTTCTCGGTGCGACGGTAGGGCTGGTTTCGTGCAGTGCTGTCGCCAGGGAGGTGGTTCGGCTTCTTCGCCCCTTCCGCACCCATCTTCTGGTGTACGATCCCTTCCTGCCGCTGCAGGAGGCGCGACGTATGCGCCTGAAGCCGGTAGACCTGCAAACGCTCTTCCGCGAGTCGCACATCGTGAGCGTGCATACCCCCCTCCTGCCTGAAACGGTGGGGTTGATTCGTGCCGAACATCTGCGCCTGTTGCGCGCGCACAGCGTATTGGTGAACACCAGTCGTGGCAAGGTGATAGACCACGAGGCTCTGCTGGAAGAGGCGCGCACAGGGCGTTTTGTGGCGGTGCTGGATGTGACCGACCCCGAGCCGCTTCCTCCCGACCATCCTTTGCGTGAGCTGCCCAATGTGATTATCCTGCCGCATATCGCCGGTACGGGATTTTACGGCTACCATCGCATCGGCGAGATGCTGGTGAGGGCGGTGGAAGCAACAGCAAAGGGGCAACCTTTCCAGGGGGAAGTTCCTCTGGAGCGTTACGAGCGAATAGCCTAAACCTCCCAGCCTGACCTGGGTTTGCGGCGCGCTCCGCCGCGTTTGGCGGTCTGGTAGGCGTCAATCAGGCTGACCACGTACACCGATGCCATCACCGAGGCGAGGAACAGGAACGCCCCGCCGCCCCGCTCGATGTTTTGTGCACCCCACGGCGAGAACGCCATGAGCAACCACAGCACCAGCCAGATGGCAATGAGTACTCCGCCCTTGGCGCGGTCGTTCATCAGCCACTGCGCGAGTCCGGGGAAGACGATGGAAGCAGCAATAGCCAGCAGGGGACTGGCGGGTTCTTCGGGCAAGTCGGAAGCGGAAATACCCTGCTGCTTCAGCAGGGCAGCGGCGTACTTGCGCTCGGCGGAGGCATAGCGCGGCGAATCTACCGGAGAGAGGTCGCGCGCCTTGCGAAACGACTGTACCGCCTCCTCGATGCGCCCGGTGCGCTCCTGAATGTCGCCCAGCAGCTCCAGTGCCTCGGCGTTATGGGCGTCCAGTTCCAGCAGCTGGCGACAACTTTGCTCAGCCCGTAGCAGGTCGTTGCGCATCTGATAGACGTATGCCTCGCGTAGCAGCTTCTCTATCTGCTCGCGTCGCAGTTCGTCCTCATCTCCGGCAGGCATCGTTGCTTACCCCCGTTTGTCCAGCAGCGGTGCGTTCCGCCAGAACTCCTCTAACCCGTAGAACTCGCGCACCTCGGGCTGCATGACATGCACTACCACATCACCGTAGTCCAGCAGTACCCACTCTCCGCGTACATACCCTTCCAGACGCACCTCGCGCTCTCCTGCCTCCTCCATGAACTCGATAATCTTGTCCACGATGGCGCGCACCTGAATGTTGGAACGTCCGTTCATCAGCAGGAAATAGTCCGCCAGAATGGTTTTGCCGCGCAGGTCGATCTGCGAGATGTCCTCTGCTTTCACTTCTTCTGCGGCTCGCACAATAATGTCCACTTTCTCTTCGGCTGTCAAGGCGTCTGGTTCCCCCCTTCCACAGTGGTTTGAGAGAGTGCACTCTGCTCCAGTTCGTCCAGCGCGTGGGCAACGCGCGTTTCATCGGGAATATAGTAACTCACGCCATCTATGTTTTGCGGTTGACCGGGCAAGACCCCCATAAAGATACGCTCCGGCGGCAGGTCTTTGCCGAACCTCGCCAGATGCAGCACCTCGCGGGTGGTCATGTCGGTCTCTATCTGCTCCATAATCTGTCGGGTCAGCTCCGGCAGCTTGTCCACCTCCTGCCACTGGAACATTTTCGCCGCCAATGCCTTCAGGAACTTCTGCTGGCGCTGGATGCGTCCCAGGTCGCCCAATGGGTCGTGTCGGAACCGCACATACTGCATCGCTTTTTCGCCGTCCAGCAAGCGATAGCCTTTTTTCAGGTGGATATACAGTCTCTGTTTGCGGTCTACGTAGTGCATGTCCTTCTCAATGTCTATCTCCACACCGCCCAGCAGGTCCACGATGCGCTTAAACCCTTCCAGCCGCACCAGCACCACGCGGTCGATGGTGATGCCCAGCAAGTTCTCCACCGTCTGCTTCGCCGTCTGCAGTCTACCCCAGGCGTAGGCAGCGTTTACCTTGAAGGTGCGGTGTCCCGGAATGTCTGCGCGGGTATCACGCGGAATGGACAGGGCGTATACCGCCTTCTTCTCGAAATCCACCGTCGCCACGATGATGGTGTCGGTGTTGCCTGATTCCTGGTCCACTCCCAGCGCGAGGATGCGCATTCGCGGCGTGCCCTCAAAGGCTGGGGTCACCAGTTCCCGCACGGTAACGGGTTTGGAAGCGTGCTGATTATATCCCAGCAGCGCACCGGTGATGCCTGCTCCCGCGATGACCACCAGTGACAACAACCCCCAGAGCACACGATGCAACCAGAGGCGCGCCCCAGCAGGCGGCTCAAAACTCATTCGGCTCCTCCAGCGGTTCATTGCGATAAAGCTGATGTTTCAGGATATACTGTACCACGCTGTCGGGCGTCAGGTATCGGATAGACGCGCCACGCCGCACCCGGTTGCGAATATCGGTGGCGGAAATATCCAGCAAGGGCATCTCCATCACGTACACACGCCGGCACAGCGTGTCAGGCAGATGCAAACTGGCGAGGTCAAAGCCGGGACGCGACGCGGCAATGATATGCGCCATCTGGCAAATACGCTCTGGTTGTTTCCATGTGCTCATGTACGCCAGCGAGTCCGCCCCCATAATGAGAAATAGTTCGTGATGCGGGTAGAGGCTCAGCCACTGCTCCAGAGTGTCCACCGTGTACGATACGCCGCCGCGCTCTATCTCGATGCGGGAGGCGCGAAAACAGGGATTGCTCGCCGTCGCCAGCAGGGTCATGGCGAAGCGGTGTTCCGCAGGAGAGACCGCATAGCTTTTCTTATGAGGTGGTGTGCCGCAGGGGATAAACACCACCTGCTCCAGCTCGAAACGCTGGCGCGCCTCTTCAGCGATGAACAGATGGGCGTAGTGGATGGGGTCAAACGTACCGCCCAGTATTCCTGTGCGCATGGTTACGTCCGCACCTGCCCATCGCCGTACACGACGTATTTGGTGGTGGTCAGTTCGCGCAAGCCCATGGGACCACGTGCGTGCAGTTTCTGCGTGCTGATACCAATCTCCGCCCCGAAGCCGAACTCAAAGCCGTCGGTGAATCGAGTGGAGGCGTTCACGTACACACAGGCAGCGTCTACCTCGCGAGTAAATCGTCGTGCGGCGTCTAGACTGCGCGTAAGGATGGCTTCGGAATGGCGACTGCCGTAGTGGTTGATATGCGCCACCGCCTCCTCGAGACTGTCCACCACCTTCACCGCCAGTATCAGCGCGAGGTATTCGGTGTACCAGTCCTCTTCGGTGGCGGGCACCGCCCAGGGAACCAGTTGTCGCGTACGCTCACAACCGCGAATCTCCACTCCTGCGCTCTTCAACCTCTCTGCAAAGGCAGGCAGGAACGCTTCCGCCACTGCCGAATGCACCAGCAGCGTCTCCATCGCATTGCATACCGAGCACCGCTGTACCTTCGCGTTGAACGCCACCTCCGATGCCATCTGCAGGTCGGCGTCCTCATGCACGTAGGTATGGCAGTTGCCCACGCCGGTTTCAATCACGGGCACGGTGGCGGTCTGCATCACCGTTTGTATCAGACCTGCGCCGCCTCGCGGGATAATGCAGTCCACCAGTCCGTTCAGGCGCATCAGATAGGTGGCCGCTTCGCGGTCAGTGGTCTGCACCATCTGCACACACTCCGCCGGTAGACCCGCGCTTTGCACTGCGCGCACCAGACTGCCGGTGATTGCCTGATTCGACTGGAAAGCCTCCGAGCCGCCCCGCAAGATGACGGCGTTGCCCGACTTGAGGCACAGTGCCGCCGCGTCGGCGGTCACGTTCGGGCGCGATTCATAGATGATGGCGATGACTCCCAGCGGCACACGCACCTTCAGGATTTCTAGCCCGTTGGGTCGCTTCCAGCCTTCCACGATCTCGCCCACCGGGTCGGGTAGCGCAGTCACCTGCCGAATGCCCTCTGCCATCGCTGCGATGCGCTTTTCGCTCAGCGTCAGCCGTTCTATCATGGCTTCAGAGAGTCCCCGCTCACGAGCCCGGCGGATATCCTCGTCATTTGCCTCCAGAATATGCGCGGAATCGGCAAGCAAGGCATCAGCCATCGCCAGCAGAGCCCGGTTCTTGACGGCACTGCTTGCCTGCGCCAGCGTCATCGCCGCACGGCGAGCGGCTCTCGCTTGTTCAGTAATCTGTAGTTCCCAATCGCTCATCTGTGTGCTGCACCACCTGTGGAAGTACTTCGTTTATAGATTACCACAAAACATCCCTCTCTACGCACGAACGCCAGGGATGCCCCTCCTCTGGAGGAGCGAAAGGCGAAAGGGCAGGTATGCAATGCTCACCTCAGCGACAACGCTGCCATGAGATGTTGCTCCAGCTCCCCAACTGCTCCCCGGACCGCCTCGGGTTGCACCCCGGCAGCGATTTCCGGGTAGCCTGCCTGCGTCAGCATTTCCGGCAGGTGATAGGCGAGCTGCTTCAGCGTCCAGACGATGGCATCCGACATCCCATAGCCTGCCAGCTCCACACGCTCATCGCGCCCCAGAGGGTCATAATGATAGTGCGGTTGGTACCTGAAGCAGTCAAAGCGCAGGATTTGGCGCGGGCTTTCGTTCACTCGCGCGTATACCCGGATGTCGAAGCCCTCATCCCCACCGAAGTGCCGGTACTCTGCCGTCAACCAGATATTGCCAGCCTCGAAAGTGCGCTGCAAAAGCATCCCTCCTTCCCTGATTCGGACACGGGTGCGGCAAGCGCATCCCTGCACACAAAACCTCCTTGCCGTTTGCTCCAGCCCGCACAACGGTTATTACGGAGTTTATCACTAAAACCCACCAGAAGGCAATAGGTGCCCGGCATTGCTCTGAGGTGCAGGAATCGTCCACCGCAGCGCGTATTCCAGCTTGTCCAACATTGCCGACAGGAGGAGAGCCATGCCCCAACCGGACATCTGTCAGCAGTTCCTGATTTCGTTCTGGTGTGCACCGCCCGGCGAGGAGACGAATCTGCAACGCTACCGCGAAATAGCGGAGTGCGGTTTCAACGTCGTGCTTCCACCCTGCGGTGCGTGGAGCGTGGAACTCAATCGCCAGATTCTGCACCTGTGCCAACAAACCGGTCTGAAGGCGATTGTCGGCGACGGCAGGGTGATGGCGAAGCAACCCAATGATCCCGACTTCGCACGCAACCTCGACGCGGTCATCGCCGACTACGCTCACCACCCCGCGCTCGCCGGTTATTTTCTCGTCGATGAACCCAGTGCCTCTGCCTTTCCTTTGCTGGGTTCCGTGAACCGGTACTTTTTGCAGAAAGACCCCAAGCATCTGCCTTACATCAATCTTTTTCCGAACTACGCGAACGAACAGCAGCTCGGCACCGAGAGCTACGATGAGCATATCGCTCGTTACATCCGGGAGGTACAGCCCGCTCTGGTAAGCTGGGACCACTACGCGCTGCTGGAAAACGGCGAGCGCGATATCTACTTCGAGAACCTGGAGATTGTGCGCAGACACTGCCTGCAGGCGAATCTACCCTTTGTGCAAATCGTGCTGACCGTGCCGCATGGTCCGTATCGCGACCCCGATGAAGTTGACCTGCGCTGGCAGGCGTACACCACCCTCGCGTACGGCGCAAAGGGCATCCTCTGGTTCACTTACTGGACACCACCTTTTGACCCGCAATGGCGATTCCGCAACGCCATCATCAACGAGAAGGGCGTGCCTTCCACCAAGTACACTATCCTGAAAGACCTGCACGGACGTATCCGAAACCTTGCCCGCACGCAGATGCGCCTGCGCAGTGCAGGTGTTTACCATACGCCGCCGTTGCCAAAGGGCACCGTTGCTCTGGATAGCAGGTCGCCGATTACGGAGTGTGACGCAGAGGACACCTTGCTGGGCTGGCTGCGCGATGGGCAGCGCAGGGATTATCTGTGGGTGGTGAACCGCTCGTTCCGGCAGAGTCGTCGCGTGCTACTGCGCCTGCGTGCCTCCGTCAGCGAGGTCGGGGAGGTGAACCAGATAGACGGACTGGTACAGCCTGTCTCTTACGATGCTTCCAGCCGCCGATTACCGATCGCGCTGTTGCCCGGAGAGGGTAAACTGTTTGTGCTGGCGTAGCCACGAGGGGACACCTGGTAGTCTGTCAACCCGATTGTTGGCAGGTTGCTGGATGAGCTCCACCAACTCTTTATCCCGTTATTCTGACAGAATCAACATGCCCTTCTGAGCGAAGCGGAGAATCTCACTAGAGCGACAACTGGAGACGCTTCGCTGACGCTCCGCGTGACAGGAAAGTAGCACACCCATCTGTCAGTTGTTACATCGCCTGTAGCAGCTCCAGCATCTCGCGGTCCAGCTTGTGCCCCCGCCAGTCCTCATAGCGCACGTCCGCGCGTCCGCTATCTACCGGTCCAAAGGAACCGTAGAAGTTCCACATCGCCCAGCCCCAGCCTGCCTCCTTCCAGAGGCTCAGCAGGTCACGCAGCCATGCCATCACCACCCGGTGAGGTGTCTGGTTGTGTGCGCCGAACTCGCCAATCATCACGCCGACGCCCTTCTTCTCCAGCTCTTTCCAGGGCTTGTAGATGCGCTCCCAGATCGTCTGTTTGTCCCACACGGTGTTGCCTTCGCGCCAGGGGTAGGTGGGTTCGGGCCATCTGTCGGAGCCTTGCACCCAGCTGGCTTTATAGTGGGAGATGACGAAGGGGTCGTAACCGCGCGTGGCACCCGCTACCTTCAGCCCAACCAGCTCCTCGATGGGGTTCCTTGCCCAGTTCAACCCATCACAGATGATGAGACGGTCGGGGTCTTGCTCGCGGATGGCTTCCACCACACGCTCCACCACCCTGCGATGTACTTCGGGAGAAATGTTTGCGGGCTCGTTGAACAGATTGAAACTGACCTGGCTGTTGGGGATGCCCTTATACCTTTTGGCGAAGTGCGCCCAGTGCAGGCAACACACTTTGAGCGCCTCAGCGTCTGTCCACAGCGGTTTCGGTTCTGGCGGCGAGGCGACTGTGTAACCGGGCGCGCGATGGAAGTTGATGCATACATGCACTCCATGCTTTTGCCCGTAGCGCACTGCTGCATCGATCTCTTTCAGCACCTCTTCGCGCAGTTTCGTCCAGTCCGAAGGGTCTGTCCAGCATCGGTAATCCATCGGCAGGCGCACGAAGTTGAACCCCAGTTCGGCAAGCCATGCGAAGTCTTGCTCGCTGAAAGGTCGGTTATTCCAGTCGAGATGAAACTTATTGAGCAGGTTAAAGCCACGCCATCGGGGTAGCTTTTGCGGCGTTGCCGCAGGGAGCTTGCGCTGTGCTACTGGTGCCATGCTTTCCCTCCTCCTTCGGTGATGCTTACTGTTGGGTTCTTGCTTCTTCTTGCGGAATCCTCTCCAGAGGAATCTGGACAGAACAGGGTATTGTGGGTAAACTATGAGTGGGATGGGCAGGAGTATTACATCCTGCTTGAAATCTGAGATGTCTGACACGGCTTTCAACCTGATCGCTCCCTACTACGACGAGCTCATGCACAACGTGCCCTACGACTTCTGGGTGCGCTACGTGCACGAGCTGATAGACCGCTACCGCCTGAAGGTGCACAGTATCCTCGACCTTGCCTGTGGCACGGGCAACGTGGCGATGCGCTTGGCGAAAATGGGTTATGAGGTGTGGGGAGTAGACATCTCCGCGCCGATGGTGGCGGAAGCGCAGCGCAAAGCGCAGGAAGCGGGGCTACATATCCACTACGAGGTGCAAGACGCTGCGCAGCTGCAACTGCCCCGACAGTTTGACCTCGTGCTCAGCCTGTTCGACAGCCTGAACTATATCCTCTCTCCCGAAAAGCTGCAAGAGGCGTTCCGAAGGGTTTACACTCACCTGCAACCCGGAGGTGCGTTCCTCTTCGATGTGAATACCGAGTATGCCTTGCGCGAGGGGCTGTTCGACCAGGACAACCTCGGTTCGCGCCGCCGACTGCTTTATCGCTGGAAGAGCCGATACGACGAGGAGACCAGAATCTGTACGGTGGAGATGGAGTTCTGGCTGCGCAACGAGAGGGGAGAGCTCGCCCAACATTTTGTGGAGGTGCATCGCCAGCGAGCGTACACCCTGGACGAGTTGAACACCATGTTACGAGAGGCTGGCTTCGATTACGCCCGCGCCTTTCACGCCTATACCCTGCGTCCGCCCAACGCTACCACCGACCGCGCCTTCTTTGTGGCGACGAAGTGGTAAGGCGCTATGGATACGGCTCGTCAGGAGCCTCGCCCTCCAAGTTCGTACAACAGCAGGGTGCTGCTCGGTCGTGGCCGCAAGATTCGAATGCGGCGGAGCGCCTCTCTCCCATCCGATGGGGAGCGGCCTGAGACGCAGAAACCTGCGTTACGTCCCCACCACCCTTTCGAGAAGGTTCACCTCTGCAATCTCAGGTGGTTCGCCCGGTACTATACGCCACGTCTTGATTTCACACGCGCCGATAGGAGCCTCCCACCTCACACCCAGCAGGGGCATCTCGATGCGCACGGTGCAGCCCGTGCCGGTGCTCTCGTATGCTCGCACGATGAGTGCATCGGCATCCTCAGCCTTCTTGCAAACGGCCACCAGCACATTCTCCGGTTCAACGCTCAGCAGGGAGGCGGTTGGTAGCAGATCGCCCTCATGCACATACTCGTTCACGGTAATCGGAGGCACGTTCAGCTCCCATGCACGTCGGGGGATATGTGCCTCCTGCCAGCTGCCTGTATGCGGCACCAGCCGATAGGTAACCGTCTGGATACCCTGATCGATATACTGGTAACGCTTCTCGGTTTCCAGCGTGTTTGGGGCGTGATGTGCGTAGGCAGGGCTGCGCAGGATGCTAAGGCGCAGTTCGGAGTCCAGCGCGTCGTAGCCGTACTTGCTGTCGTTCAGCAGGGCGAAGCCGTAGGGGATGCGTTCGCCGTCGTCGTTCACCGCCCAGCCCGACAGGTCTATCCACTGCTGGCAGGGTTCCTCCTCGCCGTTCGGTTCGCGCAGCGTGAAGCCGTACGGTGCCTCGGCGGTGACCCGCGCTTCCTGCAAGCGCAGGGGGAAAGCTATCTTGAGCATCCTGTACTGCTCCTGCCAGTGGATGGTGGCTCGGCACTCGATGAGGTCGCAATCGCGATACAGGTACAGTCGCTGCGTCATCTGCGAGCTGCCCCAGCGGGTCTCAATACGCAAGCAGGTGCGCACCTCCCCCAGCTCCTCGATAGCCAGCTGTGCACCGTCGAACCGCCCCAACTCGTTGCGGAAGGAGGATACGTCATGGCTCCAGGTGTCGCTGGGGTCGTCGATGACGATGCCCACATTGGCGGGCGCAGAAAGCACCTCCACACGGTGGCGTTTGTCGTACAGGCGCGCCAGATGACCAGCAGGGTTGACCTCCAGTCGCCAGAAGTCGTTCTCTAACACTGCGCCTTCCGCCTCCAGTTCCGCGCGGAGAGTGCGCTGAGGCTGGACAGGGGCAACCTCCACGTCCGAACGTAACACCCGGTAGCCCATCGGAGGCAGGTGCAGGACAAACACACTGCGCCGCTGTCCACTGGCGGTGGTGGGCTGGATGCTTTGCGCTGGCAGGAGGTTGCCCGATTCGTCCTTCAGCTGCGCCGAGCCACGTTCCACCTCCACAGGAACCCTGATCGCCCAGGGCAAGGGATTGAAGACCACCAGCGGATTACCCTCGCCGCGCGTGTCGATGTGTGCTGTCAACGCCTGCAGGCTGGTGTGCAGGGCGTATGCGCCCAGTGTGGCAGCGTGTCCGTACAGGTCGCGCGCGTCCTCGTAGCCTTCGGGCAGGCTGGTGCCCGCGAGAATGTCATGGAACTGGTTGAACAGCACGCTCTGCCACGCTTCGGTCAACGTCTGCTGCGGATATTCCCGCCCCAGCAATGCCCACGCCATCGATGCCACGCGCTCGGCGGTCATCAGCAGGTGCTCAGTGCGGCGGTTCTGGCGTTTGACCTCCGAGTGGGCGGTGTAACAGCCGCGTGCATGGTGTTGCAGCTCTTCGGGCACAGTGGGGAGGGGGACACCTGCCTCCGCCTGTGCTTCTACCGCCTCGAAGAAGGCGTTCAGGGTGCTGAGACGAACGGCTGGCGTATCGGGGTTCCGGCTCATCTCCAGCAGGGAGCGGATGTTCTGGATGGTGGGACCTCCTCCGTGATTACCCACGCCGTAGAAAACGATATAGTCCTGCAAGAAACCGGGCGCGCCTTCCGCGCTGGCGCGCACATGCTCTACCAGATCCCTGCCCCACGTGGCGTAGGAGCGGGTGATTCGCGCCGTCAGCACGCGCGAGCCGTCGGGCGACTGCCACCAGAAAACGTTGGCAGGCAGGCTCTTCTCATGCGGACCGGGGCGCATGAAGAGGTAGCGTATTAGCCCCGCTTTGCGCAGAATCTGCGGCAGTGTGCCCGCGTGCCCGAAGCTATCGGGGTTATAGCCCACTGTTGCGGTCACGCCGAAGGTCTTCTGGAAGTAACGCTGCGCGTACAGCGCCTGACGCACGAAGGACTCGCCGCAGGGGATGTTGCAGTCGGGCTGTATCCACCATCCGCCCACGATCTCCCACCGTCCCTCGCGCACGCGCTGGCGAATCTGCTCCAGCAGGTCGGGGTCGGTCTGCTCTAACAGCCAGTAAAACGCGGCGGAACTGCCCGTGAAGTGGAACTCGGGGAACTCCTCCATGCGTTGCAGTACGCTGGCGAAGGTGGAGCGAATGGTCTCTAGCCCCTCCGTCCACCGCCACAGCCATACCGGGTCGATATGCGCGTTGCCGATAGCGTGAAGAGTCATGAGTGCTCCTACCTTATTTCGGTTATTTGACATCGCCTCTACCGATTCGCGGGGGATGGGCGTTCTCCTGCATCTGCCATGCAGGAAGGCTTCCATCCGCTAATGGTGGTCTTCTTCCAGACCGATGGCGGAATCCAGCCAGCGCGAGTGCGAAAGTCGCCAGTTGTTGCTGACCACCCGGCGACTGGAAGTCACGGGCAACGTGCACAAAACCTCCTTCGGGGGTTGATAACCTGCGTGAGCAGGTTTCGTCCTCTGTTGCCCGCGACTTTCCATCGCTGGGGCAAAACCAACATCTTAAGGAAAGGGTTTGACAAAGCAGTACCACTCTGTCAAGGCTCCATCTTCTGGAGGGCGAGGCTCCTGCCGAGCCGTTGTGGATGTGATGTTCGGCTCACCGGCATGTCGCCCTCCAGAGTATCAGAGCGAAGATGCATGTTTGACAGAGTACTACCTCAGTACCATTCTAACCGCAGACCACCCAACAGGTGCTCGCCTTCCAGCTTACCCACCGCGCCTTCGTCTGTCAGGCTATACACCACCCAAGGCACTTCACCCTTCTGCCAGTCTGCCAGAGGCAACAACGGCACGCGGCACGGATAGGGAGCGGTCTGGCGCAGACGCACCACCCCCTGCGTGCGGTCTATCTGCAGCCCGCACAGCGCGAACAGGTATCCGATGGAGGTGATGCCGCGCGGGTAGAAACAGAGGTTGTTGGTGAAATAGGTATCGATGAACCCTTTGTTCAGCCCGGCAGTGTTCATTAACTGCTCCATCGCCATATAGCGCGAGGAGTTATCGGGCAGCCCCACCCCCAGATAGGCGGCGATATAGTCGCGCCACAGGTTTTGCGAGAGCCACACGTTGCTTTTGTCTGCGCTGGTGTGTGTGCAGCCGTATTCGGTGAGCGCGTGTCGGTAGGCGCTGACGATGTCCTGTTTCATGCGCGAGAGGTCTACCGGTGGCGTATGCCCGCTCATCAGCAGATAGAGCAAACCGTTGGCGGTATAGAGGGAATAGGCATCCCATCCACTCATCTCCCCGTGCAACGGCTCACCGGTCCAGGGGTCTTTCAAACCCTCGGCGGTGCGCTCCAGACACACCGCGTAGTGGTCGCCCAGCCACGCCTGCGCGTCCAGCGTTTCCCGAATGCGCGTCACGATGCGCTCACATTGTGTCAGCCATTCGCTATCTCCCAGAGCCTGCGCGATGTGCGCCGCGGCATGACAGGCGGAGAGGGTCTTGACCGCCAGGTACACCTGCTCGCGGGCGTATTGTACCGCAGCGGAGGCGTCGTCGATAGTGTTTGCCACACCCTCGTTAGGAAAGCCGTTGCCGGTGGTATCGCTGCGCTCGAAGTAGTCCACCAGCCGTCGGCACAGGGCGTGGTGTCGGCGTGCCGGCTCCAGGTTGCCCGTCCAGCGCCAGTAAGCGTGCAGCATCAGCAGGTAGTTGGCGTTCTCTTCCACCTGCATCGGGTGCGGGTACGCCTGCTTACCGACCCTGGCGTGCGTGCCCATGTCATGCGCGAGGTAGCTGCCTACCTCGTCCCGCATCTCGAAGCGTGCCCACTCGTCCAGCAGCCTCTCCAGCAGGGGCAGCCAGAAGGCAAAGTACACCAGCCCGTTGTTGTACTCTACGTCGACGGTGCTGTGGAAGTAGCAGGAACCTTCCCACACGCTGAACCACTGCTCGCCCGCTTCGTCGACCGTCCACCAGCTGTTCAGCAGGAAGTTCTGGAAGGAGAAGCGGATGAGGTCCAGCTGCGATTTGCTCAGGCTGGCTTCGTCCAGCAGGCTTTCCACGAACTCCGTTTTGCGCAGCAGGGTATCTGCCTCTTCTCTGGCGAAACGGGCGACCTCGTCCACGTTCGCGAACTGGCGCGTGTACAGGAAGCGCATCGGCTTGCCGAACACCTCCAGCACGGGCGCGTCAATATGGGTGCACCATGCAAAGCGCAGGCTGGTTTCCTCACTCTGGGTGAAGTCGAACGGCAGTGCCAGCCCATTGTTCTCTACCAGAGTACCTTCGGTCAAGGGCACGATGCGCTCATGCGCTACAGGTGGGTTCTCCCCGACGATGAAGTCCCGGATGGTGAACCGCTCGTCGGCGACATGCGACACAGCGTATTCCAGTGCCAGCGCATCCTGCAAGGGAGTCATCTGTGTGCCCTCGCGCTGCAGGCGCACCACCAGTCTGCCCTTCTGCACGGGGTTCTGGCAACTTGTCCAGAAGAGGCGGGGCTGGGGTTGCACCTTCACCGTGAAGTAGAACAGGGGCGCTGTGGAGACCACGGCATCGTGCGGGTAGAAGGGGGCGACGATCTCCACCTCCAGCCGGACGCCGTATTGCACCGAATGTGCCCGGTAGCGCACCCCGCACAGGCGCAGTTCCTGCTCTACCGCGTCGAACATCTGTGCCTCACTGGTGAAGGGCAGGGCGACCACCTCGCCCTTCTCCGTTTCTACCCCGATAGTCAGATCCATCGGCTGTTCTACCCACCGCCCGAGTGCGGAGTGGAGCACATGTTTCGCGTAGGGGTCCAGCACCAGCGTCAAGCGCGACCCCAATCGGCTCACAGAAGTAGCATGAAGGTTCATACGCTTTCACCTCAGAAATCGATCTATGTTTGCAGGATCTGTTGCATTGCTTCATTCCACAGCATCTTGATAGTGGCAGAAGATTCGCTCATCAGATCAAGAAGCTCCTTAAGAAAAGCATCTCTTCCATGCACTCCAGCAGTTGCCAGGTTGTCGTAAATCCAGTCACTTAAACGTACGAAGCCAACTTCATGCCCCTGTGCAAAGAGCGAATAAGCCCTCCGAAAAGCGTCTTCTGTCGGAGGGTCGTTGGCAAAAGCAAAAAGGTAATCGGTAACACTGAGTGCAGAGAGTTTGCTGTGGAAGACTGTTTCCACTCGTGCACCGTCTATCATCCGTTCCGTCACCTCTATGGCGATTCGTATGTGTTCACCTTCTCTGACTGTGATGTCTCCTGCTGCGCCGCTCGCGCTATCTGCGACATGAATTCCTTGCCACTCTATTTTCCAATTCAGCCGATATGTGTTGGAAACGGCTTTGAGCAGTGCTACGCACAGAAGTAGAGGTATCAGACCACCACTTCTTCGGGACAGTAGATTGTCGACCAGTTGACGAATCTGTTCCAAACTGAGTCGAGGTAAGCGAACCAAGGAGATCGCGGAACTTTCACGCAACCCTACGAAGCGATATAGCAGATATCGTAAAAGATTTAGAGCCGTCTGTTCATCAGCTTGCATTAGTTCTTTCAGATATGCCAAGAACGCTTGGTAACCCTTCTTGTCCTTTAACCCTTTTGCGGTGTCGGTGGTGAAGCGGATGCTCCGCCGGAATACAGCGAGGTATGGTCCCTTGGAACAGGGTATACGCTTCGACACGAGGAATGGATTGACGACCTTCTCATCCAAACTTCGTCCCGAGAAGGCGTTCTCTCCTTGGTCAGTGTAGGGCTGTGTGAGGTCAATCTGAGCATCTACGACTCGTGCAATGGCACACCCGAGCAGGGCTTCTCGGTATGACTGCACCCCGGTTTCAAACAGAGTATCTGCGGCTTCCTGCGCTCTTGCCGAAACAGGAGGGGGGGCAGTGTTGAGATAATCTTGCTCTGCACGTTCAAACTGCTCGCGAAGTATCTGTTCAGCCTTCTTAAAATCTATACTTCTCCCCATGTGAACTTATATCCCTTGCTCAGGTATACTATAGTTCACCCAGAGTGCCTCTTGGCGCGGTTGCTTTACAGAATGGCAAGTCTTCACTGGGGCAAGAATGCACTTCCAGTCACCGTATAGTTCATCCATCAGATCACAGCGATATCCAGAGATAGCAACTTTGCCCTGACACGCATGCAGTACTTTCGCAAGTTCACGGTGCGAGGCTTCATCCATCTCAAACCCATAGGCTTTTCTGTCTTTTCGCGCTTCTGGAGGGTAGGGTGGGTCGCAGTAGAAGAGGGTATTCGGGGAGTCATACAGTTTGATGACCTCAATCGCCGGGCGATTTTCTATCTGCACCCGCAGCAGGCGTTCCGCAATCTCAGGGAGCATTTCGATGCCTCCTAGCCAGCGCGATACAACCCCTGACATGCCTCTACGTGAGGTATGGATGCAGTTCGCCCATCTGCCTAGAGTAGCAGTCTGCGCCAGCCCTGTGCGTGCTTGCCTGGCTCGCACATAGAACCGGCGAGCACGTTCGAGGTCGGAGATGGTCTGGTCAGGCGGTGAGATTGCCAACTCAAACTCCTCACGCGAAAAGGGGGTTAAAGCGATAGCTTTCACGAGCTCTTCTGTTTGCTCTCTCAGCACCCGAAAGAAATTAACCACCTCTCCATCCAAATCGTTGTAGGTCTCTACGGGCGATGGGGCACGGTTCAACAGTACTGCTGCTGAGCCTCCGAAAGGTTCACAGTAATGGTATGTTCGCGGTAGCAGAGGCAGCAACCAGTCCAGATGGGAATATTTGCCTCCGTACCAGCCGAAGGCGATCAGCTTGCGCGCGCGAGTCCGCCCTTGGCGCGTTACCACAGGAGCAGGTTTACGCCCACTCTGTGGAGGCGCAGTCAAAAAATAGTCCATGTTCTCCATGATATCGAACAGATCCATCTGTCCACCTCTCTTTTCGGAACTGTTTCGATTCTACTACTGATGTCTATGCCCTGTAAACTAACGCCTATACTCTCATGCACAGCCTCACCTGAGTCGGGTCGCCGCCCAACTCCTCGAAAAGCACGAGCACGTTCTGCTCGCGCAGCCAGTCGGCGGGCAGGTGATAATACCGCTGGGTGGGCAAGCCTTCGCCTTCTGGGTAGACCGCTTGCAGCAACCACTCCTCAGGCTTACCGGTGCCTGCAGCCAGCCAGTAGCGCCCGATGCACCGTCCGTTCAACCACGCCATGCCCTTGGTCATACCGCTCAGGTCCAGGGCGAGGGGAGCGTTGGTCTTCGGGCGTTCAAAGGTGGTCTTCCACCAGCAGAGGGGCTTGCCTCGTGCTACCTCGATACTGCTCTCCCATCGCACGTAGGCGCTGCCCTCGGCATACACCCGACAGTGTTCACCTCTCAGTCCCGCTTCGATACGCCAGGGCGCTTCCAGCGGCTCGCTACGCCATAGCAACCTGCCCCAAAAGCCTTTGCGCTCGTCTGCCATGTTGTGTTCGCCAAGCATCCAGTCGCCCTTCACTAGCCCCAGCGCACAGCAGAGTATCGCCAGCGTGTGCTCGCCTGCGCTCATCTCCAGTTCGAACCGCTGGGTAAAACTCTCCGGGTCGTCTAAGTTGCGGTTCTCGGGCAGGGGTGACTGTGTGGTGGCAACGAACTGCCCGTCGAGAAACAGATGCACCACATCCGCTACTCCCTGCAGCTCCAGCACGCCTTTGCCCTCTTGATGGGGCAACACCATGATTTTGGCAACATACCAGCAATAGTCGGTCTCGTCGTGGGTGAACTGCAGTTGCTCCACCGGCTTGTCGGAGAGCACTGGCGGGTGTAACGGGATCGGCTCGCCATTGGGGAGCGGCTCTACCCACCACTGGAAGGGGGCAAGCTTCGGGTCGCAGACCTCCATGCGTCGCTCCAGCACGTATTGGGGCTCCACCTGTGCGGTGTTCATGAGCGGTTGCCCATCGCCGATGAGGGTGACCGACTGCGGCGGCAGCTGGTAACGACGCCCCGCGCAGGAAACCTCTATGGTCTTTTGGGTATCGTCGTTGCACAGGAAGAGCAGTGAGCGTCCCTCGTGCTGATAGGTGTACATCAGGGCGCCCTCCGGCAGCGTTTCCGGTTGAGCGCGTTCGCTTTCGACCAGCACCGGGGCGTACTCCTGCAGGATGCGGTGCAGATGTGCCAGATGGTACATCTTGGTAGTGGGCAAGCCGAACTCGTCCAGCGGGGCGTCGTAGTCATAGCTGGTGGTTTGCAGGAAGGAGCCATCGCGGTCGAAGTTGGTACCGCCGTGCCACATGTAGTAGTTCATCCCCGTTCCGCCCGCCGCGAAGAAACGTGCCGCCGCATACGCAACGTTTTCAGGGGTGCGGCGGTTGTGCGGATAGCCCCACAGGTCGTACCAGCCGGGCCAGTGCTCTGTCCACAGCGCGGGTTTGTCGGGGTGACAGGTGAAGTGTTCGTCCAGCAGAGGATGGGCATAGAAGGCGTTAATGGTCTCGATAGTGCCCGGCGCGCTGCCTTTGCACATCACCCAGGGCACCCCTACCTGCAAGGATTCCGCCATCTCGGCGATGCGCTTCAGATAGTGTTCACCCGCCTCACCATAGCGCCACGCGATATTGCCGTACTCGTTCTCAATCTGCGCCAGGATGATGGGACCACCGTTCGGGGCGAAGTAGGGGCGCACATAGTCGCAGAGCAGGCGCACCCATCTCTCCATCTCCCGCAGGAACGGTTCGTTATCGGTGCGCATCTGGATGCCGGGCACATCGCGCAGCCAGGCGGGCAAGCCGCCGTAGTTGGTTTCGGCGCAGATGTAGGGACCGATGCGCAGGATAACGTACAGCCCCAGCTCGTGCGCGATGTCCAGAAAGCGGCGGATATCCAGCCTGTCGGAAAAGTCGTAAACGCCGCGACGACGTTCGTGCAGGTTCCAGAAGACGTAGGTTTCGATAGCGTTCAGTCCCGCCTCTTTGCTGTGTTCCATCAGCGAACGCCACATACCCGGCGTGCTGCGCGGATAGTGTATGGCTCCGCTAAGGAGCAGGGTGCGTTTACCGTCGATGGTGATAGCACGACGATCATAACTCACGTTCGGCATGGTATTACCTCTGTTTGTAAGGGCTCTTTGCTCTGTCTCTATGCGTGTTCGTTATTCATTCTTGTCGATACTATACTTAGACGCACTACCTACGTGTCACCTGCAAGAAGCGACGTAGCCGTCGCGTAAGAGAGTATGCTAAAGCAATCTCTGAGGTGTTACATGACTCTGTCTTGCAAAAAAGAGAGGAAATGGCTGTTAGCCGGTCGATATAGGACATTTTTTGTTTCTTTACGAGAAAGGGAACGACACATTGTAAACAGAAGATTAAGAAGAGATAGTCGGCTTCGGGTATTAGGGTGGAGAGATATGGAAAAGCCAGTTGAAGATGTCAGAGTTCGCAGCCTAGATGTAACGCAGATGCAGTGGGGCTTCGGATTCGTGGTGGGAGACAGGAATGCTTTTTTCCACATAAAGGTCCTGCGAAAGAGTTTTCCCGAGATCGCAAACGCGATCGACCCGCGAACGAGGAAGGGCGTTCCGCCGGCGTTTGTGCCTGGCTTGATAGCACGTGTTACACAGACTTCTAGGGGAAGCGAAGTCGTAGAATTTCTCCTTATAAATGAGTCGGAAACCTGCCTTGTTGGATACGAGATTACGCAAGAAGGTTATCGGCTCTGCAATCTTCCCGCATTGCATCCTTCATCTAGCTACAGAGTAGACTACTCATCGTGGCAGCCTAAAGGTAACTATACAACAGGCTTAGTGGTTTGTGAGGTCAGGCCTGTAACCCTTGTAATGGAATATGTTCGCCGTAGCCCTGATCCCGCATGGGGAATCTTCCCTATTGCCGAGTACAGTCGTCAGGATATTTCGACGTTTGCTAACCATGTGGAGTGGCAGTCTCCCCAAAACACCGAATTCCTGCTGAAGATTTTTAGTGAAAGAGTACTACGTGCTCCTGTGGTCGCTCTGGATATAGAGTCAGACGGCGAGCGTATTCACCAAATAGGTATTGCGGGAGCAAATGGAGCGACACTCCTTTTCGGAAACGGTAACAAAGGTTTAGACGCTGCTCTACAAGAGCTTCAACAGATCATTAGAGGCAAACTGGTCGTTGGGCACAATATCGTTGATTGGGATATTCCTATACTGAAGCGTCACGGAGTATCTTTCGATGACTCGGAGACCTGGGACACCCTACACATGAGTTTGTGGTCGGCACCTTTGCAATGGACGCATGCTTTGGGAGGGACACATCAAGCAGACCAGGACGCGCAACAAGCTCTGCGACTTTTCGAAAAGCAGCTATTGGGATGGATAAGCGGCGCGTATACTATACCCTCTAATCTTCTTCCGTCAACCGTTCGAGAATTGGATGCCGAGATCGCTGTCTTGAAACCCGTATTTTCCTTATGTCCAGTTTCGCAGAACGAAATAAGAGATGTCAGTGCAGACGACAATTATGCTCGCCAGATTGCAGATCAAATAAGGAGTGTCGTAAAGGATCTCGCGTCTACCACAATAGTAGTGGTCCCTGAACCCTGCCTGCTAGCTGCACGGTTTCTCGAGGGATCGGCAGTGATAATACCTGAGTCATCGTTTGGCTGGGATGCAAGCGGGGATGCAGGTATCGCCTTGTGCCCCGAACTAGTACCCTACGAGGCTAACAACGAGAAGTTCTTCTCCATAGCAACCAGGTATATCGAGGCAGCGAGGGCAAGCAAGACATCTCCAGACCGCTTCCTGATCCCACCGTATCTAAAGCAGGTTCTTTCTGGAAGCCCAGAGTCGTGGGAAAGAACGAAGAAACGATGTATAAGCTGTAGCAGTCAGCAATGTGCTTTTTATCCTTCGCGCTTACAGTTTACTACTTACTCCGCCCTTCCTGAACCCTCCTTTTGGGAGTATGTGGAGTCAAAGGATATCAAACACATAGTCATTTATTACTATCCTTTAATCCCACCTTACGTGACTATGCGTGTGAAGTCAGAACAACTCGACAAGCTATACCTGCATAGAAGGGGATTGCTGATAGCAGCGCGGGAACGGACGGTATCAGTAGACAGAGATATGCTCAGCGTGTTGGGTTTCAGGGAAGATCAACAACAGATACTTCAGAATGCGTGTTTCCTCCATTACACCGCTTACGATGGCTACTATCTGGTTGCCGACGTCAGGCAACTACGGCTACCGGAAATTCAGAACCTTTCCATTGTCAAACACATCTTTCACATCTTTAAGACGGAAGAAGCAATTGGAGAAAAGATTACCATTGCACAACCGAAATACCCGTCTCCAATGAGTGAAGAAGCACCATCTCCGGTCGTCGCTATAACCACTCGATACCGCGCCGATTTTTGGAGTACTCAAACATTGTTGGTCAAAGAACTGCATCGAAGTTTGAAGGCTCCATTGGTGGTTTTCGTCCCCCGCGCAGAGGTCACGGAAGTTGAAAACCTGTTTGACGTCGCAGGCATTCCTTTGCTGCCTAGGTACCTTAGCCTACAGAGGCAGACGGAGCTGCTAACTGTTGGAAAGGTGCTATTACACACCTACCGGAACGCCTATAACCTCTGTTCACAGGCGGTACAGCTACTCACCTCTTATACGCTACCAAAGGGGATAGTTTTTGTTCTTCCTGAAGTACCTCTTTTCCCTATTGCCGAGCAGAGCTCGTTCACTAACGGGGAGTTCAAGAGTGTGGCGGGAGTAACAACGGAAGCTAGTATCGAAAATAGCATTCCCGGCGACGAAGAGGAAGAAGAGCAAGATGAAATCCCTGCAGTGCCGCGAAGCCTGCTCGGCGAACACTTTCTCAAAGAGGCTGCTGCCTTTCTCGTGACGTTGAGCAAGCTAGCGAGTTGCTCCCGTGAGGCAAAGATCGTGGTGACAGATATAGCGGTATCAGCTATAGGATACAGAAGGCTGCCAGATTTTAGATCTCAAAGATTACCAGTCTACGATGACCAAGAGCGATGTCGAGAGGTGTACGAGAAGGCAGTAGTGTTGTTTGCACAATCTCCTTTGAAGCCTGCGTTTCCTGAAGATGCCGAGACGCGCTTACAAAGATGGCGAGACCTTCTTCTACCTCCAACAGCGGACTATACTTCAGAACAACGACGTTATCTCCTGCGCGTGATGGCGCAAGAAGATGGCGTAGCAGTTCGCATTCCAACTGGTGGGGGGAAATCCGTTATATTCCAGATACCCGCTCTGGACGAAGGGATTAGAAGTGGGTTTTTAAGCGTTGTCATCTCGCCCCTTAGAGCTCTCATAGACGATCAGGTGCGTCACCTATGGGAGAAGGGTTTTGCTAGCTGCGTTGACGGGATTACCAGTGACTTAACACAATTTGAGATTGAAAGCATCTTTCGACGCGTAGCTGGTGGAGAGATACTGCTCCTGTACGTCACCCCAGAACGTGTGTATACGAGACGTTTTCAGAAGTATATAAGCAGGCGCATCGAGCTCGATGGACGTATTGCTTACTGGATTCTAGATGAAGCCCATTGCGTTTCTCAGTGGGGGCTGGACTTCCGTCCTGCCTACCTGCGCGCTGCCCGCTGGATACAACAACGTCGCCAGGTGAACTTGACCAAACAAGAAGGGGCTACCCCGGTTGTTTTTCTGTCCGCAACACTAACGGCAAAGACTATCAGTGATCTTAAACGAATATTTGAAACCTTCTAGCCAGAGACGGAGTGTGGAGGATAAGATGTTTAACGAGACGACACCTTCTGCAGAAGTGATTCAAGATTATCTCTCTTTGCGTTTCGAGCAGGTACCTCGTGCAGAACGCACAGAGTGGGTAGCAGATTATCTAGTTGATGCTATCTTTAATAGCGAGTTTAACCCGCAGCTCAGCAGGGCAATCGTTTTTGTCACCGCTCGGAATCGAGCAGAAGAAGTAGCCCAAGGGCTCCAACAACTCTTTGAAAAGCGTAACCTGAGGCTTGCAGTAGAGGCTTTCCACGCGGAACTATCAGGAGAAGTGCGCAAGGAGCGCTATGAACAGTTTCGCGAGGGTAGCCTGTGTGTCCTTGTTGCTACGAAGGCTTTCGGATTGGGAATGGATATCCCCAACATCCACTTGGTTGTCCATTATGATCCGCCGACCAGCCTCGAGGACTACATTCAGGAGATAGGTAGAGCTGGACGAGACCCCAAAGCACGCCTCCAGGCGGGTTTCGACGGTTCGCGTCGTGTACCCTGTATACTGCTGTGGGACGCAGACGACTTAGGACGCTCTCGTGACCGCCTGCGTCGTCAGCTAGTCTCTTGGCACGACGTTACGCGAGTTTTCGAAGCTATCAAGGAATATGCGAAAGAGGTCGGGCATATATTCGCGACGGCGGGGCAGCAAAGTGACAAGCCTCTGTATGTACCTACTAACCTACTCGCCGCCGAAAGGAACGGCGCGCTGAAACTAGACATGGGAATGTACTGGCTGGAAAGAGCGGAAAGGATTAAAGTCTGCTACATGGTTCCAGGGCTATTCTACATCAAGAGGCTAGTAGATAAACCCAAAGATGTAGACAAAAGAATACTTGCTCTGATGGATCTTATCGCCAGAAGGGAAAGAGGCGACGAGGCTGTGCCGTTGCTGATATACGAACTTCTGTGTGAGCTGGAGATCGAGGATATCCCTGACCTGGTTGACTTTCTCTCGCAGGTAGAAAAGAAGGGATACATCGAGGTTGTTGACAAGATTCATGTTAGGACTACAGGAAAATGGCTTAGCGAGGTCGAGGGTGCACTCCAAGGCAAGTTAGATATACCGCGCCTTCGCACGGCGATGAACATCTTGCAAGGAATCGTGCAAGAAGCGGCTGCCTGCCAGGATGGCTTGCTTAGGCTAAGTCGAGACGAGCTCGAGAGTCTTAAGAAGGAACTCGCCATCAAGTCCTTAGGAGAGAACAACAAAGGATGGGCGGAAGATGTAGCAAAACGTGCTTGCATCCTGCGTATGCTCACACTGGCACCAGGTGTCAGCGTAAGGACCTCTGTGGAAGAGGGGAAACTTTACTACAGTATAGTGGTTCTAGGAAAAAAGGGTGGCGCCGAGTCATCTCAGTTTACGCAATGGCTATACGAGACATCAGCAAGTTTTCTTCGAGAAGTGTATGTTGCCAACAGTGGAACGTACTCTCTTACGAAGATCCTCGCTTCGTTGGGTCTCATCAACCAAGGAAAGCTTTGGGGGTATAACTCCTTAGAACTGCTGGCACTTGTCATCCAGTGGCTGAGAGGACTAGGTTACGTTCACGCGGACTCCAACCTTATACCTTTCGCTACGGAGATCCTGCTGAAAGACACTCGTGACCTGGATCCATCCGATTTGCGCAGCCTTGACTATCAGGTGCAGCAAAAGTTGATAGAAAGTAACCGCTTTAGGGAGTTGAGTATGTTCGTGCTGTTCACAATAGCCAAGATTGGTGAGGAGCAAACTGTAAGGGATCTGGTGAGAAGCTATTTTGAAGTAGAGGACTCGGCGACGCTTATGGATCTTCTGTTGACGAGACTACCCGACACAAGCGACCTTGTTAGAGCACTCCGTGCGGACGCCCTGCGCGAGGAGATGGAAAGGCTTAATGAGGAGCAGAGGCAGGTCGTCACTGCTCCGGTAAACTGTTCTCTCATTGTGTATGCGGGACCAGGCTCTGGAAAGACCCATACCCTTCTACTACGCCTCGCATATCTTGTGCATGAAGAACAGATTACTCCTTCACAAATACTGGTGCTTGCCTACAATAACGCTGTGGTAACAGAGATTCGTCATCGGCTGCGTGAATTGTTTAGGAGGTTAGGATATGCCTCATATATCAACGGCTTGTCTGTGTATACTTTCCACGGTTTTGTGCGCGCTCTGGTAGGGAGGCAGATGAATTCGCTAAGTGAACGAGAACGGGAGGAACTCTTAGATAATTGTTGCTATCTACAGGTTACTCAATCTGCTGACTACAACAAACTCATTCGGCGAAGAAGGGGAACTGTTAATCCCGATGGTACAAGAAGGCTACCTGTGTCTATGTATATCGCGTACTTTAACTACCTGTGCGAGCAGGGACGTGCACCGTTGGAGTTGTCAAACTATCGCTACATTTTGGTAGACGAGTTTCAAGACATCACCGAAGAGCGTTATCGGATGCTGAGACATATCTCCAACGCTAGTAACAAGTATCTGACTGTCATTGGCGATGACGACCAGAGTATCTACGGGTATGAGAGGGAGCGAGAGATAGATGCAGGGCTGCTTGATTCACAAAAAGGCCGGGCTAAGGTCGTTGGAGCTAGTTGGTGGTTCGCACGCTTCAAAAAGGAATATCAAGCAAACCACATCGTCCTGAAATCGAACTACCGAAGCCTTCCCCTAATACTGGTAACTGCTCTGGACTGGATCAGCCGAAACAGTTCACACGTTAAACAGTACAAACAAGATATGCGTGCAGAGCGTACAGTATCGGAGCAATGGGACATTCGCGACAGGTACTGTGAGATTATTGAAGACACCCAGGTGGACTGGAAGGATATCGTTCGTTCTCTGTTATCTGAGAAAAACACTCAGGGAACGAAATATAGAGAGATCGCTTTGCTGTTCCGATACCATGCACAGGCTTACAGAGCCTACCAGATTCTGCGTGAAGATGATCTATTGGGAGGGATGCTTCGCCTGCATGATAGGTCGCCGCACTTTACCAATATCCGGGAAGTACACCTTGTGCTACAGCGATGGGAACAGCGTGCAAGTGAGCCAATTGATGAGATAAAACCGTTCGAGGACATACAAGAGGTCGCTCAGGAGTGCCGTCTCAGTATGGATGCGGACAACCTGTCTTTGTTGAACATGCTGGCAAAAGAATTTTTTCTCACCGCTCCGCCTCGTTCCACATACTCAGACCTCATCCAGGCAGTACAGGACTTCGAACACAGCGGCAACATCAGCAAGCTGATGCAGGCGTACTGGGACAAAGTTAGCGGTCAAGAACGAGAGACGCGAATCATTCTGACTACTTTTCATCAGGCAAAAGGCTTAGAGTTCGATGCTGTAGTGGTAGCTCCTGTCGAGAAACTAATGCGTAACAATGGCTCCCAAGACGAGGACAGCCCGGAAGAGGATACAAACAATCCAGAAGAGCTGAGGCGGATTGTTTACGTTGGTTTAACCCGAGCTCGAGATAGATTGATATGGATTCGTGGCGACATCGAAAAACAGCTCCTTGCAGGAAAGTTAGCGGCGCAACCAATGGAAGAACCGCTTGTCACCTTCAAGTGGAGCGACCCTTCCACCATCTTTCTCTCCTACTGTGCAAGCGACCAACTGGCAGCAAAGTCTGGTTCGACAGCTGTTAGCTTACAGGACTACATACGACAAGAAGTACATAGGTATGACCCTCTCAAGCTTGTCCCCCTCAACGATCAGCTTTACCTCCAACACGGGGACACCAATTTTGTTGCAAGAGTAGCAGGAAACTGGCGCGACAGAATCTTGAATCTGAGCAGATATAAATCCCACCTGTACGTTTCTGATGTTTTCTGGAAAGAGTACGATGAAAACGAAGACATAGAAAGGGATTACGTATCCGAATCCATCAAAAACCGTGGCGGCTATTACTACGTCTCCGTCTTTGGCTACGTAGAGCCCGCGTAATCACCAAGGCGTTCCTGCTTACACATAGCCTGTTCTCATCTCTGCAGTACTACTCCCTCCTCGGTATCGGGCGATCCTCGAAGTAGTGCGGGTTCTCGCTTTCCATCACATGGTGTCGAAAAGCCTCGATCAACCGCTCCGCTTCCGAGCGCAGTCGGAAGGTACCTTTCACCTCGCCCTGCCACACGTCCTCCTGCACCCATTCGGGCACCGGCATGAAGACTACCGGCTCCGGGGTGTCTACCTCCACACACAGGATCAGTGGCGCGCCCGGGGTGTCATGTAGAAAGACGAACTCCAGTATGACGCTGTGCGGGGTATAGCGGGTGCTGCCCATCTGCACTTCGCGCATCTGCACTGCCTCTTCGAAGGTCTTGAGGTCAAAGTGTCCGACGGGCGGCGCCTGTTTGTGCTGCAGCGCTTCCAGAATCTGCTTGCGGGTGGTGTTGGTGAACTCACGCAGGGTCATTGTCTCACCTCCGACGATTCTCCAGCCACTCCTCCACCTCCTCCAGGCTTTGCTGGTAGTGTCCTATCTCCTGTTGCAGCTCCTGCAGCGCTTCCAGCAGACCCTTGGGAGGGTCGGTCGTGACGCGCGGTGTGGAATGGAGCAACAGCACCCTATCGTGCAGCACATCCAGCGCCACCAGCCACTGATGTATCTGCGCTTCGATCTGACGTGCCGCCAGCAGGGCATGATTGCGCTGGCGACGAGATTCCTCCAGCTGTTTCAGTGTCAGGCGGTACGTAATCGCCAGTTCGATCTCTCCACGGTGTTCATACCACCATGCCAGCCCCGTGTACCACAGCCGCTGCAACCACCGGTCCGGGGGCAGGTGCCTCAAAATACGGTCTTGCTGCAGCAGGTGTTCGTAGATGCCTGCCAGTAGCCTCTGCAGGCTTTCCGGCAGTTCGCGCAGGCACTCCTTGCCGTGTCGGGGTAAGGAGCGATAGGTGCGCAGGATCCTCTTCGCGCGTTCTCGCACCCGACGCCACAGCGCTTGCGTGCGCCCATGCCGCAGTCGACGTGCTTGCCACTGTTGCCATCTCTCCAGCCAGGTACGCCAAATCATCGTGGTAACCCTTTAGAGCGACGGCTTCTGCCGATGCCAGTCGGTTGCCTGTTCGTAGGTGTATGCCACGCGCAGGATGGTCCACTCGTCCCACGGTTTGCCGATAATTTGCAATCCGATGGGCAATCCATCCTGAAATCCACAGGGCATGGACAAGGCGGGTAGACCGGCGATGTTGACCGGAATGGTGCATACATCCGCCAGTTTCATCGCCAGCGGATCGTCCGCCTTCTCACCAACGCGGAACGCCACCGTCGGTGAGGTGGGGGTAATGAGCACATCGTACCGCTCGAATGCGCGGTCAAAATCTCGCCGGATGAGTGTGCGCACCTGTTGCGCTTTCAGATAGTAAGCATCGTAGTAACCGGCGGAGAGGGCATAGGTGCCAATCATGATGCGCTGCTTCACCTCCGCCCCAAAGCCCTCGCCCCGCGTCTGCTCCACCATATCGATATGTCCTGCCAGCTGCTCGGTGCGCCAGCCATACTTCACACCGTCATAGCGGGCGAGGTTGGAGCTGGCTTCCGCCGGCGCGAGGATATAGTAACATGCCAGACCGTAATCGATGTAGGGCAGGGAGGTCTCCTCTGCCTGTGCTCCCAGGCTTTCCAACACGCGAACCGCCTGATACACCGCCTCCGCCACTTCCGGCGCGACGCCCTGTGCGAAGAACTCTTTCGGCACGCCGATTCGCAAACCTTTCACTTCCGGTACCAGCGCAGCGGTGAAATCGGGCACGGGGACGTCCACACTGGTGGAATCGCGGTGGTCCTTACCGCAGATGGCATTGAGCAGGATGGCGCAGTCGGTCACATCTTTGGTAATCGGTCCTATCTGGTCCAGCGAGGAGGCGTACGCCACCAGTCCGTATCGGCTGACACGCCCGTAGGTGGGCTTCATCCCCACCACGCCACACAGCGCGGCGGGCTGGCGGATAGACCCCCCTGTATCCGAACCCAGCGCGGCGATGCACATATCCGCCGCCACCGCTGCTGCCGAGCCGCCGCTACTGCCGCCCGGCACGCAGTCCAGATTCCACGGGTTGCGCGTGACGAAGAAGGCGGAGTTCTCGGTGGAGGAACCCATCGCGAACTCGTCCATGTTGGTTTTGCCGGTAAACACGGCGTGCCGATAGCGCAACTGCTCCACTACATGCGCGTCGTAAGGGGGCACGAAGTTCTGCAGTATCTTCGAGGCGCAGGTGGTCAATACACCGCGCGTGCACAGATTATCCTTCAAGGCGATGGGCACGCCGGTCAGCACGTCGGCATCACCACCGGCTTGCAGTACCCGGTCTGCCTCTTCTGCCTGTTGCAGTGCCAGGTCGGGTGTCAGCGTGATGTAAGCACGCACCGATGGCTCCGCCGCCTCGATGCGTTCCAGAACCGCCTGTGTCAGCTCTCGGCTACTGATGGCACGCTGACGCAGCAGGTGGTGTGCCTCATGAATCGTCAGTTTCTGTAACTCGCTCATCGCTTCCTTGTATTCCTGACCGTGACGGTATCTGCGAAAAGATGTTTCACCGCAGGGTGCGCAGAGCGATAGTTACCACTCATGCGTTCTGCGCATCCTCAGCGTCTCGCTCCTGTCGAGTGTTCCGGTCCAACACACTCCATTATACCGCCCTTTCGGATGGCTGTCACGTGGTGAACGCTCGCTGCACTTTGGCGATAGCGGTGGCGATATCTGCCATGTCCTCTTCATCTCCGAGCAACATGTTCTGGAAAAGCCATACAGCCTCCTCATAGCATGCGCGCTCGCACACGGGACAGTGCACTTGCGAGTAGTCCTTCAACCTGCTCATCTGGCACAGGTCACTGGAGGCAGGACGGTTGGCGAATACGCGCTCCTTATAGAGCGGCACGTAGCCCGCACTACAGGGAATCCCCTCCGCATTCAATGCCTTCAAGAACTCCTCGCGCGGCTTGCCGCCGAAGGCTTCCTTGTCGTAACGGAAGATGTACAGGTGATAGGCGTGGCGGGTCACGCGGGGGTCGGGGCGTGGGGGGCGAATGCCCGGAATCTGGCTGAGCATCTCGCTGAGCTTTTGCGCGTTTCGGGTACGTCGCTCGGTCTGTTCAGGCAGACGTTGCAGCTGGCAGAGCAGTATCGCCGCCTGAAACTCGGTCATACGGAAATTACTGCCCAGCACATGGTGTTCATACCAGCGCCCACCGCGTACTCGCCCGACGTTATGCACCGACCACACCTGGTCTGCCCAGTGCGAGTTGTTGGTCAGCACTGCACCGCCCTCTCCGGCGTTCAGATTCTTGCTCGCCTGAAAGCTGAAGCAGCCCATGTCGCCGATCGCGCCCACTTTGGTGCCTTTCCACTCGGCGGCGTGTGCCTGTGCGGCGTCCTCGATCACCAGCAGGTTGTGCTTGCGGGCGACCTCCAGCACGCCGTCCATGTTTGCGGGACAGCCCGCGATATGCACGGGAATAATAGCACGGGTACGCGGGGTAATGGCTTCTTCGATCTTCGTGGGGTCTATATTGAGGCTCTCCTCCTCCACATCCACGAACACAGGCGTCGCTCCAACTGCCAGCACCGCGGTGGCGGTGGCGATAAAAGTATAGGGTGGCACGATGACCTCGTCTCCACAGCCGATGTGCGCGGCGCGAAGAGCCACTTCCAGGGCGGCGGTGCCGTTGGTCACGCATACGGCGAACTGCGCATCCTGAAAGCGGGCGAACGCCTCTTCGAACTCGCGAACCTTCGTACCCTCTACCGACCACCACTTGCCGCTGCGTACGACTTCCAGTAGGGCTTGCTCTTCCGTTTCGTCAAAGACGGGCCATCGCGGCCAGGGGCGTGTGCGTACAGGTGTGCCCCCGTTGATGGTCAGGACGTCGGATGTGCCTACAGACATCACATTGGTCCTCCTGCAGGTGGTTACGAAAAGATTCCTTCTGCTCAGCGAGTTTACCTGCTGTGCCGGTGCGGTTTGCCTCGCGCTGGCAAAAGGGGTACAATGAGGTGTGCACCACTCTCCGTGTTCTTACGGTCTGGCAGAGGGTTATCACGATGAACGCTGAGGCGCAATACTGGATAGAGAAACTGGGGCTTCAACCTCACCCAGAGGGGGGTTATTATCGGGAAACCTATCGCTCCAGCCAGAGGCTGCTGGGCTGTTGCCTGCGTGAGCATGAGGGACCACGTGTCGCGGCAACCTGTATCTACTTCCTGTTGCCGGGAGGGCAGTTTTCCGCTCTGCATCGCCTGCGCTCCGATGAGATATGGCATTTCTATGCAGGCAGCCCGTTGACCCTGCACATCATAGACCCACAGGGCAACCTCTCTCAGGTCAGACTGGGAAAAGACCTCGAGAACGGCGAAACTTTTCAAGCGGTGGTGCAGGCAGGATGTTGGTTCGGGGCAACAGTAGAGGACCCACACGGTTACACACTGGTAGGCTGCACGGTGGCGCCCGGTTTCGAGTTCGAAGATTTCGAACTGGGCAATCGTCAACAGCTGATGGAACAGTATCCACAGCACCGCGACTGGATCGAGCGGTTGACGAGGTAAGAGCAAGATGCACCATACCCGACTGGTGATATTTGGTGCGACTGGCGACCTGACGCGACGGTTTTTGGTGCCGTCGCTTTACCGCCTGCATCGCGCGGGCTTGCTGGAACCCAACCTGCAAATTCTCCTCTATGCCCGCCGCCCTGTGACGCTGGAAACGTTTCTGGATAGCATGGAGAACGCTCTGCGCGAGTCGGGCAAGGACCTGAGTGCGTGGAGCGAGTTTGCCCGACGGTTTGTCGCCTATGTACGGGGCGGACTGGACGCAGAGGGAGTGCGTCAGCTGCGCGACTGGATAGACGGCAACGCAGTGTTCTATCTCGCCCTGCCTCCCGGCTTGTTTGCAGAAGCGGCGGAGTATCTCGCCCAGGCGGGGCTTCATGAGCAAAAATCGGGCTACCGCCGCCTGGTGATTGAAAAGCCCTTCGGGGAGGACCTGCAGAGCGCGTGCCAGTTGCAACAGCGCGTGAGCCGGTACTGGCAAGAGGAGCAGGTGTTTCGGATAGACCACTACCTGGGCAAAGAGACGGTGCAGAATATCCTGGTCTTTCGCTTCGCGAACCTGTTGGTCGAATCGTTGTGGAACCGCAACTACGTAGACTGTGTGCAGATTACTGCTGCGGAAACCGCCGGTGTGGAAGACCGCTCGGGCTACTACGATCAGTCGGGTGCACTGCGGGATATGGTGCAGAACCACCTGATGCAGCTGTTCACGCTGACCGCGATGGAGCCCCCTGCCAGCCTGGACCCCGACGCCCTGCGCAGTGAGAAGGTGAAGGTGCTGGAGTGCGTGCGTCCCATCCCGAAGAACGCGGTCGGTGCGTTCGCGGTGCGTGGACAGTACACACGCGGACAGTTCGACGAGATGGAAGTACCCGGCTATCTGGAAGAACCCGGTGTGTCGCCACAGTCTACCACCGAGACGTACGCCGCGATCAAACTGTATGTGGACAACTGGCGATGGCAGGGTGTGCCTTTCTACCTGCGCACAGGCAAGCGACTGGCTGCAGAGCGCAGCGAAATCGCCATTCTGTTCAAATCGCCGCCTGTGCAGCTGTTCCGGCGCACTCCGCTGGACCACCTCGAACCGAACAGCATCGTCTTTGAGATGAAGCCCTCGGAATCCATGCTGCTCATCGCGCAGGCGAAGACCGTGGGACTGGAGATGGGGGCGCGTACGATTATCCTGCGGGCGTGTTACCGCGAGGCGGGAGAGATTGGTTTTGAAGCGTATGAAACACTGTTGTTGAGCATCCTGCAGGGTGACCGTACCTACTTCCTGCGCTTCGATGAAGTGGAAAAGGCGTGGGAAATCCTGGACCCGGTGCTGCGCGCCTGGCAAACACACAGCGTTCCGATGGCGTTCTACCCTGCGGGAGGCGAGGGACCGCGCGAGGCGGAACGTATACTGGACTCATCCACTCACCAATGGCGACCACTGAAAGGCGAGACGGACGGTTCGGAGTGCGCATAGCCGACACCACCGGCGAACTCCTTCAGGCAGTCGCGGAGGCGATTGCCGCCCGAGCGGGGGAGGCGCTTGCTCGGCAAGAGAATTTCAGCCTCGCCTTGTCGGGAGGCAACACTCCGCGCGCCCTGTACCGCTTGCTGGCTGAGGAATACCGCTTGCGGATAGACTGGCATCGCGTGCATTTCTTCTGGGGCGACGAACGCTATGTGCCTCACGACCATCCTGCCAGCAATTTCCGCATGGCAAGAGAGACGTTGATAGACCCGCTGAACCTTCCCCCTGAAAACATCCACCCGATGCCCACCGATGTTGCCAACCCGGACGAGGCTGCGCACCTCTACGAACGGCAACTCCGCGCTTTCTTTGGGGAAACGCCCCGCTTAGACCTCATCTTGCTGGGCATGGGGGCGGATGGACATACCGCATCGCTGTTCCCGGGAACCTCTGCGCTGCAAGAACGCACACGGTGGGTCACCGTCGGCGAGGCGCCTGTAGAACCGCGTGTGCGCTTAACGTTGACCCTGCCGGTGCTGAACGCCGCGAAGGCGGTGTACTTCCTGGTTACCGGCGCAGACAAGGCGGAAACGGTGCGACGTATCCTTGTGCAACAGGAGCCTCTGCCCGCCGCGCTGGTGTCTCCCACAGAGGGCGAACTGCTCTGGTGGCTGGACAGGGACGCCGCAAGCAGCATATCATGAGGTAGCATCATAGACCTGCGTGAGACAGGATGTGATTCCTGCACGATTGCCGAAAAATAAACTGCAATGGCTATTTGGGTGCAACATACCGAAGATACCCTTCTGCCCATGCGCACGAGGATGCCTTTTCGCTACGGTATCGCTACCGTGCGTGAAGTGCAGCATCTGATTCTGCGCGTCAGTGTTGTTATCGATGGACAGCAGATGGAAGGCGTATCTGCCGACCACCTCGCCCCGCGCTGGTTCGTGAAAGACCCCCATCTGACGCTCGAACAGGAAGCGCAGTTGCTACTGCGAGCTATCCGCCACGCTTGCCACCTTGCCATCGATCTTGGCGAATGCCCGACCCCTTTTGACCTGTGGTGGCAAGTGTATCAGGCGCAGATGTGCTGGGCGAAGGCGGAGGGCATCGCCCCTCTGGTGGCATCTTTCGGCGTGAGCCTGGTGGAAAGGTCGCTGATTCACGCCTTTTGTCGGGCAACCAGCACCTCCTTCGCACAGGCGCTGCGCGGGAACACGCTGGGCATCGCCCTGGAGCGGATTCACCCTGTGCTTCAGAACATCCAGCCGCGCGATATTCTTCCCGCCGAGCCGTTACGCCGTATCACCGTGCGCCATACGGTGGGGCTTGGTGACCCACTGACGGAAGCCGATATCGCTCCCGACGAACGACTGGATGACGGGTTGCCCCAGTCCCTGCGGGAGTGCATCCGTGTTTATGGGTTGACACACTTCAAGATCAAACTGGGTGGTGATGCGCAGGCGGATAGAGAGCGATTGCTGTCGCTGGCAAGATTGCTACAGGAGGAGTGCCCTGCCTGTCGGTTCACCCTCGACGCCAACGAGATGTATCCCGACATGGAGCATTTCCGCGCTTTCTGGGAGAGCCTGCGAGCGGACGCGGACATACGCGATTTTCTGCAGAGGCTGATTTTCGTGGAGCAACCGTTATACCGCGATGAGGCACTCAGTGAACGTACCCGTGCGGAGTTGCGCCGCTGGAGCGACCGCCCTCCGATGATTATCGATGAGTCCGACGCCGACCTGTACAGTCTGCCCCTCGCGCTGGAGTGTGGATATGACGGCTGCAGTGTGAAGAGCTGTAAAGGCGTTTTCAAAGGCATCGCCAACGCCTGTCTTGCGGAGCACCTGCGTCGGCAGGGCAAACAGGTGCTGATCAGCGGGGAGGATTTGACCACCGTACCCCCTGTTTCCCTGCAACAGGACCTTGCGCTCATGGCGAACCTGGGCATCTCACACGTGGAGCGCAACGGTCACCACTACTTCAGAGGCTTGAGCATGTTGCCTGAGCATGCACAGGAGGCTCTTCTGGCTCAGCATCCCGACCTGTTCACCCGCCATGAGCAGGGGGTGGTGGTGGTGAGGGTGGCGGATGGTTGTTTGAGCACCGAAAGCGTGACGGAAGCTGCGTATGGGGTCCCCTAGAGAAATCCTCGTAGCTGTCTGACGCCTGGCATTCACAGAACCCCAAGCCAGCTTGTTTGCCCGCCCTGCTTCATTGTGTTAAAATGAAAAGCAGGAAGTTTGCAGAGAACAGACACCGTCACGTCCGATCTGGAAAGCGGAGTGGCAGGAGAGGCAGAGAGGATATGCCGATTGCGGTTGGTATAGCGTTCAAGCGGGTAGCGCGTTCTTACTGGTTCGACCCCGCCGGTCACACCTTGAAGGAATGGGATAAGGTCATTGTGGAGACGACGCGCGGTCAGGAGATGGGCACGGTGCGCATCCCGGCGCGCGAGGTCGCTGAGGAGGATTTGCAAGCGCCCCTGAAGCCCATTCTGCGTCCCGCTACCCCCGAAGACCTGGAGCAGCACAAGCAAAACCTCTATCTGGCCAAAGAGGCGATAGGCATCTGTAGAGAGAAGATAGCCAAACACGGTTTACCCATGAAGCTGGTGCACTCGGAGTACGCTTTTGACCGCTCGCAGCTCACTTTCTATTTCGTGGCGGAAAACCGTGTGGACTTCCGCGAGCTGGTGCGAGACCTCGCCGCGACTTTTCGTACGCGCATCCAGCTCCTGCAAATCGGTCCCCGCGACCAGGCGAAAATGATGGGCGGAATCGGTCCCTGTGGGCGGACGCTGTGCTGTAGCACCTTCTTGAAAGAGTTCACGCCTATCTCGATGAAAATGGCGAAGGACCAGAGCCTGTTTCTGAATCCGGTAAAGTTCTCCGGGGTGTGCGGCAAGCTGATGTGCTGTTTGCAGTACGAACACGAAATGTATCAGGACGCCCGAACGCGACTGCCCCGAATCGGTGCAATGGTGCAGACCCCGCGGGGAGAGGGGCGCGTCAACGACCTGAATATTCTGAAAGAAGAGGTCATGGTGGAGTTTTCGGACGGGACGATTATTGCCTATGCCGCCTCCGAGTTACAATGGGAGAGGCAGACGTTGACCTGTGCCTGCGCTGCTGGCGCCGCTGAGGCGGTGGAAGAGGAACCTGTCGTCGACGAGGAGGTGCCGGATACCGATGCCTATCTATGAGTTCCGCTGCAAAGGGTGTGGTCAGAAGTTTGAACAGAGGTTTTCCAGCACCGATGTTGCTGGGGTCACCTGCCCGCAGTGTGGCTCGCCGGAAGTATCGCGCCTCATCTCACTCTTCTTCTCGCCCAAGGTAAGCCGTGATATGGGCGTGGTAGGTTGCGACAGATGCGCAGGAGGCAACCCTCCTCCGTTCTGCGAGCCGGGCGGTTGTTCCTCTTGTGAGACGTGAAATGCGCAAAGGCTCTCGCGAGCGGTGGGTGCTTTTTTACTCCACCCCGAACGTGATGGAGGGAAACATCATTCTAGACCTGCTGCGCAGTGCAGGGGTGAAAGTGTTGGCGCGTACGCTGGGACACGTTTACGTGACGTGGGGAATGGAAATCCTGGTGCCGCAGGAACAACTGCAGCAGGCTCAGCAGGTATTCGCGGAAGCGAAAGAGACGAATGAATCGGAAGAAGGAGACAACGGACATCATGGGGAGTGAGAAAGCCTACTATGTGACCACTCCGATCTATTACGTGAACAGCTCGCCACACATCGGCAGCACGTTGACCACGCTGGCGGCGGACATGCTGGCGCGCTACCAGAAAATGCAGGGGCGCAAGGTGTGGTTCCTGACCGGAACTGACGAAAACGCGATTAAAGTGCACCGCGCTGCGCAGGAGCGGGGGGTACCCACCCAGCAGTTTGTGGACACGCTCGCCGCCGAGTTCCAGCAGGCATGGAAGGTGATGCACATCGAATACGATGACTTCATCCGCACCACCGAGCCACGCCACGTACGCGTGGTGCAGGAGTTTTTCCGCCGCATGCAGGAAAACGGCGATATTTACAAGGGCGTCTACGAGGGCTGGTACTGTGTTTCGGATGAGACCTTCTTCGCTCCCTCTGATGTCGGCGAAGACCGTCTTTGCCCCAACGCCGAGTGCCGCCGCCCCCTACAGTGGGTGCAGGAAGAGGATTACTTCTTCCGCCTCTCGGCGTACGGCGACCGCTTATTGCAGTATATCGAAGAGCATCCGGACTGGCTGGAGCCGGAGTTTCGTAAGAACGAGGTCATCGCCTTTATCCAGCAGGGGCTGCGGGACCAGAGCGTCACCCGCGCCAATCCGGGCTGGGGCATCCCCGTGCCCGGCGAGCCGGACAAGGTCATCTACGTGTGGTTCGACGCCCTGATTAACTACGTCTCCGCCACCGGCTGGCCCGAGGACATGGAGCGTTACCGGCAGCTGTGGCCCGCCGTGCACCTGATGGGCAAAGAGATTTTTGTGCGCTTCCACGCCACCCTCTGGCCCGCCATGCTGATGTCTATCGGCTTGCCGGTGCCGGAGCGAATCTTTGGGCATGGCTGGTGGACTATCGGAGGCGAAAAGGGAAGCAAGTCCAAAGGCAACTTGCCCCATCCGGTGCAGCTGGCAAAGGATATCGCTGCATGGTCGGGCGCGGACTTCGACATCGCGGTGGATGCCGAACGATACCTGTTGATCCGCGAGATGCAGTTCGGGCTGGACAGCGAGTTCTCGGAGGAGTCCTTCCGCAAACGTTATAACAGCGACCTCGCCAACGACCTGGGCAACCTGCTCAACCGCACACTGAACATGGTGTGGCGGTATGCGGAGGGGCGGGTGCCTAAGCCTCTGGAACGCAACAGGGAGCTGGTGGAACTGGCAGAGGACATCGACAGGGGTATCGCCGAGGAGGTCTATCGCTTTCGCCTGAACGGAGTACTGGAGCAAGTTTGGCGGATGGTGTCGCGGTTGAACAAGTATCTGGACGAGCAGGCGCCGTGGGGTCTTTACCGCAACGGCGAGGTAGAACGTGCGCAGGGCGTGCTGTACGATGTGCTGGAAGGCGTTCGGCTCTGTGCGCTCTGGCTGGCGCCCACCATGCCCGTCGCTACCGCCCGCATCTGGGAACAGCTGGGCATCGAAAGCCAACCTGTACAGGCGAACTGGCAAGCGGAAAGCACGTGGGGACGATTGCAGACGGGCACGAGTGTGCGGCAGCCTCAGCCTCTCTTCCCGCGCATTACGGAAGAAGCACTGACGGTGACGACAGAAAAGGAGACCGAAATGGAGCAGAGCAACCTGATTACCATCCAGGATTTCCAAAAGCTGGAAATCAAAATCGCTGAGGTGAAGTCGGCAGAACCCGTGCCGAATACCTCCAAACTGTTGAAGCTGACGGTAGACATCGGCGGAGAGGAGCGTACACTGGTGGCGGGTATCGCCGAGACCTATAGCCCACAGGACGTTATCGGCAGACAGATTGTGGTGCTGACGAATCTGCAACCTGCCACCATTCGCGGAGTGCAGTCCCAGGGCATGTTGCTGGCAGCGGAAGTGAACGGCAAAGCCATTCTGCTCATACCCGATAAGCCTGTGCCGACTGGAAGTAAGGTGCGTTAGGGAGCCACCACAACCACCGCCGTCTGTTCCGCTGCTAGCTTCAGCCTCAGCTCGAGCTGGCTTCCCTGCACCTTCCAGCCCAGCGCGATCGCGTGCACCAGCTCCACCGGCTGCTTGACCGCGCTGGCTGAGATATTCAGGGCGCGCAGGTCGATTCGCATTCGCACCTCGCGTTCCGCGCCCTCCGGGTTGAACACGGTGAATGTCTTCGTGCCGTAGCGTTCTATCCATGCGCCCTCGGCGGTAGCGTGTGTGATCGGCTGCCAGCCTGCCTCGGCGACGCGGCGAATCAGCGGAATGTATTTTTGGAACAGTTCGCGGTCGCGGTTGTACCAGTTCGGGTTGTGCCAGTAGGGGTTGTCCGCCGCGTTGTGGCTGAACATGCTGGGATAGATGCCCCAGAACAGACAACGCTGGAAATACCGTTCCACCTGCCCGCCGAAGGTCTCATAATCGGTGTTCATCAGCAGCAGGTAGGGCTTCTGGTAGCTCATGCTGCGCCAAACATCCATCTGCGCAGGCGACACGGGCTTCCATGCACCGTTTTGCCACCAGTTGGTCTCCGTGCCCGATACGTCCAGCTGTGCCATCAGGAAGGGAAATCGCCAGCCGACCGCGTTCGCGAACAGCCACTTGCCGCGCTGGCGCATCTCGCCCGCCAGGTAGCGCGTGTACTCCCAAGTGCTGAATATCTGCAGGATAGCCGGGCGCAGGCTGCTGGTGTCGAATACCAGCGGTACGTCCGCCGTGGCGAAATGTTCCTCGCGGAAGTTGAGCATCTCACCGCCCATCTCCAACGAGTCCAGATATTCACCGTCCAGCCCCTCCGTGCCCGGCTTCGTGTACGCACGCTGGGCATGTTCGGGTGGAAAGTTCAGGGTGGCTTTGGAAGGGTTGTCGGGTGTAGAAGGGAGGTCCGGGTCGGGGTTGAGCAGGAACATCGCACCGTCGTTCCACGGGGCGACGGTGATATAGCGATACAGCTTGCCGCTGGCGTCGGTGATGATACCACAATGGAGGGTTGCGCGCGCCTGCGCCCTCTGCCATGCGTCGCCGATTTTGCCCTGCGCATATTGCTGCAGGCAGTCTTCTGCGCCCGCGTCGGTACGGGGGAACTCCTTTGGCATGGGCATCCAGTAGCTCATCGGCTCGGTGTAGCGGAAGCTCAGGATGCCCAGCTGGTCGTCTTCGGCGATGCTGTTGTCGCCCTCGTGGAAGACGATGCCGAAATCCTGCACGTTCTGTACCGTATGCGGCGCGGTGAAGGGCATCCAGATACCCTGTTTGGGCACACGGGTGCGGAACCAGTCGGGGAATGCGTCGATATATCTCTGCAGAGCGGAACGAAAGCCCCACTGCGGCTCCGCCGACCACAGCAGCAGATGGAACTGCGCCTGATAGGGAAACTTGCGCGTCTTGCCGGTGAGCACACAGTCGTACGCCGCACACGCCCATCCCCACTGCGGGTTCGCGAACAGGCGCACCAGCCGCGGTGCATCCATTCGCCATCCCCACGCCAGACCCCAGTCCTTGCCCGAGAGGCACGCCAGCGGGTAGAAGCTCATCATGCTGTTGGCACCGCCGTGGGCGCGTATCAGGTGCGCCTTCTCATTTCCCTCTGCGCCCACCGACTGACGGATGTCATCATGCCAGAGTGCTCCCTGCATTCCCACCGGCAACGCCCATATCAGACTCACCGCACGGTCAGGCGAGCCCTGCGGGGTGCGCAGGGTAGCGGTGGCTTGAAGGAGGTTGCCCTGTTGTTCGTACTTCACCTCTATCTGCACATCCTTTGCCTTGCCCGTCCACATGAGCGGTTTGCGGCTTGTCCACTTGCCGGTGAAGGGCACCAGTTCTTCAGGACGCTGCAGATCACGTAGAAACCAGCCTCCGGGCAGTTTCCCTCTGGGCAGGGGTTTCTTGCCTGACGAAACGCCAGTGACGAACCCCGCATTGTCGAACTGTACCTGCAACCCGCCGGCATCTCCCCAGAGGACGGTGGTTTTGCCCGCGCGCAGGGTCGGCTGGCGGGTGGTTTGCATATCCAGCACCTGTAAACCCTCCAGAATCTCCATCTGTATATCGTCAAACCACACCGTGCCCGAGTGATGGCGCAACAGCAGATGCACATGCACCTTCCCCACCGGCTTGCGGGGTATCACCAGCACCTCGCGCCGTTCCCAGTCGTGCGTGCCGGTGCTGAAGGGGGCAATCCATCCCCATTCGGGCGTGCCGTCGGTGTAGTAGATGTCCAGGTACAGGGAGTAGCCGGAATCTGCGCTGCCGGACACGTCCTGCGCCCGGCTCCACGCGGTCACCCGGAAGGGTGCCGGCTTTGTCTGATTCATCTCCACCACGTGCATCACGCCACTGCGCAGGTCGGCGGTGGGATTGGACAGGCGGACGCTGCGCGCACTACTGCGCTTTACCTGTTCATCCCAGGTGAACGTTCCCTCAACGGCGTTCCATGTTTGCAGCGGCTGCTTTTGCGCGTATGCCTGCATTGCACACAGCAACAGGATGCAGAGAGCACCTGACCTCATGAGAACCTCCTCCGAATGCTATCCACGAATTCGCGTCCACCGTGCATTCTCCTTTACGGGAGATAGGGGATGCGCTCCAAAATGGACGGCTTGGTGGGAGACTCGCCCTCCATGCCTCCACAGGGTCACGACAGAGCGAGCTCCTCCGAAGAGTGCGCCACCTTGTGGAAAAGCCTGCAACCTGTAGGGGTGATCTTCTGCAATCTCCTACGCTGCGACAATCTGCTCTTGCCGGTGCAGGTGGTACCACCGGGCGAGCGTCATGCGCAGGTCGCTCTCTCGGAAGGGCTTGCTGAGGTAATCGTCCATTCCTGCCTGCAGGCACCGTTCGCGGTCGCCCTCCATGGCGTTGGCGGTCATGGCGATAATCACCTGATGCTTATCGGAGCCTTTCTCCTGTTCACGGATGAGGTGGGTGGCTTCGTAACCGTCCATCTGCGGCATGTGCACGTCCATGAATACGATGTCGTACCGCTGGTGAGCCGTCTTCTCCACTGCCTCTTGCCCGTCGCAAGCGATGTCCACCTCGCATCCCAGTCGCTCCAGCATCCGCACCGCTACTTTGCGGTTGACCTCATTGTCCTCCACCAGCAGAACGCGCAAGCCAGCAGGCACATCGTCTGCCTCCACGGAAGGGGAGTGGGCATGTTGCCACTGTGTCGCTTCGCTGGCGAGGGGCAGAGGCACTTCCACCCAGAAGGTGCTCCCCTTGCCCACCTCGCTCTGCACGTGGATATGACCGCCCATCAGCTCCACCAGTCGCTTGCAAATGGTCAACCCCAGACCAGTGCCGCCGTAGCGGCGGGTGGTGGAGCTATCTGCCTGGATGAAGGCTTCAAAAATGGATTCCAGCCGCTCCGGTGGAATACCTATGCCGGTGTCGCGTACTGTGAGGCGTACCCACGTTTTATCGCCGTTTTCTGCAATGGGGTTGATCTCTACCACCACCTCGCCCTGCTCGGTGAACTTGATGGCGTTGCTCACCAAATTACTCAGGATCTGGCGCAGGCGCATGGGGTCCGCCAGCACAGCGGGAGGCAGGTTGTCCGCAATCTCCGCGCGCAGAGCGATATCCTTCTGTTTGGCGCGCGCTGAGAACAGCTTCACCACATCCTCGCCCACTTCGCGCAGGTCGGTGGGAACCTGTTCCATAGTCATTTTGCCCGCTTCAATCTTGGCAATGTCCAGAATATCGTTCAGGATAGACAGCAACAGGTCTGCACTGGAGCGCAGGGTTTTCAGATAGTCGCGCTGTTCGTCGTCCAGAGGAGTGCCCATGAGCAGTTCGGTCATGCCGATAATGCCGTTCATCGGGGTGCGGATCTCATGGCTCATGTTGGCGAGAAACTCCGATTTGGCGTGGCTGGCTGCTTCCGCAGCTACCGCCAGTTCCTGCGCCCGCAGCAGCGCTATCTCCAGCTGAGCGTTGGCTGCGGCGAGTTCCTCCTCCGTTCGCTTGCGCTCGGTGACGTCACGCACTACAGCGACAACGGTGCCGTCTTCACAGGGCGACAGACGCGCCTCGAAGTACTGCAGCCCGTATTGTGGATGTCGTAAAGAGTATTCGAAGGACTGCACCTGACCGGTACTCTGGGCGCGTGTGAAGGCATCCTGTGTCTTGCTGGCGACCTCTTCAGGCAGCACTTCCCAAACGGTTCTGCCGATGAAATACTCCGGAGGCACCAGAAGCTGCCCCCTGTCCGGAGAGTAGTAATCTAGAAAGCGAAGACTGGTATCCAGGAGAAAAACCATATCCGGCAGTGCATACATCACGGCACGACGGCGTGCTTCGCTTTCCCGCAATGCTTCCATATCACGCCTCCGCTGTAGCACGCCGCCGGTGATGTCTGCCGCCATCTGCAGCAGATGTGCATCTGTAGCACGCCACAGGTCGGACTCGTGGATGTTGACAAAGGTCATGAAACCAACCAGACGCCCCTCGATACGCACAGGGAGTGCAAGCACCGATTCCGCGCCGGTAGCACGCATCGCGCGGCGTACCGGCTCCGCTTCAGGAGGTAGATGCTCCACATGCTGCACCACGAGGGGGGAGCCCCCTTCTATCTGGCGTAAACCCCATTGCAGGTACTCTATGGGCAGGCTATTCCACGCCAGCAGTCGCGTTTTGCTATCCGGGTGGAACCATCGGTGCGTGGCATCGAAAGCGTCGCCCCTTTCATTCAACAGGAACACCCCTGCGCGTTCCGCTCCGCACAGACGACTTATCTCCGACAGACACCATCCCACTGCGGCGTCGAAATCCGGATTGTAGATATAGTTGGAGGCGATGCCCGCCAGGGTATTCTCAATGTGCAGCCGGGTTTGCAACCGTTGTTCGGTGTGCTTGAGGTCGGTGATGTCGTACGACACACCGATAACGCCCCGCACCCGTCCCTGTGCATCCCGCTGCGGCACATAATGACACTGGTACCAGAGACTCCCAACCTGTGTGAAGTAACTGACCGTCTCTCCCTGCAATGCGCGACGGATGGAATCGACTATATCCGGGTAATCCTTATACAGTTCCAACGCGCTTTGTCCAACCACCTCGCCCGGCGATAGACCAAGCCTCTGGAGCCCTTTGCCGTCGGAGTAGGTAAAACGCCC
The DNA here is from genome assembly GCA_026003195.1 of Armatimonadota bacterium. NCBI lineage: Bacteria > Bacillati > Armatimonadota > Armatimonadota bacterium. The sequence goes on from BPGU01000003.1 coordinate 539,522, forward strand.
CTGAGAGTCCAGCGCGTAAATCACCACGGGCAAGTTGTCGCGGATAACCTGCAGGTGTAACTGGTGGGATTGTGCTTGGAAAACGCTCTCTCGATTCTGCTTGCACTTGCGCAAGAGAATGCAGACCAGAGCGCCTGTTATGGCTGCAAAAGCCAATTGGGGGTACAGCCACTGATCAGGGACAGGATAGCCGTGGATATACCACAGCGTTACCAGCACGGTAGCACCGACTGCAGCCCCAATCACATACTCCGCCCATCTGGAGTGGCAGATATGGTGTAACATCTGAATCCCCCTCTAAGGTTTCTTTCCACAAAACGAGGCTTGGGATACACTCGTTTTTCCGGCGGCACAGCATGAGGAAAACCATTGTCGGAGCGCGAAAAAAAGAGACAGCAGATTGCCGTATGAAAGGGGGAAAGAGATGGGGAATCGTCTGCTGGTGTGTCTGCTTGTCGTGTGGACAGCGGTATCTGCATCCGCGCAACCCACAGCGGTGGAAGCGCTGGCGCAATCGCCCACGCAGATCAACGTCTACTGGCTACCACCTGCGCAAGGCGAGGTGCAATCCTATATCGTCGTGCGGGATGGGCAGGTGATTGCGACACTCCCTGCCGATGCGCGCCAGCTGGTGGATGAACCCTTGATGCCCGCACAGACCTACCGTTACCGCGTGATCGCGCAGATGACCGATGGCACGCAGAAGCCCTCACCGGAGGTCACCGAGCGCACCTTTCGCGAACTGCCGAAGCGGATTCATTACCCGCTGGTAGTGGTCGGGGGAACCGCTTCGGGAGTGGGGGCGGCGGTCACCGCGGCGCGGGAAGGCGTTACCGTGGCCCTTTTAGAGCAAACCAATCGCCTCGGTGGGATGATCAGCAACGGGGTGAGCCTCACCGATATGCGCAATCCCGCCCGTTCCAACGGCTTGTTTGAGGAGTTTCGTCGGGCAGTACAACAATACTACGGCACTGGCAACGGCATGGCATACGAACCGCGCGTGGCGAACATGTTGATCAAGGGTATCGTCGCACAGCATCCGAATATCCACGTGTACTTCAGGGTACGACCGATAAAGGTGCTCAGAGAGGATGGGCGAATACGCGCGGTGGTCGTGCAGGACCTGTTCACCGGCCGCCAGGCAATCTTCGAGGGTGACCTGTTGATCGACGCCACGCATGAGGGCGACATTGCCGCATGGGGAGGCGCACCGTTCCGGGTAGGGCGCGAGCCACGTTCCCCAGAGGAACCCCATGCAGGGCACATCTACTATGATCGCGCCAACGACCGCATCCTGCCTGGCAGCACCGGCAAAGGCGATAAGCGCATTCCCTCCTATGCCATCCTGCTGGCAGTCAAAGATTACGGACCGGGTGCGGATAGAACCATCTCCCAGCCGCCTTTTTACGACAAGAACAACTACATCCACACCCCGCCCTGGCAAAAGACCTGGGCGTACCTCTACGGACGCTTCCCCGGCGGCAAGTTTGAGATTAACCAGCATCCGCAGGGCAGTAACCTGCCCGGCATCAACTACGACTACCCGACCGCAGGCTGGAAGCGACGCGACGAGATTGCCGAGCGTTACAAGTGGCATGCACTGGGGTATCTGTACTACATCCAGACCGAGCTGGGCTTGAAAAACATCGGACTGGCGGAGGACGAGTACCGCGATAACGGCAATGTACCTCCACAGCTGTATGTGCGCGAAGCACGACGGATTATGGGGCACGTGCTGATGAACCAGAGCGACGTGTGGAAAGCTCGCGAACGTCTCCGTCCCGACTCCATTGCCATCGGTGATTACCCGATGGACTCGCACGCGGTGCAGCCCAAGACCGACTGGAACTCACCAGACCTGGGCGAGGGGGAGTTCTGGTTAGTGAATTACACGCCCTGGTATCAGGTGCCTCTGGGTATTCTGTTACCGCTCCGCCTGCGCAACGTGCTGGTGTCCACTGCTGTCTCTGCCACGCACGTAGCGTATGGTACCCTGCGCATGGAGCCGGTGCGCATGAACATGGGACAGGCGGCGGGTGCGACGGCAGCTCTGGCGTTGCGTTACGACACCGAACCGAAGCGCATCCCTTCTCGTTTGGTACAGGAGGTGCTGTTGCGCTACGGCGTGTACCTGTACTGGTTCCCGGACGTTACCGCCGAGACGCGCGGTTTCCGCGCCATCCAGTACCTTGCTGCACGGGGTTACTTTCCAGAAGAGCGGTTCGAACCAGACAAGATGCTCACACGCGCCGAGGCAGCACGCTGGTTGTGGCACCGCTTGAAGCAGGGGGGCTTTCGGGCGAACTATGCCCGTCCCGCATTGCCCTACACCGACCTGCCTGAAAACCATCCTGCCCGGCAGGCGGTAGAAGCTCTCGTTGCCGCGGGCGTAATCCAGCCGGAGGAGACGCTGTTCCGTCCGGATGTGCCCATCTCGCGGGGGCTGCTGGCGCAGTGGCTGGTGAGTGTCATGACGAAACTGGGGCAGTGGACGCTTGTCGCTCCAGAGAAGCCCAGGTATCTGGACGTACCGCTCGATTCGCCGTTCGCTGCCGCTATCGAAACGCTGCGCAAACATCGTATCACTTCGATGCTGTGGGACGGTGCAGAGGCTTTCCAGCCGGACGGCGCGCGCTTCTTCCCCGAAGGTCCCATCACCCGCGCCGACGCAGCGAGGACGCTCTACCTGACCGTGCGCGACACCATATGGCGAGCGGAGGACGCGGACTACGTGCGGTGAGAGGCGTGGGGATGGGCATCGTCTGTTTCTGGCAAGCCGCCCGCACCCCGTTGGGAGGAACGGTCAGAATCGTTTCCTGCGTAGATAGGGATGGCTATGCGGCTTGCCGGGTCGAGCGCGACGAATGCGTGCAAACACAGGAGGCAACGAAGGAGGCGCGATGCGAAGAGCGGTTGTTTACGTGCTGGTAGTGTTGGTAGTGGGGATGGTCATTTATGCCCTCCAACCACCGAAGCCACTCGGCGCTGGAGACACTGCACCGGACGTAGTGCTCCAGATGACAGATGGTGATCAGAAATCGCTCTCTTCCTACCGCGGTAAAGTGGTGGTTCTGGACTTCTGGGCGACTTGGTGCGCTCCGTGCCGGTTCACGATGCCCAAAATCATCGATTTCCACAACCGCCACAAAGGGCAGAACGTGGAGGTTATCGGTGTGGCGGTCGATGTGACCAGCCGCGAGGAGGTAGAACAGTTTCTGAAGGAGATGGGCGTTCACTACCCCATTGCCGTAGACAGCAGTAGCGAAGTGAAGAAGGCGTTCGAGATTAAGAACCTGCCCACGTTGTTCGTGATTGACAAAGAGGGAAACATCCTGCTGCGGCTGGAAGGCTACGACCCGCAGAACACCATCCAGACGCTGGAAGATACGGTGCAGCGCGCCCTGTAGGGGCAACCCTCCGTGGTTGCCCCTGCGGAGGGTTACCCTACCCGTACCAGTTTGATTCGATTGGGGTCGTTGGTGCCGATGCCCATCTGCGCAGCGGTCTGCAGGTAACGTACCGGTCGTCCTGCCTGCGCCAGAGGAGGTAATCCCATCTCCTTGCGCCTCGCCTCGATAATCTGCCAGCCGACGGTGTCGATGGCAATGGGGTCTGTGGCGACGAGGATAGCGTTATAATCCCATGCTGCGTCGCCGCGAAGCCCGGGACCTCCATCCGCTATCGGGCGGATGGCATCACACACGATAAGGCGCGTTTTCTGCCGGATGACGGGCAGCGCGTTCAGGTCTGCCAGATAGGGGTCACAGTTATTGCCGTGATGTGCGCCCGGATTGTCGAAGGAGCCATAGTGGTTCTTGCAGGCGTTGGTGATGCCTGCGATGCTATGGTCTTTCAGGATGGGCGCGTTCACCAGCGCGGTGATGCGTTCGGTGAGAATCTTGCTCAGGCGTCCGTGGAAGGAACCCTGTCGGGTGGGGTTCGGCTCATAGTCGCCGTTGGTTCCATAGCACTTCACGCCAGCGCCTTCACGGTTCAGGGTGTATCCCGATTTCGCCAGGTCGCCGTCGCTGCGGTCCCAGATGATGATGTTCTCCGGTTTCACCCCTGCCAGCTTCAGCCCCTCTACAATCGCCATTACCACCTCGGGATGGGTGGAGGCGCCCCTGCCGAACAGGCAGTTGACCTTAATGCCCACCACATCCTCTGGGGAGAAGTAGCGTTTCCAGGCTGCCCGGTCCGTTTTCTCCCCACTGAGGCGTCGCACCGCCTCGAAGAGCATTGCCTGGGCGACTTCCTGGCGGACACGGTGTGCCTCCGTCTGCACGTTAGGGTTTTTCACCTCTACCACCGTGCTCTGCGGGTTCTTTTTGTCTTGCAGCAGCATCGCGAACGCGGCGGCCGGGGTATACAGTCCCGCCCCGGTCATCATCAACTCTTTCAGAAACTCTCTGCGTGATGGCATCTTGCTTCACTCCTTCTTTTCCAGATGTCGTTCGTAGAATCGCTTCTGCGCCTCGCGAGTGAGGTGGCGCAGGTCACCCATGGTGTTCACGCGAATCGCCGCTATCGGCTGCACCGGACACTTGGCTTCGCATTCACCGCAACCGGTGCACAGGTACTCATTGACAAACGGGCGGCGCAGCCCATCCACGACCTTCCAGTACAGTGCGCGATAGGAACAGTGCTCGTCGCACACGAGACACTTCTTATCCTGCGCCCAGACGATACAGGTGCTCCTGTCTATATACGCCCTGCCGATAAAAAGGTACTTCTTCTCTTCTGCCGTGAAGGGTTGAATGGCGTCCGTAGGACACACGTCACCGCAGGCGGTGCAATGCTGGGCACAGTGTCCGATTCGGGGAACCAGCACGGGTGTCCAGAAGCCCTCGATACCCGCCTCGGTGAGTGCCGGTTGCAGCCCGTTGGTCGGACACACTTTCATGCACAGGCTGCACCGCACACATTTCTGTAGAAACTGATCTTCAGGCAGGCTTCCGGGCGGTCGGATGCGGAAGGGGCTGGACGCTTTGATGGGCGAGTTGCCCACTCGCTTTGCGCTGGTGTCGCCTGCCGAAATGCCCGCCCACAACATCCCCAGCGCGGCAAACCCCAGCAACCGCCGCCGGTGGATATCCGTGCCCGTCTCGAAGCCCTCGCGTCGCAGGGTGATAGGGAACGAGGTTGCGCCCGGTGCACACACCGACACACAGTTGTAGCAGTAGATACACTCCCGCGCCAGGTAGCGATGGGAATCGGGCAGGATGGAACCCATCTTGCACTCGCGGTCGCAGCGGTGGCACTCGATGCACCTGTCCGACTGGGTTTGCCGCCGCACGATACCCCAGCCCGACAGCAGCGCCAGCAACGCGCCCAGCGGGCACAAGTTCCGGCACCAGAATCGTCGGCTGACCAGTCCCAGCGCGAGGATGCCCCCAAACAGCAACGCCGCCAGCAGGTTCATTCGGTAGTGAGGCTGGCTTTCAGGAACGAACGGTATATGGGTAAGCGCAGGTGCCCAATCCGCCACCATCGGCGAGCCAGTCAACATGCGCCCCAGCAAGGCTATGGGAGCAAACAGCACCCATACGACCGTGCGCGTGAGGATGGCGAAAGGGTCGAAGAAGTAGGCAATCTGCACCGAGAACAGAGCAGAGACCAGCACCATCGCGAGGAGGTAGTATTTGACTTGTGGGAAGCCTCTCGCCCCTGCCGCGCGCCGTTTCCACCGCACCAGAAAGCGGTCGGACAGGTCTATGACGGTGCCCATCGGGCAAAACCAGCCGCAGAAGAACCTGCCCAGTACCACTGTGAGTATCAGCATGAACCCCGCCAGAGGGATGAGCGCGCCAATGACCTCCCGCGAGGCAATGAAGGTGCTGAGCACAGCCAGCGGGTCGGCACGGAAGAAGAAGTCTACCGGTATGGGGGAACGCACTGGATACACGGTGAACGCCAGCAGGAGGAGGAACAGGGCGAGGAACACTATCTGCACCATACGCCGAACGTTCTGCATCCGCCAGAAGCGCGGACGCACCCGCCCCGTTTCCCGAAACCGCTTGCGTGCCTCCGTGACCGTGCTCATCCGCTACACCCTCTTGATGTCCAGGCGGTTCAAACGTGCCTCTCCTACGCCCAGCTGGTGAGCGTGCATGATATAACCGATGTCCTCCGGCTTCAAGCCAAAGAGCGTGGTGGCAAAGGCGTCAGCCGCTACGGGGTTCGCTGCGGCGATAACCTGCTGGAGCTGTTTGACCTCTCCCGGTCCCTTGGGTCCCCTGGTGACCAGAATGCGGGTCGCGTCGACAATAGTCAGGTGCGGTTTCACTGCCAGCGCGAAATCGCCAATGCATTCATGCACGCCCTGCACATGCCAGGTCTGACGATCCCATACAATGCCCATCAGGTTCTTGAGCCCCAGCGTGACGCGAGTGGCGCTGTGGTCTTTGGCGACAGGCAGGTTGATGAAGCAGTCTGCTTCCAGCACGTCTTTGGCCACCTGCGTCTGCTGTAGCACCTTGGCGCCAGCGATAGTCACAGGGCGATACATTCCCTCCGCGCTGGCGTTGACGATGACTGCTCCTGCCGTGTCTGCGACCCGGCGAATGCCGCTCATCTCGAAGCAGACGGTAGCCGGGCTGTCGCAAGTGTGTTCCACAATCAGGATGCGCTTGGCACCCGCCTTCTGGCACAGTTCGATCACCGCCGCCACCACTTCCGGGTTGGTGTTTGCCGCCTGTTCGGGGGTGCGCAGCCACGCGGCGTTGGGCTTCAGCACCACCGTGTCGCCCGGGTGCACGAACTTCTCAATGCCTCCCAGCGGTCGCAGGGCGCGTTCCACCAGCTCGCGTGCGTTGCCCCGCGAAGCTACCGCTACGGTGTTCTGTACCTTCTGGAGGTGTTCCGCTTTGGCGGTACTCAGGGGTTTCTGGGTTGCACTGGACTGTCCTCCCGTTCGCCCGGAGCAACCGGCAATCGCCGCCACACCTGCTAACCCTAGCAACTGCAGTACATCGCGCCGGTTCATTAGAAAAAACCTCCTTTATCTTATGGACGCCCGTTCGTTGGCGAAAGGTACACTTTCTTTGGCTGGTGCGGATTCCACCGCGAACGTCTGACTACTGGTATCGCCGGAACAGCTGCTCCACGCTGGCGTTCTCCGTATATGCTTGCTGCTTCACCATCGCCACCTGCTCGTCCAGAGTAGGTTGCTCCACCCGATACAGGATGCCAATCGGGAAGGGCTCCTCTTCCTCTGCCAGGCGTAGAGCCGCGAACTTGTCCGTGGGATCGTGCGTTTCGGGTATCTCGTACACCTTGCCCTTGTAGTAATCGTAGGTTTGCACCTTGTTGAAGGTGACGCAGGGGCTGAACACATCCACCAGCGCGAAGCCGGGATGCCGGATGGCTTCCACGATGATTTTTGCCAGCTGGTTGGGCATACTGGAATACCCTCGTGCCACGAAGGTCGCCCCCGATATGATGGCGAGCTGCAAGGGGTTGATCGCTCCTTCCAGGTTACCAAAGGGGGTAGTCTTCGTTTGGAACCCGGTAGAGCTGGTGGGGGAGGTCTGCCCCTTGGTTAGTCCGTAAATCTGGTTGTTCATGACGAGGTAGGTGATGTCGATATTGCGTCGCGCGGCATGAGGGAAGTGTCCCATCCCGATAGAGTAGCCGTCACCGTCCCCTCCGACACCGATGACTGTGAGCTCGGGATTAGCCAGCTTGATGCCGGTGGCTACCGGCAAGACGCGCCCATGCACGCCGTGGAAACCATAAGTCACCACGAAGCCTGGTAATCGGCTGGAGCACCCGATGCCGGATACCAGCACCGTTTTGTCGGGGTCCAGGTTCAGCTGGCTCATCGCTTTGAACAGCGCGTTGAGCACGCCGTAGTCGCCGCAGCCCGGACACCAGATCGGCTCCAGATCGCTTTTGTAGTCCTTCGGCTGGCGCTGGATGGGCTGAGTGTGCACGCTTAAAGTCTGGGTCTCTGCCATCTTCTTCCTCCTGCTTCACATCCGGGCAACCCGGATGATTTCTTCTCGGATCTCTTCCGGGTCAAACGGTAACCCTGTGTCCTTAGCGTAAGAGACAGGGCGGACATTCGTCTGCGAGCGCAGGTACGCAGCGAACTCACCGGTGAAGTTTTTCTCGGGCACCAGCACCCTTTTCACCTTACTGGCGAACTCTTCGATCACCCTCACCGGCAGTGGCATCAGCATTTTGGGATAAAGCGCGGCTGCTCTCACGCCCTCTTTCTCCGCCAGCTGGATCGCCTCACGGATAACTCCTTCTGTAGAACCCCAGCCGATGATGCCTACGTCCGCCCCTTCTGGTTCTCCCCAGATACGCACAAACTGCTCGGCGTATTGCTCGCTCAGGTGTTGCAGCTTGCGGAACCGCTTGGACTTCATCGCCTGCAGGTTTTCGGGCGTGTAGGTGGGGTCGCTCAACTCGTTATGTTCGATGCCGGTAGCGGTGTAGGCAAGGCCGGGCATGCCCGGTATCGCCATCGGAGAGATACCGGTTTCAGTGATGGCATAGCGGGCATATTCGCCGTTGGTACTGGGTTCCGGGACAATGCGCTCCCAGCGAGGCACTAGCGACAGGTTGGGTTTGGGAATGGTACAGCGGCGGTGTGCCAGCGACTGGTCAGACAGCACGATCACCGGCAGTTGATACCTTTCGGCGATGTTCAGCGCGTGCTGGATCAGGTAGAAGCAGTCTTCCACGCTAGTGGGTGCCATCACCACCCGGGGCGACTCGTTATGCACCCCGTACAGGGCGAGGTTCAGGTCACCTTGAGAGGTCTTTGTGGGCAATCCGGTGCTGGCACCGCCTCGTTGCACGTCCACAATCACTGCAGGGATCTCCGCCTGTGCTGCCAGATTGATCTGTTCCACCATCAGCGAGAGTCCGGGTCCAGAGGTAGCGGTCATCGCCCTTTGACCTGCGTATGCCGCTCCCAGCACCAAACCCAGCGCAGCGATTTCATCCTCTGCCTGTATCACCACCCCTCCAAAGCGCGGCAACACCGGAGCAAGCGCCTCCATGATGTCGGTGGCTGGGGTAATCGGATAGCCTGCGTAGAATGTCAGCCCCCCGTGTATCGCCCCCAAAGCCAACGCTTCGTTGCCGTTGATGACGAGGCGGTCGGGATTTACCTTCTCCACCTTGCCCAGTAAGGGGTCCAGAGGCTCCACATGTTGCGAGATGTAGTGGTAGCCGGCGTGCAATGCCTGAAAGTTCTTCTGCACCACCTCCTCGCCCTTGCGCTTGAAGGTCTGCTCGGCGATCTGTTCACCTGCTTCTACCGGCGCGCCAATATAGCGCAAAATGACCCCCAGAGCGACCATGTTTTTGGTCAGCATCGAGCCAATCTCTTTTTTGGCGATGGTGCCGATAGGGACGGGGATCACGCGGTGGTTGGGGAGGTCGTGGGTAGGCACATTATCGCTGTCATAAATGAGCGTGCCCCCCGGACGCAAAGAGGCGATGTTTTCGCGATAACCCTCCTCGTTGAGCGCAACGAAAATGTCCACACAACTACCGTAGGAAAGAAGCAGATGGTCTGCAACACGTACCTGGTAGAGAACGGTGCCCCCTTTAATCTCTGCGGGATAGGTACGAAAGGTGTATACTTCGTAGCCCAATCGCGCTAACGCCGTTGTCAGCATCTCCCCCAGGCTCAGTACTCCCTCTCCGGACTCTCCCGCCAGGCGCACCACAAAGTCCGTTCGCGAGCCTTCCATTGATTCCACTCCTTCGTGCTGGTGCAGTGCGACATCGCACCTGTGTTTTTCATTATACCGCATTCCGCACCGCGTGTCTGTTGAGCTAGGCAAAAAACGCTCACATACATTCTACCGTAAATCCTCGTCCTTCGCAACAATTCTGCCACGCATCGTGGTATACTAGAAGTAAGCATAGAAAGGGCGATGGAGGTCCGCCTGCCCTTCGGATGAAGGGCGAACCGCCAAAAGAGGCTAATGGCTCCTGTTCGTGTGAACAGTGAGCCATTTTTGCGTTTATAGGGGGTAAAAGATGCACCTGCCGGAGATGGCACTGGAAGAGGCGTTGAGAAGAGGCGAGTGCGCGCTGTGCTGGCTGGCGCATCAGCATCTGCTGCGTCGGGTGGACACGCTCTTCAGCGAGCACGTGCACGACCCGCACTGGCGACAATCCCTGCGCGAAGGCAATGGTTTGTGTGCCTATCACGCCCGTCTGGTGCTCTCACGAGCGGATGTCCTTTCCCTGTCGATAATCGCCGAGGACGTGCTGGCTCATATATCGATAACTGTCCCAGCCCAACGGGCGCGCCATGCGTACTCCTGCCAGTTGTGTGACGCACTGGCGCATGATGTTGCGCAAGCAGCGAATCTGCTGGCACAGCTGCTGCGTCAGGCGGAGTGGCGGGTGCGTTACGAGGCAAGTGAGGGGCTTTGCCTGCCTCACCTGCGGCAGGTACTACAAAGCGCGTCGTCAGAGGTGCAGATGTGGCTTGTCTCTCAGGAGAGCCAGCGATGGCAAGAGTTGCGCAAGCAGCTGCGGGAGGTTATCCGCAAACACGACTACCGCTTCCAGCACGAACCATGGGGTGACGAGGTGGGCAGTTGGCGGCGGGCAATTCACAAGCTCTACGGCATTTTTGCCGAGGAGGTGCACCATGAACGATAGTCATCGCAGACATCTCTTTGCCCTGCTGGTGCAGCTGGAAGATACGGTCAGCCGCATCACGCAGGCAGGCTGGATGGGCATCTCACCCTCTGGCGGTGGGCAGCGGCTGACCCCTCTCCCCCCCTCGCAGTGGCGGATGCTTCAGGAAGCCCTGGAGAGGCTGGTAGACAGTTACCACGATGCGATACACCGCCTGGTTCCCGAACTGACCCAGCAACATGAGCAGCCAGAGCCTATCGAAACCACCTATTACTGGTTGCGCCTGCTGCTGGGTAGCCTGCATGACTCCATCCTTCCTGAGCTGGACCCCGAACGCTTTGAGAGGCGATACGGGGAGCTGAACGAAGAGGAACGGGAGTTGCTCCGTCGGCTGCAGCGCACCATCGAGCGCGAACTGAAACACGTGCAGGACCTCGCACAGATGCACTTCCTGCCGAAACGATAAGGAGGTTTCGAAGAGACAATGAACGTCTGGTGGACGGCGTTTGTCTGGATAGCCCTGGCACTTGCCGCGTCGCTGGTTTCCGTACGGCTGGCGCTGAGTGTGGCTCTGGCGGAAATCCTGTTCGGCGTGCTGGGAGGTAACGTGTTGCACATCCGTCCCAACGAGTGGATTAACTTTCTGGCAGGGCTGGGCGGCGTACTGCTGACCTTTTTGGCAGGCGCGGAAACCGATCGGCGCGTGCTGCGCAGTGAGTGGAGAGGAGCAGTCGCGCTGGGTATGTTCTCTTTCCTTGCCGCGCTGGTCGCTGAAGTAGCGGTGGTTCGGTGGGCGATGGGGTGGACATGGAGCGCTTCGCTCCTCACGGGAGTCGCACTGGCTCCTACCTCTATTGCCATCGTATACACTGTGCTGATGGATACCGGCATGAACCGTGCACCTCTGGGTAGACGGATGTTGGTCGCCTGCTTCCTGTCCAATCTGGCTGCGATGGTGTTGTTGGGCTTGGTTTTTACCAAACCGAGCATGTGGCTAGCTGTGTACCTGATTGCTATTGTGCTGGCTGCCTGGATGGCGCCTCCCGTGAGCTCCTTCTTCTTTCAGAGGTTCGGCACACATGTGACCCACCCGCAAGCGAAGTACCTGTTGTTGCTACTTCTGCTGTTCAACAGCCTGAGTGCACTTGCTGATACGCAGGCGCTGCTAGCAGCTTACCTGCTGGGATGGACACTGTCTGCAGTGTTCTCGAAGCACCGTGAGCCGCTCCACCAGATACGCGCTCTGTCCTTTACTTTCTTCACGCCCTTTTACTTCCTGCGTGCAGGCACCTATGTACAGGCTTCCATTTTCTGGAGTGGTCTGACGGTCATCCTTTTGCTACTGGGGCTTCGTATCCTGAGCAAAGCGGTAACATCCTACCTCGTTTGCCGACGGCTAAGAATGTCGCGCAGGGAATCGATATACACCTCACTGGTGATGAGCACCGGTTTGACTTTCGACATTATTGCTGCTGTTTTTGGTCTATCGCATGGCTATTTGTCCTCTTCCCAGTATACTCTGCTCATCGCGGTGACTATTGGCAGCGCGCTGGTTCCTACCCTCATCGCGCAGACCTTCTTCAAGCCGTTGGTGGAGGATGGAGAGCTGCCGCGTCCAGATATGCAGAGGCAAGCGAGCCTGGCTTACGGTGAGGAGAGATAAAAGGAGGACGAACATGTATACGCGCATTCTGGTCGGATTCGACGGTTCAGAGGGCGCGGAGCGTGCTCTCAACGCAGGGCTTGCTCTCGCAAAGGCACTCGAAGCCGAACTACACGTGATTATGGTGGAGGAAGACCTGCCGAAATACGCCTCCACCATCGGCGAATACGAGGAGGTCAAACAACAGCGCGATGCCTACTTCGCCCAGCTGGAAAGACAGGTGCACCTCGCTGCGCAGCTGGCGGATGTGCCCGTGCAAACACATATCGTGACCGGACACGAGGTGTGGTCTATTGTGGACTTCGTGAAGCATCATCAGGTAGACCTGGTGGTTATCGGACACCAGGGACATTCCACGCTACACGAAAGGGTGTTCGGCAGCACTGCTTCGTCCATCGTGGCGCACGTGCCCTGTCATGTGCTGGTGGTTAAATAGAAGGAGCTGAACCGCCTGCGGGAGAATCTCCCTTCGCCTTTCGCACAGGAGGCTTATGTTTCGTGAAAACACTCTCGCGCTCGGTGCTCTTTGTCGTGTTGCTGGGGCTGGTGAGCCTTTGTGCAGATATGACTTACGAAGGCGCACGCAGTATCACCGGTCCCTTCTTGGGCACGCTGGGTGCCACCGGAGCGGTGGTGGGTTTCGTCTCCGGGCTGGGGGAGCTGGTCGGCTATGTGCTGCGTCTTGCCTCCGGCTACCTCAGTGATCGCACGCGCCGCTACTGGCTACTGACCTTCGTCGGCTATACGGTGAACCTGCTGGCGGTTCCTCTGCTTGCGCTGACGGGGCACTGGCTGCTGGCGTCCACGCTCATCGTGGTGGAACGCCTCGGCAAAGCCATCCGCACCCCCGCCCGCGACGCGATGCTCTCGCACGCCACCAGGCAGATGGGGCACGGATGGGGCTTCGGTCTGCACGAGGCGATGGACCAGATAGGCGCGGTGCTGGGACCTCTCATCGTTTTCGCCACCCTCTCGGTGCGCAATGACTACCGACTGGGTTTCGCTGTGCTGCTGGCACCTGCGTTGCTGGCGCTGATCGCTCTGGGCATCGCGCGATGGCAGTTCCCACGACCGCAGGATTTGGAAGCGAAAGCGGTCACTCTGCAAACGCGAGGTTTTACCCCAACCTACTGGCTGTATCTGGGCGCGGTTGGGCTGGTAGCGGCTGGCTACGCCGACTTCCCGCTGATGGCGTACCACTTTGGCAAAACGGGGCTGGTCTCTTCCAGCCACATTGCCCTGTTCTACGCGCTGGCAATGGGGGTGGACGCTATCGGTGCGCTGGTGCTGGGGCGACTGTTTGACCGAATCGGCTTTGCCACGCTCATCCTAGCAACGGTGATTTCCGCCGGCTTTGCTCCACTGGCTTTCCTGGGGGGTTTTTCAGGAGCGGTTGCCGGAGCGGTTCTCTGGGGCATCGGCATGAGCGCACAGGAATCGGTGATGCGTGCGGCGGTAGCACGCCTAGTCCCCTCCGAACGTCGCGGCACGGGCTACGGCGTATTCCATACTGGCTACGGGTTGGCATGGTTTGCAGGCAGTGCGCTGATAGGGTGGCTGTACGACCGCTCGGTGATGGGTCTGGTAGCGTTTTCAGTGCTAGCGCAGGTGGCGGCGCTGGCGGTGTTCATCGTGCTGGCACGCGCACACAATCGGCATCTGGCGTGAAAATCAGCACGAGCGGAGGTTCGATTCAAACCTTTTCAGCAACTTCCACCCAGCCGGGAGCATCGCTGTCGCCAGCAGTATTTTGATCAGGTCGCCCGGGATAAACGGTAAACACCCTGCAACCAGCACCCTCTCGGCACCGACAAAGTACGCCAGCCACGGCAGCCCGAAGAGGTAAATCACCACATTGCCCAGGAACATAGCGGTCAAAGCCGTACCGAACCTTCTGTCCCATCCTTTCTCTGACAGCCATCCCGCAAGCATTGCCGCAGGCACAAAGCCCAACAGATAACCTCCCGTTGGTGCAAGCAGATGCGCTATCCCTGCCTTGCCGCCTGCAAAAACAGGTAGCCCAGCCATTCCTTCCACCAAGTAAGCGACCATACACCAACCAGCTCTTCGGCTACCCAGTAAGACCCCGGTCAAAAGCACCGCCAGCGTCTGCCCCGTGATGGGCACAGGGCTGAAGGGTAGTGGGACAGCAAACTGCGCTGCCAAAGCAACGAACAGCGAACCGCCCACAAGGCAAAGAATGTCGTATAGCAGTGTGTAAGGCTTTGCTTTGGGGCGAAAGACATCGGCGTAAGTCATCCAGCCCTCCTCATGCAACACTTTTTCTTACGCCCTAATATATTACCTCAATGTCCTCGAAGCACCTTTGTTGCCTTTTCAGATGGTGCAAACCAATTTTGTCATGCTGAGCGTTAGCGAAGTATCTCCAGGTGTCGCTACAACGAGATTCTTCGCTTGTGCCGGAATGACACGGTGCGTCGCCATCCTGCACTACCGGAGTAATCATGCTTGACGAACCACTATTTAAGCATTTTTCTTTTCCCAAAATATATACAGGAAGAAGCCGTGAGAAAAGGAACTGCGCAGTTGCATGCGCAACTCACAGCAACTCACCGAGTGAAGCGAAGAGAACGAACGATGGGATGCTTCGCTGGCGCTCAGTATGACAGATTGAGATGGATGGAACATGTGGAGGAGAAGAACAATGATGGTCAAAAGACATCCCTTTTTCAATGGATGGTTTGTCTTCGTGTTAACCACACTGGGTGCGCTGCTATTGCTTTCTCTTGCCGGCTGTGGCGGAGGGGGCGAGACGCAACCGCCGCTTTCGGACACCAGAGCGGTGACGGTTCAGGTTCAGGATGCGTTCACCGGAGAGCCGGTACCGAATGCATCGGTGCGCATCGGCTCCCAGACCTCCACCACAAACCTTCAAGGGATGGCAAGCGTTTCTATCCCTGCTGGCAGATACTCTCTGGAAGTCTCTCACAACGGCTACTCCTCTTTTTCGGCTTCCGTGCCGGTTTTTGAGGGATGGACCGTTCCTGTAGCGCTCACTCCCAGCCTGTCTGCAGCGACCGATGAGACCTTCCAGCTGCGCTCCGAGCAGGTATTTGCTGCCGCACAAAACCTGCAGAAAGCCATCGATGAGCTGAAAAAGGCAGACGCCTCCACCAGCAGGGACGTGGTGCTGCAATTTGTGACCGCAGGCAAAGCGCTGGAAGCGGCTATGCGCACGGTGTCGAATTATACGCCGACGCGAAGGGGACGGCTGGACTTTCTCTCCTCTTTCTTGGGGCTGGCGAAAGTGTCTCAAGGTACCGAAGAGACACTGCGCATTCGCAACCAGCTGCTCGCCGGCGAAGATGTGCCCGAAATCAACCAGTGGCTGGCTCAGAATCCGTATCAAGGGGCGCGTTCGTTACAGCAGCTGCGTGAGATGTACCCGGGCGCCACCATAGACCCCGTGCTCCATCGGCTGCTAATCCTGTACGAACAGCAAAACCCGAACAGCGGTTTCCATACGGCGATGGACGGGGCGAAAGATATCTGGCTCTCGCCATTCCCCGACCTGCTGGAAGCACCCAAAAACCTGCTGGGCGAAGCCATCGACAAGTTCTGGAGTGGGGCTGGCCAACTGATAGTGAAAACGGTGGACTACGGATCGCTGATCCTGCAGGGCAGAGAACAAATCGCCTGGCTGTGGGACAAAGTGCAAAAGAAGCTGGTGATGGCAAAAGTAAAGGACAACCAGCCCATCACTCTCCCTCAGACAACCTATGACGTGGTCATCTCGAACGGCACTGCGCATCGTCCCACTCTGCTGACCGATTATCAGTTAGCAACCGAAACGCAGACCGTCACCATTACACCGGAGTCCATCGGCACGCCACCTTCCGGTGCGAGGGTGTACGTCGGAAACTTCACCGCTACGAAGACGCAAAGCAACAACCTAGGCACATGGCAGCACTCGGTGAACGTCACCCTGCAGCTCACCATACCGGACGATCCGAATCGGCCTGCTGTTCTGAAGGTGAACGGCACGTACAGTGTGATGCGCACCGCCCTCGCGCCCGGCATTACTTTGTATGAGCCTGCAACGGGTTCGTATACCTTCAATGCCGAAGGCAATCCGAAAGTGGGAGTGATGCAAACATGGGACAACCAGCTGGCAGCGGGGTTTGTGCAAATCATGGCAGATCCCCCCAGCAACAACACCTTTACGCTGGAGGTTAGTTCCATGTGGCGATTCGGCTCGTCAGGCATCGTGGTTATCGGACAGCCGGTCACCTTCCAGCGACAGTGAACGGGAGCTCTCGCCTGAAGCCACGCGAAGGGCAAAACACTGGATGGCGGCTATCGCCCGTTCCACCGCCTCTTGCACTGCGGGCGACAGCTCCTCGCCATGCTCGAAATGTACACTGCGCACGGTGAGCAGAGATGCCTGTGCCGGAGCCGAGCCGTAAAGCGCCTGCGCCAGAAGACACAGGTCGGCGGGACCTGCCGAATGAGTGAAAGAAGCGTTTGGCGAAGAGGGAGCAGTGACGGTTTCCCACTCCATCTTTCCCACCGGCTCCCCCTCCCGTGCATCGACGAAAACGACGGCACGGCACCGGCTGAGCGGCTCGGCAAGCTCGGGGGTGAGCTGGTGACAGGCGATCACCTGTACACCTTCCATAGGTTCCTGGAGCAAGCGCTCCGCGACCCGCCAGCCGAAGCCGTCGTCTTGCCGAAGGGTGTTCCCGTAGCCGATGACCAGTAGTGTGCCACACATGATGCTTGCCTTCCCACCGGAGGGCGAGATAGAGGGGCGCGGTGACCGCGCCCCTTCTTTGCACCTTGCAAGACACGAAGGCTTACCGCCTCACCTCGTCCAGTACCTCGCCAGAGGGCGAAAGCAGCTGGATGTGCAGTGGCATCTGCCCCACAGCGTGCGTCGAGCAGCTCAAGCAGGGGTCAAAGCAGCGGATGACCGCCTCTACACGGTTGAGCATGCCCTCTTGAATCTGCTCGCCTTTCACGAAGTGTTTCGCCGCCTGCAAGATACCCCGGTTCATGGCGAGGTTGTTGTGTCCGGTGGCGATAATCAGGTTTGCCCAGGTAATCAACCCATCCTTGTCGATACGATAATGGTGGATGAGCGTGCCGCGGGGCGCTTCCGCCACGCCGATGCCCTCACTGCGGTTGGGTCCCGCCACTGCTTGCACGCGCGTATCCAGAATATCAGGCTCGTGGAGCAGCTGCTGGATGCGCTCCAGCCCGTACAGTATCTCAATCAGGCGGGCATAGTGGTAGTGGAACGAGCTGAGCACCGCGCCTCGCTCCAGCGTGCGGAACTCCGCCCATGCCTCATCAGCGCGCGGCGTGCCACATCGGTCTACCAGGTTCAACCTCGCCAGCGGACCTACCCGATAGACTCCCTCCGGGTAGCCAATCGGCTTGTAGTAGGGGAACTTCAGGTAGGTCCACGGCTCCACCGCCTCGCCGATATAGTCCTGATAATTGTTGGGGTCTATTTTATCGGCGATCACGTTACCTGCCGAATCCACCACGCGCAGCACGCCGTCGTAGTGCTCCAGCGCACCTGTGTCGGTGACCAGTCCCAAGAACAACGAGGGGAAGTTTGCAAAGGTCTGTATCTCCTCGCTGAACTGATGGAGGATGCTTTTGAACCAGGCAATAGCGCGCTGGGTGATATCGATGGCTTCCGGAATGCTCGCCAGCATCTGCTCACGCTTCTCTGCGCTGAGTGGTTGCGCCACTCCGCCCGGCACAATCCACGAGGGGTGAATGCGCTTGCCTGCCAGCCACTCAATCATCTGCTGACCGATCTGGCGCAGACGGATACCATCGCGCGCCATTTGTGGGTTGGTCTGCACAACGCCCACAATGTTGCGTACGGCAGGGTCGGCATCCATACCCAGCAGGAAGTCCGGCGAGGAGAGATGGAAGAAGCTGAGCGCGTGCGACTGTACCAGTTGCGCCAGATTGAAGATTCGCCGCAGCTTCTCCGCCGTTTCGGGGATGCGCACCGCCAGCAGCGCGTCACATGCCTTGCCGGAAGCGACGAGATGGCTGACGGGACATATCCCGCAGATGCGCGCAGTGAGCGCAGGCATTTCACTGAAGCGCCGTCCCTCGCACAGCTTCTCGAAACCGCGAAACTGGGTAATATGGATACGCGCATCGCGCACGATGCCCTGCTCATCCAGCTGGATGGTGATTTTGGCGTGTCCCTCGATGCGCGTGATAGGGTCTATGGTAATCGTTTGTGCCATGTGGTACCTCCTTACGCTCCAAAGCGCGTCAGCTTCGCCATGTCCGGCATCCGGTCTGCCAGAAGGTCGCTGAGCGCGAGGAAGATGGTCTCTGCCGAAGGCGGACATCCCGGAATAAACACGTCCACCTTCACCACCTCGTGTACCGGACGCGCCTTCTCGATGAGCGCGGGAATAACCTCACGCGGCACCTGCGGGTGCAAAGTCACGTTCTCGAGATACGCCCGCTGTAAAACCGCGTTCACTCCAAAGGGGTTGCGCATGGAGGGCACATTGCCGGTCACCGCGCAATCGCCAAAAGCCACCAGTATCTTCGTGCGCTCGCGCACCATTCGGATCTTGTGCAGGTCTTCTTCGCTGCTCACCGCCCCTTCGACCAGGGTGATATCTACCTCCTCGGGAAACTCCTTCAGGTCTACCAGGGGACTATAGACTAAATCCGCCTGCTGGAACACTTCGATCAGCCGCTCATCCATGTCCAGAAAGGACATGTGACACCCGGAGCAGCCGTCCAGCCACACGGTTGCTATGCGTTTTTTGCTCATCGCCTTTCCTCCCTCATCATGGTGAGGTAGGGCAGAAACTGCCGTTTCTTCAGTCGCTCGGACACCGGCTTGCCCTTCTCAAACAGCGCGCCGGTGGGGCAGACGTTCACACACTTGCCGCAGCTGGTGCAGGTCTCGGATTCGCCCCACGGCTGGCTCAGGTCAGTGATGACCCGACTGTCTATACCACGCCCCATCACATCCCAGGTGTGTGCCCCCTCGATCTCGTCGCACACGCGCACGCACCGCGTGCACAGGATGCATCGGTTGTGGTCTACCACAAACCGCTCGTGGCTGGCGTCCACAGGCAGGCGCGGAAAACGGTAGGGCACGCTGACATGCGTCATGCCCAGTATCTGTGCCATATTTTGCAACTCACAGTGCCCGTTCACCACACACACCGAGCAGATGTGGTTGCGCTCTGAAAAGAGCAACTCCAGCACCATCCGACGGTACTTCTGCAGTCGCTCGGACTGGGTGTACACCTCCATCCCCTCCTCTACCCGCGTGACGCACGCAGGTAGCAGCCGCGATACACCCTTGATCTCTACCAGACACAGTCGGCATGCACCGATGGGTGTTAGCCCTTCCAGGTTACACAGCGTGGGGATGAAGATACCGTTTTGCCGGGCGACCTCCAGGATGGTCTCATCTTCGCGACCGCTCACGTCGCGATCGTCTATCTTCAGCGTTTTGACGCGAACTGGCTGATTCATCCGTGATCCTCCTACTGACGCATCTGACAGACCCCGGCAGGGCACTGCTTGTCCACGATGTGGGCAATGTACTCCTCGCGGAAGTACTGGAGCGTGCTCAGCACGGGGTTGGGGGCAGTTTGTCCCAGCCCACACAGGCTGGTGTACTTCACCATGTCGCACAGTTCCTCCAGCAGGGCAAGGTCTTCCATGGTCGCCTCGCCGGAGGTAATCTTGTTCAAAAGGTGGTACATCTGCGCGGTGCCAACGCGGCAGGGCACGCACTTGCCGCAGGACTCGGAAACGCAGAAGTCCATAAAGAACTTCGCCACGTCCACCATGCAGGAGGTCTCATCCATGACGATCATGCCTCCCGAGCCCATAATGGAGCCGACTTTTGCCAGCGACTCGTAGTCCACAGGCATGTCCAGGTACTGCTCGGGGATACATCCACCGGAGGGACCGCCTGTCTGCACCGCTTTGAACCGGTGTCCGTCGGGTATACCACCGCCGATGTCGAAAATAATCTCGCGCAGGGTGATACCCATCGGTACCTCAATCAAGCCGGTGTTCCTCACGCGCCCTGCGAGCGCGAAGACCTTCGTTCCCTTGCTCTTTTCTGTGCCGATGCTGGCGAACCAGTCGCCGCCGTTGCGGATGATGGGTGCGACGTTGGCGAAGGTCTCCACGTTGTTGATCAGGGTGGGATAACCCCATAATCCGTACTCGGCAGGGTAGGGTGGACGGGGACGTGGCTGTCCGCGCTTGCCCTCGATGGAGGCGATGAGGGCTGTTTCCTCGCCGCACACAAAGGCACCCGCGCCGAGACGGATATCCACGTGGAAGCTGAAGGTCGTTCCGCAGATGTTATTCCCCAGCAAACCAAGGCGCTCCGCTTGCCGAATGGCGGTGCGCAGACGCTTGACTGCCAGCGGGTACTCCGCGCGCACGTACAGGAACCCCTGGCTGGCTCCTACCGCATAAGCGGCGATCGCCATGCCCTCCAGCACGCGGTGGGGGTCGCTCTCCAGCACGCTGCGATCCATAAAGGCGCCAGGGTCGCCTTCGTCCGCGTTACAGATGACGAATTTGCGACTGCCTCCCGCTTTGGCAACGGTGCTCCACTTCAAGCCCGTCGGATACCCCGCGCCGCCTCGCCCGCGCAAGCCGCTACGGGTAATCTCGTCGATGACTTCCTGAGGCGTCATCTCCTCCAGCACACGAGCCAGCGCGGTGTAACCGTCGCGGGCGATGTAGTCCTCTATCTTTTCGGGGTCAATCACCCCGCTGTTTTCCAGCACAATCTTGTACTGCTTGGTGAAGAAGGACATGTCGGAGGGACATACCAGTTGCTCCACCGGCTTCTTCCCCAGGCTCTCCACAATCGCAGGGGCATCCTGCTCGGTGACCCCCTGGTACATCACCCCGTCGGGTTCTACGAGCATCAGCGGTCCCGCGGTGCACAACCCCAGGCAACCGACCCCCTTGACCTCGCACTCACTCTCCAGCCCACGCTGGGCGATTTCGTTCTGCAGGGCTTCCCGGACGCGGTCGCTCCCAGCAGACAAACACCCAGCCGCTACGCATATCTTGATGCGGTGTCGAGGTTCGGGGCGAGCCTCTTCGTGAGACTCTGCCAGCCTGCGCAGTTCTTCCGGTGTCATTGGTCGGTCCACCTCCCAATCCGTTGTAGCGCCTCTTCGGGCGTCACCTTACCTGCTACCTCGCCGTCGAAGACCACTGCGGGCGCCAAGCCACAGGCACCGATACAACGAGCCGTGAGCAGTGACAGTTTACCGTCCGCTGTGGTCTCGCCCGGTTGAATCTGGTATTTCTCCGAAATGGCAGCCACCACGTGGGGGGCGCCTTTGATGTAGCAGGCGGTTCCCATGCACACCACGCAGGTGTGTTCCCCTTGCGGCTTCAGGGTGAAGAAGTGGTAGAAAGTAGCCACTCCGTACACCTTACTCAAAGGCACCCGAAGCGCCTTTGCCACATATTGCAACGCCTCTGTTTCCAGATACCCAAAGGTCTGCTGGACCGAGTGCAGCGTTTCAATCAGCGCATTGGGGTCATACCCATGCCGACGCATAGTGGCTTCCACGATACGCCACCGTTTGTCGTCCGAGGGTGGAGAGGGCTTGGTGAAATGCATGTTCGCTGCTTCCTCCGTTTGCTCTAGTGACGCTTTTGGGGCAAAGGGGAGAACGGCGGGCTTCGGGACAAAAATGCCTACCACCCTTTGGAACGCATCTATATTCAACGGCGTTCGAGCCGCAGGGTTCCCCTTCGCCAGAGCTTTCGGAGCACCTTTTGCTTTCTCGTACTCAACGAGATCGCATTGTGGTGCTCATTTTCATTCTTTTCGATACACTGTATTTACCAATTTCACTATATCATAAATAGAGTGTATTTTGCAAGTGCAAATGAAGGGATAGCCTACCTGAACCATACCGGCTCTCCCTGCTCTGTATCGGTTCGCCTTCCGTAGAACGGAACCAGTGTCACATCGCCTCTACCGCTCATCTGTTCCGCCACGCGCTTGCCTCCGTCATCCACGCCGTCCTCACCCACGCTGTAGAGCAGGAAGCCCCGCTCCGAAGGCTTGTACACGAACCGCCCGCCCGTGAAGGGGTCCCTGTCCAGGTCCGACACACCCGCGTCCTCCAGCATCGCAGGGTAGGAACCGTGCCTGAGCCGATAGGCACGCACGGCAGCCGCACAGCCGAGCAAGCGGATGCGACACGTAGTATGACCTGAAGTACGTTTCAACGGTTCGAGCGGTGGCAGCAGGATTTTGGTAACGGGATGATGTGGCTCTTCGACATGCTGCCACAGGTTGACGGGTTTGGAGGTTTCTCCTTCCACTCGGCGAAGGTAAGTATGTACCTCCCGGGCGGCACGTCGCAGGTTCAGCCATCTGGGATTCCAGCGAAGGAGACGGCTGTCGGAGAGCATTCGCCAAGCATCGTACTGCCCCGCATACAGGTCGTGTAGCAGCGTCAGGATGAAGTCGCGTTCCACGCGCACTATCTGAGCGAGCGGAACACGCTTTTTTTCCCACTCTCGTATCGCCTGTGTCAGCTGCTGGCATTGCTCAGCGGGCAAGCTGCCCAACAGTTCGCTCATCCTCCTGTGCACCGCCGCTTGCATGGAGGAGCTGGTGTAGTAGTGCATCAGCGAGCCTTGAGTGCGAATCTGCTCGGAGAGCAGCAGCACCGTGCGATAATTTTCCACCGCGCGAGAGTAATCGCCTTCCTGCGCTGCCATCGCCATGTCCAGCGCCTCGATGTTCGCCCATCGGCGAAACTCTGCCAGCTCGGGAAACTGCCAGCCGGGCATGTATTCCATAATCACCACGCACGGCTTGTGCAGATGACGACGGTATTCCAGGCGCACAGGCTGCATCTGGCGCAGCAGGTAGCGAGCGAGTCCGGGACGGTCCAGGCGTATCTCGCGCCGTGAGGGAAACAGCTCGCGCTCGGCATAGGTGAGGGCAAAATCGGTTCGGAAAACCTGAGCGGTATACGCGGCGAGGGAACGGTATACATCGTAGGGGTTGTCCATCGGCTCAGGCGGTCGTTGAGGACGTGGGATATTCACGGGAGCCGTCCACCACCGCACCGCCAGCACGATAGCCACCACTCCCGCCAGCAAGGAGGTCAGGCAACCGGTTCTGCACCCTCTCGGGGTTCGCATGGTCTTACCTTTCAGGCTGTGCCAAGCCCCTCTCGATCATCTTGCGGTTGATGAACAGGCGGTTACTCAGGTACACATACGCATTTACCGTCTGTCCGTTTTCCCGTAATTCTTCTTCGCACTTAATGACGATTCGTTTGCCCTGCACGTAACGTCGAAGATAATCGATGGCTTCGTTCCGACGTTCCGGTGGAACCACCACCCCCTGCAGGCGTACCCGCCTACCGTCCTCTATCTGCAAGGTGTGTTCGTCTATCACGGCAGTAACCTTTACGGCAAGTTCCCTCCGTTGCTCGAAGCGAGCAAGGGGACGGGCATCCTGAATACGAGGCATATAGCCCTCGGGTGGCTCTACAGGTGGCAATGGCTGTTGCCGATAGACCAAACGGAAGGGCACTTCGAAAGATGCCCGCTCATTCAGCCCCAGCTTCTCGCGGATAGTCGGTTCGAACTCGCGCTGAATCTCGTAGCCCACCGCCTGGCGCCCCAGCTCTATTGCCACCTTCGCCGTGGTACCGCTGCCTAAAAAGGGGTCTAACACCGTCTCGCCGACCAAGGAGAACATGCGTATCAATCGTCTCGGCAGCTCTTCGGGGAACATCGCCTCGTGCCCCACCTGTCGTGTTCCGCCGAAGTGCCAGTGCCCGCTGAAGTACTCCTTCCACTCGTCGCGGCTGAGCGCGGACGCCTGCTTGACCTCTGCAGGCAGAGAGGCGATGTTGCCCGGTTTCTTGAACAGCAGGATGAACTCGTAATCCAGCTCCACGATACCGTTGGGCGGATAGGGAAAAGAGCCCATCACCACCGCGCCTCCAGTGGTGTTCATGGTGGTCTTCTTCTGCCAGATAATGGCACCCATATAGTCGAAGCCGATGGTTTCACACTGCGTGATGATTTCGGCGTGCAGGGGGATGACCTTGTAACGACCGTATGCCACGCTCCGCGCGAACTGGTCACCGATATTGATGCACAGCCTCCGTCCGGGTTGTAGCACACGATAGCACTCGCGCCACACGCGGGAGAGGTCTACCAGGTATTCATGCAAGCTTTGCCCGTAACCGATTTGCCCCTCGCAGCCGTAGTCCTTGAGGTGCCAGTAAGGCGGCGAGGTAACGACGAGATGGACGCTCCCGTCGGGCAGTTCCGCCATATTGCGGCTGTCGGCGAAGTATATGGCTTGTTTTATTTCCACTTTATCTTTGTAAATCTCTTAGAGTTCTTTCTGGTATATCCTCTTGCCCGCACGAGTCCAGGGATAACGCAAAATGTATCTTCGCGAAGATGCACTAAAATCGCGCAGATCTTCTTCAGTCCACTCCTCGCTGTAATCTACCACAGCCTGTTCAGGAACGTCCTGCAGGATCATTGTCGCGAGTCTGAGACGCTCCGACATAGGGAGACCCTGAATAAATCGTCTATATATCTCTTCAGCAGTCTGAGCTGGCATGGTAAATAACCTCCCACCACATTGGTGAATGAAGTATCACCTGATCATTTGCACTACTCATTGCTGCCAACTTCCTCCCCTTGTCTCATCGCAGCAGTGACTGCTCCTCTTTCCACCAGTTCCCCCCGTCGCCACTTCTCATAGATCTCTATCGCTCTGGTCAGCGGCGGTCGGATTCGGCAGTGCCCGTCCTGATTGTTCAACTCGTTGCAGAAGCCCTCGTGCACACAGTGCGGAACCAGCATTCTGCCGAAGAAGGGACTGACCGCCATCACCTCCTTGCGTACCTTCTTGAAGAGCCTGCGTATCTCCCATTGTGCCAGCGTGCACAGCCTTAAACCGCAGATGTGTATCAACTCGCGCAGGTTCACGGTCATAATCAGGTTGGTAGTCACCGCCTGCGGGAAGATAAACCTGGCATCTTCGGCGGGAATGCCGAGTTCTATCAGCTTCTGGTACGCCTCCGCGCTTCTGGCTCGCAACTGCTCGAACACGGCGTGCGCTTCGGGGTTTTCGGCGATGGTATCGGGTTCGACAAAGATGTCCGCTGTGTTCTTGAACTGCACGTAGCGTTGAGACTGCTGGTCAAAGGCGATGCCGATACGATGGCGTACCAGCTGGTGCGAGAGCGTTCGGGACACGCCCGAAATGGAGAAGGCGAACCAGATGTGTTCTATCGTGGAGTGATGACCACTTGCCACCACCTTCGCGATGAGCTCCTCCATTTTCTCGTCGCGCACCTTGCCGTTCTGGATACGCTCCCAAATCTGCTCGGGTTTCATCTCGCTGTAGCAGGTGCGACAGGCGAGATACACCAGCTGGCGGTAGTATTGCTCCGCTATCTCCTTCGTTGGGAAGAGAAGTTTGACTTGCATTTCAGACATGATGGACCTCTCTGTTATGGTTCGAAACCTTGCTGACACAGCTTCTGCAGCACGAAATGCTTCACTTTCTCCGCCAGATCCATTGCCCTCCTTGTCTCTTCCAGAGAGGGCATGTACGCGCTCTCCCCATATCGCATTGTCGTCGCATAGCGCGACAGGTCGTCTACGCCCACTTCGTGCAGCTGATAGAATTCGGGGTCTATCTCCGCGCAAAACTGGATAATAACTTCCAGGCGATGGGTGCGTGGGTATTCGCGTCCGTGAAAGACCAGAAAGGCTTTCAGGTACTTCTCAGCAGCCTGCTGCATGTGAAAGCAAACCATATCCGTCGTAGGCGTAGGGTACTCCATATCGCGCAAAGCAATAGTGAAGTCATGCTCTGCACGCATCATCCGGAACCTGGCTGCTTCTTGGTTCATACCTCAGCCCCTTCTTTGAGCGCGTAGTAGACCAGATACCCCGTGTTATCACGCTGCTCCTGGACAACTGCAGAAGAGAGAACGAACACGTCTGCGTAAATGCCCTGCGTTGCCAGACGCCAGCAGATGTCCGAAGCAAGGTCCTCCTTCTGCGAAAACTCCAAATCCCTGTCCACCACTACCAGAAAATCCCAGTCGCTATCGGCGCGAGCCTCCCCCCGTGCCCGACTACCGAAAAGGACGACCTTGACCACCCGGTAGCCCGCTTTTTCGACCTCTTCGGTGATGATCCGCTTCGCGCGCTGCAGGATTTCTTCGTTCATGATTCTCCCCCGGCAGTAGTATACCTCGCCCTTTATTCCCCTTGCACCAGTCTGAGCAGTATCGCATCCTGCACGGAGCGCGCAACCGCTGCCGAGCCGTTGTAGTTGTTCATCAGAATCGCGAATACCAGTTCCTCGCCCGTCTGCGTGCTCAGGTAACCAGACAGCGTGCTCACCCTGCCCAGACTGCCCGTCTTGGCGCGCACTTTGCCCTGTGCTGGGGTATTGACCATACGGTTGCGCAGAGTGCCGTCTACGCCAGCTATCGGCAGGGATTCCAGGAACACCTTTGCCTGCGGATGCGATGCCATGTAGCGCAGCAGGGTGACCAGATTCCTTGCCGACACCTGATTGCGCCGCGACAAGCCGGAACCGTCCACGATGTTCAGCGCGGAGAGGTCTAACCCCGCCTCCCTCAGAAACTCCAGCATCACCCGCTCGCCTGCTTCTGCGCTTCCCTCACGATACACCACTGCCCCCAGCGTGCGCATCAGGCACTCGGCGATCAGGTTATCGCTTGGCTTATTGAGCAAAGGCAGTATTTCGCTCAGCGGTGGTGAGGTATGGGAGTGAATCAGACGCGCACCATCTGGCACGCGGTCGGGCAGGGCGGTGCGATAACGGGTGGTAATCCCTCGCTTCTGCAGTGACTCGCGCAAGAGCCACATCGCATAGCGAGGTGGTTCTTCCACCGATAGCGCCTGCCTTGCCGAATCGGGGCGCGCGTCCAGCGGTATCTGCCCGTGCACGATAGCGATATTGCGTGCGTGCTCGCGCGTGATGATAATCGTAGAAGGGCTGCCGGGGGGTGAAGTAATAGCTTCATTGCGCACCAGCAGGTAGTCGGTAGGGGGAAACAGGCGGACGCGAGGAGGGTCTCCCACCTTTTCGCCGGGGGAGACGAACACGGTCATCGCGTTACGCTCCACGCAGATGGCGCTGAGACAAGGGGAGTAGTAATATGGCTCGTCATCCCATGCCCAGTCCCAGCCGCGGCGGATGCCGTCAAACGCGCTCTCGTCGTATAACAAGTAGCCCTCCACCCGACGAATGCCCGCTTTCTCCACCGCCTCCGCCATCGTTTCGATGTCCTTCAGCAACAGGGTCGGGTCGCCGCTCCCCTGCAGGATGAGGTCGCCATGCAGCACGCCCTGCGAATCGACCTCCCCCCTTGCCCACAGGCGTGTGGTGAAACGAAAATCCGCGCCCAGCCGGTGCAACGCCGCGGCAGAGGTGAGCAGCTTCTGGTTGGACGCAGGGATCAGCATCAGGTCGGCGCTCTGCTCATACAGAGTCCTGCCGTCCTTGAGCGAAACCACCAGGATGCCTGTGATGCTGTGTGCCAGCGCGGGGTTCTGAAGCAGTTTGTCGATATCGTTTTGGAGGCCGGCGAAGACGGGCAGGGTGATCCACCAGAGCCACAACAGGTACAGGGTCCACCTTTTGCGCATGGACAACGTTCTCCTCGATGGTTTTTCTGGATGTTCGCTGTGGAGCCTGCGCGTCCCTGCCACTCTCCGGCTAGGGACCTCTACTCCTGAACGGGTAGGCGCATCACGAACCGCGTCCTTTGCTTGTACGCCATCAGCCACTGAACCACTCTATCAAATCCTCCACAGTGCATTCCGCATCCCCCTGCAGCCACTGCGCCAGTTGCCGAAGCCGTTCCCCTTCGGAAGAACCATCGGCTTCATCTTGCGCCTCCGGCATCACCTGCACCAGCACTTCACAGTCTTCAGATATTCGCAGCACTTCGTCCTGCGAGAAAGTATGAGGCAACTGCAGAGCATCCAGAAACAGGTTCCACCAGAATCCGTTCGCTCCGTTCGGTGCGACAAAGACAAGGTGCTCCATCGCCCGCGTCATCGCCACGTACCACACACGCAATTCCTCCTCCCATTCGCGTTGGCGAGACCAGATGGCTGCCGCCTGGGTCATCGGAGGGGTAGTCGTCTCTTTCACAAATCCCTGAGCCATAAACTTCTGAGCAGGCAGGCAGGCAAGCAGCTTTGGCTGGGTCCGACGACGTATCGGGCGAGCGACGTCGGGCAGTACCACCACCGGAAACTGCAACCCCTTGGCGCCGTGCACGGTATAGATACGCACCACATCCGCCATCTCTTCCAGCACAGGGGCTTCCCCTTCGCGCAGAGCAATGCGTTCCAGCTCGTTCACCATGTCTACAAACTGCGCTATAGACATCTCCCGGCTCTCCGCAGCCATCTGCAGGAGCTTGCGCACATTCGCCACGCGCTGTTTGCCGTCCGGGCGACACAGCAAGCGCGCCTCATACTGCGTCTGGTCTATCAGGCTTGCCAGCATCTGAGCCACATCCAGCGTGGCTCGCTTCTGCTGTAGCCTCTCCACGAGCGAAACGAACTCGTGCACCGCCTCCGCATCCGCTCCTGCCAAGTCGCCGTCCAGCCATCGCTTCACCCCGGTCCACAAAGGCGTACCCTGGCCCATTTTGTGCGCTTCCAGGGCGCAGGCATACAGTGTGTCCATACGGACGCCCACCATCGGCGAGCGCAGTGCCGCCGCTACCGCGATATCGTCTGCAGGAGAGTCCACCACCTGGAGGGCAAACACCAGGTCGCGCACCTCGGGCTGTACGAAGTACTGACGCCGAGCAGTGTTGTAAAAGGGAACCCCCGCCTGGGAAAGAGCCTCCTCCCAAAGGGGCACCTGATGAGTCTGCCTTAACAGAATGGCGATATGTCGGTAGCGCAACGGCTGCCCCTGCTCCACACCCTGCGCGGTGATGCAAAGACCATCTTCCTCCACCATCCGCCGAATACGCGCCGCCGTCGCCCGCGCAATCGCTACCCACAGGGCGTCCTCACTTGCCAGCGGCACCACTACAAACTCCAGGCTGGGCTGTTGCTTGGGCGTAAAGGACCTCGCACTCCGCAGTAGACGATACACGTCCCCCCCGAGAGAAACCGACCATATCGGGCGATAGATGCCCTCGATGAAACGCAGAATCTCGGGTCGTGAGCGAAAATTACGCTGTAAGCCCACCAGCAGGGCGCGGTCTGGAGATTCTCGTGCCTTACGCTCCATCCGCCGAAACAGGGTCACATCGGCATGTCGGAAGGCGTAGATAGACTGCTGGGCATCGCCCACCACAAACAGGTTTCTGCCGTTGCTCAACAGGCGCACCAGCTCCAGCTGCAACCCATTGGCATCCTGAAATTCATCCACCATCACGAAACGGAAGCGCCGTCGATAGCGTCGGCGGACGGTCTCGTGCTCGCGCAGAAGACGTATGGCTTCCGTCATCACGTCGGCGAAGTCACACAGGTTTGCCTCTCCCTTCACCAGCTGGTACTCATCCCATGCCTCTACGAGCAGATGCAGTGCGGCAACGGTGCGCCATGCTTCCTGCACCTCTCTCTGCAGTTGCTGGGCGTTGAGCAGTCCGAGCCACTCGCGAATGCGGCTCAGACATTCTGCCACCACCGGGTGATTCACGTGGCTATCGCCTTGCCGAAGCAGCAACGCTTCTCGCACAGTACTGATCGTCTGCGCCAGGTCGCCCTCCAAGCAAAGGTTCTCCAGCGTGAGCTGCAAACGGCGCATCTCTGCTGCCAACGTCTCCTCGACAGGAATCACGCGCTGCGCAGCCCGAACGCTGGGCAACAAAGCATTCCGCAACAGGGCGAGCAGCTGCCAGCCGATGTTTTCAGGATGTTGATGGATGTCTTCCGCCCAGTCCTGCAGGTGATCCTGCTTCCAACCGAACAGGCGCACCGTCTCCATAGCACGATAGAGGTCCTGACGCAGGGCATGCAGGGCGTCCCGGGGGTCGCTGCCGAAGCGCATCCTGCCGAAGGCTTCGCGCAGCAGTTGACCGATGGCGCTATCAGGTTGCACACTATGCCTGTCTACCACACGGTCAAAGGCACGGTAGAACAGCCTTTCGGCGTCATGCTCGGCAAGTTGTTGAAAAAAGGGATCTACGAGGCTCTCAAAGGGGTTTTCGCGTATCAGACGAGCACACAGTGAATCGATGGTGCTGATGTATGCGCTCTCCACCAGCCACCGTGCTTCTGCCATCCCCGCGCCTTCCAGCAGGGCAACGATGCGCTCTTTCATCTCTCGCGCCGCTTTGCGCGTGTAGGTGATGGTCAGTATCTCTTCAATGTCCGCTTTGCCCGTCTTTACCAGGTGCACGAACCGCTCCGCCAGCACCTGCGTTTTGCCCGAGCCCGCTCCGGCAGATACCACCACGGAACGGTCGTCGGTCTCCACAGCAAGGCGCTGCGCCTCCTCCTCGATCGGGCTGCGGGAAGGGTTTACCATGTCTGTGTTCCCCCTGATATGGTAGCGGAGAGGCGCAGAAGGTGTCAAACCCCTCAGCGGAGGCGGTGTTGTTGGAAGAAACGCACAATGTGCGCAGTGGCATCGGGCGGCCAGAGATGTCCCCCTTCATGTGCACAGAACACCACATGCTGGTTGTCCTTCACAGGCAGATAGGTGATGCATCCCTTCGCCCACTCCTGCTGCTCATTGCCGCAACCGTTGAGCCGGCGCAACCAGTCCCGCGTGCGTTCCGCTGCCTGAAAGGGAACCAGCCTGTCCGCCTTGCCGTTTACCATCAGCACAGCACGGGGCGTCCGTGCTCGCCATAAGAACATTCCTCCTGCCCCGGCCACCGGTGCAAACGCTGCGAAAGTGTTTGCCCTCTCCGCGAGCAACACGAAACAGAAAAGTGCACCGTTAGACATTCCGCAAGCGTAGATTGCCTTCTCGTCCACCCGGTAGCGGGATTTCAGCTCCGCCAGCAGCGCGTCCACAAACTTCAGATCGCGGTCGTCGTACTCGCCCGGGCGATGTTGCCAGCCCGGTCCATGGCGCAGTAAGCGGGGGCTATACACAGTCAGTCCCTGGGGATAGACTACCAGCGCCTCTTTCCATGCTGTATGCAGCCCGTACGCACGGGCGGCGTGAGAAGCATTTCCGGTGAAGCCGTGAAACACCAGCACCACCGGCGAAGGCTTTCGCAGGCATTCTGAGCCGGGATATACCAGCGCCTTGCGTCGAACACCCTCTACCTGCAGAGTGATCTCTTGCGGTTCTTGCGGCATGTGTCAACACCTCCACCCCGCAGACGCAAGAGGGCACGGAAAAGTTCATCGTGTGGGCAAACCCTGAGTTCACAGCGAGCACAGGGCGCCCCCTTCTCGGCAAAAGCAACAAACGGATCAGACGGGGCGCCCTCAGGAGACCACTATCTGCCTCGCCGCCGCATCGCTCCGCCGACGCCCAGCAAGCCCGTCAGCATCAGCACCAGCGTTCCCCCTTCAGGAACCACCTGCGGCGTGAAACCACCTTCTGGCGTCAGGAGGAAATCCTGCGAGCGTGTGCCATCGCCGGGCAAGGGCGCGTCATAGAGCACGCCGTTGAGCACACCCAGACCACTCCATGCTTGCAGATAATTCTGCGCTAGCGTGATGGTCAGGTTATCGATAGAGCTGCGGTTTGTGCCGTTGAACACGTTCGCCACGCGGAAGCGCCCGCTGCCGAACGGGTCCGCGCCGTAACCGTCGTACAACGCCTCCCATATCGCTAATTGTAGCGCCGCACGCCCTCGTGCATCGGTAGCGGAGGCTCGGTTCACCCATAGTGCGCCCATTGCCCAGTCCGCACGTCGCCCGTCGTCCAGCGCGGTCGGGCTGGTGTTTTTCTGCACTGCATCCCATGAACCACTTGCTACCGCCTGCTTCAGGTCCACACACCATGCTTCTTGAGGCAGTGGGTAGCCTCCGATGTTCAGTTTGATCGCGCCGATGTACACCCAGTACGTGCTGCCGTCAATCACAGCGTCGGCAGTGAAGTTGTTATCGTAGCTGTGCAGGCTGAGAGTCACCGCATGTGCACTACCGGCAAGCGTCACCCCAACAATCCAGGTCAAAATCCATCGTTTCATCAGACACTCCTCCATCGAAGCTTTTTCCACTTGTATAGAGGTGCAAGAGGAGTGCCATTCCACATGCGCACTTTACGGGGATTGGGCGAAAAAAGGTAAAACAACGGGGGAAAGTAAGGCAAAAGTCGCGTCATTCTAAGCAGGGAGGACTGCTTCGCTGGCGCCCAGCACGACACAACTAACCTTCCTCGACATCTCTTTCCACCCACACGAATCGCGGCGCCTTCGCCCCGGCGAAGTTCAATTCCACCAGACGACGGAACAACTGCTCCTCCATTACCTGCTCCGCCAGGTCCCTACGCAGGGCGCGAAAATAGAGCTGCATCACCCGATAGTGCACTTTACCCAACGCCAGTGAACCGGTGCGCATACCTTCGTCAGTAGCAAGCGTCTGCCCTAAAATCGCGCGCGCAATCTCCCTGTTGTGAAACTGCACCGCTTGCAGGTACGCCGCACCCACAGGCGACTTGCCTTCCAGCAGCTCAATCTGCACGTCTTCGGGCAGCACCACCGCCGTCTCTTGCTGGAGGCGGTCCAGCACCTCCAGCAGCTCGCGTCGCTCTGCTTCGGGCACATGGCGCGGCACCACCCCTTTGACCGTCGGCGCACCGAACTTCTCTAACGACAACAGCCAGAACTTCAGCAGCAACTGCTTCGCCCACCAGTGCTTATATGCCGCCCGCAAGTCGCTGCGCCCCGTCGGCGATTCGTAACTGCTGTTGTAGGAGTACACCACGAACTTCTCGGCGGGCAACGGCTTCTCGTCCCCTCCGGACACGCGCAGGTACAGTGCCTTCAGGTTACGATACTCATCTGTCTCCAGCCGAAACAGGCGCGGCGGCTTGCTCTTGACGCTTTGCCACACCACCTTCCCCTTCCAGGGCTCCTGCTCGCACAGTGCGTAGTTCACCTCCTGCACGGAGTAGCCGTGTGCCAGGGCATCCAGCGCATTCAGCAGGATACGGGTGACCGAGCCGCGCAGCTGCCCCAATGCAAAGCGCACCAGCTCTGCCGCCTGTTGCGACGCTTCGTCCTCCCCGCCCGGCACAAGGTGCCACTCCGCGTCCAGTATGCCGAACTTTTTGGTAGTCAACGACGCCTGCACCTGCGCGTCGGTGAGCATCTCGTCGTACACTCTCTCCCCGCGCGTGCGCAGCAAGTCGTCCGTTTCCGCCACACCATGCAAACGCAAGGCGGCGATGGGTTTCACCGCCGCCTGTTCCCTGTCCAGTCCGCGCCGCCTCACGCGACGCCATACTTGCGAAAACACCATGCGCTACCTCCCATCCCTTGAAAGTGTCTCCAGCACCGCTACCGCCTCCTCCGGACTGGCAACCACCTGCGCCCCATTCGCTTTCAACCGCTCGATCATCTCCAACGCCTGCCCGCCGGTAAAGTCGCGCTCCTGCCAGTTGCAGTCCGCCAGCAGCACCCGTTTGCCCGCCCGTTGCGCCTCCTCCACTGCCTGCAGGTTGGCGAGGTTGCCGTATCCAAACGCTACCGGCGCAACCAGTATCGCCTCCACCTCCGCCAGCGCATCACGCAACAGCACCAGACTCTCCGACGAGATAGGCGTGAACGGCGCCTCCGTGATGACCTCCGCGCCCAGCTCCTGGGCGATTTCTTCGTCGCTATCCAGCAGGTGCAGAACGCCCACTGAGAGGTGCCACCCCGTCCGCGCCAGCGCGCCGATCCATGCTGCGCCTGTGCCCCCTCCGCACACGATATGTACCCGCCTGCCGTTGCCTGCCTGCGCCTCTACGTGCTGCAGGGTGCGCGGTAGCACATGCGGACGCCCCGTCGCCGGGTTCACCCGTACCCAGGCGTCCAGACCGAACACACGAGCCAGCAAGGCGGGTGTAATCACCTCTGAGGGCGTACCGTCTGCCACCATCTGTCCCTGTCGAAGCACAATCAGTCGGTCGCAGAACTCAGAAGCAAGGTTGATGTCGTGCAGAGCCGCCAGCACCGTCAGCCCCTCCTCACGGTTCAGCTGGCGCAGTAGAGAGAGCGTGCCCACCTGATGCGCCACATCCAGATGCGTCAACGGTTCGTCCAGGAGCAGCAGAGGCGTCTCTTGCGCTAAGCCGCGCGCCAGCACCACCCGTTGCCTCTCTCCGCCGCTCAGCGTGCTGAAAGCTCGCTCCGCCAGAGACAGGCTATCTGTCCGTTCCATCGCTCGTCGAGTCGCCCGCAGGTCTTCTACACGTTCTTTACCCCACCAGCCGATATAAGGTGCGCGTCCCAGCAGCACCACCTCCCACGCGGTGAAGCCGAACGCCACCTCCTCGCGCTGAGGCACAAACGCCAGCCTTTGCGCCACCTCCTTCGCGCGCAGCTGGCTCAGAGGTTTTCCCTCCAGCCACACCTGTCCCCTTTGCGGTTTCAGCACCCCGCTGAGCACGCGCAACAGCGTGGACTTGCCGCTGCCGTTCGGTCCCAGCAAGCCCACCATCTCCCCGCGCCACAGACGCAGCTGGATGCCCTTCAGCACAGGTGTTGTGCCGTATCCCGCCCAGACATCTTCCGCACGTATCAGTTCCGTGTTTTCCATTGCTTGACAGGTCGGACGCCCGATACTATACTGGCTCTGTGATGCCCCGTCGCAAAGACGGGTTTTCAGATACCGGAAAGGAGGAAAAGCGAGATGTTTCGTCCCCACACCCTTTACGTCTTCGCCTGCGCGTTCTCCTTCGCGCTGTGCCTCTCCGCCGCCCATGCCCAGTACACCATCACCGACCTGGGCGCAATCACCGCTAACGGTCAGAGCCGAGGCTACGGCATCAACAATCTGGGCGAGGTCACCGGCTGGTCGGATGGACGTGCCTTCTTCTGGACAGGCGGTGTGATGATTGACCTGGGGGTATTGTCGGGTACTGCCAGTGAAGGACGCGATGTGAACGACCTCGGACAGGTGGTTGGCTGGAGTGATACCGCACAGGCTCGTCACGCCTTTATCTGGCGGGATGTCAACGGCAACCGCCAGTCCGACCCCGGCGAGATGGTTGACCTGCGCCCTATTCCCAACACCTATCAGGGTCGCGCGTACGGAATCAACAACGCCGCGGACGTTGCTGGCTGGTCCGCGATCAATCCCGACGGGGTGTACCACGCCTTCCGCTGGAGTTACCACTCGGGCGGCTGGTGGGACTGGTTTGATCTGGGCAACATCACCGGCAATCCTGACGAAATCAGCCTCGCCAACGACATCAACAACCTCGGGCAGGTAGTGGGAGGTTCCGGCTCAGCAGGCAGTCGGCGTGCTTTCCGCACACGACCCTACGCCGCCATCAACCCGCTCACGGATGCCCTGCCCTACCTGCCCAACGGCACCACCGCCGAAGCCTTTGGTATCAACGACCGCGCACAGGTGGTGGGATACTCCAACACGCGCGTGGGAACCAGCACCGTCACCCGCCCCGTGTTGTGGTCAGGCTCAACGGTGATCGATCTGGGCACGCTGGGCGGAAACACCGGGCGCGCCTATGGTATCAATCACCTGGGACACGTGGTCGGTCACTCGTACCTGTCCGACAACACTTCCATGCGCGCCTTCCTGTGGGTAGACGGCGTGCTCCGTGACCTCAACGACCTCCTGCCTGCAGGCTCTGGATGGGTACTGAACGAGGCACGCGCCATCAATAACTTCGGACAGATTACCGGCTATGGTTCACACAACGGTATCACTCGCGCCTTCCTGATGACTCCCACACCTACGGTCGTCACCGTGAACCTGGGTGGATACGAAGGGGATTACTCCCGTTTACCCCTGCAGGTGGAAGTGCGCTCAGCGGCAACTGGCGAAACCCTGCTTTCGTTCAGCCCAAAGATGAACGCCGACGGCTCGTTCCAGCTCCTCCTTACGCCCGCCACGTATACCCTCGCTTTCAAGGCAGACCGCTCTCTGCGCCGCATACTCACAGGCATCACCGTGCCTGCGGGAACGCTGGCGGTGAACCTTGTCAACGGCGACGCCGACGGTGACAACGAGGTCAGCCTGTTTGACTTCGGCAAGCTGGTCAGCGCGTTCGGCAAGCTGGAAGGCGAAGAGGGTTTCGAACCCGCTGCGGACTTCGACGGCGACGGCGAAATCAGTCTGTTTGACTTCGGCATCCTCGTGAGCAACTTCGGAGAAGTGGGAGAGGAATAAAAAGGGAAAAAACCTCTCCCGCGGTAGCGCGGGAGAGGGAATCTCTACTGGCTCCACACCGCCACCTTCACCACAGGGGTATTTCCCACTTTCAGCGTCACCACCCGCCGCACCGTGTGGTTCACTCCGTCACGGGAGAGATGGTCGCCTTCATTCAGCACCTCGTCCGCCGCCATCACCCCTGCCCACAGGGGGCGGTTGAAACCCAGCAGGTCGTCGTCGGTGAACAGACTGCGCAACAGCCCGCTCGTCGCCACAAAAACCACCATGCGCACCGTGCGCGTACCGTTCACGAACACCTCCTCGCCATGCCGCTTCACCAGCGACCTCAGCCGTTCCGCACGCCTGGTCATCTCCTCCACCTACCAGCCCAGCATCGTCTGCTCCGAAACCTGTCGCTCGCGGTGGCGCGTGGTGGAGTACGCATATACCGGCTTCAGGAAAGGCATGAGCCGAGCCCAACCGCGCTCCATCAACCCGTACGGGTCTCCCCAATCGGTGCGCGATGAGGGACTTTCTCCCACCCGTACGCCGCCTGCCTCAAACGCTTCCGTCGCTCCTTCCTCACGCAACCGCTGAGCCAGAAACTCGCCTGCGATAATCTCCGTCGCTCCCCGGCTCAGAACCGCTTCCAGCGCACTGTCCGCCAGGGCGTCCGATGCCAGAGTGTATTCTATCACCGGAACCAGATCCGCAATGAGCGCGTCAATCTGTGCATCGTACGTGCCGGAAGACACCGCCGCCGTTCGCTTGACCGCATCACGTGTCACCACAATCGCCATCCCCGCTCACCACCTACGCTTGCTGCACCATCTGCCACTTGCGGAAGGTCTCGGCGATGTCGTCCTGCCTGCTCGCGTTAACGTCCCAAACCTCGCCTTCCTTGAACTCTACACCGAACAGCTTCGCAACGGAAGCCGCGGACACGCTGAACTTGTCGCCCTTGTCTATGTCCACCATTGTTATGTTCGTACCCACTGACTTCACGTAAACCCGCATCTTATCCATCCTCCTTACAGCGATGTGAAGCAGATGTTGCCCCTGAAGTTGCCAACAGCGGCACCGGTGTTCTTCACCTTCACACGGAAGTTCCGACTGCCCATCATTTGCAGGATAGGTGAGACGGCATAGTAACGCTGCGCAGCGTCCGCAGTCGCGTCCGTGGACGTTCCATACCAGATAACCTGCCAGTTGCTGCCGTCCACCTGCGCCTCCAGCCACGCCGAAAACGGCTGGTCACCCGTCACATACGCCTGCACATGGCACTGCTCCATGTAACCGTAACGACTGGAACCAGTACCTAAACTACCTGCTGCCAGCGATGAGAATGTATCCGACGACGAGACCTGCGCGATGCTCAGTGCAGAGTTGCTGGGTGAAGCACAGAACGGTGTGTTGGTCAACCGCACAGGGATAGCCATCCCGTCCACGTGATGCCCCAGCGCACCGGGCGGGACGATGTCTGCCAGCTGATACGCCGTCACCCGATGCACCTTCAGCGTGGACGTGCCTGCCAAACCTGCCAGCCGAACGCGGAACGGTCCAGAAGGAATACCATGCTCAATGTAGCGATACACTTCGTTCCGGACAATCTGGCTGTTAATGGAACGATATGTCCACACCGCTTCACCGGGCCCGACGTAGATGCTGGCAAGGCGGTAGGAGTTGTTGGATGCACCAACGTTGATACCGGTCTGGTCGCTCGCTACACCACCGGCACTCATCCGCGCATCCATGTTGCTGGTGGTAGTGCCTGTTGCACCCCACTCCACGAGATTGCTGTCGTCCTGATAGAAGCCGAAGCGGAAGCTGTCGGTGGACGCGCGGGCGGTCATCGTCTCCACCACTTCTATCAGACACGGGGGCTGGAACGACTTCTTGCTGAGTAGCACAGTCCCGTTCGGTATGCTCAGTTCGCTGGAAGCAATCGTGGGCGAACCGGACACCACTTCCCACTTCTCCGTGTCCAGCACCGCAAAATCGTCGCTCAGCCAGCAGAGTACCTGCCCACCTGCTACCGGAAAGGGCATATCGCTTCGCACCGCCTGCCAACGTCCCATCGTATCGGTAAAACGCAACGTCTCTCACTCCTTTCTGCTTGTGACTCGTCGTGCGCCGTTCCACTGGACCCCTGCGAGAGCCTCTTTGAGCGCCTGAAGCGCCTCGGTGTTCCCTCGCACCGCCTGCTCCAATCGCGTCAGATGCTCCTGCAAAGTCTGTTCTTGCGCCTGAATGATGCGCTCTAACGCACGTAGCGTCAGCCGCGCAAACGCCCACTGCGCCGATACCATCGCGCCGATAAGCGTCAGCACCTGAACACCGATGTCCATCTCGCACCTCCTTAGCACACAATCAAAACCCCTCTCCCAGTGGCTGGGAGAGGGGCAGGGAGTGAGGGTTAGCTGGCGTTACTACCGTACGCCGTCTGCCACAAACCGTAGCCTACTCCGTAACGCGCCCGCGCACCGTAATACACCACGTCCCTCAGAAACACGCTCTCGCTCGACGAGGGGTCCTCTAATGCCGAAAACTCCACCGGCACGTCCGACCGCTCCTGCAGAATCACCGCGCGCATCGCCCGGCTGGTATCCAGCACAAACCACTGATCGCCTGTGATATATGGACTGACCACCAGCCGGAGCACTCCCTGCAACACGTTGCGATACGGTGTGTTGTCCCCCGTGCCCGACTTGACCACCACCACTTGCGACTCCAGTAACTCCATCGCCGTCCAGCGCAGGCGCGGTCCCACCAGCAGGGTGTCAGGCAAAATACCCAGAGGCACGCCCCGGTCGTCTTTGAACAGCATCATGCTGGAAAGAGCGTTCTGCAGGCTGTCAGGGTTCAGCGACTGGGTAGTAGCGTTACTCTGTGTGCCGCTATCGCCCTCTGAATGGGCACTGGAGAAAAGCGGTTGTCCATCATAGCATGTCTGCGTGAAGCCATCCAGCAACGCTTTCACCACCAGATAGTCCTTGTGCCTCGCCGCCTCACGCCCCAAATCCTGCACCCTGAGCCGAATGGCTCCAATCTGCTCGTCCTCCAGCGCGCGCCGCTCCACCGCTATCGTGCTCTCCCACACCGTGTCCTGAATGGTGTAGTGATAAGCCCGCAAGCCCTTCGGCATGCGCTCGTCCACAAACTCGCGCATGGTGGGCACACTGCCCAACCAGCCGTATTTCTGCACAGGCAGCTCGGTCTGAATCACCGTGGCAATCTGCGGGTAAATCGCCGCCTCCACCTGCCGCCGATACGCCTCAAAGAAGTCTGCTCGCAACCCCGCTTCCAGCAGAGTCCCTATCTCGCTGCGTGTAATCGCTGGCATCGGTTCACCTCCTATCGCACCGCGTTGTCAATCCGAACCCGCGCCTGCGTCGCCGACAGCACCTCCACCACGTAACCCACCAGCTGGTTGTTGGTAGAAGTGGTAGTCAGCGTATTGTCGTCCGCCGCGTACATCGCTTGCCCCACGCTCGCCTGCGTGAAGCCACTGCCGTTGTACACATAGGTGCCACTCTTCAGAACGCGCACCGACTTCGCGCCCGCCGCGCCTCCCGTGTTATCCACACTCTCAAACGCTACCCCCACGAACACGTCACTGCTCGTGCCACTCCGCGACGGGTAGGCGTAGCCGTCGTTGCGCACGCTCACCAGCGCGCCCTTGTGGATCACCGTGTTCGCACCTACCTTGTAGCTCACCAGCTCACCCGGCTTGTCCTGCGGGTCGTATGCACCGGTCAATGCCGCCATACCTTACCGCCTCCTTTCCTCGCGAATGTAGCGGGCAATCTGTTCGGGCGACAGGTCGCCCCAGTATTTGCGCAGGAACGCCTCTTCCTCCGCGCTCAGGGTATGCTCCTCCTCACCGGCAGGCGCAACCTCTCCGAAACGCACCATCGGCGGCAACGCCTCCACGAAGCGGGCAAACACCTCCGCGACGCTTGCGTTGCTCC
This sequence comes from Armatimonadota bacterium, assembly GCA_026003195.1. Lineage (NCBI taxonomy): Bacteria > Bacillati > Armatimonadota > Armatimonadota bacterium. The sequence goes on from BPGU01000003.1 coordinate 580,088, forward strand.
CCGCGAAAGTCACTACCTGCGTGCCCTGCAAGAGCAACGTCTTCGCCATCTCGCGCACCGCAGGCGTCAGCTTCCCCTGCCGAAGCCACCTCTGCACAGTCTCCTCCACCTGACGCTCGCGCAGGGCGAACTCCGCTGCTTCCGCCCGCTGGCGCAACGCCTCCATGTCCTGTTCCAATGCGGTCACCTCCGTCAGAAATATCTCGCCTGAAAAAGCCTTCGCGCCCGTGCTCAGCAGGCGCGCATCCGACACGCGCGGCGTCGCCGTCACCGATACCTCCACAATGCGCTGCACGTCGGGCGTCACCGCCACGCTGATACCCCGAATGCCCAGCCGTTTCAACAACGCCTCCGCCTCCGGCAATAGTGACAGCCGTCCGAACAGCTCCTTGCCTCGCCGCCACAGCCGCTTGAGCTGCCCAATCTGCCACCCGTGCGACAGGTGCTCTACCATCAGCGGAACGGGTGTAGTGAAGCTGTCCACCAGCGACTGCAGCTGCTCTTCGCTGACCTCTAACCCCTTGTCCGGGTAGGAACCTGCCTCGAACAGTTTCGCCTCGCGCTCCACCTCCATTGCGCTTACCTCCTTCCACCCTGTACAGCAGAAAAACAGACATTTGTCAACATTTCCTTTCAGCACTCCCGCGCACCGATAGAGCCTGACCCCCACCGAGGTTTGCAGAAAATTCTCCGAAAAAGTTTCTGAAAATGCATGATTTGGCACGTATTTTGCGTAATAGAAAGTAGTAGACAAAACGGGACTTGTCGTCGTGGAGGGCGCGTACGACCACATACACACGGAGGCGAAATATGCGGCAAGCGTTTGGAGGGGAGTGGACCCAGAGGAAGTTAGCGGTTCTGGAAAAGTACCTGAAGGCGTATATGACCATCATGAGGCGCAATCCGACCGCCAGCAAAACTTTTCGTGTAACCTATCTCGATGGCTTTGCGGGTTCAGGTATCCGTTACTCACCTGCACAAGAGGATACACTTGAGGTTTCTGCGCCCTGGGCTGAGGATTTCAGTGAAGCTGATGTTAGAGAGTTTCACAAAGGGAGCCCCAGGGTTGCGCTTGAGCTGGATTTGCCAAATCTCAAACCATTCGACCACTATATCTTTGTGGAGAAAAATCGCAATTGGGTCAGGGAGCTCAGATCACTTCAGCAGGAGTTTCCAGACCGTGATATCCAAATCGTGGAAGGGGATTGTAACGAATATATCCGCAAATGGTGTAGCTCCCTGCAATGGAATGACCGCGCCCTTGTTTTCCTCGACCCATACGGTATGCAGGTAGAATGGAGAACACTGGAAACGCTAGCCAAAACAGAGAAGGTTGACTTGTGGCTTTTAGTTCCGCTGGGCAGCGCAATCATGCGCTTGCTTGTTCGTAGACAACCTCCTCCTGAAAGCTGGCAAAAAAGGCTGAATGACCTGTTCGGTACGGAGGCATGGCTCGAACATTTCTACCAGGCGACCGCTGTTCAAACTCTCTTTGGAGACGAGGAAGAAATCATCCGTACTGCTACCTTTGATACGGTGACCCAGTTCTTTGTACAGCGATTGCAAGGCGTCTTTAAAGGTGTTCTCGATCAGCCTGCTGTTCTGAGGAATAGCAAGAATATACCGTTGTATGTTCTCTGCTTCGCTGCGAGCAATCCGAAGGGTGCACCTACTGCCGTCAAGATTGCCAGAGATATTGCGGAGGGGCTTCATGGCTCTTAATAGCCGAATCGAGTGGACAGAAAGCACGTGGAACCCTGTAACTGGCTGCACCAAAGTCAGTCAGGGGTGTAAACACTGCTATGCGGAGCGTCTCGCGCTCAGGCTGCAACGGATGGGCGTAGAGAGGTATCGTAATGGCTTTAAGGTCACCCTGCATGAAGACCTGCTCGACCTGCCCAGACGCTGGCGCGAGCCACGTATTATCTTTGTCAACTCCATGAGTGACCTCTTTCACGAAGAGGTGCCCTTCTGGTTCATCGAGCGTGTTTTCGCTACTATGCGGGACTGTGACCATCATATCTTTCAGGTGCTTACCAAGCGTTCTGCACGCCTTCGGGAACTGGCTCCACAATTGCCATGGACGTCTAACATTTGGGCTGGTGTGAGCGTGGAAAATCCACAGATGTTCTTCCGTATTCATGACCTGTTACAGACGCCCGCGCAGGTGAAGTTCCTGTCGTGTGAACCCCTTTTGGCTCCATTGCCCAACCTGCCCCTACAGGGTATTGATTGGGTGATTGTCGGTGGCGAATCGGGACCGGATGCCCGTCTCATGCAGCCCGAATGGGTGCGCGACATCCGCGACCAGTGCCGTGCCGCAGGAGTAGCTTTCTTCTTCAAGCAGTGGGGTGGAGTGCGCAAGGAACTCAATGGGCGTATCCTAGACGGACGCACCCACGACGAAATGCCTGCATCCCTGCTGAGGTAATGTAACATGACCCAAACCAACACCCTCTACTACGGCGATAACCTCGACATCCTGCGCAAACGGGTGCAGGATGAAACCGTAGACCTCATCTATCTCGACCCGCCTTTCAACAGCGCACGCGACTATAACGTGCTCTTCCGCGAGCAGTCGGGAGAACCCGCACAGGCGCAAATCAAAGCCTTCACCGACACCTGGCAGTGGAGCGAGCGCGCCTACGTGCAGTTCTGCGAAGAGTGCCCCAAACCCGCCCTTGTGGAACTGTTGCAGGGCTTCGTCAAAACGCTGGGGCGCAACGATGTCACCGCCTACCTCGTTATGATGGCGCCGCGCCTGATGGAACTGCACCGAGTGCTCAAGCGCACGGGCAGTCTCTACCTGCACTGCGACCCCACCGCCAGCCACTACCTCAAGGTGATGCTCGACGTCATCTTCGGTGCGCGCAACTTCAAAAACGAGATTATCTGGCAGAGGATAACATCCAAAGGCAACGTTCAGCGAAAGTTCGGAGCTGTCCATGATGTTCTTCTATACTATGCGAAGCAGCGTGGGAGCGAAACGTGGAATCAGGTTTACCGTCCATTACGCGAGGAGTACGCCAGCTCGTTCTACCGCTATGTGGAGGAAGGCACAGGACGCAGGTACAGCTTGGGCGATTTGACAGCCCCTATGCAACGTGCATCGCGGGGGCAGATATACGAATGGCGAGGAATAACACCGCCACCAACGAGGTGCTGGGTCTACTCGAAAGAGAAGATGGACGAGCTGTATGCTGCAGGAAGGATTGTCTTCACAAAAAATGGATTTCCTCGCTACAAACGCTATTTGGACGAAGTGTCGGGCGAGAAAGTACCTGATATCTGGGATGACATCTTTCAACTATCAACTAAAGAAGCCCTCGGCTACCCTACCCAAAAACCCCTCGCCCTGCTGGAGCGAATCATTCTCGCCTCCAGTAACGAGGACGACGTAGTGTTAGACCCCTTCTGCGGATGCGGAACCGCCATCGTCGCCGCGCAGAAGCTCCAGCGCCGCTGGATAGGCATCGACATCACCCACCTCGCCATCGCCCTCATCAAATACCGCCTCGCCGATATGTTTGACCTGCGTGAGGGCAAAGACTACCAGGTGGTCGGCGAACCCACTACCGTTGAGGATGCCCGCACCCTTGCCCACCACGACCGCGATGAGTTCCAGCGATGGGCAATCGGGCTTATCCCACGCGCACGCCCCTATCAAGACAAAAAAGGTGCGGACACCGGCATCGACGGCGTGCTCTTCTTCAAAGACGACCCGTCCGACCCCAAGAAAGTGGTGATTCAGGTCAAAAGCGGGCACGTAAGCGTCAAGGACATTCGCGACTTCCGCGGCGTCATCGAGCGCGAGAAGGCAACGCTCGGCTTGTTCGTCACCCTGTGCGAACCCACCCGCGCCATGCTCACCGAGGCGCAGAGCACTGGCTTCTACATTACCCCGCTGGGCAGGCTGCACCTGCCCCGCCTGCAGATTCGCACCATCGAGCAACTCCTGCGCGGCGAAGGTTTCCAGATACCCGGTGCGGCGATGTTGATGGGAGTCTCCCGCGCCGATCGTGTGCAGCAAGAAGTCTGGCAGGGAGAGCTGGAGATGTGACCGGGTGGACGGTCGCTGTTCTGTCCTCCGGCGCACAGGGCTGTTTTGGTACTGCAACTCTAAGTTTCGTTGATCACGAAGAGCATCAGCGAAGCAATCCCCCACCTGTTCGCGGTTCGCAATGACACCCTCGCATTATGCTCTCACGGCTCAAGCCGTTCCCTCGCAAACCACATCCAGCCAGCGAAGGCTGGCTTCGTCTGAAAGGGTGCGGCTTCAGCCGCAAACGCTCAACCATTTCTCTCACGGCTCAAGCCGTTCCCTCACAAACCATATTCAGCCAGCGAAGGCTGGCTTCGTCTGAAAGGGTGCGGCTTCAGCCGCAAACGCTCAACCATTTCTCTCACGGCTCAAGCCGTTCCCTCACAAACCATATTCAGCCAGCGAAGACTGGCTTCGTTTGAAAGGGTGCGGCTTCAGCCGCAAACGCTCACGGATATCCTTCGCTTGCGCTCAGAATGGCAGCGAGACAAGACAGCCTCGGCATCATCCCCCATGCATATCTCGGGAAAGCACCAGCAGGGGGTCAAAGCGGATAAGGCTTCATCGGAACAGCGGCAGCCCCCCCACCAAAACACAGGGGCTTTGCCCTCGTCGTAGCCGGGCTTCTCGGTGAAAGAAAGGGTGACGATGGGTGGTTGGAGAGATACGCTCCGTCATGACTCTCCAGCCGTGAGGTATCACAGACTGTTGTCGGGGGAACCCATAGAAGTGATGGGGCGACTCTATCTGTGCAGTATGGCGTAAAGCACCAGCCCTACCCAGCCCAGCACGAACAGAGCGCTTAGAAACAACAACACCACACCGATAATCCCCAGAATATATCCTGCTTCCGCCATGCCGCGCCCCGATTCGGGAGACTCCCCTCGCTCGATAGCCTGACGCTCCGCCTTGCCTAATATCCATGCCGGTATCGCGAACAATCCCATAGATATCAGCCCCAGTATGCCGAACACCAGCGCGAGAATGGCGCGCGAACCGGGGTACTCCCCCGTACGCATGGGTTTGGGTGGTTGCACAGACATTGCGTATCGTCCCTCCTGCGATCGCTCATTGAATGAGACACAGGACAAGCATCAGAGGTTGCAACAATGCCGGTAGTCCGTGAACCTTCTGGAGGGGCACGCTCCGCCGTTGACCGCGACGCGGAAGATGCCACAGAGCGCGTCCCTCCATCCAGAAGCCACGTTGAAACTTAATATCGGTGCATCGTGCCGTCTTCGCGGCGCACGATGGGCATGAACGCCCGCTGATAAGGGTATTTTGCCGCCAGCTGCTCGTTAATGTCCAGCCCGATACCGGGTCGCTCCGGCGGGTAGGCGTAACCATCCCGAAACTCACAGGCGCCGGGCATCACCTCATACGCCTGCTCGGGGAACGTCACCCATTCCTGCACGCCAAAGTTGGGTATCACCATATCCAGGTGCACCGCTGCTGCCTGCGCAATCGGTCCCAGGTCTGCCGCGCCGTGAAAAGCCATCCGCACGCCAAACGTCTCGGCGACCGCAGCGATTTTGCGCATCTCGGTAATGCCGCCCACGTGCATCGGCGCACAGCGCAGATAGTCTATCCAGCGGTTCTGCAGCAGCGGGAGGGCATCATAGCGGTTGTGTACGATTTCACCCATCGCCAGAGGCGTAGTAGAGGCTTGCCGAACCAGAGCGAAGCTGGGTATCTGTTCCGGTGGTAACACATCCTCCAGGAAAAACAACCGGTACGGCTCCAGCTGCTTCGCCAGCCATGCCGCCTGAACGGGGGTCAGCTGCTCATGCACGTCGTGGCACAGCTCCACCGCGTCGCCCAGCTGCTGGCGCAGATACTCGAACAGCTTCACGTGTTCCAGCATGTAGGGCGTGGGGTCAAAGTACTGCGTCGGCGGGATGCCCGGGCGTGGCGGTGGCTCCGTACGCACCATTCCCGATCCGCCGTATCCGCCTATTTGGGCGCGGATGACCTTATATCCCTTCTCCTGCAGTCTGCGTACGCTTTCCTCCACCTCCTGCGGTGTGCGTCCCCAGGCGTGTCCATAGCACAGCACTTTGTCTCGAGCCGCTCCGCCCAGCAGCTGATACACCGGCATGTTTGCCAGTTTGCCCTTGATGTCCCACAAGGCGATGTCTATCGCGCCGATGGCTGCCGCGTAAACGGGACCACCGCGCCAGTAGGTATGGTGATACAGGAAATACCAGATGTCCTCGATACGTTGCGGGTCCATGCCGACGAGCAGATGCGAGCAATGCTCGATCGCCGCAGCCACTGCCAGCTCGCTTCCGTTGAGTGTACCGTCGCCTACGCCGTATACGCCCTCATCGGTCATCACCTTTACCAGCACGTAGTTGCGTCCCGGGCAGGTGACGATGACACGCACTTCGGTGATCTTCATGAGGTGCCTCCTGTCAGGTTCTCTTCGGACAGCAGATAGCGCGCCTGCCAGCCCAGCTCACGCTCTATTTTCGCGGTGCTGTATAGTGCCTGCCTGCCCTCGATACCTCCCGCCAGCGGCAACCAGTGAGGAAGGAAGCGGGCAATGAGCTCCTGAGTAGGTTCGGGGCGGTTGGTGAACGGCGCCACCACATAGTAGACGGCAAAATCGGGAGCGTCGTCTGTCTCCAGCGACAGCCGAAACGCCTCCGCTGCATCGACTGAGTGCACATAGTGCCACGTGCTGACCAGATAACCCTCGTGGTTCGGACGCTTCAGCTGCTCCAGCGGGCGGGGGCGATAGTGTTCGAACCAGTCGGGTCGCCAGATGCCACACAGGCGCAGACAATGGGCGCGGATACCGTACGCACTGAAGAAAGCACGGGCGGTTATCTCGTTCACGTATTTAGACACCGCGTAGTTATCCTGTGGGTCTGCAGGAACTGTCTCGTCGATAGGCAGTTTCGGCAGGGGAAAACCTTTCTCGGAAATACGATAGGGTCCCAAACCCAGTGCATTGATACTGCTGGCGAAAGCCACACGCTTCACCCCGTGATACTGTGCCGCCTCGTACAGGTTCCAGGTGCTCACCGTATTCGTGGCAAAAGTATGAGGTCCCGCGCCTGCGATAGCTCCCAGGTGCGCGATAGCATCGATGCCCTCAGTAGCGCGAAGACAGTCCTCCTTACTCATCAGGTCAGCGAGCAAGAACGGCATGTTGCGGCGTACGTCATCGCAGTCCTCCGATAGCGGACGCCTGTCGGTCAGTACAACCTCATGCTCCATGCACAAGCTCTGTGCTACATACTCTGCCAGATGTCCAGCCCCACCAGTAATCAGAATCCGCATGCCATCTCTCCCCCTATACAGGCTACAGCAACCTGTTTCGAGGCGGTCCCCGCCTTTCCTTCCGGCAGGAGAAACCTCCTCTCGCGCGGAATCGAAGAGGCGCAATGGCTACCGCAAAAAGAGACTGGTACCCTTCCCGCTTTGCCCTGCTGCTCACCTGTGTACCGCATCTGGGTGAGCGCCAAATCGCCCAGGTACTGCACCAGTGGGCACGTTCACGCATGTCTGCAGACGAGTTCCTCGCGACGCCTGTGGAACGACTGCAGCAAGAGTGGGGGCTCTCACCCCAGGCAGCCGCTGCGCTAAGGGAGTCCGACCCCGCATGGTGGAAACAGTTTGTGGAGATGGATACCCTTGTGCGCCGATATGGGGTGCAGGTGCTCACCGCGCAACATCGGCTCTACCCGCTCGCGCTGGAATCCTTCTGTGAGTTCCCCCCACCGGTGCTCTTCGCGCAGGGGCAGATAGGATTATTGCAGCACGGCTGGAGATTCGCCGTAGCGTGTTCGCGCGATGCGCCCCATCTGGCTCTGGAAGCGGTGGATGAAATCACCCAGCAAGTCATCCGCGAAGGCGGTATCCCCGTCACCGGGCACAATACCCCTCCCTATCAGCGCGTGGCTCTGGCGGCGATTCGGCAAGAAAAGCCCTCTGTCACGGTGCTGGACAGGGGATTGATAGAGGCGCTGGGCGAAGGGCTGAACCGACCGCTGTTTCCCGCCGCGCGCCTGTACGAGCTGGAGTTCCGCACCGACCGTGATCTGGTGCTCTCGCCTTTTCCTCTACAGGCGGGTTGTCTGGGCTTGCACAACCAGCGGCGCGATGAGCTGGTGTTCGCGCTGGCAGACGTGATCTTTGCGGTGTGGGTGCGGGCAGGCGGTGTGATGGAAAGGCTCTGCCTGCGAGCCAGAGAACTGGGCAAGCGCATCGAAGTGTGGAAAGCGCCAGACGGCACGTTATCGGAGGGGGTGAGGCGTCTCTTGCAGGCAACAACCACCGAGAACGAGGGATAGGAGTATAATAGAAGTGCTCTATGAAAGAGAGTGCTGAGAAGTGGCTTTCGTTCGCGCGAGCACCTGAGGATGGCGGAACTCGCTCTGTCTGAGGGAATCTACAACCAGGTGTGTTTCCATGCCCAACAATGTGTTGAGAAAGCCATCCAGAAGGAGTGAAGCAGAAACTATGTGCGCAAAAGGCGGGCTCGAAAGATTTATCAATCAGATTGTGGAAGGCGATTGTCGCGAACTGCTCCCGCAGTTGCCCGACGAATGCGTAGACCTTATTGTCACCTCGCCTCCATACGCTGACCAGCGCAAGCATATCTACGGTGGAGTCCATCCCGACGAATACGTAGATTGGTTTTTGCCTATCTCTGCCGAGCTCAAACGTGTGCTAAAGCCTACCGGCTCCTTCGTGCTGAACATTAAAGAGCGTGTGGTCAACGGGGAGCGGCATACCTACGTGATCGAACTCATCCTGAGAATGCGCGAGCAGGGGTGGCTATGGACGGAAGAGTACATCTGGCACAAGAAAAATACCTACCCCGGTAAATGGCCTAACCGTTTCCGCGATGCCTGGGAACGTTGTCTGCACTTCACCAAGCAGAAGCAGTTCAAGATGTTTCAGGAGGCAGTGATGGTGCCCATGGGCGACTGGCGTCACGCTCGCTTGCGCAAGCTGAGCGAAAACGACCTGCGTCGGGACGTGTCGCGGGTGGGCAGTGGCTTCGGTAAGAGGGTGGCGAACTGGATTGGCAGAGAGCTGGCTTACCCAACGAACGTACTGCACATGGCAACCGAATGTTACAACCGCAACCACGCAGCGACCTTTCCTGTGGACCTGCCTGCCTGGTTCATCAAGCTGTTTACCGAACCGGGCGACCTGGTGTTGGACCCGTTCATGGGTTCAGGAACAACGGCGGTCGCCTGTGTCCGCTTAGGGCGTAAGTATATTGGCTTTGAGTGGAACCCGGAATACGTGCAGGTAGCTCGTGAAAGGGTGGCGAAAGAATCCAGCCAGCCAAACCTGTACACCTTTGCCGAAGAGAGGGCGGAGTATGAACCCCAGTGAACTGGAGGAGCTGGTTAAGCAGGGATTGGAGCGATTTTACGAACGGCGTATCGCGAATCTTTCCCGTCTTCAATTGTTGGATGTGCTCAAACGCAAGAACCCTTATCTATTACGTGCCGTTGGCATCTCCTCCGCTGCTGAGCTTGTACAGGACCTGCTGAAACAGCATATTCTTGCTTCTGATGAAACCATTTTTGGAGACGCCTTTGTCGAACCGATTGCCCTGGCTGTTAGCGGAGGGAAAAAGTCTTCTGCAGAGGGAGTAGACATCGAGGTAGAGGATGACACCTCTTACAAGGCGATTTCTGTCAAGTCTGGTCCCAACATCTTTAACTCCAGTCAGGTGCGCAAGATGAATGAACAGTTCGACTCGCTAAAACGACGATTGGACCAGTATCTACGCCAGGTGCGAAAGCACTTTGATCCTATTTTGGGAGCAGCCTACGGTAAAAAAGACCTGCCTCCAAACAAAAGCCGCTCCTACCGTCATATCGCTGGACAAACCTTTTGGGAAGAGCTTACTGGTGACCCCGACTTCTATCTCAAGCTGATCCGACTGATGAAAGATTACCCGGAGGAGCACAGGAAAAGGTTTGAGATGGAGTTAAACAAGGCGACGAACCGTTTCGTGCGTGACCTGTTGAATGAATTCGCTGAGATGGACGGTACGCTCAATTGGGAGAAACTGGCGGAGTATAACAGTGGAAAACATCGGTGGAAACGAGCACACGGAGGACATACCGAATGACCATCCTGCAACAACTGGTGGAACTCTCGCACTGGCTGGGAGCAGAGCATCGCGAACTGGCGATACTGGGCGAAGGTAATACTTCTGCCCTGGCTGAGGACGGCAAGACCTTCTATGTGAAAGCGAGCGGTACCCGCTTGATGGATATCGATGAAGATGGCTTCGTGCGGGTAGACCTGCAGAAGACCCTGCACGCGCTGGAGCACGCTGAGGAGAACGACCAAGCCACCCGCGCCGCACTGGAAGCGAGCCGAATAGACCCCCACGAGAAGAAAATGCCGTCGGTGGAGACCTTCTTGCACGCCTATCTGCTTTCCCTGCCGGGTATCCGATTCGTGGGGCATACGCATCCGGTAGCGGTCAACGCCCTGCTGTGTTCCCGGCAAGCAGAAGAGCTGATTGCCGGACGCCTCTTCCCGGACGAAATCGTAGTGTGCGGTATCGCCCCGCTGTGGGTTCCGTACACCGACCCCGGTCTGCCCCTCGCCCGCGAACTGCGTCGGCGGGTAGAAGACTACGTGCAGCAGTACGGCGTATTGCCCAAAGTCATCCTCATGCAGAATCACGGATTGATTGCGCCGGCGGAGACCCCACAAAAAGTGATCGCTGCCACCGCCATGTACGTGAAAACCGCGAAGATACTTTTGGGTACAATGGCAGCAGGAGGACCCAACTTCCTCGCGCCTCATCACGTGGAACGGATTTATACCCGTCCGGATGAGGCGTACCGTCAGCAAATCATCGCGCAGATGCAAGCGGCACGCGAAGGCACAGAGTGAGAAGAGGTGAACACGATGCATTCGGACAAACTGACCAGATACCGCAAGGCACAGCATCCTGTCCCCCAGAGAATGCTCCGCTGGCACCTGTATGGGGCAGGATTGGAGAATCTCGGCAGGAATGGACAGCCCGAAGAGGTTCCCGTGCCCGAACCCGGCGACGACGAATTGCTGGTGCGCATCGATGCGCTGGGGCTGTGCTTTTCCGATACGAAGGTGGTTTCGCTAGGTGAGAAGCATCCTCGCCTCGTGGGGCGCGACATGCAGAAAGACCCCGTCGTGCTGGGTCATGAGGCCTCCTGCACGGTGGTGAAAGTGGGCAAGAACCTGCAGGACAGATTCCACGTGGGGCAGAGGTTTATCGTACAGGCGGATGTGTTCTACAAGGGCAAAAGCATCGCCTACGGCTACGTACTGCCCGGCGCGATGACCCAGTACGGCATCATCGGCAAGGAGATTATCGAGGGTGACGAGGGATGCTACCTGCTACCTCTGCGGGATGAAGACGGTTATGTGGAAGCTGCACTGGTGGAACCGTGGGCGTGTGTGGTGGCGTCCTATTCCCAAAAACGTCGCCAGCACGTCCGGCACGATGGTGTAGCACTGCTGATTATGGGCGAGCGCATCCCGCATACCGACTTCACGTTGGGCGAGGCGGTAACAACTTCTCACCGCCCCCGCAAGGTGGTCGCCCTGAGCGCAGGCGGACAGGTGCGTGCGGAGCTGGTCAGGCTGGTTGCCGACTCGGGCATGGAGATGGTGGAAGACGAAGCCACTGTGGACGCCGCGCGTCGGCACGCCCCGGAAGGCGGTTATGATGATATCCTGTGCATCGGTGAACTGCCCCCCGAGGCGATAGAAGGCGTCTCCGACCTGCTGGCGAAAGGAGGCGTGCTGTGGGTGCTGCGCCGTACCCCGTTCGATCGCTGCCTGAGCCTGGATATCGGGCGTATCCATTATGATAGCCTCTGGGTGGTGGGTGCTTTCAGCGACAATCTTGCCGACGCCAACGCCGTTCCTCTGCGTAGTGACCTGCTGCCGGGCGGAACCTGCTGGATGGTAGGCGGCGGCGGACCGATGGGGCAAATGCATGTGCAACGCGCGGTGCAGCATCCGAATCCCCCCGCGCTCCTCGTGGCAACGGATGTAGACTCGGTACGCCTGGAAGCAGTGCGTGAGCGCTACGCCCCCACCGCCGAACGAAGGGGCATCCGATTCGTCACCCTCAATCCCAAAGAGTTCGAACCGCAGGCGTTCCATCAAAAACTACTGGAGCTGACCGACGGTAAGGGATTCACTGACATCGTGAGCATGGTTCCTGTCGCCGATGTGGTCGCCGACTCTGCCAGACTGCTCGCCGATGGCGGCGTGTACAACATCTTCGCAGGGGTGGCACGTGGCGTGAAAGCCTGTCTGGACGTGAACGCTATCTGCGGACGTGGCGTGCGCTTCTTTGGCAGCAGTGGCTCCTCTCTGGCAGATATTCGCCTCACACTGGAGCAGATGGAGAGTGGGCTGCTGCAAACTCGCGCCTCGCTGGCAGCCATCGGCGGGATGAAGGCGGCGCACGAGGGCATCCAGGCGCTCATGGAAGCGCGCTTCCCCGGCAAGACGGTCATCTTTCCGCAAATACCAGACCTCCCCTTAATGTCGCTGGCGGAACTGAAGGAAAAGTTTCCCACCGTGTATGCCAAATTAGAAGGCGGTCGCTTCTGGACGAAGGAGGCGGAGGAGGAGCTGCTGAGCTTGCTGTTGCCGGAGTAATCCCCCTCTAGAAGAATAGAGGAGGTGCGCAATCCGAGTTTGTCCAGCCTGTTTCTTGCCTGCCTCCCGTGGTGAGTGATCTCCCGCAAAGTCGTTGGTGCCCTTGCCCTCTTCCCTGGGAGGGAAAGTGAGGAGGAGGCTCCTTACTCGTACCGCAGTGCCTCTATCGGGTTCAACCGCGAGGCGCGCCATGCGGGGTAGATGCCGAAGAAGATGCCCACCGCCGCCGAAAACAAGAAACCAGCGGTCGCCGCCCAGAGGGGCAGGTGGGTGGTCAACCCCTCACCGCCGAACAGCTTCGCCTGCCGCGTGCCCCAGCCGATAAGCACACTGGCGCCCCATCCCAACAGGATACCGATGATGCCTCCCACTCCAGAAAGAGTCATCGATTCGATAAGGAATTGCAGCAGGATATCGCGGTTGCGTGCGCCCACCGCCTTGCGAATGCCGATTTCGCGTGTGCGCTCAGCAACAGTAACCAGCATGATGTTCATGATGCCGATACCGCCTACCAGCAGCGACAAACCCGCTATCGCGCCCACCACCAGCCCGAAGATGCTCAACACACGCCCGATGGAGGAAAGCAGCCGCTCCTGACTATCCACACGGAAGTAAGGCTGGTTGTCGTGGCGACGCATGAGCAGTTGCCAGATTTCATCCATCGTTTCGGTAGTGCGCTCAGGGTCGCGTGGCTGTGCGAAAATAACCGACACCAGGTCTATGCCCACGAACCGCTTCTGCAGGGAGGTGATGGGCACAAACACCCGTTTATCCCAGTCCTCGCCGAAGGTTCTGCCTTTGGGAGCGAGCACGCCCACCACCGTCGCGGAGACGCCCGCAATCTCTATACTCTCGCCAATCGGGTCACGGTCGCCGAACAACCGTTTCTGCACCTCTTTGCCCAGCACGCACACTTTCGCCCAGCTGTCCAGGTCCTCCTGAGTGATGAAACGCCCGCGCTCCACCTGCAGATTGTGCAGATACAGATACTCCGGCTGGCAGCCATCCACGGTGGCGTCCATCTCCTCCGCACCATAGCGTATCTTCTGGTTGCCCACGTTGAACTCCGCGCTCACCATCTTCACGCTGGGGCACTCCTGCAGAATCGCCTGCGCGTCTTCCATGCGCAGTCCCTCGATGCTGCCGGGCGTTTCCCCGCGCTTACGCAGGGAGGGGTCGTACACGACGATGATCAGGCTGGAGCCCAGACGGCGAAACTCTTCCACGACTTTCGAACGCGCCCCCTCCACCAGCGACACCATCAGGATCACCGCTGCGACGCCGATGATGACGCCTAACATGGTCAATAGCGAGCGCAGCTTGTGTCGGCGCAGGTTTGCCAGCGCGGTGAGAAAGGAGTCGATCAGGCTCACTGTTGGCGCTCCTCCCTGCTCTCTCCGTTGGATGAGCCGATGTTCATCTCGAACTGCTGGCGCTTCGGACCGGTGAACGGCTGAGGACGCACCTTCTCGCCCTCTTTCAGACCTTCCAGAATCTCCACGAAGGCATCGCCGCGCAGACCGATTTTGACGGTGCGAGTCTCGTTTTTGTCCACTGTCTTGCCGTTCACCACCTCGCGATGCACCACGCTCACCCGGGCGGTGCTGGCATCCACGAATTGCAACGCCTCTTTGGGCAGGCGCAGCACATTCTGCCGGCGCTCCACGATGATGCGGCACTTCGCGCTCATGCCGGGCTTCATGCGCGGGTCGGGTTTCTCGATCTCCACCTCTACAGGGAACTTGATGACCGCTCCGCCCGGTGCACCCTGCTGAGCTACCGCTGAAGCGGGAGCTACCTTGCGCACCTTGCCCTCGAACACCTCGTCGCGCAGGGCATCCAGCCGAATCTCCACCTTCTGCCCCACCTTCACCTTGCCGATGTCCACTTCGTTCACCTGCAGCTTGATACGCATGCGCGAGAGGTCGGCTATTTGCACCAGCGGCATCCCGGACGAGAAGGTGGCAACGCCTGAGGTGACCAGCTCGCCCGATTCGATATATCGCTGGGTGACTACGCCGCTCATCGGGGCGCGGATGACCGTATCCGCCAGTCGGGTGCGTGCCTCTTTCAGCGCGCTTTGCAGCTGCTCGACCGACGCCTGTGCCTGTTGCACCTCTTTCTCGCGCATGGGCAGTTGCACGCGGTTCGCCTCCGCCAGCTTCAACCTCATGCGGGCGTCTTCCAGCGCAGCACGGGCAGCCTCCACCTCTTTTTGGCGCAGTTCGTCGCGCTTCGCCTGGGCGCGTGCCTGTTCCAGAGCCGCTTTCGCCTGTTTCACTCGCGATTCCGCGTCTGCCCGCTGCAGGCGCAACTGCTCTTCCAGCGTTTGCAGGCGTTGCTCTGCCTGTTGCAGGCGTGCCTCGGCGGCGGTGATCTGTGTGGCGGCAAGGTCTACCTCGCGCTGGGAGACAAAACCCTTCGCCAGCAGCTGCTTCTGCCGCTCCAGCTGGCGTTTGGCGTCATCGCGCTGGGCACGCGCTTCGTCCACTGCCGCCTGTGCATCAGTGCGCAACTGCGGGTGGGTGACCTTCAGGAGCAGGTTCAGGTTATCCACCGCCGCCTGATAGCTGGCTTCCGCCTGCTCCAGTGCCGCCTGTGTCACCTCAGGTTGAGTCTGTGCTTCACGCAGCGCCTGCTCGTAGCGTATCTCGGCGGTGCGTACAGCGTTGCGCGCCTGCTCAATCTGAGCAGCGGTATCGGTGGGCTGGTACGTGCTGAGCAGCTTTGCCTGCTCGAGCCGGGCGATGGCGGCGCGTAACTGCGCTTCCGTCTGGCGCAAGCTGGCTTCCGCCTCTACGGGGTCGATACGGGCGATCAGTTGTCCTTCGCGCACCACGTCGCCCGCTTCCACATTCAGGCTGAGGATGCGCCCGGCGATTTTGCTTTTCACTTCCACCTTGCGCAGCGGCTCCAGCACGCCCGACTCGGCAACGATAATCTCCACGTCGCCGCGAGAGACCTCTACCAGACGCGGTGGCGGTTTGGGCTTATGCAGCCAGCGATAGCCCCACCAGCCGGCAGCCCCCAGCAAGATCAAGAAAGGTAAACATCCAAACAAAAGCAACTTCGCTCTGCGTCGCAAAAAGGCTCTCACACTTGTCCTCCCTACCAGTCTGCTTGCAACCCTCTTTATATGACCGATTTAGGCGAGTGAAGTTTCACCGCACTGGGCTATCTCTTCGTATCCACCACCACAGCCACCCAGCCATACCGCACTGCGTTACCAGCTGGGCGTAGCCCGCTCCCGGCAGACCATGTGGAAGCCACCACCACAGGCAAAAGGCAAGGCATATCAGCCCCCCTGCTGCCACCATGCCCACCCACGCCGTTCGATGACGCACCAGCAACACCGCATTTCCCCACGCCACCACCGACGCCGGCACCAGACACCACGCCAGCACCCGCAGGGCGTCGGAGGCGGGCGCATATTCTGCCCCATACAGCAGGCTGATCCAGAACTGTGCTCCACCGCTCAGCACCGCCGCCAAAAGCACCGCAACCGCCAGCATCCACCCAAGCACTCGCATCCCTATCGGGTGTGTCCCTTCCCCCTGCGAGGCAGCGACGGGAACCATCGCCAGCGCCATCGAACCCGCTACCAGATTGCTTGCCCACAACAGGGTGCTGGCGCTGCCGTACCAGCCTACACTCTGCGACCCGTAACGCATCCCGACGGCGAGGATGTCCAGCCGCATGATGAGTCCATGACAGACATCAGCGACCGCCAGCGGCACGCCGAGAGCAAGTAGCAGTTTGCACACACGCCAGCGTATCTGTGCCCGTGGGAGAGGAAGTTTGTACAGATAGACAGCCAGCGCGAGTACACCGCCGGTCAGTACACCGAGCAAAGCTCCTGTCAAACCGAACCAGAACGCCCCTGCCGCTGCCAGCAACACGGTGGCAACACGCTCCACAACCACCGCCTGCGTTTCGATGTGCGCCTGAAGGCGTGCCCGAGCCACTCCCGCCAGCAACTGATGCACGCAGGCTGCCGCCCAGTACGCCCCTGCCAGCGCGAGAGCTGTTCTCAGCCGAGCACCGGGATATATCCATCCCACCCCCCAGACGACAGCGCCCCACAGCAGGATAGCCTGTACCATCCGCAGACCGATGGCTGTACCCAGAACGGTGGATGAACGAGCACGACGTGCACCATGTCGCATCACCAGCGAGGAGATACCCATATCGGCAAGGGGCGCCAACGACCCGGCGATTGCCATCGCCTGCGTGAAATCTCCATAGGAAGCGGGAGCAAGCAGCCGTGCCAGCAACACGTTGTTCAGCAGTCCCAGCACGCGGGCAGCGAACTGTGCACCGAGCATCCACCGAGTGGTAAACCACCAGCTCCTCACAGCAGATTGACCTGACTGTTGTCTCCCAGCATCAGCCGCACGGCACGCGGTTTGCCCTCATCGCGACAGACGGTGACGTTGCGCCCCAACAGGCTGTCCTCCACCCGCGAGCCTACATTCAGGATGCGACATCCCTCCAGAATCACGCTGTGCTCTATCTCGCTGGCGACGATTTGCACGCCGTCGGCGATAGAGGTGAAAGGACCGATGTAGGCGTTCTCTATCAGACAGTTTGCGCCGATGATCACGGGCCCGCGAATCACACTGCGCACCACGCGCGTGCCCCCGCCAATGGATACCCGCCCATGCAGGCGCGATGTGGCATCCACCTCGGCACGGATGTCGCGCTCGATGTCCTCCAGCAGGATGCGGTTCGCCTCCAAAATGGCGTCCAGGTTGCCCGTATCCTTCCACCATCCGCTGATGATGTGCGAGCGCACCTGATAACCGTGGTCGATGAGATACTGAATGGCGTCGGTGATTTCCAGTTCTCCTCGCGCGGAGGGACGGATGGCGTTCACCGCCTCGAAGATATGTCTGTCGAACATATATACACCCACCAGCGCGAGGTCAGAAGGAGGCTGCTTGGGCTTTTCGATGAGGCGTACCACCCTGTCACCTTCCAGCACCGCTACGCCAAACTCCTGCGGGTTGGGCACGCGCGCCAGCAATATCTGAGCGTTGGGACGCATCTGCTCGAACTCGCGCACGAAGGGGGTAATGCCTTCCTTGACCAGGTTATCTCCCAGATACATGACAAACGGCTCTTCGCCCAGAAAATCCTGCGCTATTTTGACCGCGTGTGCCAGCCCAAGCGGTTCCGGCTGGTGAATGTAGGTCACACGGATACCCCACCGGCTACCGTCGCCCACTGCCTGCATAATCTCCTCGCGCGTATCGCCGACAATGATGCCCACATCGGTAATGCCGGCATCGCGTATCGCCTCGATGCCGTAGAAAAGCACCGGCTTATTGGCAATGGGGATTAGCTGTTTCGCGCCCGTGTAGGTAATCGGACGCAGGCGGGTACCCTTGCCTCCACTCAGTATCAACCCTTTCACGTTTGAAGCCTCCTGGATGAGAGATGGTCGGGTCGTTGGCTGTTGCGGGAAACAGGCACCCGGTTCGCCACGACGCCCAGAAGCCTTGCCTCTGGCACTGCACGCAGGGCATGCACCGCCCGAACAGCCTCGTCACGCAGGGTGACTCCCGGCTGAACGACCAGCAGGATGGCGTCGCTGTGGAGCGCAAGCACCAGTGCATCGGCAAACATCGCTGCCGGTGGCACGTCCAGCACCAGGATGTCAAATCGCTCTTTCAGCTGCGTCAGCATCTCCGACATCCTGGTAGATTCCAGCAGTTCGGTGGGGTTCGGAGGTGCAGAGCCTGCAGGGAGCAACCAGAGGTTGTCCACACCAGTAGCATGAAGACATTCTTCCAAGCCGCACTCCCCCCGCAGAAGAGCGTCCAACCCGGGAGCAAACGGTGTACCGCCGAAGCGGTGTTGCCCCGGCTGACGCAAGTTGGCATCTACGAGCACGACGCGCAGTCCAGAATGCGACATACCGACCGAAATATGTCTGGATACAAAAGTTACCCCTTCCCCAACCGAAGAGGAAGTGACCATCAGCACACGTATGGGACGGTTCAGGCTCTCCAACCGAAGGGTCGTGCGCAGGTTGCGAAACGCCTCGACGGCGGCAGGCTCCGTCAGAACCGGGGAATCTGCCCCCTCGCGCAGGACAGGAATGGCAGCCAGCAGTGGCGCATTCAACCATTCCGAAGCCTCCTGTGCAGAGGGCAGGCGACGATCCAGCTGTTCCAGCAGCAGGGAGAAGGCTGTCGCCAGCAGCGCGCCGAGTACAGCGCCCATCAGCATGTTCAGGATGCGCCGCGGCTTGACACGCTTGCCGGGCAGTTGCGCTAACTCTACCACGCGCGCGTTGCCCAGTTTGACCGCCTGCGTCAGTTCTGCTTCCTGCAAGCGCTCTATCAGGAAGAGATAACGTTTTTCCAGTGCCTGTCGCTGGCGCAGGAGCTGAGTGAGCTGCTTCTCCAGTTCCGGTACCGCCAGCAACTGCTGACGAATGCTATTCAGGGTCTCTTCCAGCGCGCTCATCTGTGCTTCCTGCCCGACGATATCGGCAGAGAGCAGGGCGGCACTTTTGTATAACTCCTGATAGACAGGGTTAGGCAAACGCTGAACGCTCTCGATGCGGGCGGCTTCTTGCTGGAGTCGCTCACGCAATGCCTCGACGCGGGCGACAGCAGACTGAACACGAGGATGCTCGTCGGTGAACTGTGCTTGTAGAGCTAGCAGGTCTGCTTCTGCGGCTACCAGCTGTTTCTTGATTTCCTGCACCGTCGGGTTTTCATAGATGGTGGGCGATACCAGAGTAGAAGGCTCCTGCCCAAGCCTCCGACGTGTGGCGGCGAGACGTGTGCGCAGGTCTACCAGACGCAGGTTGCCTTGCCACCGTCGGTTGCTCAGTTCCACCATCTGCAACATCAGCGCGCGTATCTGCTCGCCTGCATCCAGAAACGCTTTCCTGCGCTTGAAAGACGCTAACCTCTCATCGGCTTGTGCCAGCTGTTCCCGCACTCCGCCTGGCGCATCCAGCTGGTTGCGGATAAAGCGCACCGTGTTGCGTGCTTCCTCCTTGCGCTGGTGCTCGTTTTGCCAGACGATAACCAGCGCTGCTGCATTTGCCGCGTCCTGTGCACGACGCGGCGAGGTGGACTCGGCGAACAGTTCGATGAGACCGGTATCCTCAATCAAGCGCGCCCTGAGATCCTGTTCGAACTCCTCTTCATCCTTCGGTTCGTTGGGCTTGCGCCCTTCTATCTCTGCGGCACGCGACACAATG